>NZ_OY775906.1:1325514-1968272 GCF_963675065.1 uncultured Draconibacterium sp. | reverse complement strand
CGAAGAAGAAGCGCAAAAGTGTTTGGATAATACACTGTGGCCACAGGCTGAGCGAGGTTATTTCCGCGGAGGTGGTTATTCGTCGCAGTTCAAAACTGCCGGACAAATGCCGGTAACCATGAGTCGCGTAAACCTGGTTGACGGACTGGGGCCGGTGCTTCAAATTGCCGAAGGTTGGACCGTTGAACTTCCTGACGATATTCATAAAATTTTGGATGAGCGCACAAATCCTACCTGGCCGACAACATGGTTTGTGCCACGTGTAAATGGCGAAGGAGCTTTTAAAGATGTGTACTCGGTAATGGCCAATTGGGGCGCCAATCATGGTGCAATCAGTTATGGCCATATTGGTGCCGATTTGATTACACTGGCTTCCATGTTGCGCATTCCGGTAAACATGCATAATGTTTCTGAGGACAAGTTGTTCCGGCCAAGTGCATGGGCGTCGTTTGGCGAAAATAAAGAAGGGGCAGATTTTCGTGCCTGTGAATCGTACGGGCCACTTTACGGTAATAAATAAAGCTTATGCCTGAAAAGGATTTAGCAATAGTATTCGATTGCGGAGCCACAAACCTGCGGGTGATTGCCATGGATGTACATGGTAAAATTGTGGCTTCGGAATCGACTGCAAACAATACAAGTCCCGATTCCGAATTTCCGGGTGGTGTAATTTGGGATGTGGAAGAAATGTGGGCAAAGCTTTGTTTGGCCTCGCAAAAAGTAATGGCCACTATCAACACAAAACGAATTGCCGGCGTAACCGTTACAACTTTTGGTGTTGATGGTGCATTTGTGGACAGTGCTGGCAAAATGCTTTACCCGGTAATTTCGTGGCAATGTCAGCGTACAACGCCTGTAATGAAAAAGATTGGGAAATATATTCCACTTGAAAAATTGTATGCTGAAGCTGGCACCTTTCCGTATGCGTTTAATACTATCAATAAATTTATCTGGATAAAGGAAAACCGGCCAGAGGTGATTAAAAAGGCACATCGTTTTCTGTTTATCACCTCGCTGTTTATTTATAAGCTGACGGGCGAATTGCGTAATGACACGACCATGGCCGGCACTTCTATGTTGATGGATATGCAAAAACAGCAAGCTTCGGAGAAGATATTTGGAGCGCTGAATATTCGTCCTGAAATGCTTGGAGATATTGCTGAATCCGGAGAAAAGGCCGGAGTTGTTCATCAAAAGGCCGAAACTGAAACAGGAATTCCGGCGAATGTACCGGTGTTTTTTGGCGGACACGATACACAGTTTGCATTGTTTGGTTCGGGAGCAAAAGAAAATGAACTGGTGCTAAGCAGCGGAACCTGGGAAATAATTATGGCGCGCAGTGCAGGTTTTAAATCGACGAAAAATGAACTGGCAGCGCAGTTAACCACCGAATTGGATGCCGAGAAGGGACTGTATAATATCGGGCAGAATTACCTGGCATCGGGAATACTGGAGTGGTTTGCCAAAAATTTCTATTCGGAACTAAGCGGTGATGCTTTATACGCTAAAATGATTTTTGATGCGGGTACAGTTCAACTAGGAGAATCTTCGGTCTGGGTAAATCCTTCGTTTTATGGCGAAGGCGGAGCCAATAATTTTGGTGCAATAAACGGTTTAACGATAAATACAAAACGAGGTGAAATATACCGGGCATTTCTTGAAAGCCTGGCGTATCGTTTGCGATTTGGCGTAGAAGCGCTGGAAAATGCGGGTGGTTTTAAAGCTGAAAAAATAATTTGCGTGGGTGGTGGATCAAAAAACTATCTTTGGAATCAATTGCGTGCCGATGTTTGCAATTTACCCATACAACTGGTCGATCAGAAGGAAACAACCGTCTTGGGAGCCGCTTTATTTGTATTTGCGGGGAGTGGTGTGGCAAAATCGCCCGAAGAAGCCCGGCAGTTGGTGGATTATAATCCTAAAATTATTGAGCCATCGAAAAATCAAAAACTGTACGGAGAATTGTATCAGGCATTTAAAGAACGCATGCAATACATTTAATTGAAGAGTTGAATAACAAAACTTAATTATTAATTGTGAATGCATTAAAAAGTCTTCCGGCAGAGGTCGTAAAACATATTTATCAGGTTAGCGAAGTTGCCGGCTATTTATGGGAAAAAGAATGGGCCGAAAAAAGCTCGGGGAATATTTCCGTTGATCTAAGCGGTCTTTTCCCGGAGTCAACAATAAACCGGATTAAGGAAGAAGTTCCCCGTGATTTCCCAAAAGAGGCAGCAGGAATGGTACTTTTGGTTACCGGTTCGGGTTGTCGTTTGCGGCATTTGGAAGATAGGGTAGATGAAGTTGCTGCAATTATCGCTGTTAACCAAACAGCGTCAGCTTATTCGGTTTTGTGGGGAGGTAACAGTGCAGGTTTTAAACCCACTTCGGAATTGAGGGCGCACATTAAAATTCATCTTTTTAATGCGGCCAATCATACCGGCAGAAAAGCAGTTGTTCATGCACATCCTACAGAGTTGGTTGTTTTAAGTCACCATAAACTGTTTAAGGATGAGGCTTTATTTAATCACTCGCTCTGGAAGATGTGCCCGGAAATAAAATTGTATGTTCCGCGTGGAGTTGGCTGTGCCGGTTATGCACGATATGGAACCGAAGAACTGGCAAATCTTACGCTGGAAGGATTAACAAATCACGATGTTGTTTTGTGGGAAAAACACGGCGCTTTAGCAACCGGAGTGGATATCGAGGAAGCGTTCGACTTTTTGGATGTGGCCAATAAGGGCGCTAAACTTTTGTTGTTGGCATGGAGTGCCGGATTCGATCCCGAAGGACTATCTGCTGAACAACTGGATGATTTGATGAAACCCTGAATGTGTTAAATTCTGAGATCGTAAAACCTTAATAACTCACGTCTTCGTTTAAAACTTATACCTTCGCGTCCAATTTGAAACGATTCAAGTATGAGTTTAAACCGCACAAGCAAATTTTTTATTCCCGTATTCACAATGGTTATGGCTGCTATGGTGGCTATGTCGCCATTTGCAATTGATACCTACATTGCCGCCTTACCCGATATTGCTGAGTTTTTTGGCGTAAAGCTAAACGTAGCTGAGTTGACCATTACATTGTATTTTATGGGATTTGCTGTTGGGAATTTTTTCGGAGGGCCATTGTCCGATGCTTTTGGACGAAAGACAATTGCACTCACCGGAATTGCACTTTACGGTTTGGCTTCCTTACTCATAACTACCTGCACCCAAATTGAGTATGTGCTGATGTTACGTGTGCTTCAGGCTTTTGGAGGAGGTTTTGCAACGGTTACGGGGAATGTGTTTATTCGCGACTGGTACAGCGGAAAACAGGTAGCTCGTTTTGTTACCATCATTAGCATGATCATTATGCTGGCTCCTCTGTTTGCTCCGGTTTGGGGCGCCGCATTAATTCATTGGTATGGGTGGGTGAGTATCTTCTGGTTTTTGTTCGCATTCGCCATTCTGTTGTTTTCAGCTATGTGGTTGTTTATTCCCGAATCACGTGCTCCCGAGCTGATCACCCGTAAAATTACAGGCCGGCAGCTGTTGGAAAAGTACCGGGTATTTTTCTCGAGCAAACAAAGTACTATTTTGCTGTTTGCCATTAGCTTGCCCATGTCGGGTCTGTACATTTTTATTACGGCGGCATCGTTTATTTATATCAAGTATTTTGGTATCAGCCAAATGCGTTTTCCACTGTTTTTTAGCGCAAATGTTGTTCTGAATATTATGCTGTCGTTTTTAAATACCATTCTTTTAAAGAAACATGATCCGGAAAAGATATTACGCTACGGCTTATTGTTGCAGCTGGTTTCGGGAGTTACACTGGCCATTTCAGTGCTGATGCCTGATCCGCAACTGTGGTCGGTATTTGCTTCTATTGTATTATATATAGGAAGTCTGGGCTTGGTTTTTGGAAACGGAACGGCCACAATTCTGAATCATAATCCTGAAGTTGCAGGATCGGCAAATGCTACTATCGGAATTGCCCGCTTTGCCATTAGTGCATTGATCGGAAGTATAATGGCCCTGTTTCACACCGGCGATCTTATTCCTTTTGGAATCGTATTGTTTTTCTGCACCTTAACCGGAAATGTTTTGTATAGCTGGGCTTTAAGAATTAAGGGGTAAGAATTACCAAATTCCGCTTAAGCCATCTTCCAAAGCTTTTTGGTAGCGTTCAATATTAAACGAATACAAGTAGGGCGATTTGTGCGCACCACCTGTTTTCCGCTCTTTTAGCTTGTCGAGAATGTTGTAGTTTAGCATTTTGCGCTGAAAATTGCGCCGGTCGAGATCACGACCAAGAATAGTTTCATAAAGTTTCTGAAGTTCGGGCATGGTAAATTTCCGGGGTAACAGTTTTAAGCCAATAGGTTGCTGGTTAAGCTGTAAACGCAAAGTGCTGATGGCTTCCTGAATAATTTGTTTATGGTCGAGGAGCATCGAAACATCTGCATTTAAAGTTGCCCAATCACAATGGTCGGAAAAAAGGTCAGGTGTTGGCTTTACTTTCCGAAAGTCAACCAAAGAATAAAATCCAACAGAGATAAAACGTTTATCAAAAAAACTCTTGTCTGGTTCTGAACCTGCCATGTCGGCATCAAGTATCGCTTTATTCGATTTTGCTCTTTCCGGATCGCTAAATACCTTAAATTGTTTTAAAAACAGCTTGTCAAGCCCGGTGCGTTCTTTTACTATGCGTTGTGCCGCCTGCTCCAACGTTTCATCATATTTTAAAAATCCTCCGGGAAGCGAATATTCCTTCGAATACTTTAAATGTAAAAGCAATACTTTAAGCTCATTGTTGTTAAATCCAAATATCACACAGTCTAGTGATATATGATTCATGAACTCGTTTGAATTGATAGGCGTCGTGTTAATCAATGTATTAATTTTTTAGGTACACAAATTAGAAAAAATTCTGTAAGTATTAATTAAATATGTTTAAAAATATAATAATGTGTCGTAGTGACACTTGGAATAAGATTTATTCCTATCTTCAACCCCATTGATAAAACCATATCGATAAACTAAAACTAATTTAGAACTAAATCTTTCACCATGATCGGTAATAAACTTAAACTAAACAGTGTACTAGCCCTGATCGTATTACTACTTGTATCCACCAGTCTGTCGGCAAGTGTTTCACAAAAAAGCGTAAAAGAAATTGTTAAGTCGATGACCCTGGAGCAGAAAGCCCAGTTGGTTATTGGAACCGGAATGTATTTTCCTTTACCCGACTCTATTCGTGAAAAAATGCCTCCAATGTTTGGTGGAGGTTTGGATACCAGCACTCCTTACGGAAAAATGGTTGACAAAATCAGGGGGTATTTGCCCGGAACCGCTGGTGTAACTGCAGAATTTCCTGACTTAGGAGTTACCAGTCAAACATTGGCTGACGGTCCTGCCGGATTACGTATTAGTCCAACGCGCGATGGTGAAACCGATACTTATTATTGTACAGCTTTCCCCATTGCAACCGTGATGGCTTCATCGTGGGATACCGAGTTAGTAGAATCGGTAGGAAAAGCGATGGGTAAAGAGGTGCTGGAATATGGTGCCGATGTTCTTTTAGCACCTGCATTGAATATTCAGCGTGATCCACTTTGCGGACGTAACTTTGAATATTATTCGGAAGATCCGCTGGTAGCCGGGAAAATGGCGGCTGCCATGGTTAGAGGTATTCAATCGAATGGCGTTGGAACTTCAATTAAACACTTTGCGGTTAACAACCAGGAAACCAATCGTATGTCGGTTGATGTAATTGCCAGTGAACGTGCTTTGCGCGAAATTTATCTGAAAGGATTTAAAATTGCTGTACAGGAAAGTCAGCCATGGACAGTAATGTCATCGTACAATAAAGTAAATGGTGTTTATACTTCAGAAAGCCACGATCTGTTGACTAAAATTCTTCGCGACGACTGGGGATTTAAAGGATATGTAATGACCGACTGGGGCGGTGGTAGCGATGTTGTTGCCCAGATGAAAGCCGGAAACGATATGATCCAGCCCGGTTCGCCAGAAACCATTAAAACACTTATCGAAGCGGTTGAGTCAGGAAAACTCGATGAATCAGTTTTAGATACGAATGTTGAACGTATTCTGAATATCATGGTTGAAACGCCACGTTACAAAGGATATAACATATCGAACAACCCTGATTTGAAAGCACATGCCGAAGTAACCCGTCAGGCAGCTGCCGATGGAATGGTATTATTGGAAAATAATGGAGCACTACCTTTTGCAAAAAGTATTAAAAATGTTGCTGCATTCGGAAATACGTCGTACGATTTTATTTCGGGAGGAACCGGGAGTGGCGACGTTAACGAAGCTTATACCGTTTCGTTGATGCAGGGCTTGCAAAATGCAGGTTTTGAAACTTATGCTGACCTAAAAGATACTTACGAAAGCTACATGGAAGAAGCAAGAAAAACACAGGATAAATCAAGCAATCCTTTGGCTGCTTTAATGGGCGGCAAAATTCCTGTTGAAGAAATGGCTTTGGATGCATCAATTGCACAAGAAATGGCTGCAAAAGCTGATATTGCTTTGATTACGATCGGACGCAATGCCGGTGAAGGTGGTGACCGCAAAGCGGAAGAAGGCGACTTCTATCTGAATAAGAATGAAAAAGACCTGATAAAAACAGTTACCGACGCTTTCCATGCAAAAGGCAAAAAATCAGTAGTTATTCTGAATGTTGGCGGCGTTGTTGAAACTGCCAGCTGGAGTACTATTCCTGATGCCGTTCTTTGTGCCTGGCAACCAGGACAAGAAGGTGGTAACTCCATAGTTGATGTACTTTCAGGAAAAGTAAATCCGTCAGGAAAACTGGCACAAACTTTCCCTGTGAAATATGTAGATGGTTCGTCGTCGGATAATTTTCCCGGCGTGGCTGTTAAGGCTGAAGGAGCTGTAGACAATACTGCCGATCAGTCAGGTTTCTCTCTGATGCGCCGCGTGCCCTGGGAAGTGGTTTATGAAGAAGATATTTACGTGGGTTACCGCTATTTTAACACCTTCGATGTACCGGTAGCTTACGAATTCGGATACGGGAAATCATACACCACATTTGAATACAGCAACCTGAAACTGAGCGACAAAAAATTTGATGCAAAAATTACTGTTTCCATCGATGTAAAAAATACCGGTGATGTAGCAGGTAAAGAGGTAGTTCAGGTTTATGCCAGTGCGCCGGGTAAATCGCTTGAAAAACCTGAAGAAGAGTTGGTAGCCTTTGGTAAAACAGCTTTGTTAAAACCGGGTAAATCTGAAACGCTGTCGTTTGATATTGACGCCGCACTTTTGGCTTCGTTTGATGAAGCAAGTACAAGCTGGATTACAGAAGCCGGCGATTATACCGTAAAAGTTGGAGCTTCTTCAAAAGACATTAAAGAAAAAGCAACATTCTCTGTTGCCAACGATATTACAGTTCAAAAGGTATCAAAAGCAATGGTGCCTGAACGAGACTTTGAAAAAATGCATAGGTAGTGGGACTTAGTTAAGTACTCTCTCCCTGGAATAGTTCAGGGGGGGAGTTTCCTTTTCTATTTTCCTGTGATTTATTTCATAAAAACTAAACAACAACAAAACTGACTATCTATGAAAAACTTATGTGTGATCTTGTTGTTAGGAATTTCATCTATTTTGGGAGCATGTTCTTCTCAGCAGCCTCAACAAATTAAAGACAGCGTTGCTACAGCCAGTGGAAAGGTAAGCGGTACTTTTGATGAAAGCACCGGAATTACCACTTTTAAGGGAATTCCGTTTGCTGCTCCGCCTGTTGGCGATTTGCGCTGGAAAGCACCACAACCCGTTGAATCCTGGGAAGGCGTGAAGGAATGCACTGAATTCTCAGCAAGCCCGATGCAGGCAACGCCAATGCCGTTTAGTATGTGGACACAGGAGTTTATTGCTCCAAAAGAGCCCTTAAGCGAAGATTGTTTGTACCTGAATGTTTGGACTCCGGCCAGGGATGCCACTGAAAAACATCCGGTTTTCGTTTATATTTATGGTGGTGGTTTTTCAAGTGGAGGAAGTGCTGTTCCTATTTATGATGGCGAGGAAATGGCGAAGAAAGGCCTTGTTTTTATCACTATAAACTATCGCGTAGGAACCTTAGGATTTTTAGCGCATCCGGAACTTACTGCTGAATCGCCAAACAACGCCTCAGGGAATTATGGGTTACTTGACCAGGTTGAAGCCCTGAAATGGGTAAACAAAAATATTGCTGCTTTTGGCGGCGATCCAAACAATATTACCATTGCCGGTCAGTCGGCAGGTGCGTTTAGTGTTAATTATTTAGTGGCAAGTCCACTAACAAAAGGATTGATTCACCGTGCCATTGCTGAGAGTGGTGGTGCGGTGCTTTCAACCAATGCGTTAGCCCGTGGTGGTAGCCTGAAATCTGCCGAGGAAGCGGGTATAAAATTCGCCGAGTCTTTGGGGGCATCATCTATTGAAGAATTACGGGCAAAAAGTGCCGAGGAGATTTTAAGTGGTACCGGCCTGCGAAATCCGATCGTTGATGGTTATTTTCTTCCAAAACCGGTTAGTGAGATCTTTGCCAACGGCGAACAAAACGATATTCCTGTGATAATTGGATGGAACGAAGATGAAGGTTTTGGAGGGAAGCCTGTTCCTGCAGATCAGTTTAAAGAACATGTAAAAACGATGTTCGGTGATAAGGCCGATAAATTTCTGGCTGAGTTCCCAATCAACTCTGATGAGGATGCAATTGCCATTCAGAACGATTTGGGAGCATTGCAAACCTTTGGTGTTCAGTCGTACAAGTGGATGCAGCTACAAAATGAAAAGGCAACATCGAAAGTATTTATGTACCGTTTCGAGCGGGATGTGCCTTACGCCGATGGAATGAGTGATTTTGGTGCTTTCCATACAGGTGAAGTACCATACGCCTACAATAACCTGAAAATGAGCCCGCGCCCTTGGACCGAGGCAGATTATAAACTGGCCGACCTGATGTCGGACTATTGGGTGAATTTTGCTACTTCAGGAGATCCAAATGCAGAAGGATTGCCCGGGTGGGAAGCAGCTTCGCCTGATAACCTGAAAGCAATGCGCTTTAACACAACATCGAAGTGCGATGATCTTCCAAGTGCCGAATTGCTTAAATTTCTTGATGATTTTTATTCTGAATAAAACGATGCGCAACTAATTAAACTCAATATGAAACGAGCATATAAAATATTACATCCAAGAGGAATAATAAAATATGTGCGAGTTCCATACTATACCGCTAAAAACTAACAATCTAAATAGTATGAAAAAACTAAAAAATTTATCGCTAGCATTTCTTTTTGCAGCACTTATTGGCTGTGGCCCCAAATGGACGGAAGAAGATTTGGGAGATTTTCACCTTATTCATAACGAAGGTGGTCAAACTTTGGGTTATTCGCCTGAATCAGGAGTAACGATTCTTACGGACAAAGGTTTTGCTTTTAAAGACCTGAATAAAAACGGTGAACTGGATGTGTACGAAGACTGGCGTAAACCGGTAGACGAGCGTGCCAAAGATCTGGCTTCAAAAATGTCGGTAGAACAAATTGCCGGTTTAATGTTATACAGCGGACATCAGTCGATACCTGCCGGAAGGGGAGGTTTTGGTGCCGGAACCTACAATGGAAAATCGTTGTCAGATAGTGGCGCAAAATCAAGCGATCTCACCGATCAGCAAATAAAATTTCTTACCGAGGATAATTTGCGTCATGTGTTAATTACTACAGTTGAAAGTCCGGGCGTGGCTGCGCAATGGAACAACAACATGCAGGCCCTCGTTGAAGGTCTTGGTTTGGGAATTCCCGGAAATACAAGTACCGACCCACGCCACGGAACAAGTGCAGAAACCGAATACAATGCAGGAGCCGGTGGCGATATTTCGATGTGGCCAACAACACTGGGTTTGGCAGCCACTTTCGATCCTGCTGTAATGAAACAATTTGGCGAAATCGCCTCGATTGAATATCGCGCATTAGGTATTTCTACTGCGCTTTCTCCGCAGATCGATTTGTCAACCGAACCTCGTTGGAGTCGTTTTAGTGGAACTATGGGGGAGGATCCCGGTTTAGCAGCCGATCTGACACGTGCTTATGTCGATGGATTTCAAACGTCATCAGCGGCTAAAGAAATTGCCGGAGGCTGGGGATTTGAAAGTGTAAATGCCATGGTAAAACACTGGCCCAGTGGTGGCCCGGAAGAAGGTGGCCGCGATGGACATTTTGGGTATGGCGCTTATGCCGTTTATCCGGGAAACAATCTTTCTGATCAGCTAAAACCATTTACCGAAGGTGCTTTTAAACTGGATGGTCCAACGGGTAAAGCAACGGCAGTTATGCCTTATTATACCATCTCGTATAATGTCGATCAGAAGAATGGCGAAAACGTTGGAAACGCTTATAACAAATACATCATCACCGATCTTTTAAGAGGTGAGTATGGTTACGATGGTGTGGTTTGTACCGACTGGATGATTACTGCCGATACACGCAGTGTACACGAATTTCTTGGAAAATGCTGGGGTGTAGAGAACCTTTCGGTTGCCGAGCGTCACTATAAAGTAATTGAAGCCGGTGCCGACCAGTTTGGCGGAAACAACGAAAAAGGGCCTGTTTTGGAAGCTTATGAAATGGGGGTGAAAGAACATGGCGAAGAATATATGCGCAATCGTTTTGAGCAATCCGCTGTTCGTTTATTGAAAAATATATTCCACCCCGGATTGTTTGAAAATCCTTACCTGGTTGTGGCTGAATCTGAAAAAATTGTGGGTAATCCGGAATACATGAAAGCCGGTTACGAAGCTCAACTGAAATCGGTTGTAATGCTAAAAAACAAGGATGGCGTTTTACCGGTCGAGAAAAAGTTGAAAGTTTATATTCCACAAAAATATACACCTGCAGGAACCAACTGGTTTGGTATGCGAAGCGAGGAAAAATGGAGCGATGCGGCAAACATGGATATGGTAGCCAACTATTTTGAGGTTGTCGATGCTCCTGAGAAAGCCGATCTCGCAATTTGTTTGATCTCAAGCCCGCAAGGAGGAACAGGATACTCGCTCGAGGATAAGGAAAAAGGGGGTAATGGGTATGTTCCTATTTCTCTTCAGTACGGTCCATATACCGCAAAATATGCACGCGAAAAAAGTATTGCCGGTGGCAGTCCGTTCGAAGATTTTACCAACAGAAGTTACAAAGGAAAATCAACCGAGGCAGCTAATGTTTACGACATGAAAGTGGTGAACGAAACGAAAGCAAAAATGGGTGAGAAACCTGTAATTGTGGTGGTAAATGTGGCCAATCCGTTTATCCCTGCCGAGTTTGAAAAGAGTGCCGATGCTATTCTTGTTCATTGTGGTGTGCAGAATCAGGCAATTATGGATTTGGTAACAGGTAATGCAGAACCTTCAGGGTTACTACCTTTTCAGTTACCTGCCAACATGAAAACGGTAGAAGAGCAGTTTGAAGACGTACCACGCGACATGGAATGTTACACCGACGAAATGGGCAATGTTTACGATTTTGCCTATGGCATGAACTGGAGAGGGGTGATTAACGACAAAAGAGTAAATAGATATAAATAAAACAATTGTAATGTTTTCTAAAAGGATCTTCGGGTAACACCGGAGATCCTTTCGCTAAAAAATTTAAACCGACTTAACCAGATCAACTAAGGCTTTAATCTGTCGAAAATACATCCGCAAACTCCTGTTTGGGCCTTTAGACCAAAACAAAGTAACATGAAAACCAAATTCTTTTTCAAGTTAATATCTTTAATTCTCTGCACGTGTAGTTCCATCATCGTATTTGGGCAGGACATTGTACAGATTGCTAAAAATAATGGAACGGTAAATTTCGATGGAGTGCCCGACGAAGCCTTTTGGCAAAAGGCAAGCCAGTTTGAGCTGGTAATGCACATTCCTAATTATCAAGCTTCTCCGAGTGAGGAGACCAAAACATACATCAGTTACGACGATAACTTTTTGTGGGTAGGTGCTTTCCTGGATTACAAGAACCCGGAGGACATTGTTTCCACCAGTAAAAAACGCGATGAGAAGTCGAAAAATCCCGACTCTTTCGGAATTTTATTAGATACCTACGATGATAACGAAAATGCACTGGCATTCTTTACCATGCCTGCAGGGCAGCGTATCGATTATGCCGTATCGAACGATGCACAAAAGATGCCGGGCCCTCCGGGAGCCGGGTCGACTGCTCAAAACTATAGTTGGAACACTTTCTGGGATGTAAAAACAGCACGTACTGCAACAGGTTGGGCGGTCGAAATGCGTATTCCGTTTTCAAGTCTTCGCTTTCAGGAAGTTAACGGGCGCGTACGAATGGGATTGTTGATTAACCGCGGTGTAAGCCATAACAACGAAGTGGATACCTATCCTGCAACCGATCCGAAATATGGCCGGTTGGCATCCAACAAACCATCGCTGGCTCAAACCATCGAACTTTCGGGTGTGGAAAGCAAAAAGCCGGTTTATGTCGCTCCGTATATAACTACCGGAGTGGAGAGAAACAATGAGCTAAATGAAGAGGAAACAGCTTTTGATTCATCAAAAGACAATAAACTGACCGGCGGGGTAGATATAAAATACAGCCTCACCAGCAACCTTACCATGGACCTGACTTTTAACACCGATTTTGCTCAGGTTGAAGCCGACGACGAACAAGTGAATCTAACGCGTTATGCTTTGTTCTTTCCCGAGAAAAGAATGTTCTTCCAGGAGCGTTCAAGTATTTTCGATTACAAACTGAGTGGCCCAAGTAAGTTATTCTACAGTCGCCGTATTGGTTTGGATGAAGACGGTTGCCCGACACCAATTTTGGGCGGGGCACGATTAACCGGGCGCGTGGGAAAATGGGACATGGGATTTATGGATATGCAAACCCAAAAGAATAACTCAAATCCTTCAGAAAACTTTGGGGTGTTGCGCTTCCGCCGCCAGGTAATAAATACCAACTCGTATGTTGGTGCAATTATGACCTCGAGGGTTGGAGCGGATATCAACGATTCGTATTCCTATGGTGTTGATGGTATTTTTCGCATTTTTGGCGACGATTACATTGAGGCGGGTGTTGCTCAAACTACCGATCCGGAAGGCACTGATTTTTCGGCCGGTATTAAAAATACATTCTACCGCGCATCGTGGCAACGGCGAAGCGAGGAAGGTTTTGCCTACGACTTATCTTATGCGTATACGGGCGAGAATTTTGATCCTCAGGTGGGATTCTTATCAAAATATGCCACCAAAGGACCTCGACTAAAACTGCAGTACGGCTGGCTTCCCGGTGCCGAGTCCAGACTTTTTAAATACAGTATTGACGGAACTTTTTATGAATCGTATCGTGTTACCGACGGAGGTCTGGATACAGGTATGTACGGGCCGGGGTTTAGTTTAAATACCAAAAAGGGTTGGTTTGTAAACCTGGATTTAAATTACCGCATTGAAGGTGTTGATGAAGAATTTGAACTGGATGATAAGGTAGTTGTTCCGGCCGATAAATATAAAACGTATACCAGCCGTATGACACTGATGTCGCCGGTTTCAAAGCCGCTGTCTACCACCATAATGATGTCGGGTGGCCAGTTTTACGATGGTAAAAATGTTACTGCAACTGTTCAGCCCATTTATAATCTTTCGGCAAGTTTGCAGCTTTCGGCCTATTACAATTACAGCCATGTGATTTTTGCCGACCGGAACCAGGAAATGAATGCGCATGTTGGACGCCTGAAGTTTTTATACATGTATAACACAAAGCTGTCGTTCAGCTCTTTTGTACAGTTTAATAGTGTGAACGATGTTATGGTATCAAACTTTCGCCTGCGCTATAATCCAAAAGAAGGAAACGATCTGTACGTGGTGTACAACGAAATTCGACCAACAAATGATTACATCGACAATGGTTTGGATGAACCCCAATTCTTAAACAGGATCTTTCAGGTGAAGTATGTATATACTTTCCAGTTGTAGGAAAGAAACCTGAGAAAAAAGGGAGTAGCAGGGGAGCAAGTTATCGTTTCCTGAAATTGCTACATTTGATCGGACAGTAGGTTAACGGCCTGGATGTGAAGTTTGGGAATTTGATAGAACAGGCTCCCCTTGTGAGGGGAGCTCCCGATAGGGAGAGGGGTAAAGAGTTCTCTGTGATATTCTTACATTTTTCCCGATGATGGTATTTTAGCTTATGAAAAGGGTCTAATAAGCTCAATTTTACCATGTTTGGAAAAATTTTCCCGCGATATAATACATTTTAACTTTTGAAAATCTAGCGGTTAGATTAGTTTTGTTGTTAAACAAAATTAAACCAATGAGAACTTTTTCAATTATCTTCCTGTTTGTTGCCCTGATCGGATGCACTTCCAAAAATACCAAACAAAATTCAGTACAAATAACCAAGCCTTTGTGGTCGGTTAAATTTGCTGAAACCGTATTGCATGAGGCTGACAGTCTGATCTATTATCAAAGCGAGAATCCTAAATTCGAGTACGATTTTGCTTTTCTGGGCGATGCCATATATAAGCTTAAAGATATTGATCCGAAATATGGCGCTTACCTAAAAAATTATGTCGATTATTTCTTGCAAGAGGATGGCGAGATTGACAGATACAAACTTTCGGATTATAACATCGACCGGGTCCGGCCCGGTAACAGCTTGGTTACTTTATACCAGGATTATGGCGACGAAAAATACGGTTTGGGAATAGAAACGCTGGTAGAACAGATGAAAAGTCAGCCACGCACAAATTCAGGCGGGTTTTGGCATAAAAAAATATACCCTTATCAAATGTGGCTGGATGGTTTGTACATGGCATCACCGTTTTTGGCTCGTTATGCCAAAGAATTTGATCAGCCGCACTGGTTCGATGAGGTTACTTTTCAGTTGCAGGAAGTGTACAAACATACGCTCGATGAAAGAACGGGGCTGGTTTACCATGCCTGGGACGAAAGTCGCGAGCAACGCTGGTGTAACAAAGAAACAGGGCAGTCGAAACACTTTTGGAGCCGCGCAACAGGCTGGTACATGATGGCATTGGTTGATGTGTTGGAGAATCTGCCTGAAGATCATAAAGACAGGGAAGCACTGATCACTATTCTGAATGATTTGAGTGAGGCTATTCTGAAGGTTCAGGATGAGGAAACAGGATTGTGGTACCAGGTGCTGGATAGGGGAGGCGAAGACCGCAACTACCTTGAAGCATCGGGATCGGCTATGTTTATCTACGCATTTGCGAAAGGAGCTAAAAACAACTGGTTGCCTCAAAGTTACCGTGACGTTGCTAACACAGCTTTCGACAGTATAATTGAAAACCTGGTAACGGAAGATGAGAATGGATTTGTAACTTTAACCAATATATGTGGCTCCTGTGGTTTGGGAGGAAATCCCTATCGCGAAGCCGATTATAACTATTACGTGACAGAAAAGAAAGTGGATAACGACAAAAAAGGTGTTGCACCTTTGATTGTGGCTGCCATTGAATTAAATAAATAATTTCAAACAAAAACGAATACGAAAATGAGAAGATATGTTCTACTATTATTTGCAATAATGCTGTTTGCACAATCTCAGGCACAAAATAAAACCGATGTAAGTTTGTTTATGCGTTCGGATAGTTTGCAACAGGCTGAAATTAACGCCGAATCGGGCGATTTGTATAATACAATCGGGCATCATGGACCGGCTTTAGAAAACGAGTGGATGGCATTGCGAATTTATTTTAGCGAAAAAGCAGCTATTGATGTTTATTCGAAAGCTAAACCACAGCTGGAATTGAAGGAAAAAGAATGGTATCCATCGGCAGAAGACCAAAAAGAGGGCTGGGGAGCGGATTACTATAAAGCCGGCGAAACCCTTGGATTAGGTGGTGTTCGTTTGTGGGATGGAGAAAAGGTTGTGAGACTGAATCCAGTATCGAATCGTACGGCCCGCGTGGCAAAAGAACCTACCTGCTCTTACATGGAAATGTTATCGGAAGATGTGCCTTACAAAGGGAGAAAAGTTGATGTATTGGTGCGGGTTACAGTTTATTCAGGAGAAAGAAATGCCAGGGTTGAGGCTTTTGCATTAACCGATGATTCTGTTCAATTTGTTACCGGAATTAATTATCACAAAGGGCAGGAGATTTACAAAAAGGATGGATTGATCGCTGCCTGGGGCATTCATCCCGAAGATGTTGCTGCTGAATCTGTTGAGATTGGTGCTGCAATTATGTATGATCCGGAGGATTTTGTAAAAACTGATGACGATGGCACACAGTTTCTTCTTATCAGCAAACCGGGCAAACAATTAACAACCTGGGTATCGTCGGCTTGCGGTCGTGAAGCAGAGATAAATACCATGGAAAAATTTATCGGTTTTCTTGAAAAGTGATAAGTGATAAGTGAATGTAAAACAATTCGAAAATGAGGTGTCTCTTTTTCTGACGTTGCCTTTTATAGGTTTTTTGCAGCACGACTTTAATTTTCTGCGCGATACCTCGTTCACCATTCGTTAGGCGAGCGGAAATTGCATATTGATGTTTTCTATCCAAAAAAACTAGCATTTCTATTGAATAGAACAATATTGGATTGATGAATTAAATAAAAAGAAAGTGATAAATAGAAGTAAGGGCTAAACCCTTATCCTGATAGTATCCCACCAGTCTTGGCCTAAAGTCTGGTGTTAAATTTCTTTCTTAAAATACGGGCGATATGTTTTCCCATTTTACATCCCATTTTCCATTTTTCGGAAACCCCGGATTCTTTTCTGTGCAACCGTCCCATCCGGCGCACATCATACCTATGGTAGTTAGCAATCCTCCGTTTCCGGGCAGGTAAACTCTTAATCTATCATCCTGATAATTGTGACCGTTTTTCAGGTAAGTATTTTTTTGTACATCTTTTAGTAAAAATTCCAAGGCCAGTTCGGGCTCTCCCAATCGTGTAGCACACATGGCTGCCATCGGATAATCCCATCCCCAGGTTTGTTGCCAATCCCACTTTTTAGCAATTACGTGCATCGTATTGCGCAGAATTTCCGGATCTATTTTATCCCAATCAGGGAGAATGCCGTAAGCCCCAAGAACCATCGGGTGATCTTTCATCAGCTCTGAATTGGAATAGGAGTCAATTGCTCCCTGGATTCCCAGATAAACATTTTCATTCTGATCGGGAGCAGCAAGATTGATTCGCACATTCTCCCAGGCTTCCACTTTTGGCTCAGCAAGACGTTCTTTCCATTTTTGAGCCGTAGTTAATCCCCAATACCAGTAGGCCAGCTCAAACGGTGGATTAAAGGTGGTTTCTCGATCCCAATGTTCCTGCGCCGGAATTAAGGGAGGAGCCAGATCGTAGCGATTCAACTCATCGTTCCAAACCGGGAAATCAGCCATAAATTCAGCCGTTTCAAAAACCAGCTTTTTGTATTTGTTGAGCACTTCTTCGTTTGGATTTTGGCGGTACATTTGTTCGGCAAACCAGATGATATGCGGTTGTTGCCAAATAAGATACGAACCAACCGAAGATGGACTGTTTTCGTGATCGGGGCCAACCATTTTTTGCCAACGTACGCCTTTGTATCCCCGGTCGGTAGCGGTCTCCCGTGCTTTGTTATACATTTCGTTGTAGAAATCGAGCTGCTTTTCTATAAATTCGTCGCGTTGCCACTGTGCAAAATGGGCAATATGCCACCAATGCATTTCCATATGGTATTTGCCAAACCAGCTGTTGTAAGTTAAGCCGGTTTCTTGTGGAGGTCGCGAGCCCGAACTTTGTATTTTTGTAAGGTACTGCGAAAGTACAGTCCGGCGTTCGAGTTCTTTGGCACGCGGATCGGTACAATCCGAGAAATCGACAACTCCGCCATTTTCCCAAAAGGCTTTCCAGTTTTCGATGTTGTTTGCCTTTGTTTCTTCAAAATTTATTGGCTCTTTTTTATCTGCTTTAGGTGCGAACCAACAATTAAATTCCAACGATTCACCATTATTAGGCTGTAGCATAAACTCGTGCTTTTCCTGCATTTTAAATGCTGCATCGCCTTGCCAGTTTACTTTAACCTGGTAGTTATCGTCATCCAGTTTACGGTTGAATAGGACTGAGTTTTCACCCGCCGGCAACATTTCAGTTTGATGTTTGTCGGGCGACTGAAAATCGTATCCGGGATGAGAATGTATGGCAGCTGCATACGGAAATTTCCACAGTACGGCTAGTTGCCCCGCAGCAATTAACGGCGACTCAATTTTTGCCGAAATCTGGTCCTGATCCTGATGGCAATAAACTTCTACTTTTACCGGTTGGCCGTCAAATTCGAAACTGCTGGTAACTTGCCCGGTCCACATATCCAGCTTATGTACTGGATTTTTAATATCCTGAATGGTGGCTTTTTCGCCGTTAGCTTTTGTTAGTACAAATCCAATAATCCCGAGGTGCAGGCGATGCGGATTCTCCCTGAAATAATTGCAGGCAGCGTGTTTACGGGCATCGTCTTTTATTTGGTGGCGATAAGGTACCTGCCGGCCTTCAACCTCAAAATACTTTAGTGTTTCCGACCATTTAAAGTCGCCAGTGTTCGGTGTTGTATGCCATCCCCAGTTGGATTGTGTACCTAAAGGAACGCCGTTGTGATATTCCTCATAAAACGTTTGAAGACCGGTAATATCGGTGGTAAATGCAAAATCGCCGTTTCCAACAGACAGCGATGCCAGAGGATCGAAATTTTCCACAAGCACATTATTTCTGCTTACCAGTGCTCTGCGGTCAATCAAATCATTTTTGTCTTGAACGGTGCAGGAAGAAAGTAAAAGTATCAGAAATAAAAAGTTTGCTATTTGTCTCATCGCCTGAAATTTTGAGTGAGTCGGTTATTTTGTTTTCCAAACAAGTACACCGGCGGTTGGAATCGTTTTATCACCGATCAAAATTTCTGTTCCGGCGGGTAGTTCCATCTCGTATTCAATATTTGAGTAATTCACGGCAATCCCGTAACCATCGCGGTATTCAACCATGACACCTTTAGGGTAATCTTTTACGTCAATAGCAAGACGGTCATAAAGTTTATCCAGAACTGCGTGTTCCAGTTTGCCATCGTGACTGTCAACTCCAACATAGGTTACTGTTCCCTCACCAAGTTGGTTAAAAGTTACCGCTGTTTTTCCTTCGTAATAATCGCCGCGGAAAGTTCCCCAGGTTTCGGTGCCGGCATTGGTTTTTAGTATATCCCCCCAGGTTGTCCAGGCGTATTTTTTATTGTCCATTATTACGGTATCGGGTGCAAACGAACGTAGCAGATCGTAGAATTCAATTTCACCGCCAATAAGTTCGTAAAGCGGCTCGGCATGTTTTGCCTGCCACAAATGTCCCAACTCGTTTTGATGACCCGTGCGAACCGACATTACCAGGTTGCCGCCATTTTTTACGTAACTTGTAAGTTTGTCAACCAGCTCCAAACTCATTTGCTGGTAGGCTGGAGCAACAATAACCGGGTATTGCGAAAAATCCATGGTATCGCGGATAAAATCAACCGGGGCACCAAAAGCTTTTAGTGCTTTGTAGTATTTTAGCACGTGAGCTTCGGTATTCCACGCAGCATTTTGTTTGTTGTTGTTTATGGCCACCGTATTATCCGGATCGTACAGAATAGCGGTCTTCCGGTTTAAATAATCCTGTGGAATTTTTCCGTTTGAAGGATTGTTTCGAAGTACTGCTATTTCATCGATAAATTTTTCATATTCCAAACCTCCCGGTGTTGGCGTAACTCCATCGGGGCCAACAATTCCGTAGTGGTATTGCTCGTATCCATAAATTGGTGCGCGGAAACGATAGGTGCAGGTGAATTTACTTCCGCCGGCAAATACATGCCACAACCACAGACGCACGGCGCCTGGCAGTGGTTGCGAGTTTACAGTTCCCCAGTTTACCTGTCCGGGTTGAAGTTCCATAACACCGTAAATTGGCGACAGCGGCCTGAAATAATCGTTGGCCATAGCAATGCGCGAGTATTCGCCCACGCGGTAACCTTTTGGTCCAATTCCGGGATGCTCGCCATAAACCATATAACGGGTATAGGTAATGAAGTCGAGTTCTTTACTCGCACCCACATAACGAGCATCGTAGTAAGGAATGTAGTTTGTTGTTATCCACTGGTTAGGATTGGCATACCGGCGGATTACCTTTGCCTGCTCATCCAGAAAGCTTGATGTTTCGTAATCGCAAAAACGACTATGATCCAAACGTTGATACAAATTCATTCCCCACTGCGAGTGTTTGGGAATATTTATCTCCTCAAAATTATTGTAAGTACTGCTCCAGAAGTTGGTTCCCCAGGCATCATTTAGGGTTTCGATGCTACCATATTTTTCCTTTAACCACGCTCGGAAACGTTTTTGGGCATCAGCACCATAATCTACGTTGGCAGCAGGTTCATTGTCGAGTTGCCAGCCAAAAATACGCTCGTCGTTGCCATAATGTTTAGCCAGTTCTTCTATCATCTTTAGCGAATAACTGCGGTAATACTCGTTTGAGAAAGAAGCATGCTGACGTGCGCCATGGTCCATTTTTGTTCCGTCTTCGTGCTGTTTCAAAATATCAGGATGTTTGCGAACCAGCCAGACCGGTGGTGTTGCCGTTGAGGTGCACATTACTACTTTCAGATTATATTTATCGGCCAATGTTACTGCACGGTCGAGCCACGAGAAATCGTAAATCCCTTCTTCAGGTTCCAGTTGTGCCCAAGCAAACTCGGCAAAGTGGGTAAATTCAAAGCCCATTTCAGCCATCTTTTTAATATCGCGTTCCCACTGGCTTTCGTCCCAGTGTTCCGGGTAATAATACGCGCCAACAGAAGTTAAATCTTTAGGAGGGAAATAATCTTGTTTTTGTGCGAAAGTGCTTGCTGACAATAAATTAACTAAAAAGAAGTTAATGAGGAAGAATCTGAAAAGATTTCGTTTGTTCATAAAATATGGTCTTTATTTGAGTAATAGAGTAATTGCACAATATTATGACGTACAATTTTTTGAAATTATCTAATCGAAAGTTATAAAAATAAGGGAAAAGTGTGAGATCAGGAAGGCGAAAAACAAATTTATAAAAAGTAAAATCCCTATTATTCAAATGGTTCTGATATCTGAGATATGTACTGGAAAACTCTTAGTTTTGTAGTATCATCCGTATAAATTTAACCGATAAGATATGGCAAGCGAGAAAGTATTAAAAAGCAGTAAACGCTGGGAAGATCTTGGTGATGGCGTGGCGCGTCAGATTATGGGCTGGGACAACCAGATTATGATGGTAAAGGTGAAATTTGAAAAAGGAGCTGTTGGTGCAGAACATTCGCACTTTCACACACAAACTACTTATTGTGTTAGCGGCAAGTTTGAATTTACGATGGATGGCGAAAAAGTAATTGTTGAGCCCGGCGATGGTTTGTATGTAGAGCCGAATATGTTGCACGGTGCGCTTTGTTTGGAGCCCGGAATTCTGATCGATGTTTTTAGTCCGGTGAGAGAGGATTTTTTGTAAAGACTGAGGAATTGAAGGATTCAGGGAGAATGCCTGAATGCGTAAATGCTTCAATGCGTAACTGGGGAAAACTTTGTGCTTAAGTTCTTTTATTGAGCCAATCGTTAAAGTGTTGAATTGTAGGTTGAATACTGAGACGATGAGAGATGGATTATGAGAACTGATAGTGCAAAACTGAAAACTGCAATCTGCGACTGAGAACTGTGACTGAGAACTTGCAAGAAAACTGAAACAGATCTCTCCTCGTTCCTCGTTGAGATGACAGTTGTTTTTAGGCTTTTGCCTTTCACTACGAAAATTTGTCTTTTACTTCATTTGAAAGATCGTTTGTGGTCTTTCGGTTTTTTTCGATGTATTCCGATGGCAGCATTTCGTATTCTTTCGAAAAATACTTCGAGAAATACCGCGGGTTATTAAAGCCTACCTGGTACGCCACTTCTGATACCGAAAGTTGACTCGTTTCGAGCAGGTGAGCAGCTCGTTTTAAACGAATAACACGGATGAATTCAATGGGGGGTCGGTCGGTTAAGGCCAGCAGTTTTTTGTACAGACTAACGCGGCTCATCCCCATTTCTGCACCAAAATCTTCAACGGTAAACGACGCTTCTGATATATTGGCCTCAACAATTTTTAAGGCTTTCTTTATAAACTTCTCGTCCTCCGAGTCGACCTTAATTTTTTCAGGACTTAAACCTGTCATCGATAGATATGATCTACGCAACTGTTCGCGCGAGCGCAGCAGATTTTCAATACGCGATTCCAAAACTTTAAAGTCGAAAGGTTTGGTAAGGTAGGCATCGGCACCCGACTCGTAACCTTCAACAACCGGGGCGGTATCGGTTTTGGCGGTTAGCAGGATAACCGGAATATGTCTTGTTTTTCTGTTCGACTTTATTTTAGCACACAGTTCAACACCGTTCATTTCGGGCATCATCACATCGCTGATAACCATATCGGGCAATTGTTTTTCAAAGTTCGCCCAGGCTTCTGCACCGTTTTCGGCCTCAATAATATTGTATTTGTTTTTAAAATTTTCCTTTAAATAAAAGCGCAAATCGGAGCTGTCTTCCACAATTGCCAGTGTTTGTTTCTTCCGGTCGAAATCCGGAGCCTTATCGGTTTTTGTTGATGCCAACTGCTTGTATATTTTTCTTTCTGCCGTTTCAAGCTGCCTGTTGGCGGCTATCTCTTCATCTGTAAATAAATCCACCGGAATTTCCACGGTGAATGTACTTCCTTCGTTCAAACGGCTGTCAACATTAACATCGCCTCCCAGCAGGGTAACATATTCTTTCACCATCGACAATCCAATTCCGGAGCCCTGGTTAATTTCGGTCCCCATATTATCGGTTTGGTAAAAGCGGTTAAAAATCTGCATCTGTTGTTCGGGTGTAATCCCAATTCCCGTATCCGATACTTTTACTGTTAAAACAGGCTTTTCGGCCGATGAATCCAGATTGATATCCAGGCTGATTTTGCCTCCGCTGTTGGTAAATTTGCAGGCATTAGTCAGCAGGTTGGTAAATATCTTATCGGTTTTGTCTTTATCAAAATAAGTGTACAGGCTTTTGTGGCTGCTTGAAAAGTGGAACGAAATATTTTTACTTTCCAACAGGTCTTCAAACGACGCCGAAATCTCGTGAATAAAACCGATCATCTCGCCCCAGTTTTTATTTACTTTAATTTTTTGGAGCTCCATTTTCCTGAAGTCAAGCAACTGGTTTACCATGGCCATTAATCGGCGGGCATTTCGTTGAATAAGAACAAGGTGTTTTTTATCGTCTTCGTTTTGACTGTTTTCAATTAATTTATCGATGGGGGCGATTATCAGCGAAAGTGGTGTGCGGAATTCGTGACTGATGTTGGTGAAAAACTTGGTTTTCAATGTGTCAACCTGGTGAATACGCTCGGCTTCGCGGTGCTCCTGTTCGGCCTCAAATTTCAGGCGCTGACGTTCGGCTAAAATCTTCCAGGTAATAAATAGCAAGCCGGCAATAGCCAGAATATAAAGTATGTAGGCGTAGGTAGTTTCCCAAAATGGCGGAAGTATTTCGATGCTTAAAGGCGGGCTCATTTCGCGCCAGTTGGTATTATCGTTACTTACCCTGATGCGCAGTTGGTAATCACCTGCATTCAGGTTTGTGAATGTAAGCTCGCGCATTCCGCGGTTAACTTCCATCCATTCGTTGTTAAAGCCGCTCAGTTGGTATTGAAAATCGTTTTTCTCGGGATGAAAATAGCTGATGGCAGCAAACTCAACCGAGAACACATTCTCTTTATGTTTCAGCGAAATTTGCTTGCTGTAGGTAATCGATTTATCCAGAATAGTTCGTTTTCGGAACGGCTCATTAACTTTTATATTTTCATTAAAAACCTTAAAGTTGGTAAGTACGATTTTTTCGTTTGGCGCTTGTACCACAATATTTTCAGGTTTAAATAAATTGAATCCGTTGGCACCACCGAAAATCAATTCTCCCGAACGTGTTCGGTAGGCTGATTTTTGGTTAAATTCATTTCCCTGCAGGCCATCCTGCAATCCAAAATTTTCGATATCAATATTCAGTTTACCTATGGGTAGTTGATGCGAATAATTTTCTACGCTGATTTTTGATATTCCTTTTAAGGTGGCAATCCAAATGTTTCCGTTTTGGTCTTCCTGAATGGTTTTTATATTGGAATTGGCCAGCCCGTCGGCTTCTGTTAGAACTTTAAAAGTGCCTTGTGTTTTATTAAAAATATTTAAGCCCTGCGTTGTTGCCACCCAAATTAAACCCCTTACATCTTCGTGAATGTCGTTTGCATTACTGTCGCTTAACTGTCCGGGGTTTGCCGGATCGGCATCGTAGTGCTTAAACCGTTTGGTATTCAGGTTTAATACATCAAGTCCGTTGGAAGTGCCCAGCCAAAGCTTTTGCTCGCTGTCTTCCATAATCGACATGATAAAATTGGAACCTACTGAATTAATATCGTTTGATGTGTAATGAATAAACTCTTCCTTTGAGCGCTCAAAAAGATTTAATCCTCCATTTAAAGTCCCGATCCAAAGGTTTTGTTTCGAGTCTTCGAAAACCGACCAAACCCGGTTATCCGACAAGGAACCGGGATTATCCGGATTGTGCAGGTAGCGTTTAAATGTTGATCCGTTAAAACGGTTTAAACCACCCTGGTAGGTTCCGGCCCAAAGTGTTCCTTTACTGTCGATATGCAGGGCAACAATTACGTTTGCACTGATGGAGTTGGGATTGTCAGCATCATGAAGGTAACTTTTAAAGGTATTTTTGCTGCGGTTAAAATAAATCAATCCGCCACCATTTGTACCGATCCACAGGTTGCCCCGATTATCTTCAACAAAGCAGTTTACATCGTTGTATGGTAAGCTGTTTGGCTCCTCTGCCGAATGCCTGTAGTGGTTAAAAGGAATAAGATTTTTGTGGTAGTAACTAATGCCTTTTTTATATGTTCCGGCCCAAATAATATTTTCATCATCGCGATAAAAGCAGGTTATACTGTTTTGTGCAATTCCAAACGGATTCTGACTGTCGCTTTGTAAAACGCTTACGTTTTTTTTCTGTTTGTCGATGATGTTAATCCCGCCATGGTCAGTACCTATCCATATGGCTCCGTTATTGTCTTCAACAACCGACGAAATTAAATTTGCCGAGAGCGTAAAAGTGGTTGACGATTGTGTGTATCTACTTATTTTTTTAGTTTGATGATCAAAAAAGAACACGCCATAAGGTATGCCGGGCGAATAAATCCATATGTCGTTGTCGGAATCGATGAAAAGCTGAAAGTTATTGTATTCGTCCAACACTTCATCACCCAGAAAATATGTCTGCTCTGTTTGTTTGGTTTCCGGATTGATTTGCAATAGCTCACCAGCTTTTGATACAACCCAAATCATATGCTTACTATCTTCCGAAATATCGCTTAAGGAATTGTCGTAATCGGGTTTGTCAATTTTTGAAACAAACGGTATGGAATCAACCGTTTGGTTTGCAGGATTGAACTGGTATAAACCGTAGTTGGAATCTACCAGCCAGGTGTTGTTTTTACTGTCGGTAAAAAGCGATTGCAAACCGGCAATGGGAATGTCGGTGCCCCGGTAATTTTTTCCCGGTGATGAAAAGCGCTCGAGCACGGGATCGTAAATCGTAAATTCGGAATAGGAGCGAATCCACAAACGGCCGTCAAAGTCTTCAAACAAATATGCAATTCCGTTAAATGGTATTGAAGTGCTGTCGTTAAAGTCGTGCAGAAATGTTTTAAATCCGGAGCCGTCGTAGCGGTTTAAACCTTGTCCTGTTCCAAACCACATAAAACCTTGCTGATCTTTTAATATTGCATTTATTTCGTTGTTCGATAAGCCGTTGTTAATGTTTAAATGCATAAACTTATAAGGCTCATTTCCGGGAATGGAAGTAGCCAGTGTGCTTCGTGCAGACAATAATACAAGGTTAACCACGAATAGCAACAACAAAAAATTATGCAGTAAAGACTTCATTTTAGGTTAGAATCGTTTATGTAAAAAGTTCAAATTCCGACATTTGCGAATGTAAGAATAATAATAAAAACGGGAAACAGAATGGCTTCTGTTCCCCGTAATTCAAATCAACTAAACTTGTTTGTCTATAATTCAACCGTAATTTCTTCTCCTGTGTAGTTTACTGTTTTTACATTGCTTGTTTTACCAAGCATCGCCACCGGTTGTTCGCGCGAAACTTTAATAATCCTGAATTCGCGGTTTTTAATCATTTCCGGATAGTCGCCATCTCGTGCAGCAATAAGCAGCTGATTAGTATCTTCTGAATAAGTAAATTCGATTGTGCTGAATTCACCACCTTCGTAAGCGTACGTGGTCCCTTCGTCTTCGTATAATTTAAACGAAGCATCTTTTCCGGTGTACACATAAATGTCGATCGGAGCACCTTTCTTCTCGTCGGTGTACTGAATTTCCGGTCCAACAGGAATGATAGAACCTTCGCGTACAAACAACGGCATTCTTTCGTAAGGCGCGTCAACACTTAACTTTTGACCACCGGCCAGGAATTCGCCTGTGTACAAGTTGTACCAGCCACCATTGTTCGGGAAGTATACGTCGCGTTTTGTGGCTTTGTATTCGTATACCGGGCAAACCAGCATCGATTGGCCAAACATAAACTGGTCGCCAATATTCAGCACGCGGCGGTCGTCGGAGAAATCCATCGCCAAACCACGCATAATGGTATAATCGTCGTGATAAACCGCACCCGTTAAACTGTATATGTAGGGCATTAAACGGTAGCGCAGTTTGTTGTAGTACAACATCGATTTGTAGGCCGGATGATTTTCAGGTGCAATGTTGTAAATTTCGCGATAAGGATACTGCCCGTGAACCCTGAACAGCGGTGCAAAAGCTCCAAACTGGTACCAGCGGGTATTTAATTCGCGCCATTCCTTCATATCTTCGCTACCTTCAGTGGCACGCTCAAATTTCTTTTGCACACAGAAACCACCAATATCCATTGTCCAATAGGGGAGTCCCGACATGGAGAAGTTAATACCTGCTGAAATTTGTGTTTTCATATCTTCCCAGGTGGTGCCAATGTCGCCACTCCATGTAGTTGTTCCGTAACGTTGCATTCCTGCAAAGCCCGAGCGGGTAAGGATAAACACACGATCTTTTGGGTTTTCTTCGCGCTGACCTTCGTAAATACCTTTGGCGTTCATCAGAGCAAAAGCGTTAAAATATTGTGTAGATGATCCTAAAGCTGTTGGATTCATCAATGCTTTGCGGTAATCCATGCTGGCATTCGATAAGATGTCCGGTTCGGTAGCATCCAGCCACCACGAGTCAATTCCCATTGAGTATAACTGCTCATTAATCTGTTCCCAGAAAAGTTTTCGGGCTCCCGGATTATAGGCATCGTAGAACGAACCAATGTACCCCGGGTAAATCCAGTCGCGGATGCTGTCGTTTATGGCTTGTTTATACATCCAGCCATTTTTGTCGAATTCGTTGTAGTGCTCGGTTCCTAAATAAAACTTAGGCCAAACTGATATTAATATTCTTGCATGGTTATCGTGCACCATGTCAATCATTCCTTGTGCATCAGGGAAACGTGCTTTGTCGAACTCATGACTTCCCCATTTATCAACTTCCCAGTACGACCAGTCCTGCACAATATTATCGATAGGGATTTCTCTTTTTCTGAATTCTTTTAAGGTGCTCTCCAGTTCTTTCTGTGTTTTGTAGCGCTCGCGACTTTGCCAGAAACCCATTGCCCATTTTGGCATAACCTGGGCTTTCCCGGTAAGTGTGCGGTAGCGGCTGATTACATCGTCCATACTATTACCTTTCATAAAGAAATAGTCGATCTGGTCGCCCATTTCCGACCAGAAGGAAATATTGTCCTGCACATCAGGATCAACCGGCGAAAGCGCTTTCATCCCAATGTATGAAACACCGCCATCAGGAATCCAGTCGAGTTTTACATGGTACTTCTCACCGGCTTTCATATCGTACTGGAATTTAGCTACCGATGGGTTCCACGCTGTTCTCCATTTGTCGGCCATTAATTCGCCGTTCACCCAAATTTTGGTGTAACCGGCATAATACAACAGGAAATGGAATATTCCACTTTCTTCGGGCTCAATATCGCCTTCCCAAACAATGCGGGCATGGTTAAAATCGAAACCTTCAGGAAAATTCTCGATGGTTTCCAGGTTCTCGTAATCTATAGTTGATTCCGTGCGGGTTGTATAAATATGGCCGCTTTCATTATCATCGATATAGGTAGCTGTTAAACCACCTTCCTTACCTTCGGCATCGTAAAGTTTAAACTGATCGATTTGTCCGTAAGGGCGTGGATCGCCAAAACGCGAAAGCGAGTAGTTATCCCAAAGCAGTCCGTAATTGTTTGTTGAAACAATAAAAGGTACCGATACTTTAGTATTGTATTGGAAAAGCTCTTCGTTTTTCCCTTTGTAGTTCATTTCGTCAGCCTGGTGCTGTCCAAGTCCGTACAAAGCTTCATTGTCTGACGATTCGAAAACCTGGCGGGTAGTATAGGCACTTACACCATCAACTTCAATTGGCTCGAACGATTTTCCACCGTTTTCCTTCTCCTGTAGAATTGGATTTCCATTCTCATCCATAAAATCGATTTCGCCGGTTTGTGTTGATACTTTTACTTTTGTTTTTGCGGTTGAAATAATAAGATGATCATCATTTTCTTCAACTTCAAAAGGAACCGTTTCATTTTGCGAAAGTGCGATAAGACTTTCGTTTGTTGCAAATGTTTTTGTGGCGCTTGCCGAAACTTTTATGATTTCGTTGTGTACAGGCGTAATTTTAATAGCCTGCGCCTGTTGCTTGCCGGCTTGTTGTGGGTAAACAATAACGGCATCCTGAGTTTTTTCCCAATTCTTTTGCGAACAGGAAACAGCCAAAATACCGATTAACAGAAATAAAAATAGTTGCTTCATTTTGTATAGATAATTGTTTTGTATTCAAGTTAAGGATAATTTGTATTAAACACCTGGGATTAAAGATGTTTACGCTTTGAAGTCAGTTTGGGGTTTCAAGGATTTAAGCTTCGGACAAGCCTGTGTAACCTGCCCGAACTTAAATCCATATAAAACATCTAACTAACTAACTTATTTGTATCTAACTAAACTTTATTCTTATTGTGCAGAGTGGTTGAATTTCCACTTACTGAATGCACTAGTTTGCCCATTTAATTTCGTTTCATTGGATATGCAGTCAATACAATTTTTTGTTGCCTGCATGATCTGATTACAAAATTATGTCAAGAAGATTGAAACAAGTGATAGGAATGTATTAAAAAGATGATCAACTTGTTAATCGTACAGTATGAAATGTTAAAACCAGATGTATGAAATGTTTCCTGAAGTGATTTTATTAGTTGTAAATCTGTGTCGGTATTCGGTTAAGTTGTAGAAAATTAGTTGTTTACGAGATGTTTCTTTGCAAAGGAATTTTGCAGGCAATAAATATTTACTTTTACTCTGGTTCATCATCCTTACCAATTCAACTTGCTTTTATTCGGTTGGTTTGAAATAAAGTTTTCAGATATTTTATTTCAATGTGTCTTATTAACACAAAAAAATTATATTTGTATAGAACTACTCATCTATCTAAACTGAATATGAACGTATCTAACGATCATGTATTAGAATTGGTAAACTTCAAACGAAAAGACGGATTTAAGTATTTATACGACTATTTCTTTCCGTCGTTATGTCGCTTCTCTTATCGCATCACCAGAAGTTTATCAGAGTCAGAAGATATTATTCAAGAGTTATTTGTTCGGCTTTGGAAAAGCGATGTAAAGTTTACCTCGCAAAGAGCACTGGTTTCTTACCTTTATTTATCTACTAAAAATGCCAGTTTAAATGTTATTCGCAACGCAGAAAAGAGGAAAAGAGCTGAAAAGGAGGAAACAAATGAACTGGAGAATATAGATAATGGTGATATTTCTATTCAGCAAATAATGATTGAAGAAGAAGTTCACCGTCAGGTTTACAATGCCATTTATGAGTTATCTCCCGAACGAAGAAATATTATTTTATTGAGCATGCAGGGATTTACAAACTCCGAAATCGCAAAAATAAAAGGTATTTCAATCAATACCGTAAAAACTTTAAAACTAAGGTCGTACCGGATTTTGCGCGATAGTCTGAGACCAGTATTTTATTCTTTTTTATTTTAATTTCTGAAAAAAAGTTGTTTTAGCGTCACCCGCTTTTTAATGGTTTGGTGTTATATCCATAACAACTTGCCAAAATAGAAAGTTACTAACTACACTAATCTAATTAAGCTGAGAATGAACGAATTCGAGCAGGGACATATTATTGCTGAGATTATTCTTGCAGAAAAGGAACGACCACTGACTGAAAAAGAACAGCAGCAGTTAACGGATTGGTTCACACAGGATGCTAACAATTACCTTCTTTACGAAAAACTCAAATACGACGAAAACCTTACCGATAGTTTAAAAGATCTGGGTAAGTACGATACTGCAAAGGCTTTTTCCGATTTTGAAAAAAGAATTGCAAAAACCAGAACAATAAAATTGTCGCAGGTATTATTGCGTATTGCTGCTGTTTTGGTATTCGCCGTTGGTACGTATTATTTTTACCGGTATCAATTAGAACCACAAAGTGTTGAACCTATTCAGGAACTTGCCATAAAACCGGGAACCAGCAAAGCAATTTTAAAACTTGCTGACGGAACGGTTGTGAGCCTCGAAAATGTAAGAACGGATATTACCGAATCAGATGGCACAACTATCTCTTCCGATACCAATAGTGTAGTTTATAAACCAAACACAAGGCGTGTTAGCGAGCGAAAATTACAATACAATACCATCGAAATTCCGAGAGGAGGCGAATATCAGTTAACCCTTTCTGATGGAACACATGTTTGGTTAAATTCTGAAACAACAATTAGATACCCGGTAGTTTTTGCAAAAAACAATCGCGAAGTATTTATAAGCGGAGAAGCATTTTTTGATGTAGCTCATAACGAAGAATCACCTTTTATTGTTACTACCGATAAAATGAAGGTGAATGTTTTAGGAACTGCATTTAATATCAGGGCCTTTAATGATGAAGAAAAAGCTGTCACAACACTGGTGCGCGGAAAAGTTAATGTTTCGAGCACGAAAACAGCACAAACTTTTATGATTAAACCAAACGAGCAGTTTATAGTAGAGGAAGGAAACGCAAGTGTAAGAAAGGTAAATGTAAATAAGTATACTGCCTGGACAGAAGGTCGTATTTTATTTGACGATAATTCGCTCGACGAAATTTTTACCGACATAACCAGATGGTACAATATTAATGTTGAATATGAAAACGAAGCACTAAAAGACCTGCGTTTTTCTGTTGATGTTAAGCGTTACGATGAGATTTCAAAAATTACGGAAATAATTGAACTAACTAAAAAAGTAAAATTTGAACTAAACAATGAAACGATCACCATTTTGAAATATGATTAATTAAAAAACGGGAAATACGCCAATACTTCCCGTTGTAATAGTTGAACATTTCTGTTACCGCAGAAATGAAATTAATAAACTAAAACAGTGTAAACTTATGAAAAAAAGTAACGTAACTGAAATTTTTCGTTTCTACGAAAAATTTCGAAAATTATTGTTGATTATGAGGCTAACAGTAGTGTTAATTTGCTGTATCATTCTCCAGGCAACAGCTAGTTCGTATTCACAAACTACACGTCTTAATGTGAACATCGAAAACGGCACACTGCAAGATCTTTTCAAAAACATTAAGGAGCAAAGCGAATTCACCTTTGTTTACAATGTTAACGACATTGAAAAGCTGGACAATATAAGTTGCAGTTTTTCTGAAACTACAGTTGACGGAATTCTGAATGAGTGTCTGGAAGGGACAAATATGACCTACGAAGTTCGGGATAAGGTTATCATTATCGTTCCGACTGATTCAACAAAAAAAGAAAAGGAAATACTTGATGAACCCATACCTCAAAAAAAGCAGATTAGGGGTACGGTTACTGATGAAACCGGAGAACCGGTACCCGGTGTGTCGGTTGTGGTAAAAGGTACTACCGTTGGTATTATAACCGATATTAATGGTAATTATTTATTGGAGGTTGATAACGATGCTGAAATATTACAGTTTTCGTTTGTTGGAATGAAACAACAGGAAATTCCCATTGGCGATAAAACGGAAATAAATGTGGTGCTTGAGGTGGAAACAGTGGGGCTTGAAGAGGTTGTTGCTGTTGGATACGGTGTGCAGAAAAAGAGTGTTGTAACCGGATCAATATCGAGTGTAAAAAAGGAAGATCTGCAAAACCAATCCATTGCCAGGGCAGAGCAAGCGCTACAGGGAAAAACCTCTGGTGTTCAGGTTATTCAAAACTCGGGTGCACCGGGTGCAGCGATGAATATTCGGATTAGAGGATACGGCTCTAACCGTTCATCAGAGCCGATTTACATTGTAAATGGTACTAAAGTGCCTGATCTGAGCTCGATCGACCCAAACGATATTGAAAATATTGAAGTGTTAAAAGATGCTGCATCGGCTGCAATTTATGGTGCAGAAGGAGCCAACGGAGTGGTTCTGGTTACCACAAAATCTGGTGAAGCAGGAAGAGGTCGTATCATGTATGAATTTCAACACAGTATTCAAACACAAGCCCGCAAAGTTGATGTGTTAAATGCTGCTGATTATAAAACATATATGACTGAAGCTGGTACATTACCCGAATCGGCTTTGAGTGATCCTTATGATACCGATTGGCAGGATGAAATGTTTGAAGCATCTCCGACTGAGAAACATTATTTATCGTTTACCGGTGGCAGCGAAAGAGGTTCTTTTATGCTCTCGGCTTCCTATCTCAATCAGGATGGAGTTGTTGCCGGAGACAAGGACAATTTTAAACGCTATACTTTTACTTTTAACTCCGATTATAAAGTTAACGATTGGGTAAAAGTTGGACACAACGTAACATTCTCAAAAACCAGTTTGAAGTCGGTGGCTGAAAACAGCGAGTATACTTCGGTAATTACCAGCGCCCTGATGCTCGATCCATTAACACCGGTTTCTTACAAAAATGAAAGTGAAATACCTTCGGTTGTTCAGGATGGTATTAACAACGGATACAACTTTTTAAAAGATCCTGATGGAAATATCTATGGTGTATCTCAGTATGTTACCAGTACTGCAAACCCATTTGTTACAAGAGATGCAACATCTCCTATAACTGAACGTAACAATCTTTTCGGAAACGTTTTTGTTGAATTTTCACCCATTGAAGGTTTAAATATCACCAGTAGATTTGGGGGAAATGTAACTGGGATTCGAACTCATAACTATAGTCCTGTTTACTACTATGATGCGCAAACCAATAATTTGCAATCAAGCGTAAGCGAGGCTACAATTATGACAACTTACTGGCAATGGGAAAATTTTGCGATTTACAACAAAAGGATCGATAAGCATAACATGACTTTCCTTGTTGGTATGTCATCTGATCAAAACAGGTTGAATAATTTAAGTGCCAGCGGAAGTCCGTTAACCCAGGACAGTCCTTTATATGATGACCTTGAGTTCCTCGCAGCCGACCCGTCAGACGATGTTAGCAGCTCAAGAACACTAACGCGAAAAGTATCTTATTTTGGACGTGTTAATTACGAATTTGATAATAAATATTTGTTGCAAGCCAGTTTACGTAGAGACGGAGCCGGATCAGATATTCTTCCGGTGGACACGCGCTGGGGAATTTTTCCGGCAGTTTCAGCCGGTTGGGTAATCTCTAACGAAGAGTTCTTCCCTGAAGGAACGCCGATAACTTTTGTTAAGGTTCGTGGTAGCTGGGGCCAGAATGGTAGTTTATCAAATCTCGGTCGCTATCAATACGGTGCTCCGCTTTCAACTACAGGTTCTTATCCATATTGGGTTAGTAACGAATCTTCAAGTATGGGAACTGCAACTGCGCCGGCAAACCTGAGCAACCTGAACCTGCAATGGGAAACCAGCGAGCAAACCGATATTGGTTTGGAAATACGCGCCGCACAGGATCGGATCACTTTTTCGGCAGACTACTACATAAAAAAGACCAAAGATCTTTTAACTACCGGAACACCTCCGCTTATTGCAGGAAACGATGCAACAACGGTTAATGCCGGTAATGTTGAAAACCGTGGTTTTGAATTTGATTTAAGTTATCGTAACAGCTTAGCTGATTTTAATTACAACATTAGCGCTAACCTGTCAACGCTTCATAACGAGGTAACTTACATGAACCCTAACCAACCTTATTTAACCGGTGCCGAAATTAATCTTGAAACGGCCACTCGCTTTGATGTGGGTAACCCGATTTGGTACTTCTACGGATATAAAACAAACGGAATCGATCCTGAAACAGGAAATCCTTTGTACATCAACAAAGATGGTGAAACTGTTAAAACTGTAAGTTCAGAAGATAAAACATACATCGGTAGCGGTATTCCAACTTTAATGTATGGATTGAACCTTGATTTGTCGTACAAGGGATTTGATTTTAAAGCCTTTTTGCAGGGAGCATCAGGGCACGATGTAATGTTAGGTATGGTTAGAACCGACCGTTTGAATTTTAATAAACTAAAGGTCTATTTTGATGATCGTTGGACTCCAACCAACACTAATGCAACCATGCCGGGTGCAGCAACCGAATCGAATGCATGGCATAGTGATTTGATGGTGTTCGATGGAAAATATCTGAAAATAAAGCAGATACAGCTTGGGTATACACTTCCTAAAAGCTTGGTTAGTAAAGCATTCATTAACAGTTTAAGGCTGTATTTATCTGTTGAGAATCTTCACACGTTTACAAACTATCCGGGAGTAGATCCTGAAGTAGGTGCATCTACTGTTAATAGTCTTGGTATCGACAGGGGAATGTACCCATTCACCAGAACGTATTTATTCGGTGCAAATATTACATTTTAATTATCCTAAAATTTATGAAAATGAAAACTATGATATATAAATTTTCGAAGGTTTTTATTGTACTTGTTCTGTTATCTTTTGGATGTTCAGAAGACTTCCTGGAATACGAACAACGAGGAGTTCAAACAGAGGAATCATTTTACCAGACCGACGACCAGGTTTTTGAAGCACTGATGGCTGTATTCGACGAATGGCAGGGAGGAGTGGGATTTAACTATGTTTTCATGCTAAACGGATTATCCGATGAATCATACGCCGGTGGTGGTGCCCGGGGCGATAACGGTGGAATACTTGAAGAAATAAATGAATATCGATTTTCACCAACAACAGCTGCTATAAGTGGCTTTTACGGCTGGATGTATAATTGCGTAAACAGGGCAAATCTGGTAATAAACAATACGGAGACTGATACTGAAAAAAAGGCGATGTTTGTTGCTATGGCAAAGGCTTTACGCGGATACGCTTATTTCTATTTATCGAATTTGTGGGGCGAAGTTCCGCTGGTATTAACACAGTTAAATCCCGATGAATATAATCAGCCACGCACCCCAATGGCAGAAATTAATGCACAAATTGAAGCCGATTTTACTGAAGCAATTGCCGCATTGCCGGTACGAAGTGCAATGCCGGCAACCTATCAGCAATTGTTAAGCAAGGGATCTGTTCAGGCAATGTTGGGTAAACATTACCTGTTTATTGATGATTTTGACAAAGCAGCATCAACATTTGAGCAAGTTATCAATTCGGGAGAATATGATCTTTATCCCGACTATGCAAAAGTTTTAAGAAAAGACTCAGAGCATGGTGTTGAATCTGTTTTTGAATTAAACTATACGTCGACATTAAGTTATGCCAGTATTTTTGGAGCAGAAAGTGGTATTGGCGGTTGGGTAGTAATGAATGGCCCACGTCCGGAATATTTACCGGCAGCAACTTTCTTTATGCTCGATCTTTTTCCTTTCTCGTGGGGATTTATCAATCCTCATAAAGAAATGTACGATGCTTATGTAGAAGCAGGAGACAATGTTCGATTGACAGCTTCCATACTTGGCCCGGATGAATTATCTGCCTTAGGGGCAGCATATCAAACACCTGCCGGTTTCGTACCTTATGGTTCTGATGGATACCTTGATATGAAATACCTTGGTTACCTGTCGGAAGGTGGAGGTGCTGATGGATGGACACAATTTTCAAACGTTGGAACCAATGTAAGAATGATTCGTTATGCAGACGTACTGTTAATGGCGGCAGAAGCCAACAACCGCAAAAGTAGTGCTGACGATGAAAAGGCCAAAACTTATGTGAATATGGTTAGAAGCAGGGTGAGTCTTGATCCGGTTACTTCAGCAGGTACTGCTTTGTTTGAGGACATTAAAACCGAGAGAAAGCTTGAACTGTCTTTTGAAATGGTAAGATACATGGATCTTCAGCGTTGGGGCGATGCCTATGATGCACTAAAAGATCAAGGGAAAAAAGTTCCAAATGGTTCAGGTGGATATTACGAACCACAAGGAGCCGGCTACGAACAAGGTAAAAATGAACTGTTACCTTTCCCTGAATACGAAATGACGGTTAATACGGCTTTGGAAGGAGCACAAAATCCAGGATATTAGTATGAGGAGGAAGAGGATTGATCCCAAAAAAGGCATTTTAGCTTTAAAAGGATCAATCCTTCTTTATTTAATAAAATGAAGAGCTCTGTTATGCGTAAAGAGTTCTGCTTAACAGTTTTATTTCTGAAAGAAGTTTGATTTATACATTTTGTTGTAAAACTGAGAATTTAGATGATTTTTAAAAAGTTCGTTATTTTTTGATTTTTACCAATGTGTCATTTAAACATAATGCACTATTTTTAGTCAAAGACAAGTCTTGATTACGAAAAGAGTTGAGAGCAACTTTGAAATTCAAAAAATATCAAATTATGAAGAAAAGATTTTATCTGCTTATTGTTTCATTAATAAGCAACTGTTACCGCGATAATTGAATTTATGTAGACCCTTTTATTACAACCTTACCTGATAGGTGTAATTCAAATAATTTAAACCATAAAAACTAAAAAATGAAAAACCTATTTTTATTAATTGCTGCTATGCTTGGATCGTGTGCAATTGTATTCGGGCAAAGTGCAGAAAAAGTAACCCGCCAACCTGTTATCGATATGCATGTTCATGTATCAAAAGTACGACCCGGTTCAGGTCCTTTGTGTCCGTGGTTTTTAAGCGATATGCCCGGTGCCGATCCGCATGAAGAATTTGGTTTCGGACAAGTTATGAGTTCTGATTGTTTGGATCCGCTTCCGGCAGCAGCCACCGACGAAGAGATGAAGAATGAGATTACCGGCCGGATAAAGGACATGAACATGACTATGGTTTGTTTTGGCGATCCCGGAGTTATCCGTAGCTGGATGGCCGAAGTGCCGGAAGGAAGAATTATTGCGGGCATAAGTCCGGGGCAATTGACTGTTGAGCAGTTCCGCGATTCATTGGAAAGTGGTTTTTACAAATATATGTCAGAGGTAGCACCTCAGTACCAGGGAATGTCGCCAAGCGATATGTCTCTTGATCCCTATTTTGCAGTTGCTGAAGAGTTAGGAATTCCTGCCGGAATTCATATGGGAACCGGAGGTAATGGAATGACCAACATTACAAATTCAAAATATCGTGCATCACTTGGAGATCCTTTCCTTTTGGAAGATTTATTGGCACGCCATCCAAAACTGAAGGTTTGTGTTCAGCACGCCGGTTATCCGATGATCGACAACATGCTTGCCTTAATGGGAGCCAATGCGTATGTATTTGTTGATATTTCGGGAATGATCTGGAGTTACCCGCTTGACGATGTAAAGGAATATATTAGAAGACTGGTACAAGCTGGTTTTGGTAAGCGTATTATGTATGGAACAGATTTTATGACCTGGCCACGCATGATAGAAACATCAATGGGAGTGATTGAGCACTCGCAATTTTTATCAGAAGACCAAAAAAGAGATATTCTCTTTAATAATGCAGCCCGCTTTTTCAGAATGGATAAAGACGATTTCGATTGGCCTGAAAAATTATAATTCCGACCGTGTTTATACACGTTATGGTCAGTTTAGTTAGATAGAAGATCCGGCTAAAACCGGATCTTCAATATGTATTAAACCAATAAACTTAAAAAATGAAGAAAAAACTTTTCCTTGCACTATTTTGCTTTTTTGTAGTTCTGGGTTCGAATGCTCAGGAATTAGCAAATTTTATGGGACGTGCGCCCGTAATTTCTCCTGAGTTTGGAGAAAAGACTGTTACTTTTCGAATAACAGCACCCGATGCCAAATTAGTACGCTTATATGGCTCGTGGATGGAAGCCCGAAATTCATCTGTTAACATGATGAAAGATACTGCCGGTGTTTGGTCTCTAAGTATTCCAACTCCATCGCCGGAACTGTACACCTACAATTTTATTGTTGATGGTTTGGTAGTTAACGATACCCGCAACGTTTTTATGCAGCGCGATGGAACTCGTTACCTGAGTGTGTTACTTGTTCCGGGAGAGCTGACTGAAAATTATTTTGAGGCTAATGAACACGGAAATCTTTCAAAAGTTTGGTACGATTCACCAACAATTGGCACAAAACGCCGCATGTTTGTTTATACTCCATACGGCTACGAAACCAGCGGCGAAGATTACCCGGTTTTATATTTGCTACACGGTGGTGGTGGCGACGAAGATGCCTGGAGTACCATGGGGCGCGCCCGCCAGATACTGGATAACCTGATTGAAAAAGGACTGGCAAAACCAATGATTTGTGTGATGCCAAACGGAAATCCGGGGCAGCAGGCTGCAAAAACACAACTTCTCGAAGAGAAACCATTTGATTACCGCAATGAGGCCACCCGAAATGATTACATAAACAGTCTTGTAAAAGACATTATTCCATACATCGAAGGTCATTATCGCGTTATTGCCAAACCTGAGGCCAGAGCTGTTTCCGGCCTTTCAATGGGTGGCGGACATACAACTTCTGTTACCGTTAATTACCCGGGCACATTCGATTACATTCTGCCATTGAGTTCAGGAATGAGAGGGGAGCCTGGTGTAATTGATCCTCAATTGCAGAAAATTAAAGTTGCCGGATATAAATTGTACTGGATTGGCTGTGGAAAAGACGATTTCCTGGCATACAAAAGTAGTATCAATCTTGATGAAGCGCTTACCCGCAACGGTATGGAACATACATTCTTTGTTACCGAAGGTGGCCATACTTGGGCAAACTGGCGGATTTACCTGAATACTTTTGCACCTCTGCTTTTTAAATAGACTTTTAAATCAATCAATTAATAGAGATGAAAAAATATACAATTTTAATCATAGCCCTGTTTATTTGCGTGGGCTCTTTTGCTCAGGAAATAGGCAACTTTATGGGACGCGAGCCTATTGTTTCGCCTGAAATTGGAGACAATGGAATTACTTTCCGCTTTTCGGCTCCTTATGCCGATGATGTTAAACTTACGGGTGGTTTTGCGCCAACTCAAAAAGTAGAAACTTCGTTCGGAACAATGGATATGCCGGGAAATATTGACATGGTAAAAGGTGATAAAGGTTTGTGGACGGTAACAATTCCTCTGCCCGAACCGGAACTTTATACCTATAGTTTTATTGTTGACGGAATGAGTGTAAACGATCCCAACAATATTTTTATGCAACGCGATGGTACACGCTACCTCAGTGTGTTGTTGGTTCCGGGAGAACGAACTGAAAATTACTTTGAAGCCAATGAACGCGGTAATCTTAACCAGGTTTGGTACAATTCTTCAACTTTGGGAATGACCCGCCGTTTGTTTGTTTATACTCCGTACGGATATGCTGACAGCAAAGACAAATATCCGGTGCTTTACCTGTTGCATGGTGCCGGTGGCGACGAAGATGCATGGAGTACAATGGGACGTGCCTGCCAGATTTTAGACAACCTGATTGAAAAAGGCCTGGCAAAACCGATGATCTGTGTAATGCCAAATGGAAATCCAACGCAGTATGCTGCACGTACTTTAATGATTGATGAAAAACCAATAGATCCTAATGCCCAGGGAATGGGAATGATGGGAAATATGTATCCTAAAAGCATAGTCGAAGACATTGTCCCGTTTATTGAAAAAACATATCGAGTGGATGCACGTCCAAAATCACGCGCCATTGCAGGTCTTTCAATGGGTGGCGGACACACTATTTCCACTTCTTTGATGTATCCGGGATTTTTCGATTACATCTGCCCGTTAAGTATGGGAATTGGTGGAATGCGGTTTGGAAACAGCGAGGTTGATGAAGAAGAGATAATGAAGAACTATGAAACTCAGTTTAAAGCGCTGAAAAAAGAAGGTTACAAATTGTACTTTCTGGCTTGCGGAGATACTGATTTCCTTTTTGAGTCAGCAAAAACACTCGATAAAATGCTTACCGATACCGGTTGTAAACATGAATTTTTTGTTACGCCCGGCGGACATACCTGGGCCAACTGGCGGATTTATCTAAATACTTTTGCCCCTAAATTATTTAAATAATAGTTTGATGAAGGATTTCTCAAGACGACAATTTATACAACGAACAACCGGAGCCACGCTGCCCTTTATTCTGTTACCCGGAATAACAAGGGCGTGGCCGGGTTTTTCAACAGATTACCAAATTGCCGATACCAAATACGGTAAGTTGCGCGGTTACCGCGAAAATGGTGTAACCATTTTCAAGGGAATTCCTTATGCCGCTGATGCATCGGGGCTAAACAGGTTTAAAAAAGCTGCACCTGTAAAACCATGGACAGGAGTTCGTGATGCCTTGCAATTGGGAAATCCTTCAATTCAGCCAGCAAATCAAACTTACGGACTGAATGAGCCCGACCCATCTGAAGATTGCCTGGTTTTAAATATCTGGACACCGGCCAACGATAACAGGAAGCGCCCCGTTATGGTGTACAATCATGGTGGCGGTTTCCGAACCGGTTCCGGCGGCAGTACTTCACAGGACGGAGCGAACCTGGCCCGAATGTACGATGTAGTGGTTGTAGCAACCAATCACAGGCTTGGATTGCTGGGATTTCTTTATCTGGATGAATTGGCAGGAGAGGAATACCAGGGATCGGGGAACCGTGGAGTTCAGGATATTGCGGTGGCCTTAAAATGGATAAATGAGAACATCGAACAGTTTGGCGGCGATCCGCAAAATGTAATGATTTTTGGGGAATCAGGCGGTGGTATGAAAACTTCCTGCTTGTATGCCATGCCCGAAGCAGCGCCGTATTTTAACAAAGCATCGATTGAAAGTGGTCCCGGTGTTGAAATCATTGAAGCGGAAAATGCTGCCCAAACAACATTTGAATTACTTGAATATTTTAATATATCGAAAAAAGACTGGAGAAAATTGCTTGAAATTCCAGCTGACAAACTACTGGAAGCACAAGATAAACTTCCCCGAAAACCAAGTTCGCATTCGGGTGGTTTTTATGGAATTGCAAACTCCGGAGTAGGTAGTTTTGGCGCTGTCAAAGATGGCAATGTTATGCCATTCCATCCTTTTGCACCCGAAGCTCCCGATATTTCAAAAAACAAACCACTGCAAGTCGGTTGGAACGAAGATGAGTATATTTTCTTTGCCATGACAGGTGGAGACACCGAAGTATTTACACTTTCTGAAGAACAGTTGAAAAATCGCCTTCAGAACGATTTTGGTGATAATGCTGAATTAATTCGAAAAACTTACCACGAAGCTGAACCCAAAAAGAGCCCTGGAGAGATTTATATTGCCATTCGATCGATAATGATGATGGGACTGGGATCAATTACAATTGCAGAGAGAAAAGCCAAACAAGGCGGAGCTTCTGCATATTTGTACAACTTCGGTTATAAATCGAACATGAAAATTCCCGGAACTGAATTTGAAGCAGGTTCGATGCACGCACTGGATATTCCTTTCAAGTTTTACAATGTGGAAGGGGGAATGGCCGGTACAAAAGACGACCGCTTTGAAGCTTCACAGAACTTTACTTCGTTATGGACCAGTTTCGCGCGCAACGGAAAACCAGCAGCCAAAGGTCAGCCGGAATGGCCGGCTTACAATTTACAGGAGCGTTCGCTTATGCGAATTGATACAGAATGTTCAGTTATCAACGACCGGTATAAACTGATTCGCGAGATGTGGAAAAGTATTCAGAAATAAACGATTACAACTAATTATGCTTAAAAAATTAACTAAATGAGGAGTTATGAATAATCAAAAAATATTAAAAAAAATTTGGTCCCTTTTTATTGCCACATTTATAATTTGTGGCGCACAAGCACAGGAAATTCAACAACAAAGAGGTGTTGAGGTTGTTTCCCCCGAGATAAACGGAGACAATAGCGTAACTTTCCGCTTACATGCTGAAAATGCTCAATCGGTTGCCGTCAGCGGAAGCTGGATGGAATTTGGTCAGAACCTGGAAATGAAAAAAGGAGATGATGGTGTTTGGTCGGCAACAACAAAGGCCTTGGAACCATCCATGTATCACTACAATTTTATACTTGATGGTGTGAGTATCATTGATCCCCGAAACCCGAAAGCTTTGCGCGACGGAACACGTTATGCAAGTACCTTAATTATTCCCGGCGAAGCTTCTGACGTTTTTCAGGTGAATGATGTTCCTCACGGTTCAGTTACCAAAGTGTGGTATGATTCCCCAACCCTCGAACTGAATCGGAGAATGTACGTATACACACCTCCCGGTTATGAAAACAGCAAAGAAAAATACCCGGTGCTTTACTTATTACATGGTGGTGGTGGCGACGAAGATGCCTGGACTTCTTTGGGACGTGCAAACTATATTTTGGATAACCTGATTGCTAAAGGGAAAGCCGAACCAATGATTGTAGTGATGACCAATGGAAATGCTGAACAAAGTGCTGCTGTAACTGATTGGTCAAAAGAACCGGATGCTTTACAGAGTTTTGGGCCGGGAGCGAATGGCGGCGAACAAGAAATTATAGACGGGATGACAAAATTTCCCAATAGCTTGGTAAACGATGTAATTCCTTATATCGAAAAACATTACCGTGTAATTGGAAACACTGAAAATCGCGCCATTGCCGGTTTGTCGATGGGGTGCTTGCAAACACAAATTACTGCCATGACAAATCCAGGATTGTTCCAATATATCGGTTGTTTTAGCCTGGGCATTCATTTTAATACACCATTCGATCTCATTTCAAACAATATTCTGATACCCGCCTATGACAAACACCTGGAAACCATGAAAAACAAATTGTTTTATGTGGGCTGCGGAACAGAAGATTTCTGCTACGAAGGTGTACAAACACTACGAAAAAAGCTCGGTGAGCACAACTTCGAATACGTTTATAATGAAACCGGTGGAGGTCATACCTGGGCAAACTGGAGAATCTATTTGGCGGATTATGCTCCGCGTCTTTTTAAATAAACGAATCAATAAAAGAGACTATGAATAACCTAAGAATAAGATTACTGCTTAGCTTTTTAGCCGTATTTTTCACCGTGGCCACTCAGGCCCAAATGTTTAACCTAACACCAACTCCAAACGACAATCTGCAATCGACAAAGGTAAGGGAAAATGGCGATGTTCAATTTCAGATTTATGCTCCCGAAGCAGAGAAAGTGACTTTGGGGGGCGATATTGTTCCGTGGGGAACAGACCTAAAAAGCGAAAAAGCAGAGAACGGTGTTTGGACAATAACGGTTCCGAATGTGAAAGCAGGAACCTATCGTTACAATTTTGTGGTCGACGGAGTGAAAGTATACGACCCTAAAGCTCCGGATGCCTACAAAACATCAGCGCTGGTTGATGTATTACCAAATGGAGAAAAGGAATTCTTTGCCATTCGAAAAGATGTACCTCATGGTGCTGTTTCTGCTATTCAGTATTATTCCGAAACTACCGGAACAATGCGTAATATGCAGGTTTGGACACCTCCGGGTTACAATGCCAAAAACAATAAATTGCCTGTGTTTTATCTGATTCACGGTGGTGGCGACAGCGAATTGGCGTGGCCCGGAGTTGGTCGCGCCGGCATTATTATGGATAACCTGCTGGCCGAAGGAAAATGTAGGGAAATGATCGTGGTAATGCCCGATGGAGGTGTTGATGTAAACCTGTTCGTTAAAGATTTTGTAAACGATATTATTCCATACATCGAAGCAAATTACAAGGTGTACGCAGATGCTGATCATCGTGCGCTGGCGGGGCTTTCAATGGGAGGATTGGAAGTAATGGAGTCGTTTATGGCACACCCTGATTTTTTTGCTTACATCAATGTGATGAGCTCGGGTTGGTTTACCAACAACAAGGAAATGTACGAAACAGGTGACAAACGTCTTAAAGAGATTGCACCTACTTTAACGAAAACAGTAAAACTCCTGAAATTTACACAGGGAGGACCTGAAGATATTGCGTATACAAATGGCAAAGAGATGTTGAAGGTATTCGATAAAAACGGGATTGATTACGAATTTAGTGAAATGCCCGGTGGCCACACCTGGCCGGTATGGCGGAATGATCTTAAAAATTTTGCTCCTGTACTATTTAAGTAAAACAAGGCAACAAAAAGTACATCATGCGTGGTGTGCTTTTTTTATTTTTTAGGAACTAACAATCTTTAAAACCAATAAAATGACAAACAATAAATACCTTCTTCGATTCTTCAGTTTTGCTTTCATTCTGTTGATCAGTTTGAATGTTTTTGCCCAATTCGGGCCACGAATTAAATCACCGGTGGTGAATGAGGATTCGAGCATTACTTTTTCGATAAAGGCTCCGAATGCAAAAGAAGTTTCGGTGAATATGATGATGAAGACCTACCCGATGGAAAAGGATGCTGAAGGCGTTTGGAGCGTTACAGTTGGGCCGGTTGAGCCCGAAGTGTATACCTACGCTTTTTCTGTTGACGGTTTAAAGGTGCTCGACCCCGCAAATCCTGAAATGCAGGTGGGACAGGCTCCCGATTTCAGCTTGGTAAATGTGCCAGGTAATCCGCCTCGTTTTGATGAGTTACAGGATGTTCCACACGGTGCTGTTCATATTCTCAAATATTATTCAACCACGCAAAATATTAACCGTAAAGTGTATGTGTACACACCTCCCGGTTATAATTCAGCAAAAAAATATCCGGTGTTTTACCTGCGTCACGGTGGCGGTGGCAACGAAACATCGTGGTATGTTGAAGGCTGCACAACAAACATTATGGATAATTTATTGGCACAGAACAAAATTGTGCCCATGGTTGTGGTTATGACCAACGGAAACGTGGAGAAACAAACCGAAGGTGGAGCTTACGGTTCAGAGGGTATTCAAATAATGGCCGATGAATTGTTTACCGATGTGATTCCGTTGATTGAAAAGGAATTCTCGGTTTACACCGACCCGAAACACAAAGCACTGGCCGGCTTGTCGATGGGGGGCGGACAATCGTATTATATCGGATTGGCAAATGTGGATAAATTCGATTGGGTAGGATCTTTCAGCTCAGGAATTTTTGGCGGAATTCCTGGTGTAGTCTTCGATCCTGAAGAACGAACTCCCGGAATCCTGACTAAATCAGCCGATTTTAATAAGGAACTGGATTTGTTTTATTTGTCATGTGGCAAACAGGATCCGCGAGTGGAATACACTCAAAAAGTAGTTGATCAGTTCAACGAAAACAACCTAAAAGTGACTTACGAAACCTTTGAAGGAACACACGAGTGGAAAGTGTGGAAGCATTCGCTACGTAATTTCTCTCAGCTTCTTTTCAAATAATCAATCATAAACTAAAAACCTGAAAATAAACCAAATTATGAAAACGAACCGAAGAAATTTTTTCCAAACATTGGGAGCAGGAACTGCCGGAATAGGCATTTCTTCAGCTTTTCCAAAAAGTGCTATGTCAACTCCGTCAGGACAGGCTATTGAGGATGATGAACAGGTTCTTTTTGTTGGCGATAATATTGCGCTTGCCGATACGGAATATGGTAAAGTAAAAGGATACATTCTGCGAGGGATAAATTATTTTCTGGGTATTCCATACGGAGCGCCAACATCGGGTAAAAACCGTTTTATGCCTCCGCAAAAACCGAAGCCCTGGGATGATGTTCTTCCTGCGGTTTGGTGGGGGAATTCCACTCCTCAAAACATTGAAGGGCAATATTCCAATGTTTATTCGGCTTTTGTCGATCATTGGAACTACGATGATATAAGTGAAGATTGCCTGCGTTTGAACGTTTTTACTCCCGAAATTGCTGATGGGAAAGAAAGACCTGTTCTGGTTTGGTTTCATGGTGGCGGTTTTACGGCCGGAAACGGTATTGAGCAGGATGGTTACAATGGCGAAAACATTAGTAGGAAAGGCGATATTGTTTTTGTTTCTGTCAATCACCGATTGGGCCCCATGGGATTTTCGAATTTTGCCGGGGTGGGGGGAGATAAATTTGCCAACTCTGGCAACGTTGGAATTCTCGATTTGGTTGCGGCTCTGGAATGGGTGCGCGATAATATCGAAAACTTCGGAGGAGATCCTGGCAATGTAACCATCATGGGGCAGTCGGGTGGTGGCGGAAAAGTGAAAGCCATTGCCGGAACTCCAAAGGCGAAAGGATTGTTCCACAAAGCAGCTGTGCTTAGTGGTTTTATCCGTTTGTGGGGTGAAAAAGATACCACTGAGAAAGTGGGTGAATATATTTTGAGGGAAGCGGGTATTACAAAGAATGAAATAGACAAACTTCAGCAAATGCCGTGGCGGGAATACTATGCTCTTGCTAATCGTGCCATGGCAAAATTTGCAGAGGAAACGGGGGCTCAAATGGGTATGGGAGGTTTTGTTCCTGTAGTTGGAACCGAGGTTATTCCGGAAGAACCTTTTTTCCCTGAAACCACTTCTCTTATTGAAGATATTCCGATGATTTTTAGTTCTACTACCGAAGAGATGTCTCCAAGCCGTACTAATCCCGAGCTGGAAAAGATCACGCTCGTGGAGGTGATTGAACAGGTAAAAGTGCGGGCAGGTTTTGAAGCCGGTTTGGGCGATAAAGCAGAGGAGGTTGTTATGGCTTATGCAAAAGCATTTCCTGATAAACGACCGGTTGAGATTTGGGCATTGGTAAGTGCAAGCCGAAGAGGAAATGTTGCACTTGCCGACTCGAAAGTGAAGCAAAAAGCACCGGTTTATATGGCGTGGTTTGGTTGGCAACCGCCATTGTTTAACAACCGGATGAGAGCTTTCCACTGCCTCGACATTTGTTTTTGGTTCGATAATACTGATGTAATGTATACGCACACTGGTGGCGGAAAACGTCCCAGGGCGCTTGCCGAAAAAGTATCAGGATCACTTATTCAATTTATGAATACAGGAGATCCAAATGGCGGAGGTTTACCAGAATGGCCTCGGTATACATCTGAAAACGGAGAAGTGATGATTCTGAATGATGTTTGTGAAGTTAAAAACGATCCGGATCGGAAAGCCAGAATGGCCATGTCTTAAAACAAAATGAATCTAAAAAGAGAAATATGAAAAGAACGGTTTTAACAATAATCACACTAATTTTTACAACAAGTATTTTTGCTCAGTTTGGAGCTCCTGTATTGGTTTCACCGGAGATCGACGGTAACAATGTTACCATTCGTTTTTGTGCACCAAAAGCAATAAAAGTGGAACTGAACGGGGATTTCCTTCCTAAAAAAGAAGTGGAAACTCCACAGGGAAAAATGTTGCTGCCTGCACCCGTGGAAATGACGGAAGGCGAAGATGGCGTGTGGGAATATACAGCTAAAGATGTAACGCCCGATTTCTATACCTATACCATTTCTGTTGATGGTATTCAAATGCTCGATCCTAATAACCTGAAGGTCGTTCGTGATGGACAAAGAATATCAAACATGTTCATTGTTCCCGGAGAAAAAAGCAATGAATTTCTGGAAGCCAAAGATCATAAAGGAATGCTGTCAAAAGTTTGGTATCCTTCCAAAGCCTTTGGCGCAGAACGAAGAATGTCGGTATACACACCTTTTGGATATGGAGAATCAAACAAAAAATACCCTGTCTTTTATTTGCAGCACGGAGGTGGAGGTGACGAGGATGCCTGGGCCACACTTGGGAGAGCATGTCAGATACTTGATAACCTGATTGCTCAGAGAAAAGCTGAACCGATGATCGTTGTAATGCCTAACGCCGATCCCAATAGTCTGGCAGCTCCTGATATAATGGAGCCGCTGCCGGGACCTTCTATTTTTTCACTGGGTATGGAATCAGAAGAATTGCATTCGGGAGGCGCGTACACAAAAGACCTGGTTGAGGATATTATTCCGTATATCGAGTCGCACTATAAGGTTATTAAAAAGAAAGAAGCACGAGCAATCGCCGGACTTTCGATGGGGGGCATTTACACCTTGTATACCACTGCCCGTCATCCTGAATTGTTCGATTATATTGGTGTTTTAAGTATGGGATTTACCCCCGGACGTGATGCGGAAGCTGAATTAACGCCAATTAAAAATGCCGGTTACAAATTGTACTGGGTTGGTTGTGGTGAAAGTGATATGGCCTGGGAAAATGCAGAGCGTTTGTTAAAAGGTCTTGATGAAAAGGACATGGAGCACACTTATTTTGGAAAAGTTGGCGGCCACAATTGGGACACCTGGCGCGTTTGTTTAAAAGAAATGGCACCTTTGTTATTCAAGTAAACTAAACTTTAAAACTAATAACGATGAAAACTAATCGACGAGACTTTTTTCAAACTATGGGAGCGGGAGCAGCCGGATTTGGATTGGCTACAACACTTCCGCTTGCCTCATGTGCAGCTCCTTCTGAATTGGCATCCGCTGACGACGACGAGCAGATACTTTTTATTGGCGACGATATTGCCATTGCCGATACGGTTTACGGCAAGGTAAAAGGATTTATACTTCGTGGTATAACACAGTTTAGAGGCATTCCATATGGCGCAGATACAGGAGGTAAAAACCGTTTTATGCCACCACAAAAACCGGAACCTTGGAACGATATAAAACCTGCAGTTTGGTGGGGAAACACTGCTCCGCAAAATACGAATAATCGTTATGGTAATGCTTATTCGTCGTTTACCGACCATTGGAATTACGATGATGTAAGCGAAGATTGCCTAAAATTAAATGTATGGACACCGGCAATTGATACAAATAAGAGGCCTGTTTTGGTTTGGTTACACGGAGGTGGATATACCGTTGGAAATGCAATTGAACAGGACGGCTACATGGGCGAAAACCTGAGTCGTAAAGGTGATGTGGTTTTTGTTTCTATTAACCACAGGTTAGGCCCAATCGGATTTTCTGATCTTTCGGGCGTTGGGGGTGAAAAATACAAAGACTCAGGAAATGTAGGTGCTCTCGATATGGTAGCTGCTTTGGAATGGGTACAAGAAAATATAGCCAACTTTGGTGGCGACCCGGGAAATGTAACAATTATGGGACAATCCGGAGGCGGGCATAAAGCTTGTATAGTTGCTGCTATGCCGGCAGCAGCAGGATTAGTACATAAGGCTGTTTCTTTAAGTGGGGCAATTACACAGGCAATGGATCAATCCTATTCTCAAAAATTAGGTGAATTCATATTAAAAGAGGCAGGTTTGAAATCATCGGAAATTGACAAGTTACAGGAAATGCCATGGAAAGATTATATTTTGTTGGCAAATAAAGCAAATCAGAGGCTTACTGTTGAAATGGGGGGAAATGGAATAATGCCGGGAGAATTTAGTCCGGTTGCCGATGGTGTAAATATTCCAAAAGGAACTTTTTATTCCGAAGCAAATGGAGTCTCATCCAATATCCCGATGATTATTTGCAGTACTTTTCATGAATGGGGAATGTCACGTACCATGCCTGAAATGGAGAAAATTACTGCTAAAGAAGCAAAGGAAATGTTAAAAGAAAGAGTAGGTTTTGGAGAAGGTCTGGGCGACAAAGCACCGGAAGTTTACGATGCCTATGCGAATGTATTTCCTGATGCCAAACCAATCGAAATTATGACGCTGGTAGCCAGTAACCGGAAAGGTGCAGTTGAAACAGCCACTGCAAAAAGTAACCAGCAGGCTCCGGTTTATATGGCCTGGTTTGGATGGGAGCCACCGTTATTTGATAACCGAATGCGGGCTTTCCACTGCCTCGATATTTGTTTCTGGCTCTACAATCCCGACCTGATGTTAACACACACCGGTGGCGGAGCCCGGCCACGTACATTGTCGGAAAAAATGTCGGATGCCCTGCTTTCGTTTATGAAAACCGGTAATCCAAATTGTGAAACCTTACCTGAATGGCCAAAATTCTCTGTTGAAAATGGTGAAGTAATGATTCTGAATGATATTTGCGAGGCCAAAAATGATCCTGACAGGGAAGCACGAAAATTATTGTAAAATCAAAAAAATAGGACAAAATGAAATTTAAACTATCACGAATTTTGTATGTTTTGACAGCTGGAACTTTATTGTTCTCATCTTGTCAGAACGCCGGAACACAAACAACAAATGATCCTTATGCAACGCCCGGTTCACATCCGATGATTGCCAACAACGAAACAGCACAAGTCTCAACAGAGTCAGGTGATGTTATCGGTTATGTACACAAGGGAGTATACAACTACAAGGGAATTCCTTATGCAAAAGCTGATCGGTTTATGCCCCCGCAAAAGCCCGACAAGTGGGAAGGAGTGAGAAGTTCCCGTTCTTATGGACCGGTTTGTCCGATTGATGTGGCTTCCATGATTTTATTTGATGAGATGGAGTTTGCCCAGCAACACAATTTCTGGTTTATGAAGGAAGATGCCTGCCAGAACCTGAATGTTTGGTCGCCCGCAATTAACGACAGTAAAAAACGTCCGGTAATGGTTTGGCTACATGGTGGTGGATATACAGCCGGTTCCTCGTGCGAATTACCAAGTTACGATGGCGAGAACCTGAGCCGAACAGGCGATGTGGTAGTAGTCTCTGTTAATCATCGTTTAAATGTGCTTGGATTTCTGGATCTTTCTGCCGTGGACGAGAAATATGCCCAATCTGCCAATGTTGGAATGATGGATATTGTAGCTGCGCTTCAGTGGGTGCACGACAACATTGCCAATTTTGGCGGCGATCCCGGAAATGTGACCATTTTTGGTCAGTCGGGTGGTGGCGGAAAAGTGGCAACTTTGATGTATGCGCCATCGGCAAAAGGATTATTCCATAAAGCAATTATGGAAAGTGGTGTCGCGGGCCAATTTGGCACTAAAGAAGCTACACAAAAGTTGGGATTGGCTATTCTTGATGAACTTGGGCTGGAAAAGAGCGAAGTTGACAAATTGCAGGAAGTTCCTTTCGATGAATTACTGGCGGCAGGTAATCGTGCAATTGCCAGTGCTTCCGGTGCAGGTTTGGGCAGTCTTGGTTGGGCTCCTTCGTGCGACGGCACTTTTATTCCTTTGCAACCGGGAGCTGCCGGTGCCGAAGAATTAGCGAAAGATGTTCCGCTTATAATCGGTTCTAATAAGGTTGAATTTGGTGATTTTACAGCTCCTGCCGGGATGTTACATGCCGATGAAGCAACGGTTATTGACTATCTAAAAACCAAATATGGCGATAAAACCGATGCTTATGTTGCTGCTTTCAAGAAGGCTTATCCAAATACAAACATGCCTTCGGATATGACTGATGTGGATATTATGTTTCGCCCCATGTTGTTGGAATATGCTCAACTTAGGTCGTCATTTCCCGGAAATGCACCGGTTTACAATTACGTTTTTAAGTGGAATGCGCCGCATTTGGACGGCATGTTGAAATCGGCTCATTGTATGGAAATCGCTTTTGTTTTCAATAACATTGAACGTACAGAAGAATATAATAGCGGATCTCCTGAAGCTTATGCTTTGGCTGCTAAAATGAGTAAAACATGGGCTACTTTCGCATACACCGGTAATCCTAATAGCGATGCAATGCCTGAGTGGGAGCCGTTTACGCCCGACGGAGGTGCCTGTATGTTATTTGATAATCAATCGGAGTTAGTGCATAATCATGATAAAGAGCTGATCGAAGTGGCTACTTCGGTACCACAACAAAGCTTGTTTTAATTAAGAAAAGGGAAAGTAATTTCCCTTTTCTTATTTTGCAGAAGATGTGTCTGGGAGATATACATGGCTGTGTATTTACGATAAACAAGAAGCTTTCCTGTTCGATATTGGTGAAGCTTTTACAAAACGTATAAAGAAGTTTTTATGCCTCGTTTTTTTCTTGTAACAACAAGATGCTTTCTTTGGAAGTAGTTATTTGTATCTTTGAATACGCTAAAATGAAATCATGTATTTACAGCCCATCGATTATTTGAAACCGGGCTATTAAAATTAAACCGAATGAAGAAGCTAACACTACTTTTTGCGCTCTGTATTTTCTTGTTGGGCGTAACGAATGCCCAAACCACTTCAATAATAAAATTGCACAAATTAGAGGAGATGCCTCCCGAAAGTGCCGGTATTTCTGCCCAGCGATTAGCTCGAATTGATAAAATGTGTGAAGAGGAAGTGGCTAAAGGAAATCTTCCGGGGATTGTTTCGCTGGTGGCACGTAACGGGAAAATTGTTCACTGGAAAGCCTACGGAGTTGCCAATGAAGCCGGCGACAAAATGGAGCGCGATGCTATTTTTCGAATTGCATCACAATCAAAAGCAATTACTTCAACCGCGGTAATGATGTTATGGGAAGAAGGTAAATTTCAGTTGGATGACCCAATTTCGGAATATATCCCCGAGTTTAAAAATCAGCAGGTTCTTACCAATTTTAGGTACAGCGATACCACCTGGACCGGAGTTCCTGTAAAAAATGAAATCACCATTCGTCACCTTTTGTCGCATACTTCAGGCATTGGTTACGGTGTAATTGATGGCGATGAACGTTTTAAAATGCTGTACAAAAAAGCCGGTGTAACCGACCTGTTCACCACAAAAAATATTACCATTGAAGAAAGTGTAAAGAAGCTTGCCCAATTGCCTTTACACCACGAACCAGGAACGCAATTCACATACAGTGAAGGATTGGATGTGCTGGGCTATTTCATCGAGATTGTATCAGGAATGCCCTTCGACAAATACCTAAAAACGCATATTTTCGATCCGCTGGGAATGGAAGATACCTGGTTTTATCAACCTGAAAAGAATATCAATCGAGTAGTTGAGGTTCAGACTCCTGTTAACGGCGAATGGCAAAAATACCCGGTAACTTTTTACGATACCGATTACCCGATTAAAGGCGCTAAAACATTTTTCTCAGGAGGAGCCGGTTTGTCGAGCACAGCAAAAGACTATGCCATTTTTTTGCAAATGTACCTGAACGGCGGAGAATACAACGGAGTTCGCCTGTTGAGCCGAAAAACGGTTGATGTAATTTTATCGAATCAGATTGGAGATATTTGGGGCGATTCAGATACCAAATTTGGTTTGGCCTTTGAGCTGTTAACCGAAAAAGGACAACGCAAAGGAGGTTTAGGAAGCGAGGGTACTTTCAATTGGGGTGGTTATTTTAATACTCAGTATTTTGCCGATCCTAAGGAAAACGTGATCGGTATAATTATGAAACAAACACAAGGTCCGGAAAACGATATTACGGGGTGGAAATTTCGCCAGCTGGTATTTCAAGCCATCGATGATTAGTGATTGTAAAAAGGAAAGATATAAAAAAGCCTCGCAAATTTGCGAGGCTTTTCTGTTAGCTCATTTTCGATTTTTATGCCAGGAACGACTCCAACATCCAGATTTCTTTTTCGGTATGTCCAATCCAGTCACTCATCATAGCGGCAGTAGCTTCATCGTTATTTTCTCCGGCAACTTCCAGAATCTCGTTAAAGCTTTTCAGAAAATAGCGCTGGCTTTCCAGTACGCTTTCAACAGCCGGTTTGGCTTCCGAAACGTTGGCTACTACTCCTAGTTTTGCTGTTTTTGTATAGTCTTCGAAAGTATGCAGTGGCTGACCTTCCAACATTAAGATGCGCTCTGCAATTTCATCTACAACTTCGGCTGCCTGGTTGTAATACTCTTCAAAACGTGCGTGTAATGCAAAGAACAATTGTCCTTTAATGTTCCAGTGTAACCCGCGCAGGTTTTGGTAATGAATTTGGTAATCTGCCAATAACTGATTCAATTTCTCTACTGTAATTTGATTTTTTGCTTTCATAATATGTAAATTTTAAATTGTTAATTTCTTTTTCTTTATTTCAACACTTCAAAGATACTATTAGTGGTATTTATTATATTTATGGTATTATTAGTAATGCTTATTTTATGAATATTGTACAACTGGAATACCTGAAAGAAATCTATGTGTGTGGTTCTTTCTCGGTGGCTGCCGAACGGCTGGGAGTTACGCAACCCGCATTAAGTATGCAAATACAGAAACTGGAAGAAGAACTGGAATTTAAATTGATCGACCGAACAAAACGGCCATTTCAATTTACTGATGAAGGGAAGGTTTTTTACGAAAAGTCGCTGGAAATTTTAAAGCAGATTGAAGCGTTAAAGCAAATTTCCGTAAATATTAGCGAAGAAGTTAGAGGAAACCTGAAAGTTGGTATTATTCCAACGCTGGCGCCTTACCTGGTTCCGCTTTTTATTCAGCAATTGGCAAAAGACTATCCGGCTTTACAGCTGGAAATATACGAGCTTAAAACCGAAGACATTATTAGTGAAATAAAAATGGGCGATATTGATTGTGGTGTTGTTTCTACACCGGTTTCGGCAATAAATATTTCCGTAATGCCACTGTTTTACGAACGTTTTTATGCCTATTTGTCTGAAGATCATGCTTTGTTTAAGCAGGATTCCATTGACATTAACTCAATTCAACAGGAGGATATCTGGTACCTTGAAGAGGGGAACTGTTTTCAGAACCAGGTGAATTCCATTTGCCAGATTAATGCGCAAAAGAAAAACAAACAGCAGCTGGTTTATCATAGTAATTCCATCGAATCGTTACGGCGTATTGTTGAGTACAAAAACGGGCTGACATTTATTCCTGAGCTGGCTACTATTAATATTCCGGCCGAGCAGGAAGAGCTGATAAAAGAAATCGTACCCGATAAACCCGTTCGCGAAATTAGCCTGATAACTGCCAAACGTTTTGCCAAAGAGCGACAGGTAAATGCTTTGAAGGAGGTAATTAAAAGCAGTATTCCGGCCCGCATGCTTAAACAACCGGATAGGGGAATTATGGACACACTATTATAAATTAAGTTTTTCTCTCATTCAAATAGAGAGTATCATTACGAAGATGTAGCATTACGCTTGCTAGGGTATTATTAAAAGCAGGAAATGAAAATTAAACCAACTGAATCCCTTGTCATTCAACCAAATCGAGAATTCTGTCTTCATTTTATTAGACACTACCGAAATCAAGGCTTTGCCTATTTCTCTTTGGCATAAGCATACCAATACAAAGTACCTACAAAAAAGCCACCTCCAACAATGTTCCCAAGCGTTGCCGGAATCAGGTTTTTAACTACAAAGGTTGTCCAGGTAATATTAGCACCTTCAAAAATAGCTAGTGGAATAAAAAACATATTGGCAATACTGTGCTCAAAACCCATGGTAACAAATGCCATAACCGGCCACCAGACACCCAAAATTTTTCCACTGGTGTGTTGTGCCGACATACCCATCCACAGCGCCAGGCAAACCAGCCAGTTAGCACCTATGCCTTTTAAAAAGGTGGTGAAAAACGGATTGGAAGTTTTTCCCACAGCAATTTTTTCAACTGTATTTAGCCATGGTTCCGAATGAACTAAATGGGTAAGGTGCACCAAAAAATAAGCTACGAACACAGCCCCAACAAAATTACCCACATAAACCAACGACCAGTTGCGAAGCGGAGCAGTCCAGCGTTGTTTGCCTCCCAATACATTGGGCATAAAATAGGCGTTGTTACCGGTAAAAAGTTCAGCTCCGGCCATTACAACAATCATCAGTCCAACGGGGAACATGGCTCCCATAAGAAACTTTGGAATTCCCGGGTTTTCGGCACCAATTCCCGGAACACCGCCGCCAACTAAAATTGCCAGCAGTCCGCCAAAAGCAATGTAAGCTCCGGCCAAAAATGCCAGTGTTAGTATTTTTTTTGCTGAGTAACTGTCTTTTGCAATGGCCAGTTTCCCGGCTTCGTTAATTATTTCTTTTGGTGAATATAAACTCATGGATGATACTTTTTACGATACTTGATATTTGATACTCGTAGCTCGGCACTTGAAGCTATTTATTTAACAATTATGTCTTTAAAATGCGGTTTCAGCATTTCAAAAGCACGGTCGATCTGTTCGGGAGTATTCTCTTTTACTTCCTTAAATTGATAGTCCATTCCCAATGATTCCCATTTGTAGGTGCCCAGTTTGTGGTAGGGGAGTATTTCAAATTTTTCCAGGTACTTGTTCCCCGAAAATGTGTCGATCAACCACTTTAACGATTCGTCGCCGTCGGTGTAGCCCGGAACCAGCACATAACGCAGCCAGTATGGTTTCTTACTTTGCTCGCGAAGTTGAATGTTCTCCAGTAAACGGCTCAGTCCTTTTGCTCCTGTAATCGTTTTGAAACCTTCTTCAGTTGTGGCTTTAACATCAAACATTACCAGGTCGGCCAACTCTGAGATTAAATGTTTGGCTTCCGGTGTGCGTATTAATCCGTTGGTGTCGATATTGGTGTGAATGCCCTCTTTTTTCAAGGCTTCAAAAAAGGGAATCAGGGCTTTACTTTGCAACATCGGTTCTCCACCCGAAACGGTAACACCGCCATCATCGCCAAAGTACGTTTTCATATTTCCGGCGCGTTTTACCAGGCTCTCGATTTCGGTTACGCTACCGCCTTTTAAAGCAATGGTATCTGCATTTTGACAGTATTTGCATTGTAGATTGCAGCCCTGTAAAAACACGACCAAACGAATTCCCGGGCCATCGTGTGTGCCAAACGATTCGATGGAATGGACGATTAATTTATTTTCGGTTGAAGACATACTGTTTAACACAAGAACATGCCAGCCAGTTTAAACCGGCCGGCATGCGTGTGTAGTATTTTATGAATAATTACATTGTTTCGTGGAACGATCGCGTAAGCACTTCCTGCTGTTGTTCGCGGGTTAAACGAACAAAGTTTACAGCGTACCCCGATACCCGGATTGTTAACTGCGGGTGATCTTCAGGATGCTCCATGGCATGAAGAAGCGTGTCGCGATCGAGCACATTCACATTCAGGTGTTGTGCGTTGCAACCAAAATAACCATCAAGTGTACGAACCAGGTTCTCAATGCGCATTTCAGGTGTTGCTCCCAACGATTTAGGCACAACCGACAGCGTATTTGAAATACCGTCTTTCGAATCTTTATAATCAATTTTAGCCACCGAGTTTAACGACGCAATTACTCCGTGTGTATCGCGGCCGTGCATCGGGTTGGCTCCCGGTGCAAAAGCAACACCTTTGGCGCGTCCGTCGGGAGTAGCTCCGGTTTTCTTTCCGTAAACAACATTCGATGTAATGGTTAACACCGACATGGTTGGTGTGGCATTTTTGTATACCGGAAGTTTTTCCAGCTCCATATTAAAATGCTCCACTACATCGCGTGCAATGTGGTCTACACGGTCGTCATCGTTTCCATATTTTGGGAAATCGCCTTCAATCTTGAAATCAACTGTAAGGCCATTTTCATCGCGCACAGGTTTAACTTTGGCGTGTTTAATGGCCGAAAGCGAGTCGGCAACAATCGATAATCCGGCAATACCATAGGCGATATTAATTTTTGGATTGGTATCGATAAGCGCCATTTGGGCCTTTTCGTAATAATATTTGTCGTGCATAAAGTGGATGATGTTCATCGCTTCGTTGTAAACACGTGCCACTTCTTTCATGGCTAATTTAAAGTTGTCGATTACTTTGTCGTAATCCAGATATTCCTCTTCCAAAAACGGAACGCCATCAATCATTTGTGTTCCGGTATTTTCGCAGCGGCCACTGTTAACCGCAAGTAGCAGTGTTTTGGCCAGGTTGGTACGTGCACCAAAAAACTGGATGTGTTTTCCCAGCTCCTGCATCGATACACAACATGCAATTCCATAGTCGTCGCAATTTGAGCTGGTACGCATCAAATCATCATTTTCGTACTGAATTGATGAGGTTTCGATGGACACTTTGGCACAATAATCTTTAAAACCTTTTGGCAGGTTTTTCGACCAAAGAATGGTAATATTTGGCTCGGGAGATGGTCCCAGATTGTACAACGTGTTCAGAAAACGGAACGACGTTTTGGTTACTTTGCTACGTCCGTCAATCAGCAAACCGCCAATACTTTCGGTTACCCAGGTTGGGTCGCCGGCAAAGATCTGATCGTATGCTTCCATACGTAAGTGGCGAACCATACGCAGTTTCATTACAAACTGGTCGATGTATTCCTGTGCGTCGGTTTCAGTAATTTTTCCATCCTGAATATCTTTTTCGATAAAAATATCGAGGAAAGAAGAAACACTACCCAACGACATTGCTGCTCCGTCTTGTTCTTTTACAGCAGCAAGGTATGCCATGTAAGTCCACTGAACTGCTTCCTGTGCATTTTGTGCCGGGCGCGAAAGATCTAAACCGTAAATATTACCCATTTCGATCATGTCGCTTAAAGCGCGGATTTGCTCCGAAACTTCTTCACGTAGACGAATAGTAGCATCAGTCATCGGACCTGTGATTTTTTGCAGGTCTTCTTTTTTGCCTTCAATCAAACGGTTGATACCGTACAACGCCACACGACGGTAGTCGCCAATAATTCGTCCGCGGGCATAATTGTCCGGTAGACCTGTTAGGAAACCCAGTGAGCGGAATTTCCGGATCTCATCAGTATAAGCATCAAAAACGCCATCGTTGTGGGTTTTGGTGTACTTGCTAAAACTTTCGTGTACAACAGGATTTGGTTTTAATCCGTGTTCCGATAATGCCTTTTTAACCACGTTGTAACCTCCATAAGGTTTCATGGCACGTTTTAGCAATTTGTCGGTTTGTAAGCCAACAATAACTTCGCTTTCTTTGTCCATATAACCGGCTTCAAAAGCGGTCATTCCCGAAACTACATTAACATCTACATCGCGTAAACCATTGTTTTGGCGCTCTTCTTTCAGGGCCTCTTTACAAATGTCCCATAATTTGCTGGTGCGTGCTGTAGGGCCTTCCAGAAATTTGTGATCACCGGTATACGGGGTGATATTTAAAGTTACAAAATCTTTCACTTCAATGGCTTTGCACCATCGTCCTGTTTTGAAAGTGTTTTCTAAATCCATAAACTTTTACCTTTTTCTAAATAAACTCTTACTAAACCAATTTGTTTGCAAAAGTAGTTCTAAATAACATTTCTTAAAATCCCTATTTATGGGGATTTTATTTAAACTTTAAAAACAATTAATTTGTATTAATTGAAAACTGAAAAACAATGGCAGATCATCATCACGATCATGGGCATCATCACCATCATCATCACGATATAAGAGGGAAAAAATTACTGTGGGTTACGGCTCTCAATCTCTCCATTACCATTGTGCAGATTATCGGCGGAATTATTTCGAACAGTTTGTCGTTACTGTCTGATGCACTGCATAATCTGGGCGATTCTTCGGCTATTTTTATTGCGTTTATGGCGGGTAAACGAAGCCGTAAACCTTCGGATGAACAAAAGACTTTTGGCTACAAACGTGTTGAGATTCTGGCCGCTCTTTTTAACGGAGTGGTACTTATCGGAATTTGTTTGTACCTGTTTTTTGAGGCATATGAACGTTTTGTTAATCCTGAGCCCATAAAAGGAAAGATCATGTTTATTGTGGCCACATTTGGTTTGCTGGCCAACCTGATTTCGGTAGTTGTATTGAATAAAGACAAAGCACACAATTTAAATGTACGGGCCGCTTATTTGCATTTGCTGGGCGATACATTTTCGTCGGTGGCTGTAATTATTGGTGGTATTGCCATTTGGAAATTCGAGGTTTTCTGGATCGATCCGCTGATTACCGTATTAGTGGGTGTTTACATTATTTATCACACCTGGGATGTGGTAAAAGAAACGGTTGATATTCTCATGCAGTCAACTCCCGGGAATATCGATCTTGTACGAATTAAAGAGGAAGTTGAGAAAATTCCGGAGATCGATAATATTCATCATATTCACGTTTGGAAGCTCGATGATACGCAAATTCATTTAGAGGCGCATATTAATATGACAGACAATATTACCATGCAGGAGTTAATGGAAGTTCGCGCAAAAGCGGAGAAACTACTTCACGATAAATTTGGCATTGAACACATAACGCTGCAGGCCGGTTACGACTGTTGCGATAACGATGCTGAACTACTAGCTCATTAAGACTAAATTGTCTTTATTCCCTGATTGTAGGGATAGAATACTTTTCAAATTCCTCATTTTATGCGATTGTCGGCCAGGTAAAAATAACTGAATTTTACACTGGTAACTTTTAAACGACAAGCGTATGATTTTTTCATTTATTTCATCACTGACGGTTAACTCATCGCAAAACGAACTGGTATCATCAGTTTTTATCGACTTTTCATTTTATCTCATTATCGCTGGTTTGATTGGCTGGGTTTTATTCCGTAAAGAAAAAGGGAAATACATTAGCAAAGCCTTGATAACCTTAATGATTGTGGCTCCTTTGCTGTTTTTTATTATAAAGTTTGGGAAATAATGAATTTTCTATTCTGTAAAACCGTCAACATCAATTAGTCCGTTGGCCACAGCATAAATAACCAATGCGACTGTGGATTTTACGCCAATTTTTGTACTGATGTTTTTGCGATGCGATATAACGGTGTGGATACTGATAAACAGTTGTTCTGCTATTTCTTTGTTCGATTTTCCGGTGGCCAGCAGCTTTAGTACATCAATTTCTCTTTCGCTTAAGGTATTATCGATGTCGTTGTTGACGGCAGGCGTTGTTTTAAAATGTTTCGAAATTATCTGCGTAATGGTTTCGTACCTGTCGGTAATAAAAATATTATCGGCAAAATTATCGTATAGTGTACGGTCGTAATGATTGGAAATCAAACCCACAACATTGGTTTTATTATAAAGTGTGAGCAGGTTGTTCAGGTTCTTTTTCGAGTTGTTTAGCGTAACCGGATTTATGATTACAATCTTAAACTGATCGGATTGCCCAAAATTCAAAGCCTCTTCAAGCGTTTCGGCAAACGACAGTTCTACACTGTCTTTCATTTGTTGCAGAATGGCAGCAATTCCTTCGCGAATAATTACGGAAGGTTCAATGATCAGTATTTTACAGCGCGTTCCCAATTATTCGAGGCCTTGTTTTTCAAACTGTTCTACCTGTGGAATTAAAATCTCATTTTCAATTTTTGAATGCGTTTGCAGATCCGCATCTAAATCGAAAAGCGCAAATATTATTTTACGCCTCAGATTATTGTCGGCCTTTTGCGGAAGATGTTCGATCAGCAGTTTTTTCACATCATCGAGTTTTTCCTGAATATCGTCGTGATGTTCCCGGTAATCAATCACGGAATAATTCTCGGCGGCGTTGGCATCAATAAGGTTCAAAATGTAGGGGAAAACGGTGTTGTTTTCGTAATCAAAATGCTGGTCAACTTCGTGTTTGTAATCATTAAAAAAACGCTCAACCAACTGCATCTCCGGCTTTTGACTGAATTCACTCATCAGGTGTATGTTCTGAATAATTTCAGGAAAAACCTCTGCTGAATAATAGGCATGAGATTTCATCAGATAATTGACAATCTGTTTAATTTCAAGCGCACTAAAATTCAAATCCTGATGATAGGAGCTGTCGATGTTAAGATTAACCACCATTAAAAATACTTTGGAGCTAATATTGTTTTCCTGGCAGATCTCCTGAATTGTTTTCTCCCGAACGCCTAACTTTATTCCAAACCGCTCCAACACAAGAATTAACTGCGGGTGGCTGAAAAGCAGTTTCGACATTTTTATGCTTTTCTGAATTTGTTCCTGCTTTGATCCCATGCATAATAATTTGAGGGCAAAATTACAATTTTTATTTAGACAAAATCAATATAGCGGATTTGGCAGGTCTTTTTTCCGAAGAAAATTGATAATTGAGGTGATTTTTAATCCTAAAGGAAATTGTTCTTTACAAAGCTATTGAATTTGTCTTTGTACTGGTCGCTTACCGGAATGTACACTTTGCCAAAAATAATTCGGCTGCGTTCGATGGTGTCAATTTTTTCGAGGTTAACGATAAATGAACGGTGGACGCGCATAAATTTCTCCTCGGGAAGTTTGGCCTCAAGCGCTTTCAGCGAACTTAACGACATGATCGGTTTGGATTCATCTTTTAGAAATACTTTCACGTAATCTTTTAATCCTTCAATGTAAAGAATGTCGTTAAAGTTAATGCGGCGGATTTTATACTCTGATTTCAGGAACAGAAATTCTTGATTCGAATCCACTTCATCGTCTTTTTTATTGGCGCGTTCGTAGCCGATTTGCTTTTTCGCTTTCTCGGCGGCTTTGTAAAACTCTTCGTAGCTAAAAGGTTTTAGAAGGTAATCGATTGCATCGAGTTTAAAACCCTGCAGCGCATATTTTTCGTAAGCCGTAGTAAAAATAATTTTGGGTTTGTTGGTCAGAATTCGCGTAAACTCCAAACCATTTAAGTCGGGCATTTCAATGTCCAGAAATATAAGATCCACCTCGTTCTGATCCATAAATTCCATGGCATCGATTGGGTTATCAAAAGCACCTGCCAATTCTAAAGTTGGAGTTTTTTCAACATATGAAGTAACCAGTTGAAGTGCAAGAGGTTCGTCGTCGATGGCAATGGTTCGTATCATTTGGTTGTATCAATTTCAAGTTGTACAATAAAGCTTTCAGGAGTCGTTTCAATGTTTAAATCGTATTTCCCGGCAAACAACAGGTTGAGTCTCTTTTTTACATTTTCAAGCCCGATACCCGAGTGGTTCTCTTCGCGCTTCTCTTTTTTCTCTTTCGCAATACTGTTCTTGCAGGTAAAGTATACTTTGTTTCCCTCCGTATTCATTTTTACTTTAATAAACGATTTGTCACGATAACTAATTCCGTGTTTAAAAGCATTTTCGATGAACGGAATAAAAAGAAGTGGTGGTATTTTCAGGTCGTTCTGTTTGCCGGGAAGGTCGATGTGAATGTCGACCTTTTGCGAAACGCGTAACTGCATTAAATCAATGTAATGATGCATAAATTCTACCTCTGCCGAAAGCATAGTCTCTCCGTGTTCCGACTCGTATAATAGGTAGCGCATCAGTTTCGAAAGTTTTAAAATGGCGGCCTGTGCATCGTCAGTATTTATGGCTACCATCGAATATATATTATTTAGCGTATTAAAGAAGAAATGCGGACTTACCTGGTTTTTCAGAAATGCAAGCTCTGAATTCAGCTTCTCTTTCTCCAGTTCTTTTTGACGTTTTTCGCTGGCTGTGTATTGTTCAATGGCTCGCAAACCAATTGAAAAACCAACAATAACAATCGATAGAAGGCTGAAGCCATAAATTTGCATTAGTTTAAACGGAGGGCGCTGAAACCGATGCTCGTTGCGTGCTTGTTCTTCAATCGACTCGGCAATTCGTCGGTCCCGATCCGGACTATGAAAAATACGGTTGGAATAATCGAGTAGAAAATAAAAGCAAATAACAACAACAATGGCCAAAAGAAAAAACAATGCCTTTTTATTGTTCAGATAGAATTTTGGAACCAGCCAAAAATAATTGATGTAAAAAATGACTCCTATTATAAAGGCATTTACATAAAAACCCCAGGCAATAAAACTGTTGTTTCCTGAATAACGGCTTATTATAATTTGCGGTAAAATAATTAAGACCAGCCATGCCAACAGGTGCATTACAATTGGAAGTCGGTTTCGTTTTGCCCAAAGTTTATTCATTCTTAGTGGTTTTCAACAAAGTTAAAATCAATTGTTAAATAAAATGCAGCTAAAGCAAATTTTATATTTACAATGATTAATGCCGATATTACAACAAAGGAGCATAAAGAACGAAGTGTACTTATGCGACATTTTGTTGTTTCATCGGTATTAAAATTAAAACCAAAATCCACTAATTATTTGTGAATTTTGGTTTTATGTTTATTCATGTCGTACTGCATCAATCGGATCGAGGTTGGCTGCTTTGCGCGCAGGGTACCATCCGAAAAATATACCGATTACGCTACAAACAAGGAACGATAATCCCACTGCCTGAGTGTCGACAACAAAAGGCATGTTTAATGCAAAGGACGCCAGGTAGGAGAGTGCTGTCCCGAAAATTATTCCAATAATACCTCCCAGGATACTTAGCATAACTGCTTCGATCAGGAATTGCATCATGATATCAAATCCACGTCCGCCAACCGACATGCGCAGCCCGATTTCTTTGGTTCGTTCGGTAACCGACACAAACATGATGTTCATAATTCCGATACCGCCAACCAGCAACGATATTCCAGCAACGGCTCCTAAAAGCAAGGTGAGCATATCGGTAACCGATGAAACCATTTCCACCATTTCGGCTTGCGAACGTACCTGGAAGTCATCTTCGTCGCTTTCTTTTAATTTGTGCTGTTGGCGTAAAATCGTTTCCATTTCATAAATTGCTGCATCCGATTGCTCTTCGCTAACCGCCGATGCATAAATCGATTGTATGTGTGTTATTGCCAGCATTCGGCGCTGCACTGATGTGTAAGGAGCCAGGATCATATCGTCCTGATCCTGGCCCATCCCGTTCTGGCCTTTTTCTTTTAATACGCCAATTACTTTTAACGGTATTCCGCCAAAACGAATGGTTTGCCCTATTGGATCGATGCCACTGGTGAAAATATTTTCAACAACAGTTTGTCCAACAATGCAGACTTTTGCCAGCGACTTTATTTCTTTATCGGTAAAAACACGACCATCTTCCAGCTCATATTTGCGAATTTCGAGGTACGGAACATCAACGCCATAAATGGTGGTTGGCCAGTTGTTGTTGCCGTTAACCGCCTGTCCGCTGGTGCTTACTTGTGGCGATACTTCGGTGATATTCTTCGCTTCTTTTCGCAGTGCATCAATGTCTTTTAGTGTCAGGGTTTTTGTATTTGAATTACCCATCATAACTCCACCGCGTCGTTGCTGGCCAGGCATTACAAAAAGCATGTTGGTTCCCATGTCCGACATTTCTTCGCGGATGCTTTGCTTTGATGATTCACCAATGGAAAGCATCGCGATTACCGAACCAACACCGATAATAATACCCAGCATGGTAAGAATAGCCCTGAACTGGTTTCTTTTCAGGGCAGTGGTTGCTATTTTTGTGAGATTTATATAGTTCATTTCTCGCTTTTTTTAAGATTCGTAATCCTCTTCTACCGGAAGTGCTTCGATCAGTTGTGTAGCATTAAATCGATCGGTAACCAGTGATTTCTTTTGTATTCTGCCATCTCTGAAAACGATGTTGCGTTTCATAAAACGGGCAATATCCGATTCGTGCGTTACAAATACAATGGTCTTACCGTTATCGTTTAGTCGCTGGAATAGTTCCATTATTTCGTAAGAAGTGCGGGTGTCGAGGTTACCGGTTGCCTCGTCGGCAAGAATAACCACCGGGTCGTTTACCAGCGAGCGGGCAATGGCTACACGTTGCTGTTGTCCTCCGGATAACTGATTGGGCATATGATTCATCCGGTCGGCCAATCCTACCTGTTCCAACGCATGTATGGCACGTTCTTTTCTTTCTTTTGTCCTTACTTTTGAATTATAGAAAAGCGGTAATTCCACATTCTCCAAGGCAGTTGTGCGAGGCAGCAGGTTGTACGACTGAAATATAAATCCCAGTTTGTTGTTGCGTAGTCCTGCCAGCTGATTTTTGTTCATTTCTCCCATGTTCACGCCATCGAGCTGATATTCGCCATAACTTGGTTTGTCGAGACAACCCAGGATGTTAAGCATGGTGGATTTGCCCGAGCCGCTGGCTCCCATAATGGCGGCAAAGTCCCCTTCGTGAATTTCCATATCAATACCGCGAAGCGCATGTACGGTCATTTCACCTACATGATAATCTTTTCGCAGATCTGATACTTTTATAATTGTATTACTCATTTTTTCCTTTTTTTAGATATTGGATCCTTGATACTGGATTTTTGAATTGTGGATTTCTATTCTTTATTCCCAATTCCACTATTCCTCAACTCCCAATTCCTATCTTCTTCCCGGAGGACCTGGCATAAATGGATTGCCACCTGGCCGTGCTGCAGCTAAATTTGCTCCTTTTTGCGCCATGCTTAGCACAAGCTCTTGTCCGCTTTTTATTCCCGAGAGGATTTCAGCATTAATGTCGTCGTTCAGTCCAATTTTTACCGGGACAGGATGAATGTTGGTTCCTTCTTTTACCCAAACCATTGTTGCTCCGTTAGCAGCTTTTGGTGGCATACTTCCCATGGCAGGTGGAGCTTGTCCTTCCGGAATTTCCGGCTTGTCCTGCTGGCTCATGTAGCTCATCAGTAATTTTGGGTCGGGATTAAAACGAAGTGCTTTGCTCGGTACAACCAGAATATCGTTCTTCTCCAATACATAAACCTGAATAGTAGCTGTCATTCCCGGCATCAGTTTGTAATCCGGGTTTGGCGCATCGACAACAATGGTATAGGTAACCACATTGTTGGTAACTGTTGGCTCCCAACGCAATTGAGTAACTTTCCCTTCAAATACGGTTTCAGGATAGGCATCCACTGTAAATTCAACACGTTGGCCTTCTTTAATATGGCCTATATCCGCTTCATCAATGTTGGCCTCAACCTGCATTTGAGTAAGGTCGTTGGCAATGGTGAAAAGGGTAGGCGTGTTAAAACTTGCTGCAACTGTCTGTCCTTCTTCAACTTCTTTGTTCAATACAACTCCATCGATAGGCGAGTAGATCAAAGCATAATCCAGATTGATCTTGTTGCGTTTATGTTGCGCCATCGCGTTGTTGTAACTGGCTTTTGCTTTGTTTAAACTGTAAACCAGCTGGTCGAAATCAGTTTGCGAGATCAATTGTTTGTCATTCAGCGGCTCCATACGGTTGTAAGTAGCCTGCTGGTAATCGAGTTCGGCTTTTGCATTGTCTAAACTTGCCTGGCTTTGCTCCAGTTGTGCAGCAAGGTTAGTGGTGTCGATTTTTGCCAGCAATTGGCCTTTCTTTACATATGAGTTGTAATCGACATATAGTTCATCTACAATTCCCGATACCTGGGTACCCACTTCAACTGTTGTGATGGCTTCCAATGTTCCGGTTGATTCCACAACATTGCTAATGTTGCCTTTTTCTGCTTTTGCTGTTTGAATATCGATCTGACTTACATCAACCTTTTTAGGTTTTAAAACTAATGCTGCCGATACCAGAACGATAAGCAGTAATGCGATAATGATGATTGTTTTCTTTTTCATATGATTTAATTTTTTGTTTATTTCTGTATCATATGGAATTCGCTTAAAAAATTTTATCATTTTGATTGGAATGTGATGATCAAATTTTTTCGCTCATTTCATGATATTTCGTTTTAATTTTTTCGGATTATAAAGTGATTGGATTGCCCTGATAGAAATCAAGTATCTTATAGCTGAATATTAGGTTGAATTTGGATTGTAATAGCTGACTTTCTGAGTTGATCAGGTTGTTGCGCTCGAAAAGGAAATCAACGGAGTTGATCAAACCATTATTGAATTTTTCCTGTGCCAGTTGGTACGACTCCATGTAAGAGGAATAGCTTTCCTTGTTGGCTTCAAATTCTATTTGTGCCGAAACCACATCAACACAAGCTTGTTCCACCTCTTTACGTAATTGGTTTTTTGTGTCAATTTCCCTTAATTCTGCATTGCTGTAACCAATTTTTGCCTGTGCTACGCTCGTTTTAATTTGCTTTTTCTGAAAAATTGGGATGGACACTGAAACACCAACCGAAGGAGTGACCTGATCTCCCAATTGTCCGAAATAATTAGCTGTATTGTAGCTCGAATAACCGGTTGACAAACCCGCATCGGCACTGATGGTTGGATAAAAACCGGCAGTTGCAATTTTTTCATTCAAGGCGGCACTCTCTTTTTGGTACCCGGCACTTTTAATTTGCGGTTTAATGGCCAGTGCCGTAGCGTAAACCTCCGATGCTGTCGGAGTAAGATTTTTATTGCTTAATTCCTCGAGATTCGGTCGAAGTACCTCAAAGTTTTGGTCAACAGGTAGCTCCATTAATTGCATCAGGCTAACTTTCGAAATGGCATAGTTGCTTTTTGCGTTTGCCAGACTCAGTTTCTCGTTTGCCAGTTGCGATTTTACCTGCAGATAATCGGAGCGCGAAATAACACCGGCCTGTAAGCGAGCTTCCGACAAGTTGAGTTGCTCGGTGGTAGCATCTAACTGGTTTTGTGCATTTTTTACGTTCTCATCTAAAAATACAACCTGCAAAAAGGCATTTAAAATGCTCAGCGATATTGACTCTTGAATGGTCTCCGAATCGTAAATTCCGCTTTGCATATCCAGTTCGGCCTGTTTAATCAGGTTATTCAAACGTTGTGCATTGTAGATCGTAATATTTGAATTTAATCCGTAACTGGTATTATTGTTACCCGAGAAATCAGAAGCGCCGGTAAGCAGATCTTCTGATTTCGACCAACTAAAATTCTGGCGTGCCGAAGCGCTTAATGATGGTAGTTTGTTGGCTTCCGCCTGATTTTTGTTGAGTTCGTTTGAAACATTGTTCAGAATACTCTGACGTACCGAAACGTTTTGCGTTAAGGCGTAATCGATACAATCGTTAAGGCTCCATGTCTTGTTTGCTGTGTCGTTCTGAGCGAATAGCAGAGTCGGAAGACTAATTGCGATTAGGAAGAAGATTGATTTTATTCTATTCATAGCTTTTTATAATAAATTTCTGGTATAAAGCTATTGGTGACGAATAGCTTAAAAGAATAGAATAGAAGAACCGGACGATTTCATCGACGGATTGGGAAAGTTTACGTAAAGTGGTTTTTAATGATTATACCAACCGGCTTATCAGACTTGTGAATCGAATTCAAATGGGGGATTTTCTACATATTTTTATTCTATGCAGAATGCTTGCGATCGAATTTTTGATCTTTTTTATTGAAAAACTATCAATAGGAACAATCGAATAGTTGTAATTTCGTCGTCATTAACAACGCGCAAAAATGTACGATTAGAAGCGACTTACAGTCGGTATTTGATGTTCACTGCTGAATGAACCTAAAAAAATGAACATTTCTCGTAGTCCTTTTACAACTTTTTTGCGTCATTATATTAGAAGAAATACTAAAACCAAAATAGATGAAGTTTAGAGCGATTATTTTTTTGATGGCCATTTGTAGCCAAAGTTTATTTGCCCAAAAACATTTTGAAGTTGATGTAAGTAAAACCGGAGCAGAAGTACAGCCGGATATGTACGGGGTGTTTTTCGAAGACATAAATTTCGGTGCCGATGGCGGTCTATACGCCGAGTTAATTAAAAACCGTTCGTTCGAGTTCGACCAGCCATTTGTGGGTTGGTTGCCATTCGGGAATGTGGAAGTGAAGAATGAAAATCCATGTTTCGACCGAAATCCGAATTACGTTCGTTTAAACGAGACAGGTTTGCGACGTGGTACCGGCCTTGAAAATAATGGTTTCAGAGGAATTGGTTTTAAAAAGAATGATTCATATCGTTTTTCATTTTATGCCCGCTCGTTAGATGGTGGCGAGAAGAAATTCGGAATTGAATTGGTTGGTGCCGGAGATGAAGTGATCGGTAGAGGAGAATTGCTTGTATCGGGCAATAACTGGGAAAAATATCAATGTATTATTAAATCGGATGCTACCGATGCTAAAGGTAAAGTTCGTTTGTTTTTGAAAACGGCCGGTGAAGTTGATCTGGATCATATTTCGATGTTCCCAACCGAAACCTGGCTTAACCGCGAAAATGGTTTACGCAAAGACCTTGTTGAAGCACTTTATGAACTGAATCCCGGAGTATTTCGTTTCCCCGGCGGATGTATCATCGAAGGAAATACGCTTGAAACCCGTTACCAGTGGAAGAATAGTGTTGGCCCGGTTGAAAATCGCCCATTGAATGAAAATCGTTGGAATTATACATTCAAATACCGCTTTTTCCCCGATTATTACCAAACCTACGGATTAGGATTTTACGAATATTTCTTGCTGAGCGAAGATTTGGGGGCTGAGCCACTTCCAGTAATTAGTTGTGGATTGGCATGCCAGTATGAAAGCGAAGAATGTGTACATGTTGATGATTTGGAACCCTATATTGAAGACGCAGTAGATTTGATTGAATTTGCTAACGGGCCGGTTGACTCGAAATGGGGAAAAGTACGTGCCGAAATGGGACATCCTGAGCCTTTTAACCTAAAATACCTGGCCATTGGAAACGAGCAATGGGGCGAAGGTTATGTGGAGCGTTTAATTCCGTTTATGGAAGTGCTTCGTGAAAAACACCCGGAAATAAAAATCATTGGTACAGCTGGCCCTACGCCTGACGGAGAAAAATTCGATTACCTGTGGCCAAAAATGACAGAATTGAAAGTTGATTTGGTTGACGAACATTATTACCGCAGTCCGGAATGGTTTTTGGCAAATGCCGAGCGTTACGATAGCTACGACCGCAACGGGCCAAAAGTATTTGCAGGTGAATTTGCTTCGCACCACGAAACCCGCGACAACAACCTGCGTGCGGCAATCTCAGAAGCTGCTTTTATGACCGGTTTGGAACGCAACGCCGATATCGTTCAACTGGCAACTTATGCGCCGTTGTTTGCGCATTACGATGCATGGCAGTGGAAACCCGATATGATATGGTTTGATAACCTGAAAGTGGTGCGCACACCCAATTATTATGTGCAGCAAATGTATGCGAATAACACTGGAACAAATGTATTAAGTATTACTGCTGATGGGGCAAATATTACCGGACAGGATAGTTTGTACGCCAGCGCGGTAATCGATGAAAATACTTCTGAAGTGATCGTGAAAGTGGTAAATGCTTCTGATGAGGTGCAGGATATTACTATCGATTTAAATGGCTTGAAACGCCAAATTGAAAACGCTGAAGTGAAAATTACCTGTTTACACAGCAACCAGCCCGAAGCAATTAATACACGCGAAGCACCGAATACCTTGGTGCCGACTCATTCATCGGTTTGGGCTAACGAAAGTGGCTTTAAACTGAAAGCACTGGGGAATGCATTTTATGTGTGCCGTGTAAAGATTGATAAGTAGACACACGATTCGAAGAGTTTTAAGGAAAAGTTGATCTTGCAGATCTGCCAACAAGTGAAAAGTAGAAATCTGTGCGCATATTAAGTACTGTTCTGGCACAAAGCAAAAACATAATGCTTTTCTCAACGAACAGGATTTATATGATTCAAGTTACAAAAGCTATCAACAGAATCAGAATGGATAAAATAATCAAGCAATTTTTAAATTACTAATTCTCTTCGTTGAGAAATAAACAAATAAAATGAAACCAAAGAATATTCTTTTCTTTCTGCTGTGTTGGAGCCTTTTTATAAATGCCGGAGCATTTGCTTCATCCTTCGTTGCTTCTTCCGATTCGATTGACATTGACCAAGGATCGTTTGAATTCACTACCCCCGATTTTAGTATTGAAATACTAAAGTCATCGCATACCGTTGCCGGGCTGCATCCAATCTCTGAGCCTGAATTTGATTTTACACCGGGCGAGTTATTGGTCAAAAGAAACAAAGCAGGTTTTTATCACCTTGGCGATATTAACTTCCGTGTTAAAACCGAAGGTGCAAATGATTGGACATCTTTCTCATCGGCAGCTTCGCGCAAAAGTGTTATAAAAATAGAATCCAAAAACGATAATCAATTAGCGGTTTCTGATCTTAGTGAAATTCTTGAAAACAGCCCGGTTCAGGTACGTCGTTACTGGGAAAAGAAAGACGGACATTTGGTTCTGCGTTTCGAGATAAAAAATACATCAGCAAAAGTTGTTGAAATTGGAGCTTTGGGAATTCCTCTGATCTTCAATAATAACCATGACCGGAAAACATTGGACGAGGCACACGCCGAAAATGTTTTTTATGATCCGTACATTGGTATGGATGCTGGTTATTTGCAGGTAGTTCGATTGAAAGGCAGCGGACCGGTTCTATTGGTGCTTCCATGCGGAGAAACTCCTTTTGAAGCCTGGAATCCATTACTCGACGACCCGACCCGACGTGGAATCACCTTCGAAGGATTTCATGAATGGATGCCTTTAACAAAGGCTTATGCTGAAAACGAATGGAAAGAAGCTGCTCCATGGAACACTCCATCATCGAAAATATTAAAACCCGGGAAATCGGTTAGCTACGGTGTACAGTTTGTACTTACCGATGCGATTAAAAACATAGAACCTGCATTGATCGAAAACGATCGTCCGGTTGCATTTGGTGTGCCTGGTTATGTTGTTCCGCAAGATGTTAATGCTGATCTGTTTTTAAAGTACAGCCAAAAGGTAAAAAGCATGCAGGTTGAACCTGAAGGTGCACTGGAACTGAAAAAACTGGAAACAACAAAAAATGGCTGGGTAAAATATGCTGTTGCTGCAAAAACATGGGGCAGAACACGTTTAACAATCACGTATAAAGATGGCTTAACACAAACCATTAATTACAAGGTTATTAAACCTGAAGAGCAGGTGGTTGCCGACAACGGGAACTTCTTAATGACAAAACAGTGGTTTGACGATGAGGAAGATCTATTTGATCGTGGTCCGTCGGTTATCACCTACGATTACGAAGAGCAAAAACAGGTAACAGAAGATAGCCGTGCCTGGATTTGCGGATTGAGCGACGAAGGTGGTGCTGGTGCATGGTTAAATGCCATTATGAAACAATTGGTGCAACCGGATAAAAAAGAGGTTGCCATGTTGGAAGACTTCGTGCAAAAAACGATATGGGGCGGAATTCAGTACAACGAAGGTCATGAAAAATACGGTGTTCGCAAAAGTATGTACTACTACGAGCCTGATTCTATGCCTCCCGGAACTTACAACAAAGATGTAAATTACGATACCTGGGCTGCATGGGATAAAAAACATGCCGAAACAGTTGAGCGTTCGTACAATTACCCACACGTAGCTGCTGCATATTGGGTAATGTATCGTTTGGCCCGAAATTATGAAGGTTTGGTTTCTCAACAAACCTGGGATTGGTATTTGTTGAACGCTTACCAAACATCGATGGCAATGATGGAACTGGCTCCGTATTATGCACAATTCGGACAGATGGAAGGTAGTGTTTTTGTTCATATTTTGGATGATTTGAAAGCTGAAGGATTGTGGGAATATGCCCGCAAACTGGAAGGAATTATGAAAGGCCGTGCCGATCACTGGGCATCGTTAAATTATCCGTTTGGAAGCGAAATGCCCTGGGATTCAACCGGTCAGGAAGAAGTTTATATGTGGTCCCGCTATTTTGGTTACGGCGAAAAAGCCGAAACAACATTGAAAGCTATTTTGGCCTACATGCCAACAATCCCTCACTGGGCATACAACGGTAATGCACGTCGTTACTGGGATTTCCTTTACGGCGGGAAACTGTCGCGTGTTGAGCGTCAGATTCATCACTATGGTTCGGCATTGAATGCAATTCCGGTATTATACGAATACAAAGAGCATCCCGATGATTTGTATCTGCTGCGTGTTGGTTACGGTGGTTTAATGGGAGCTATTTCGAATATTACAAAGGATGGTTTTGCACCGGCAGCATTTCACTCGTTCCCGTCAACATTGAAAAACGATGCGATTTCCGGTGATTACGGAAGTGGTTTCTACGGATACGCGATAAATACATCTACATATTTAACGCATGACGATGAGTTTGGCTGGTTGGCTTTTGGTGGTAATGTTACTGAAAATAGCGATGTTGTGAAAGTTGAATTAACTACAGCTGCAAAATCGCGTGTGTACCTGGCTCCCGCTAAAATGTGGTTAACGCTTGACGCCGGTAAGTTTAAAGCTGTTTCCTATAATCCGGAAAACCAAAAGGTTGAGCTTGTGTTAAACGAAGCAACCGAATTTACTCCAAACGCTTATCTCCGGATTAAATCATTCGGCAATGAAGCTTCAAAATTCAGTGTTGCCGGTTTTGAAAAAAATGAGCTTGGACAATATATAATTCCGCTAAAAAAAGAAAAGGTAAGTGTTGTTCTGAACATTTAAACTTTTTAGGGAATGATATTAATAGTATATGTTACTCCTAAAAAAGGGGCCAGTCGGCTCCTTTTTTTATTAGAATGAATTTAATTACAAGTCTTCGGGAAAATGGTCAATTCAGTGAATATCAACTACCTGTTTTTAACCTGTGTTGATTGAAAGGGTCAGGAAATCAGTTTGATATGTGTTTGTTATTCTTGTGCGGAGCAGTGAGTTTGTTTTATGTTCTTCAGCATAATTATACATTTTACAGGATGGTGAATAATAAAAGTTAAAAATACTTTTATAGATTTGTTTCATCAATATAACTATGAAACACTATACTAAACATCCGAAGCATTTTGTAGCAGTTGATTGCGTAATACTGGGATACGACGAAGGCGAACTTTGTTTGTTGCTTTATCCGCGGGGTTTTGAGCCGGTAAAAGGAGCGTGGTCACTTATGGGAGGATTTGTACAGAATAACGAATCGTCGGATGATGCGGCAAAACGCGTATTAAAACAAACCATCGGACTCGAAGACATTTTTATGCAGCAGGTAGGAGCTTTTGCTAATCCGGATCGTGACCCGGAAGCAAGGGTAATTAGTCTTGCCTATTATGCTTTGGTACGCATGGATGAACACGATAAAGCCTGTGTAAGAGAGAATGGCGCGCACTGGTGGCCCATCTCGGAACTCCCGGAAATCGTATTTGATCATGGAGAAATGGTCGAACAGGCCCTGGAGAAATTGCAACAGGAAGCCGGCTATCGCTTAATCGGGAAAGAACTGCTGGCTGACAAGTTTACCTTGCTTCAATTGCGCAAATTATACGAAGCTATATTTCAGCGGGAATTTGACCCCGGAAATTTCAGAAAGAAAATCTTATCACTTGATGTGTTGGAGCGCCTGAATGAAAAGGATTTATCAGAATCAAAAAAAGGTGCCTTTTATTACACCTGTAAAGGCGAAGTTACCGAGCGGGGCCTCGATCGTATTGTAAAAGTTTAAAAGTATTTAAGAGTAATATATACATTTAAAATAGAATCAAAGAATATGAGCAGTACATTAAAAGAAATGGAAGTATGGTTTGTAACAGGTAGCCAACACCTTTACGGGCCTAAAACATTGGAACAAGTTGCAGAGCATTCAAAAGAAATTGCTGCTGCATTTGATGCATCTACCGAAATTCCGGTAAAAGTTGTAGTTAAACCAACAGGAACCGGATCGAAAGAAATACACCGAATTTGTAAAGATGCAAACAGTAATGATAACTGTATTGGTATCATTACCTGGATGCACACGTTCTCGCCTGCAAAAATGTGGATACACGGGTTACAGGAACTTCGTAAGCCAATTCTTCATTTGCATACACAGTACAACAAAGAAATTCCATGGAACGACATCGACATGGACTTTATGAACCTGAACCAGAGTGCACACGGCGATCGCGAATTCGGACATATTATGGCTCGCATGCGCATGAATCGCAAGGTGGTTGTAGGTCACTGGCAAGATACTAATACAGTTAAAAAGATAGCAGTTTGGACACGTGTTGCTGCTGCTTTTGCCGATTCACGCGATATGTTGATTATCCGTTTTGGCGACCAAATGAACAATGTTGCTGTAACTGATGGCGACAAAGTTGAAGCGGAAAGAGTTTTCGGATACCACGTAGATTACAGCCCGATTGGTGATTTGGTAAAAGTTCAGGATAAGGTATCTGACGAAGATGTTGCCGAGTTGTTAAAAGTTTACGAAGAGGAATACGATCTTGCCGACAACTGTAAAGAAGGTGGTGAATTCCGCGCGCAGGTTGTTCATGCTGCTCGCATCGAAATCGGTTTACGTCGCTTCCTGGAAAAGAAAGGTGCAAAAGCATTTACTACAAACTTTGATGATTTGGAAGGTGTTGATCAATTACCTGGTTTGGCATCGCAGCGTTTAATGGCCGATGGTTACGGTTTTGGTGCTGAAGGCGACTGGAAAACAGCGGCTTTGTGTCGTCAGATGTGGTTCATGAGCCAGGAACTTCCAGAGTACAAAGGATGTTCATTCCTTGAAGATTATACATTAAATTTCGACGGCGAAAAGAGCGCGATTCTGCAAGCCCATATGTTGGAGGTTTGCCCTTTAATTGCCGATCATAAACCAAAATTAGAAGTTCACCCACTGGGAATTGGTGGTAAAAACGATCCTGCACGTTTGGTATTTACAAGTAAAACAGGTCCTGGTGTTGCCGCAACTGTTGTCGACATGGGCGACCGTTTTCGTATGATCGTAAATACAGTGGATTGCATCGACTCAAAAGAATTGCCTAAACTTCCGGTTGCTAGTGCACTTTGGATTCCTCAACCTAACTTCGAAGTAGGCGCTGCCGCATGGATTTTTGCCGGAGGTACGCACCACACCAGCTTCTCGTACGACTTAACAACAGAGTACATGGAAGACTTTGCTGAAATGACAGGCGTAGAGTTTGTGTTAATCGACAATGGTACAACCATTTCGGAGTTCAAGAAAGAACTGCGCTGGAACGATCTTTACTATCATTTGGCCAAAGGATTATAATAGAAACTAAATCAAAAAAATAAATCAACTTTTATGGAATTATTAGATTGGATTGTAATTGGCCTGTTTGGTGTTGCACTTATCGGAATTATCGTTTGGGTTTTAAGTCAGAAAGAAGAAACTTCAGGCGACTATTTCCTGGCAGGACGAGATGCTTCATGGATTGCCATTGGAGCCTCGATTTTTGCTTCAAATATCGGATCAGAACACCTTATTGGATTAGCCGGTGCCGGTGCCTCAAGTGGTATGGCAATGGCACACTGGGAAATTCAGGGATGGATGATTCTGATTCTCGGTTGGGTGTTCGTTCCTTTTTATTCGCGAAGTATGGTACTTACCATGCCCGAATTTTTGGAGCGCCGCTATAACCCCGAGTCCAGAACAGTACTATCACTTATTTCTTTAGTGAGTTATGTGTTAACTAAAGTTGCCGTAACTGTTTATGCCGGAGGATTGGTATTCCAACAGGTTTTCGGTATCGAAACCATGTGGGGAATTGATTTCTTCTGGATTTCAGCTATTGGTCTGGTGTTGCTAACCGCTGTTTATACCATTTTCGGAGGTATGAAATCAGTATTATACACCTCTGTACTTCAAACTCCGATTCTGCTTGGTGGATCGCTTGTAATTGTGGTGCTTGGTTTAAAAGCTGTTGGTGGCTGGGATCAGGTACTCGAAATTGCAGGTGCTACACAGGTTAACGAATATGGCGACAGTATGATTAACCTGATAAGGGATAACCGCGATGCCGATTTTCCATGGCTGGGAGCTTTAATCGGCTCCAGTATAATTGGTTTCTGGTATTGGTGTACCGACCAGTTTATTGTACAAAGGGTACTTTCGGGTAAAAACGAAAAACATGCCCGTAGAGGTACAATATTTGGCGCTTACCTGAAATTATTACCGGTATTTCTTTTCCTTATTCCTGGTATGATTGCTTATGCAATGAGTGCCAAAGGAAATGTAATGCTGAACGGTGAATTATATGTATTGCCAAGTGCCGATGCTGCTTTCCCATCGTTGGTGGCCCAGCTGCTGCCTGCCGGTATTAAAGGTTTGGTGGTATGTGGTATTTTGGCTGCTTTGATGAGTTCGCTGGCTTCGCTGTTTAACTCTTCTGCAATGTTGTTTACCATCGACTTCTACAAACGATTCAAACCGGAAACTCCCGAGAAAAAACTGGTAAAAATCGGTCAGGTTGCAACTGTTGTAATCGTAGTTCTGGGAATTCTTTGGATTCCGATTATGAGAAGTATTGGCGATGTGCTTTACGAATACTTACAAGACGTACAATCCGTTCTGGCTCCTGGTATTGCCGCAGCATTCCTGCTTGGTATTACATGGAAACGTGCTTCTGCCAAAGGTGGATTCTGGGGACTGATGTCAGGATTTATAATTGGTGTTACCCGTTTGGGGGCTAAAGTATATTACGAGAATGTTCAGGGGGCAGCCGACAACTTGTTTAAAAGCTTGTTTTTCGATATGAACTGGTTGTTCTTCTGTGGTTGGATGTTCCTTGTATGTCTGGTAGTAGTTGCTGTTGTGAGTATGCTTACTGAAGCACCGAGCAAAGAAAAAATTCAGGGCTTGGTATTTGGAACGAATACTCCAGAGCAAAAAGCAGCTACCCGCGCCAGCTGGAATGGTTGGGATGTTTTCCATACTGTGGTGATTCTTGGATTAACAGTAGCTTTTTACATCTACTTCTGGTAGAATAAAAAAAGAATAAATTATGCTTGAACAGTTAAAAGAAGAAGTTTTTAAAGCGAACCTGGAACTGGTAGAACTCGACCTGGTAATTTTTACCTGGGGAAATGTGAGTGCTATCGATCGCGAAAAAGGTTTGGTGGTAATTAAGCCAAGCGGTGTTTCGTATGAAGATATGAAAGCCAGCGACATGGTAGTGGTTGATATGGAAGGAAATGTGGTTGAAGGAAACCTGAAACCATCGAGCGATACCGCAACTCACCTGGTGCTTTATAAAGCTTTTGAAGGAATATCGGGAGTTGTACACACGCACTCGGCCTGGGCAACCAGCTGGGCGCAAGCCGGAAGAAGCATTCCTGCTTTGGGTACAACACATGCCGATTATTTTTACGGTGCAATTCCATGTACACGTAAACTTACTGAAGAGGAAGTAACTACGGCATACGAAGTGGAAACTGGAAACGTAATTGTGGAAACTTTCGAGGGGCTTGATCCGGATGCAATTCCGGGAGTTCTGGTAAATAATCACGGTCCGTTTTCGTGGGGAACAAGTGCCCACAATGCCGTTCATAACGCAAAAGTTATGGAAGAAGTGGCAAAAATGGCACACACTGCATTGCAGTTGACTCCGGGAGCTGAGATCGATCAATTCTTATTAGATAAACATTACCTGCGTAAGCACGGTAAAAATGCATACTACGGACAGTAATTGTCCATCAGTTAAAAAAATCAAGGACGAAAAGTTGGTGGAGAAGTTAATTTTTCACCGGCTTTTGCTCCTTTTTAAACAAAGAAAATGGCAAAATATACAATTGGACTGGATTATGGTTCTGATTCGGTTCGTTCATTAATCGTAAACGTAGAAACCGGCGAGGAGCTGGCAAGCGTGGTGTTTGAATACCCGCGTTGGAAAAAAGGAGAATATTGTGATGCGCCAAACAACCAGTTTCGTCAGCATCCGAAAGATTATTTAGAAGGTTTGGAATACACCATCGTTGAGGCGCTGAAACAAGCTCCTGCGGGTGTAGCCGAAAATGTTGTGGGTATTTCTGTTGATACCACCGGATCGACTCCGGTAGCTGTTGACGAAAAAGGTACTCCACTGGCATTAACTCCGGGTTTTGAAGAAAATCCAAATGCGATGTTCGTACTTTGGAAAGACCATACTGCGGTAAAAGAGGCGGCAGAAATTAACGAATTGGCTAAAAAATCGGATATCGATTTCACTAAATACGAAGGTGGAATTTATTCGTCAGAGTGGTTTTGGGCCAAGTTATTGCATGTTACGCGCGAAGATGCAGGTGTTTACCGTGCAGCTTACTCGTGGGTAGAGCATTGCGACTGGATTCCGGCAGTTCTTACCGGAGATACAAATCCAAAAACATTAAAAAGAAGCCGTTGTGCAGCGGGGCATAAAGCTATGTGGCACGAAGCTTTTGGTGGTTTACCATCAGAAGAATTCCTGACTCAGCTTGACCCAATGTTAGCTGGATTAAAAGACCGTTTGTTTAAAGAAACATATACCTGCGATGTATCGGCAGGAACATTGAGTGAAGAGTGGGCGAAGAAATTAGGCCTTTCAACCAATGTGGTTATTGGGGTAGGAGCTTTTGATGCTCACCTTGGTGCTGTTGGTGCTCAAATCGAGCCTTATCACTTGTCGAAAGTTATGGGTACATCAACCTGCGATATGTTGATTGCGCCGCTTGAAGAAGTGGGAGATAAACTGGTAAGTGGTATTTGTGGTCAGGTCGACGGATCGATCGTTCCCGGAATGTTAGGTTTGGAAGCCGGCCAGTCGGCATTTGGCGATATTTACGCCTGGTTCCGTCGTTTACTGGAATGGCCAATGCAAAATATTTTGGCTGACTCTGATTTGATTGATGAGGCTACCAAGAAAAAGCTGATTGATGAAACTTCAGGTAAGATCATCGCGAAATTAAGCCAGGAAGCTGAAAAAATTCCAATCGCTGAAAGTGGAATCGTTGCTCTCGACTGGATGAACGGTCGTCGTACTCCGGATGCCAACCAGGCATTAAAAGGAGCGATTATCGGGTTGAATCTGGGATCGGATGCACCACGTATTTTCAGAGCTTTGGTTGAAGCTACTGCTTTTGGTTCAAAAGCTATTAACGACCGCTTTATTTCTGAAGGAATCCGCATCGATGGTGTGATTGCATTGGGTGGTGTAGCTAAAAAATCGAAACTGGTAATGCAAATTGTTGCCGATGTACTGGACATGCCTATTAAAGTGGCTCGTTCGGAACAGGCTTGTGCTTTGGGTACTGCAATGGCAGCAGCAGTTGCAGCCGGTGTATACGAGAACCTTGGTGAAGCGCAGGCAAAAATGGGTGGCGGATTTGAAATGGAATACCATCCAATTCCTGAAAATGTTGAGAAATACAAAGAGCTTTACGAGAAATACAATAAGCTGGGTAAGTTTATTGAATTTGATTTGAATTAATAACCAAATAAATAAATAAAACCAATGAAGTACTTAGGAATTATAGCTTTAGTTATAATGGTTTTTGGCTGTGCGCAGGAAGAAGCCACAGTGGGTATATCAAGCGAAGATTTTGCGTTTGATTACAATGGAAAAACTATTGAACTTTTTACCTTAAAAAACGATAACGGCCTTGTTTGTCAGTTAACTAATTTTGGTGCAAGGGTGGTGAGTTTGTATACTCCCGACAAAAATGGCGAGTTGGCAGATGTAATTGTCGGTTACGGTTCGGGTAAAGATTATGTGGAAAAGCCGGAGAGTTTTTACGGAGCAGTTATCGGTCGTTACGGCAATCGTATTGGCGGTGCTAAATTCTCGATTGACAGCGTTGAATACCAATTGCAGAAAAACGACGGCGCGAATCATTTGCATGGTGGAACCAATGGTTTCCACCGCCAGGTTTGGGATGCAGAACAGCTAAGCGACACAGAAGTTGTTTTTAGTCTCGTTTCGCCCGATATGGAAACCGGTTATCCGGGTACTTTAAACGTAAAAGTAAAATACCAGTTAACTGCTGCAAACGAGTTAAAAATTGAATATTTTGCCACTACTGATAAAAAAACGGTATTGAATCTTACCAACCACTCGTATTTCAATTTAAAAGATGGTGGAAGAACTTCGATCAACGATCATTTGATGTACCTGAATGCCGATTATTATACACCTGTTGATGGTGGTTTAATCCCAACGGGAGAGTTGGCCGCAGTTGCCGGAACTCCATTTGATTTTACTACTCCAAGAGCTATTGCCGACAGTTTGGAAGTTGACAACGCACAGCTAAAAGTTGGAGGTGGATACGATCACAACTGGGTACTAAATACAAATAACGATGTAAGCGCTTTGGCTGCAAAAGTTGTTGAGCCGGAGTCGGGAAGAGTTATGGAAGTATACACCAACGAACCGGGTATTCAGTTTTACGGCGGTAACTTTATTAATGGAAGATTTGCCGGAAAAGAAGATATTAAATACGATTTCAGAAGTGCATTTTGTTTAGAAACACAACACTTTCCTGATAGTCCTAATAAGCCTGAATTTCCAAGTGTTCTTGTAAATCCGGGTGATGAGTACTATTCAGTTTGTATCTACAAATTTGGTGTTGAAGAATAGGATATGAAGGATTTTTTGTTTTAAGTTAATTAATAGTTAGTTAAAGGTTCTGATTTGTTTAGCAGGCAGGAAGAACCGAAAAAAAAGGAGGTTGATTTCAACCTCCTTTTTGTTTTTACTTCACACGTTTTAATGTTATTTCGTTCGGTCCGCCTGGGCCTCCAGGACCGCCTTCCGGCATTTCTATTTTCAATTTAATTACTTCGCCGTCCAGTTTCCCGGTATGTTTAATGGCACTGTCCATCATTTCTGTCTCGAATGAGATGGATTTCCCATCAACTTTTCCATTACTAATCTCCTGGTCACCCATCGGAGTAGAAACGGTTCCGGTGAGTTTGTCACCGTCCACTTTAAAATTGAAAGTGATCACCATGTCGCCGCCTGGCCCCATTGTTGCTTCCCATTTTCCGGTAATACCTTCGCTTGCTGTTGCGCTGATGCCCAACAAAAAGGCAAATACCAATACAGAAGAAAATAAAATCTTTTTCATCGTTTTTGAAATTTTAAGTTATTAAACTGTATGTAGTTGGTATCGTCAACTTATACGATACCCCACATTTTTATTTGTGCTCAACAAGTTATTTATGAATCCACTATTGAAGGAACATAATCGAAGAACACGGTATTTTTATCGATAGAAAAGGTGTTTTTATAGAAGCTGATTAGGCCAAACTTAACACCTTTACATTTTACTGATTGATTATTGCCTGAATTTCATCCATGTCGTATTCCGGTGTTGCACCTGCTTTCGATGCCACAAAAGCTCCTGTTGCGCAGCCAAATGTAATAGCTTCAGCAGGCGATTTTTTCTGCAGGAATGCCGCTACCAAACCGGCAAGGAAAGCATCGCCGGCACCAACCGTGTCAATGGCGTTAACTTTAAATCCCGGGTGTTCGTATAACTTGTTTTCATAGTAAATTGCCGCTCCTTTGTCGCCTTTGGTAACACAAAGCATTTCTATCTTGTAATGTTGCACAAACCATTTTATCAATTCTTCTTCTGTTTTGCCTTCAATTCTGTTCCGATCGGCAAAAACACGAAGTTCTTCATCGTTTAGTTTCACGATATCCGATTTAGCCAGCAGAAGTTCAAGCACATCTTGTTTGTCGTATGGTTGGCGCAGGTTTACATCAATTAATTTTACAGCATCGTTATCGAGTAACTTTAAGAGTGTTTCGCGTGTAGTTTGCTTGCGTGCAGCCAACGAACCGTAAATGATCAAACCCGAGTTTTGTGCTTTATTAGCCAGCTCATTTGTTAGCTGAATATTGTCCCAGGCTACCAGTTCGCATATTTCGTACGAGGCATTGTTATTCTCATCAAGGTGCACCAGAACTTCGCTGGTTGGCAATGTATCATCGGTTTGAATCAATGAGGTATCTACCCCTGAATTTTGCAAAAAGTCAAGGAGCTGTTTCCCTGCATCGTCGTTACCAACCGAGCTGGCAATTGCGGCATTCAGGCCTATTGCATTGAGGTGCAAAGCCACATTCATAGGAGCACCTCCGGGTTTCGCTCCCGATGGAAGCCGATCCCACAAAACCTCACCAAAACAAAGTATTTCCGGGGTAGTTATATTCATTTTAAAATCTCTTTTGTAACAAGATAATAATTTAAGTTCAATTTATAATCCTTTCGGAATAATTCGAACTTAAGGTTTGGAGTAAAACCTTCGGGGGTCCTCTAAATCGATGTATTGGTAATTTTGAAAAAGGTAGAATAAAAAGAGGACTTGACGGCCCTCTTTTTTATTTTTCTGAAGTATTGGTTATTCTGCAAATACAGTAGCTAAACACTAAGTTAGGGGAGTAGTTTGTATAAAAAATTTATCTGCCGCTGCCCTGACGTTCGATCATCCAACCCGGGTATTCCGGAGACAGTTTACTTACCTCGTTTAATTGGTCGAGTTCTTCTGCTTCCAGTTTTACATCAACGGAACTTAAGTTATCTGCTAGTTGTTCGGATTTATTGGCGCCAATAATTACCGACGTAACCGCGGGTTGATGCAGTAGCCACGACAAAGCGATTTGGGCCACAGTAACGCCTTTGTTGTCGGCAATATTTCGCATAACATCCACAATATCATAGGCTTTTTCTTTGTTAACGGGTGGAAAATCGAAATTCACCCGTCGACCTTCTTTTGTTTCTGTATCGCTGCTGTATTTACCACTTAATAATCCTCCCGCCAGCGGACTCCAGACCATCAAACCCACTTTTTGGTCGAGGAGCAGCGGAACCAGTTCGCGTTCCAAATCGCGCCCGGCAATGGTGTAATAAGCCTGCAACGAAACAAATTTGCTCAGGTGTTGCTGTGCCGAAATACCCAACGCTTTCATCAGCTGCCAGGCAGCCAGGTTGCTACAGCCAATATACCTTACTTTTCCGCTTTTAACCAGCGAATCGAGTGCTTCAAGTGTTTCTTCCAGAGGTGTAAGTCTGTCGAAACCATGAATCTGGTACAGGTCGATGTAGTCCATGTTTAAACGCTTAAGACTTTCGTCGGCTTGTTGCAGAATATGTTTTTTGCTCAGCCCGACTTCATTGGGGCCTTCACCCATTTGTCCGCGTACTTTTGTTGCAATCACGAGGTTGTCGCGTTTTAAGCCAAGGTCGCGGATGGCCTGCCCGGTCATTTGTTCGCTCAAACCTTCGCTGTAAATATTGGCGGTGTCAATAAAATTTATTCCGCCGTCAACCGATTGTTTAACGAGACTGTTCACCTGGTCCTGCGGCAAAGTGCCAATAGCTGTCCACATCCCACGGCCACCAAATGTCATGGTGCCCAAACAAAGTTCTGATACGTATAATCCTGTGTTTCCTAATAAATTGTACTTCATGATATATGTCTTTTACGTTAGCAAAATAATCACCTTTTATCGTGTGCTTTCATTTCTGTAGAACAGTTAAATGCAAAGGAGTGAAAATGATTGCTGATTCGATTTCATCATTTGTTGATTGTAAATCATCCGCAATTATTTCGTCGTCAGGGCTGATTCATATTGCAATTTCTCACTGCTCATTGAATTAAAATTCACAAAGAAAAGAATCGCATTTGTAAAGTATTTGTGAGTAATATACTCTGTAGGTGTAATTTAATACTTTGCCGACTTCTTTGCAAGGAATAGGATTGATTCCTTTAACATTGACTATTCCGCGAGGCGATAATTAATAAAATTACCTTCGGAACTAATGATATGAAGTCAATTATTTACTATCCGTGGTAATTTTTCGGCGACACACCAAAGTGTTTTTTGAAACTAACAGAAAAATGCGATGGTGTGCTAAATCCTGTGATATCCGCAATTTCCGAAATATTCATATTTCCTTCCAGAATTAGTTCGGCAGCACGGTTTAACTTGTAAGTTTTAAACAGCACTCCCGGGTTTTCACCGGTCAATCCTTTTACTTTATAGTAGAATTTTGTTCGCGAAATCTTCAATACTTCGGTCATCCTGTTGATATTCAATTCCGAATTTGAAAGTTCATTCTCCATCAGCTTATACAATTCGCTCATAAAATTTTTGTCTTGTGGAGTAAGAATATCCTGTTCAATTTTTTCGGTTTTGGTAACACCCACCAACATGCGCTGTGTCTTCTTTCTGTTACTTAGCTGAGAGTTAATAAGTGCCAGCAAGTAATTCGGATCAAAAGGTTTGGTAACATAAGCGTCGGCGCCGCTGTTAAGTCCTTCAACCTGGTTTTCTACCGTGGCTTTTGCCGTAACCAGAACAATTGGAATATGGCAAAACGAAAGACTCTCTTTAACTTTTCGGCTAAATGTAAAACCATCAGTCCCCGGCATTACCACATCACAGAGAATCAGGTCTGGCTCGGTTTCATTCAGTTCTTTAAACGCCGAATCGGCATCAAACTTATAATTAACATCGTAGTAAGGCGACAACAAGGCCTTCAGGTAATGAATAATTTCTGATTCGTCATCAATAATCAGCAGCTTTTGTTTTTGCTTGTTGCTATCATTGGCAAACGCATATTTATATTTTTTCTCCGGCGGATAAGGAATATATTCATTTTGTTGAGCATCCGTTTCGGGTTGTCTTTCTTCGGGAGAATACGCTTGTTTCGATACCGGAAGTACAAATGTAAATGTTGCTCCTCCTTCGTCGTTGTTATCGGCCTTAATATAACCGTGATGTATTTCAGCCAAACGGCGCGAATAGTAAAGCCCTATGCCGGTGCCCCAGTTGTAATATTCTTTTGTTTGATTATCGAGCTGATAATAGCGTTCGAATATTTTTTCCAGTTTATCTTCCGGAATACCTCTACCTGTGTCGCTGATCGCAACTTTTACCCATTGTGTGCTGGCATCCTGCACTGTTAACGGGAAATTATCGGCAATTTCGTCTCGCGAAATAACATCGAATGTGATATTGATTTTACCTTTTGAACCACTGAATTTTATTGCGTTTATGAGTAGGTTTGTTACAATCTTTTCCAGCTTATCCAAATCGAGCCACATCACAAACCGGTCTTCCAAACCATAGGTATTTATATCAATCTCTTTTTCTTTTGCGTTCAGTTTAAAAATGTCGATGGTACGATTAAGCTCCGATATAATATCAATGGTTTTTACCTTCAGTTTAAGCGTGTCGTTCTCCAGTTTATTAAAATCCATCAATTGATTTACCAACCGCAGCATTCGGTTTACACTGCGTTGTACAATGTATATCAGTTGTTTCGATTCATCTTTCAAACGGTCATCGTTACTCAAAATGGTTATCGGTCCGCTTATCATGGTTAATGGTGTTCTGAATTCATGAGATAAATTGGCGAAGAAACTCATGTTCATTTTATTCACCTTATGTTCCTGTTCAATTTCGATCTGGGCTTTCAGCGCTTTGTCTTTATTTGTTTTTATACGACGTTTCATGCGTACAACCACTATTACTACAAATAAAAACAGGATGGTATACAACGACAGGGCCGGCCAGCTCAACCACGGAGCCGGTTTAATCCGTACAAAAATCTCGTTTTGGGTTTCGTTAATGGTGTTTTCGTTATTAAATATCTTTACGCGAAACGTATATTTTCCGGCCGGTAAGTTGGAATAATAGGCCTGTCGGCTGCTGTTGGCTTCTATCCAAACGTTATCGTAACCATCCATTTTATAGGCATATTTTACACGTTCGTATTCTCCGTAATCAATAGCCGAAAACGAAATAGTAAAACTATTCTGGTTATAATTTAAAGTTATATCGGGGTTGTACGACAGGTGTTTATCGATACTTGAGCTTGTGGCCGGCTGTTCAATTTTGTTGTGTATCTTAAGGTTTTCGAAAACCAGCGGAATATTTTGTTTGTAATTAATATCAATCGGGTTGAAAAAAGTTAATCCATGCGTTCCACCAAAAACCAGCGTATTATCCGAAAGCCGGCAAACACTCTTTTCGTTAAACTGATTTCCTCCAATGCCGTCGGTGGCATAATAATTAATAAAGTGTTGGGTAGTCCTATCGAATTTACTTAGCCCAAACAAAGTGCCAACCCATATGTTACCGGCTACATCTTCAGTAATACTGCTGATATCGCTACAGCCAATTCCGTTCACCTGTTCAATAGTGCTGTTAATGGTTGAAAGCCGGTAAACTCCATTGCTAATAGTGCCAATCCAAACATCTCCAACGGCATCTTCAAAAAGACACACGGGAATAAAGGCTGTTTTTTTATTTAGATGTTTGATGGGGATGGGGGTAACTTCTCTTGAGTTGGCATCGATTAATTGTAGCTCATGATTAAAGGATGCAACCAAAATATTACCCGACGATAACGTTAACAAAGCCGGGGTAAAATTATATTCTTTTCCATATAAGTGAAATCGCTCGAAATACTCTTCGCCTTTGTTAAGAACGAAAATGGATTGATCCTTTCCGCCCAGCCAGATAGTGCCTTTGGCATCTTCGGTAATCGATAATATACCTGTAGGGAAATAGTAATGTTTTTTTCGCACCAGCTTCTCTTTTTCGAGGCGCATTTTAAGCAACATCCAATCTGATCGTACCCAAATGGTATTGTCGCTGCCAATATAAATGCTACTGGCGGTATGTTGAAACGAATCCCAAAATCCATACAATTCCTGGTTGGAGAAACGTTGGATTTCGTTGTTGTCGTTGCGGTACAACATAATACCATCTGAACGGGTAACAATCCATAGATTTTTGTCATGGTCGGTAGTCACAGAAAGAACGGACTTACCTTTTAACTTCGATTGTAAGAACTGGTTGTTGTTAAATCGTTCTTTATAGTGGTATATCACTTTATAGCCCTGATCGTAAGATCCCATCCACAGGTTTTTTTGCGAATCGGTAAAAAATGAATTGATATCGAAGTCCGGCACAACAAAGGGAAATCCGCTTTCTGATTGATGGACAATGGTTTCGGTGAATTTATTGTAGATGAAAACTCCATCTTTTTGGGTTAGGATTAATACCGACGAGTTATTGTAAGGATGCATGCGGTAAATAATGGCATTTTTTAAAACCGGATGTTGAGCAATGGCTTGCGGAGCTTGCTCATATTTTCCTGTTCGGGTATCATAAACCTCTAAATTTTGCCACGATGCAAGCCAAAGTTTTCCATTTTCATCGAGGTACGAAAACGTAGTGTACTTATCGCGTTTCAACTCTTGTTTTAACTCGTAGCTATGGCTGTTATAGCATTTTACCTGCCATGGAGTAACAACCCAAATATTATTTGATTTATCAACTAAACAGGAGGTCCCAAAATTCTGATGATCCAAATCCCTGATCACCGGCTCAAACTTATTCAGCTCTTCGTTGTAAACACATATCTCAAAATTCAGGTTTAAAAAGAGCTTCCCATCATTGTCTTCAAAAAAATAGATGGAATTTTTACTTGAACTTTCAATCGGAATACGGTCAAAACAGTCCTGATCGTTATATCTGCAAACGCCATCTACTGTTGCTACCCATAGTCGTTTTTTCGAGTCGGTATAAATTTGTTGTATTCGGTTGTTTGGAATGCTTAATGAATCATCGGTACTGAAATATTGATGATACTCGTTAATATTGTATTTGTTGAGTCCCCGAATTGTGGCAATCCAGATATGCCCGAATGCATCTTCAGCAAATGAGGTTACCTGCTGATTGGATATTTCGTTTGAGACAACCAAATTCTTTTCAGCCTGGCTAAGCTCTCTTGAATTTCCCCAAACAAGAACCGATATAAAAATACTTAGTATAAAAAAGCCCGCTTTCTTCATTCGAATAAAATCTGAAGCATCAAAAATAGCAATTATCGTTATCTGCTTTCCTCTTTTTTCCTTTATGATGCCGGGATTGTATAAATAGATAAGTATTTGAACAAATTGAAAAGTGGAATTGAACAGATACTAAAGCACTTAGAACAAAATGAAAAATGGCTTGCATCGGTAATGACTAGCATTGTAACGTCAAATTTTAACGACGTTGGACCAATAGCTTATGAAGTCAATAAAACTAACCATTCTAATTTTTCTAGTTCTGAATTTTGGAGCGTGTACAACGACCAAGGATAATGTGCAGGCTACAAGTAATAGTCACGAAATTGTAACATCTGCCACTTCCACCGTTGTTTCAACCGAAGCAGGTGAGGTGGCCGGATATATTGAAAATGGCATTTATATCTATAAGGGAATTCCTTATGCCGAAGCCGACCGTTTTATGCCGCCACATTCTCCTGCTCCATGGAAAGGAATAAGAAGTAGCCGTGCATTTGGTCCGGTTTGCCCGCAAGGAAAGAGAACGGGCTGGTATTCGGATGAACAGGCTTTTGCTTTTGACTGGGACGATGGTTACGCTGACGAAAACTGCCTTCGTGTAAATGTCTGGACACAAGGTATTAGCGATAATAAAAAACGCCCGGTAATGGTTTGGTTACATGGCGGTGGATATTCTGCAGGATCAGCGCAGGAATTACCGGCCTACGACGGAGCAGCGCTGTGTAAAAAAGGCGATGTAGTTCTGGTTTCGTTGAATCATCGTTTAAATGTTCTGGGTTTTCTTGATTTATCAGCTTTTGGCGAGAAATATGCAAAATCAGGAAATGTTGGTTTGCTCGATCTAGTAGAAGCCTTAAAATGGGTAAAAAACAATATTGAACAATTTGGTGGCGATCCGCAGAATGTTACCATTTTCGGTCAATCGGGCGGCGGAGGAAAAGTTAGTACATTAATGGCTACACCTGCTGCGGCTGGTTTATTTGATAAGGCAATTGTACAAAGCGGCTCCTTACTAAATGTCATGGAAGCCAGGTATTCCAGAAAAATAGGTTTGGGCACATTGAAAGAGCTTGGTTTAAAATCATCGGAAATCAATGAGTTGGCAAATGTACCTTATGAAAAATTGCTTGAAGCAGGAAATAATGCTGTTTCAAAAATACGGAAAGAGGCTGGAACAGAAGGGCTTGATGCTTTACTTTTTGGGTGGGAACCAACGGTTGATGGAAATGTATTGCCCTGGCAACCTGCTGATTTAAAGGCTGCTGAACTGTCAAAAGACATTCCTTTACTGGTGGGAACGACCTTGCATGAGTTTACGGCAAGTACCTACAATCCTGCATTGCGAAATATTGATCAGGCTGGAGCAGTAAACGAACTTAAACAACAATATGGTGAAAAAACGCATGAATACTTATCCGTTTTTAAAAAGGCCTATCCAAATTATCAACCTAAAGATTTACTCGATGTAGATTTTCTTTTCCGACCAAAGGCATTAGAACAGGCATCGCTGCGGTACAATAAGCAGGGTGCACCTGTATATACCTATTTGTTCACCTGGGAATCGCCGGTGTTGGATGGTATGTTCCGCGCTACTCATTGTATGGAGCTTCCCTTTGTATTCAATAATATTTCGCGTTGCCGAAAAATGACCGGTGGCGGAGAGGAGGCTCGCAATCTTGCCGACAAAATGAGCTCGGCCTGGATCAGTTTTGCAAAAAACGGAAATCCCAATACAACGGAGTTGCCTTTCTGGGAGCCTTATTCAATTGAGGAAGGTGCAACAATGCTCTTTAACAATGATTGTATGGTGGTCTACAATCATGATAAGGAATTAATTGAAATGGTGAATTCATTTCAATATCAGCTGACTAATACAATAAACTAATATGAGTTATTCAAATTTAATTGTAACTAAAATTTAAACTATGAAGTACTACAATTTAAGTCAAAAGCGGTATCGATTTATATCGCAACGGCTTTTCTCAAAAATGCTGATCGTTATGTTTTTAATGATCTCCTCGTTAGCATTTTCGCAAACCAATATTGAAGTAACAGGAACTGTCGCGGGCAGTGATGGGGAGCTGTTACCCGGAGTTACGGTGGTTGTTCAGGGCACAACAAACGGTACAATTACCGACATTGATGGAAACTACGCACTCAAAAATGTGCCCTCGGATGCAACTCTGCAGTTTTCGTTTATCGGAATGAAATCAACAGAAGTTGCAGTTGGTGGCCAAACCATTATTAACGTAACATTAGAAAGTGCAAACATCGCGCTTGACGAGGTGGTTGCTATTGGTTATGGTGTTCAGAAGAAAAGCTCTGTTACCGGTGCCATTTCGCAGGTAAAGGCGGAAGATATGGAGAACCGTACCATTACAAATCCACTTCAGGCAATAGCCGGAAAAACGGCAGGTACACAGGTTTATTCGAACTCTGCAGCTCCGGGTAGTTCACCAACTATCCGAATCAGGGGTATCAACTCTAATAATTCAATTTCTCCATTGTATGTGGTCGACGGACGTATTGCCTCGTCGATTGCAGGTATCGAGCCTAACGATATTGAGAGCATGGAAATTTTAAAAGATGCTGCATCGGCAGCGATTTATGGTGCCCAAGCCGGTAATGGAGTAGTTTTAATAACCACGAAAAAAGGTAAAAAGGGGATAGGTACTCTTTCTTACGATTTTCAATATACCATACAAAGTATAGGCAAAACTCCTCAGGTAATGAACTCGGAGCAATTTATCGATTATTGGACTGAAGCCGGCAAATTTAGCATGGATCGTGTTTACCAATATTGGGATTTTGAGCAAAATACCGATTGGGTGAACGAGATTTTTGAATCGTCGGTAATGAAGCGTCACAACATCAGTTTCCAGGGAGGAAACGAAAAAGGAAGTTATTATTTGTCGGGCAGTATATTGGATAACGACGGTATGGTAGTTGGCGATGCCGATACTTATAAGCGCTATACCAGCATGATAAATACCAACTACAACATTAAGCCCTGGTTAGAAGTTGGTACAAACAATCAGTTGGAATACTACGAAAGAAGATCGGTTTCGGAAGGATCAGAATACGGTTCGCTTATTTTGAGCACGTTGCAGCTCGATCCGATGACTGCAGTAACCTACACCGAAGATAATATGCCGGATAATATGGCATCTGCCCTGGCTAACTACCGGGCTACCGGTGTTGGCGAGCTGTTGAGCGATGGAAACGGTAACTACTATAGCGTTTCGCCATTTCTCACCAGCGAAAATCTCAATCCGCTAATTATGCGTGATAATTCCTATTCAAAAAGCTCTGGTTTTAATATTAACGGAACAGCCTTTTTAAACCTGAAGCCTATTAAAGACCTTGTTTTAACAACGCGTTTTTCGTACCTGCTAAGTGCCGGTGAAAGTTATGGCTATTCGCAGGATTATTATGCCAACTCCCAGTCGTATCAGAACTATATGGGATTAGATGCATCCAGTTCGAATAACATTCGGATTCAGTGGGAAAACTTTGCCACTTACAACCGTTCGTTCGATAAACACAATCTGTCTGCGACGGTGGGTACATCGTTTACAAAAATTCGTTCATTTGGTGTTTCAGGAAGTAAAACCGGTACCGATGATGATTTTGGTGTACAAAGAGATGATCCGCGTTACTACTATTTTGCTTATGCCACATCAGAAGCCATTAAAGATGTTTCAGGTGGCCAACCTACTATACGCACTCAAAACGGTTATTTTGGTCGTTTAGGGTATAATTACGACGAAAAGTACCTGTCAGAAATTGTAATGCGTGCCGATGCTTTCGACTCGGCTTACCTGCCGTTTGACAACCGTTGGGGCTACTTCCCCGGAGGATCTGTTGGTTGGGTAGTTTCTAAAGAATCATTTATGCAGGATGCTTCATCCTGGATAGACTTTTTGAAGTTGCGTGCCAGCTGGGGACAAAACGGTTCATTGGCAGGCCTGGGTAGTTTCGCGTACCGCACCGCTGTTACAAGTACAGGCAGTTATCCGTTTAGCACTTCGCCGGTATACAGTATTGGTTACAAACCATCAACAACTGGTAACAAGGAATTAAAATGGGAAACCAACGAACAAACCGACATCGGTATTGATGCCCGATTCCTGAAAAGCAAGTTATCCATGACTTTTGACTACTTCGTTAAAAAAACCAAGGACTTGATTGTAACCGGAATTACCCCTTCTACAATTGTAGGTAATACCGCTTCGCCTATTAATGCAGGTAATATCGAAAACACCGGTTTTGAGCTGGAACTTGGATGGAAAGACATGAAAGGTGATTTTTCCTACGATGTGAGAGGAAATATCTCATCAATTAAAAACAAAGTAACCAATATTCACGAATCGCTGGATTATATCCCCGGAACAGGTTTCCATACCACCAGTGGTATTACCCGTTTTGAAGTTGGGAAACCAGCCTGGTATTTTTATGGTTACGAGTTTGAAGGCATCGATGCAGCTACCGGAGATCCTGTTTTTGTCGATCAGAATTCGGATGATATCATTAACGATGATGATAAAGTTGACCTCGGAAAAGGTATGCCTGATCTGACTTACGGTATTACTTTAAATGCAGCCTATAAAGGTTTTGATGCAATCGTGTTCGGTCAGGGATCGTATGGAAATGATATTTACTCTTGTCTGAACCGTACTGATTATGCCGTTAACAGTTTAACCTATTTTACTGAAAACAGATGGACCGCCGATAACACAAATGGAATCAGACCTCGTGCAGGAGCCAATGATCTGGATAAATATTATACCTCTTCGGCTGCAGTTTTCGATGGTTCATATTTCAAAATAAAACAAATTCAGTTGGGTTACACACTCCCTGGTTCCGTACTCGATAAAGTGGGAATGAAAAGACTAAGGGTTTATGCATCGCTCGAAGATTACTTCACCTTTACAAAATATAAAGGTTTCGACCCGGAAGTTACCGGTGTTGGAAACGCACTGGGAGTTGATAAAGGAAGTTATCCTAACTCAAAGAAAATCATATTTGGTTTTAATGTGTCATTCTAATCTTAACCAAAAAAATCGAATAAAAATGAAACGAATAACAATAATATATTTAGCCGCCATTGCAATGGTTTTCACCATGCTTTCGTGCGAAGATGAATTGGATATAGTGCAAAAAGGTGCTATTAGTTTAGAAGAATATTATGGCAGCGACGAAAGTGCCGAAGGAGCAGTAACCGCAATTTACGGCGAATTGCGCGGAATGATGTACAATTACAAATTCCTGAAAAATATTTGTTCAGATGATGTGTGGGCTGGTGGTGCTGACCGTGGCGACAACAACGACCTAGAAAAAATGAACGAATTTACATTTAGTGCCGAACACGGTTTTCTTTCGGGATGTTTCCAGAGCTATTACAATATTATATACAATGCCAATATTGTAATGCAATATATCCAACCCGATTCAGACGTTAAAAAGCAAATGATTGCTGAAGCAAAAGTATTTCGTGCATTGGCTTATATCGATCTCATTTCGTTGTGGGGAACGCCTCCTTTGGTAGATCATCCACTGGATCCGTCGGAATATCAAAAGACAAACGGAGATCCGTCTGAATTATGGGCTTTGGTTGAAACCGATTTAACTGAGGCAATTGCCTCGGGAAGTTTATTGGAAAAATCAGGCGTAAATGATAATTCGGTTTACCGTGTTACAAAACAATTCGCACAAACCTTATTAGGTAAAGCCTACCTGTATCAAGGGAAAAATTCAGAATCGGCTGCAGCTTTCGAAACGGTAATCGGCTCAAATCTTTACGCTTTATATCAGGGCGAATACGATGATATCTTTGCTTTCTCGAATAAGAACAATAGCGAATCGATGTTTGAGGTGAACCGTGTTGTTGACGCCAACAACGTGTGGGATAACTTCGATTTCTGGCACTTAATGATACATTTCCGTACCGACCGTTTCACAGCTAAACCGGTTACGGCTATGGGATTATCAGATCTGGGCTGGGGCTTTTGTTTACCACAAAAAGACTTATACGATGCATTCGTTGCTGAAGAAGGTGAAGACGGATATCGTTTGAACCGTACGCTGAAAACCTATGAGCAAATTCAGGAAATGGGTGCCAGTATGGATCCCGGAAAAACAATTATTGCTGAAGGATATTTTTTCTGGAAAACAAGAATTACCAAAGATGCAGTACCGGCGGCAGGTTCTAACTTCACCTGGGATCACAACGTGCGTATTATGCGCTATGCCGATGTGCTTCTTATGGCGGCAGAAGCCAACTTGCTGGCAGGTAACCAAAGCAAGGCCGATACTTACCTGAATATGGTTCGTTCGCGTGCTAAACTGGAGAATAAAACTGCAACAATGGAGGCCATTAAAACTGAGCGCAGGCTTGAACTATGTTTCGAGGATGTTCGCTACCAGGATTTAATTCGCTGGGGCGATGCCGAATCAGCATTGTCAGGTCAGGGTAAAGAGTATCCGGTTATGACTTCAAACGGTGCCGTAACTTTTAAATCAACCGGAAACAGCGAAGGAAAATACGGATTTCAGGAACGAAATACCTTATTCCCGTTTCCATCAACCGAGATTCAGTTAAACAAAAATATTGTTCAAAATCCGGGTTGGTAATTTCTCCGGTTTACAGAACTTAAAAAATTAAAAATAAATCATATGAAATGAGCATGAGTATGGAATTCACACCAGTAGAGATAATTACATCTCATGCGAATTCCATCTGTTGCCATAAAAAATTTAAAATTCTAAACAGATGAAAACTATATGGAAATTATTTATGTTCCTCCTGGCCGCCAATTTTGTGCTGGTTTCGTGCGAGGAAGATTCGCTTGATCCACTTACCGGGAAATATTCACCTCCCGAGGTGTATGATCTTACTGTACTTGGAACACAGGACCGGGTAAAAGATGGTCCGCTTTATACATTCTCTGTAAATTTGACGGACGAGGGGTCGAATACTTTAAGTATGAAACTTTTTTCAACCGATTATATATTGCCTGCTTCTGACTTTACGCCAAGTAATCAAGCCGCTAACAGAACCTATTTGCTTGGAGCAGAGGGCACAACTTTTAACGGACAACAAATTACGGACGGTACAATAAGTATTGCAGCTCAGGACAGTAATTACACGGTTAGCGGAATTCTTTATCTGGCCAATGAAACCGTGCTTAAACTTACCGGAGCATTTACGTATGCTTATCAGCCCGATCCATACACGCCAACCTTCACTTACACGGATGAAACAACATCTCCGGCAATGGGCGGTGCGCAAGGTGCAACACCTATTGAAGGAAGTACCATGCACAAAATTACGGTTTTTGCAGATGATGTTTTTTATGCATATTTGGAACTTGTTGCCGATGCAAATGCAACATCACTTTCAGGAACCTACTCGGTGAAAGATGGAATTGATGCAATTGGCCAGCTGTCAAATGGATATTATGTTGACCTTACGTGGTATGGTATGGAAGGTGTAATGGTTGGTGGCTCTTATTACATGAACGGTGAAAACACGATGTACCTGCGCGAGGGGGAAGGTGGTATTACCATTCTAGACAATGCCGGATCATTAACAATTACAGGAGACAATCTGGGTATTTTGAATCTTGAGGCATTGATTAGCTCCGGAGGTGCAACATGGTCGGTACTTGAAACACCGGGAAGTGTGAATGTTACAGACGCTACAAAATTGTAGCGAACGGTAATCTATTGTGATACAGAAAAATAGTTCACTAACAATAATGTATACAAAAATGAAATTAAAAATCTCAATTACAACTATTCTGGTCTTAATCCTTGGCCTGAATATTTATGCACAGCAGGCTTTATTTGGTGGCCAGAACATTGTTTCGCCGGAAATAAACAGCGATAACAGTGTAACATTTCGTTTCAATGCACCAAGTGCCGATACGGTAAGAATTACCGGTGATTTTCTACCAACAGAGAAAATTAAAACGCAGTGGGGGGTATTTGATGCCCCGGGAAAAGCGTTGTTGAAAAAGGATGCAAACGGCATATGGAGTTTTACTACACAACCTCTGGAGTCTGATCTGTATAGCTACTCATTTAGCGTAGATGGTGTAACCAATACCGATCCGAATAATGTTTATATGATTCGCGACGTGGCTTCAATCACTGATGTTTTTATTGTTGGTGGTGGAAAAGGCGATTTGTACAATGTGCAGGATGTGCCACATGGTTCAGTTACCCGTCGTTGGTACGATTCTCCGGGAAATGATATGAAGCGACGCATTACCATTTATACGCCTCCGGGTTACGAAGAAAGTAAGGATAAATATCCGGTTTTGTATTTGTTACACGGAATGGGTGGCGACGAAGAAGCCTGGATTGCTCTTGGACGAACTTCTCAGATTCTGGATAACCTGATTGCGCAGGGAAAAGCAAAACCAATGATCGTGGTAATGCCCAACGGCAATGTAGCTCAGCAAGCGGCGCCCGGTGAATCGCCAAAAGGATTGTACAAACCTAACATGCAATTGCCAAACACCATGGATGGTACGTATGAAGCAACATTTATGGATATTGTGAAATTTGTTGAAAGCAATTATCGGGTGAAAGCCGACAAAGCCGACCGTGCCGTTGCAGGCCTTTCTATGGGAGGCTACCATTCTTTGCACATTTCACGCTACTATCCGAATACTTTCGATTACGTTGGATTGTTTTCAGCAGCTATTATGCCGGATGCCGCAATGAAGTCGAAAGTTTATGAGAATTTTGACGAAACACTAAAAGCCCAAATGGATAACGGGTACAAGCTGTATTGGATTGGAATTGGCAAAACCGATTTCTTGTATCAGACCAACACGGACTTTCGCGCAAAACTTGATGGTATGGGAATGAAATACACTTACGTGGAAACCGAAGGTGGTCATGTTTGGACCAATTGGCGGGTTTATCTTAGTGAATTTGCTCCATTACTTTTTAAATAAAATTAAGATCCGGTGCGGTAGTGCCGGATCTTTTATTACCTGTTTAGAATTAGCAACATCGTAAACTAAAACAAATGAAAAAGATATTTTTAATAGTTATTGCTTGTCTGTCAATTATGGTAGATGCAAATGCTCAGGAGCTAACTAACTTTATGAACAGGGAACCGATCGTTTCACCGGAAATAGGTGAAAATCAGGTTACCTTTCGGTTTCTGGCATCCAAGCCGATACCGTAAAAATTACCGGGGGATTTACGCCTACCGTTAAAATGAAAACGTCGTTTGGCGAAATGGATGTGCCGGGAAGCCTTGATCTAACGAAAGATGAAAAAGGTTTGTGGTCGATTACATTACCATTGCCAGAGCCTGAATTGTATACCTACAGTTTTATTGTTGATGGTATCTCCGTAAATGATCCGACTAACACTTTTATGCAGCGCGATGGTTCGCGTTACCTTAGCGTACTGTTGGTGCCGGGAGAAAAAACGGAGAATTATTTTGAAGCCGAAAAACGCGGAAATCTTCATCAGGTGTGGTACGATTCTCCAACATTAAAAATAAACAGGAGAATGTTTGTTTACACGCCTTATGGCTACGAAACCAGCGATAAAAGCTACCCGGTTTTATACCTGCTTCACGGTGCCGGTGGCGACGAAGATGCCTGGAGTTCGATGGGACGTACCCGTCAGATTCTGGATAACCTGATTGAAAAAGGACTTGCAAAGCCTATGATTTGTGTTATGCCCAACGGAAATCCAAATCAAATGGCAGCACAAACTACACAATTACCTGTAAGCGATGTGGATTACAGAGATCCGGCGAACAGCAATAAATATGTTCATAGTATTGTTAAGGATATTGTGCCATACATTGAAAAGAATTACCGTGTTATTGCCGATCCTGATCATCGTGCTATTGCCGGTCTTTCAATGGGCGGTGGTCACACCATTGCTGCAGCTAACGAATATCCCGGAACGTTCCAGTATATCTGCCCGCTAAGTATGGGAATCTGGGGCGAACAACCTGATATTGATGAGAAGCTTCAAGGATTAAAAAAAGCAGGTTACAAACTGTATTGGTTGGCTTGTGGTAACACTGATTTTGTTTATGAAAGTGCACAAAAGCTGGATTCTAAATTGACTGAGAATGGTTTGGAACACACTTTCTATGTTACTGAAGGCGGGCATACCTGGGCCAATTGGCGAATTTATTTAAATACGTTTGCTCCGCTTTTATTCAAATAGCATTATTTGTAGATAAGTTAAATAGTAATGGCAACAACACTCAACTTTCCTTAAACGTAATACGATAAGGAGATTGTTGTTGCCTTTTTTTCGAACAAAGATGAACAGCGGATTAATTCACACAAAAGTAGTTTTTGTTAGCAGTTGGATTGTAGGTTTTTTGGCTCTTGTGGCCGGGAAACCTTATGAATTTCAGGCTATTTGAAAATTAAAGCTACATTGATGGATCTCCGCATATAATTAAGACAGACCATAGATTAATGCACTCATCTTTTTTATTTTTATTAAATTTCGAAGAACCTAAATTCTGACTATGAAAATCCAATTTCTATTATTCATTGTTTTTCTAAATGTTTCCTTATTGTCTTTTGCTCAAAGCGATACAGGAACTGTTGTAACCGATACGATTTATTCTCAAAGTCTGGAAAATGATTTTGGCGAGAATCCAAATCGTGCTGTTTCGGTTTATCTTCCTCCGAACTATGAAAACAGCGATCAGCGTTATCCGGTTATCTATTTCCTTCATGGATTTATGGGCGATAATAAAATGATGGCCATGATGTCCGGTCTTCTTGATTATTCGATTGCCGATAACAGAATAAAGCCTTTTATAATGGTTATTCCCGACGAAAAAACAACATACCAGGGAAGTTTCTACAGTAATTCGGGTGTATTTGGAGACTGGGAAGATTTTACAGCTTTCGATCTGGTTAAGTATATGGATGAAAATTACCGTACGATTCCGAAAAAAGAAAGCCGTGGAATTACCGGACACAGCATGGGAGGATATGGTGCTTTAAAAATTGCCATGCACCATCCCGATATATTTAGTACCGTTTATGCAATTAGCCCGGGAGCTTTAACCATTGTTGCTGAGTATGGTCCAAACAGTACTACATTCAGGGAATTGTCTACAATCAAAACGCTTGAAGGATTAAAAAGATCCTATTTCGGGAGTGTGATGATGGCCTTTGGCCGCTCGTGGTCGCCGAATCCCGATAATCCTCCGTTTTATTGCGATTTCCCATTTGTTTATAACGGCGATGAGCTCACTGTTAATCAGGATGTATTGCAGAAATGGTATGATAATATGCCCGTTCATATGATCGATGACAATCTTGAAAACCTGCAACAGCTAAAAGCCATTAAACTCGACTGGGGCCGAAATGCCGGAGACCGGTTTACATTGCAATGCGACATGTTCAGTCAGCGATTGGAAAACGTTGGAATTACCCATTTTGCCGAGGAATATATTGGTACGCACGGAAGTGGAATTTATACCAAAGAGGGGCGTATTCCTCAACAGGTTCTGCCATACTTCGATTTTTATCTGGAGTTTGGTGAGGAATAAACAAAATTAAAATAACAAATTATGAAACGAACATGAATTTATTTAATCATAACCACACGAAAAAGATGATTAAAAAAATTTATGTGAGAGCGGAGCGCTTACATCCGTTCTCAAATTTTAAAGTAAATATTACAAAACTTGAAAATTTTAAACGGATGAAATTGAAAAGATTATTCATATTGGCGACAGTTGCCGTAAGCATCATTATTGTAGCGGTAGCATGCGCCCAAAAAACTACAACACCTCAACAGGAGTTGACAAAACACGATGAAGAAATCAACGAAATTATCAAAGGCATGAGCCTGGAAGAAAAAGTTGAAATGCTTCACAGTAAAACGATCATGTCATCAGAAGGAATTCCAAGGCTAGGCATTCAGGAGATTAGATATGCTGACGGACCTTTTGGAATACGGGAAGAAATCGGAGATATGTTCATGCCCAAAGGATGGAAACTTGATTCAGCAACCTATTTCCCAACCGGATCGGCATTAGCAGCCACATGGTCAACCGAACTTGCCTATAAATATGGAACAGGAATGGCGCATGAAGCAATTCGCAGGGGGAAAGATATGATTTTAGGACCGGCAATGAACATACAACGTATTCCTGTAGGAGGGCGCACATATGAATATTTTAGCGAGGATCCGCTGCTTGCAGGTGCACTGGCAGTTGGTTACGTAAAAGGTGTACAAGACCAGGGAAGAGCTGTATGTTTAAAACATTATGCGGTAAACAACCAGGAAAACGACCGGGGTACCGTAAATGCTATAGTGGATGAACGTACGCTGCGTGAGATCTATCTAAAACCATTTAAGGCTGCAGTTATAGAAGGCGGAGCCTGGGGCGTAATGACGGCTTACAATAAAGTTAATGGATTCTGGTGCAGTGAAAATGCATATCTGAACAATGAAATTCTGCGTGGCGAATGGGGCTTTAATGGGATGACCGTCTCTGACTGGGGAGGAACACATAGTACCATGGGTGCTGCATTGGGTGGACTCAACGTACAAATGACCGGAGATACTTATTTGGGCCCTGCATTAATTGACTCCATAAATATTGGAAAAATACCAGAATCAGTTGTTGACGACAAAGTGCGTGAAATACTGAGAGTTCGTTATACCGTAAAAGCTATTCCCGAGGAGGACGCAAATATTGTAATGGCTTCCCAACCAGAAGAGCAACGTATTGCCTACGAAGTGGCCAGCAAATCTGTTGTATTGTTGAAAAATGAGAACAATATTCTTCCTTTTGATTTGAATAAGGTAAAAAATATTGCAGTAATTGGTCAGAATGCTGTTTTATCAACCGCGGCAGGAGGTATGGGAGCTGGCATAAAAACGCTTTATGAAATTACACCTTTAAAAGGTTTGCAAAATAGAATTGGTGATGCTGCCACAATTAATTATGCTCGTGGTTATAAAAACTATGTTCGATCGTGGGGCCCTCCTGTGCCAAATCCAAACAACGCCGAAACAATAGACGAAGCTGCTGACCCGGAATTTATTGCTGAAGCCGTAAAATTGGCGAAAGAAGCTGATATTGTTCTATACTTTGCCGGTACGAATAAATCAATCGAAACAGAAGGTAGCGACCGTGAAAACATCGATTTGCCGGTAGGTCAAGATGAAATTGCCCAGGCCCTGGCTGAGGCAAATCCAAACCTGGTAACCGTTATCATTTCAGGTGGCCCCTGTGATTTAAGAAAAGTGAACGATCTTTCAAAAGCAATGGTTCAGGGCTGGTGGAATGGTTTAGAAGGGGGTAATGCGCTTGCCGATATTCTGCTTGGTAATATCGCACCATCAGGAAAACTACCATTTACTTTCCCGTTGAAACTGGAAGATTCGCCGGCTTTTGCATTGGGAACGTATCCACAGAAAAAAGAAGTGGTGAAGGAAAATGATGTATTTGTATCGCAATACAGAAAGAATGACATAAAAACAGATTCTGTGGACAAGGAAGAAATTGATTTTAGTGCATTTTTCCGTCGTCCGGTTAACGGTCCGGATGCGCCCTATTCTGAAGGTTTATTTGTAGGCTATCGTTGGTTCGATTCAAAAGATCTTCCCGTACTTTACCCGTTTGGATACGGCCTTTCTTATGTAGATTTTAATTATTCAGAACTGAAAACCAACAAAGAATCATACCAGGCTAACGATGTGATAGAGCTTCGTTTTACTATTCAGAATACCGGATCGATGCAGGCTGATGAAGTTCCACAAGTGTACGTACACCGCATTAATCCATCAGTAGAGTGGCCTGATAAAGAGCTGAAGGCATTTTCAAGGGTGACTCTTCAACCCGGAGAAGAAAAGACTGTTTCACTCGAAATTCCAGTTGACGATTTACGTTACTGGGATGAAGAAAGTAGCAGTTGGCAAAACGATTTGTGTAACCTTGAATTCCTGGTTGGAACTTCTTCAAAAGACATACATTTGAAAGAAACAGTAAGTTTGAAATAGAATGAAACCTGCAACCTCGCCTATATCTAACTATTACATAACTACTGTTGTAGATAAGGTGCAGTAGAGAGAGGAATAGGCGAGGAAGGTAGTGTTTTTTGTATGTTCAAATTAAATATTGAACACGTAGAAAATATAAAAAACTATAATGCACTTCTGCGTTATAGTTTTTTACATTTTATCCGTTTGTGTCCGACTAAAACCAAATGGGGGGCTGTAGTCGCTTTAAAAGAAGTCCTTAGACTGCGCCTCCTGTTGGCGATTTAAGATCATTTTTGTCTTAAGCCTTACTTGCCTTGGGGCATATTACCGCTTATCTGTCCCCTAAGTTCACCTCCCGGATTTTGTACTGTATGTACATTTACATAGGTTTTGCCTGCATAAATCTGATCAACCAAATCTATTACAGTCATACCTTCAAGTGGACCGACCAGATTGGAGTCCATAATTACTCCTTCGGCCAGAACACTAAAATATCCTTCGATAAGCTGTGGTGGTGGTGCAGACGGATACAACCAAGCAACTACCAGGCCGTTTTCCCCCTCTGCTGCCCAATGGATATGCGACATGGTAACATTCTCAATACTGTCAACAATAAGTTTGTACGACAATTCAGTTCCATCTTTACTTAGTTGGAAGATAGCTTGTCCCGTAGCCATCGTTTCTACAGGAATCACCTCATTATCTCCTGATAAGTGCGTTCTGAAGTTTAGAACCTTTTTAGCACTTTTGGTAACTAGTTCTTGCTGATCTTCTGTTACAAGATCAGACTTTTCGCATGATACAAAAGCTACGATGCTGATAAGTACCATAAATAATGAAAGTTTTCTCATAATGTTTAATGTTTTAATTAATATACCTCAACTCCTGCAATATCCACTTATATTGAGTTGGCAATAGCAAGAACATCTTTATCTGTTTGTTCATCAATAGCTTAATGATCTTCCCCGATCCTGTTCATTCCATCAATTTATCGCAGTCATTAACAAAGTGTTTTACTTCCGTCTGCTTCATATTGTTGGTTGAAATAATTTACGAAGCTTTTCTATAAAAGACAAATAAGTCATTAAATAAAAATTACGTTAAATTATTGATAATTAGGAGGTAATCTGACTGACTGTTTGTTGATTAATCAGCAAAAAAAAGGGGAGTTATTGAGCTCCCCCTGAAATATCTTTACTGGTTTATTGAAACCAGAAATAAGAATTTGCTGACTAAAAATGAAGGGAGACTTTATTCTGATCCAGTATTTTACGGTACGCGATAAATCCGGGAATTATAAAGGAGTGATTGAAGTGTCGCAGGAAATTTCCGATATCAAAGCTTTGGAGGGTGAAAAGCGATTGCTCGACTGGTGATTAAAACGAAATGCATGGGGGCGATTTTACAACTTTCAAAACAACATTCTGCTTTCATGAGCAAACGCTGTATAACCGAATAATAAGCTTGTTGAAATATCGATATCCCTTAACATCAGGCTAAAAGTCAACAACATCACAACATTCCTTTAATTTAATTATAGAATATAAAAAGTGTCTCTTAACTTTAGCTGCATATTGTCAAATGAAAACAGGTATAAAATAGAAAACTACCTATTTTATGATTGGCCAATTCCCATTGTGGTTGCTGAAATAAAGAGGCTTTATCAAACGATAAAACAGAGATGCAAATTAAAAACCAACCAATATACTATGAATGAAAAAATAGTGAAAGTCACCATCGTTATTTTTATTCTGATTTTTAAGATTTCGATTTTTGGAAGTGAGGTACTACTGGCAAAAGAGAAAAAAACGACAACAGAAAAACCCAATATAATCTTTATTCTTACCGACGATCAGCGTTGGAGTGCTTTGGGGTATGCAGGTAATCAACTTGCTACAACCCCGGAAATGGATAAACTGGCGGAAAGCGGAGTTTATTTTAAAAATGCAATAGTTACCACTCCAATCTGTTCGGCAAGTCGTTCAAGTATTTTTACAGGCTTGCATGAACGTACACATAAGTATACTTTTCAAACCAGTGATATTCGTAGTGAGTTTATGGAAACATCTTACCCGGTGGTTTTAAAGCAGGCTGGTTATTACACCGGATTTTTCGGAAAATTTGGTGTTAACTATACTGAAAAGGATAAACTTTTCGATGTTATTGAAGATTACGACCGGGCCAATCAGTTCAACGATTACAGAGGTTACTACTATAAAACATTAAATGGTGACACCGTTCATCTTACCCGTTACACCGGACAAAAGGCACTCGATTTTCTGGACAATGCACCGAAAGACCAACCTTTCTCCTTGTCCTTATGTTTTAGTGCACCACACACACATGATGGAGCTCCATTACAATATTTTTGGCAGGAAGAGCCGGGGAAATTGTACCAGGATATGGACATGCCCGGTCCGGAACTGGCCGATGATAAGTATTTTTACGCCTTGCCCCAAATTGTGCGCGATGGATTCAACCGTTTACGCTGGACCTGGAGGGATGATACTCCGGAAAAATATCAACGCAGCACAAAAGGATACTACCGTATGATTTATGGGGTTGATATGGAGATTACCAGTATTCGAAAGAAGCTGGCAGAGAAAGGACTGGACGATAATACCGTTATTATTTTGATGGGCGACAATGGCTTTTTCCTGGGAGAACGTCAAATCTCCGGGAAATGGCTGATGTATGATAACTCGATAAGAGTACCGCTGATTATTTATGACCCGAGGGTTAAAGAGCACAAGGATATCGATGATATGGCTTTAAACATCGATGTGCCTGCAACAATTGCTGATCTGGTTGGAGTTAAAGTGCCTGAAATGTGGCAAGGGAAAAGTTTAATGCCGGTTGTATCAGGCGAAAAAAAATCAATAGATCGCGATACCATTTTAATTGAACACCTGTGGGAGTTTGAAAGTATCCCCCCGAGTGAAGGAGTAAGAACCGACGATTGGAAATACATGCGCTATGTTAACGATAAATCGTTGGAAGAGTTGTACAACCTAAAAGACGATCCAAAAGAAACAAATAACCTCATTAACGATCCAAAATACAAAGATGTACTTCTTGAGCTACGTGCCAAAAGCGATGAATTGGGTGAGAAATATGCCGACCCATATTCCGGAGTTCCTACTGGACTTACTGTTGAGTTCATACGCGAGCCTTCAAGAACATTAATTAAGGACAGCAAACCCGAGTTTAGCTGGGTTGTACCTGCGGAGGCTGGCATTCAAAAAGCCTTCCAGTTATTGGTTTCATCAAGCAAAGATCTGATTGATAAGAATATTGGAAATGTATGGAACAGTGGACAGGTTCGCAGCAATAAATCAGCCGATGTTGAATTGGGTAGTGAACCTTTAAAACCACACACCAGTTATTTCTGGAAAGTACGTGTATTTGATAAAGATAACCGACTTTCAGAATATTCAGAAGTTCAACAATTTCAAACCGGCTCATTCAAAGGTGATATAACGTCTTCAAATTTCTTTCAAATAGAAAAGATTAAACCTGTTGATTCAAAAAAGAACGCCGATGGCAGTTATTTTCTGGATTACGGGAAAGATGCTTTTGGTACATTAATGTTAAACTATAAACCGAAAGCTGCGGAAACCTTAACAATAAGGTTAGGTGAAAAACTGCTGGATGGAAAAATTGATCAAAATCCGGGTGGAACAATTCGTTATCAGGAAGTTGAATTGGCGGTTACACCCCGAAAAGATACATATCAGATTGAACTTGTTCCGGATGAGAGAAATACCAATAATATGGCAGTGGCTCTGCCGGATTCGTTTCCCGTAATTATGCCGTTCCGGTATGTCGAAATTGAAGGGGTAGGCGATACTTTCGATCCCAAACAGGCTATTCAGGTCGCCTACTTTAATTATTTTGATTACTCAACAAGCTCGTTCACCAGTTCCAATCCAATATTAAACCAGGTATGGGATCTGTGCAAGTATTCGATGAAAGCTACCACCTTTGCAGGCTATTATGTGGATGGCGATCGCGAACGTATTCCATACGAAGCCGATGCATATTTGAATCAACTGAGTCACTATTGTGTTGATAATGAGTATTCAATTGCCCGAAAAACCATCGAGTATTTTATGGTTAAGCCTACCTGGCCCACCGAATGGCAATTGCATGTGGCTTTGATGTTTTATGCCGATTATATGTACACCGGTAATACCGAATTAATTAAAAAATATTACGAGCCATTAAAGCACAAAACGTTAATGGAGCTGGAATACCAGGAAGGCCTGATTAGTACGCAATCGCCAAAACTAACCGGCGAATTTATGGCCAAACTGGGATTTGCCGATACCACCCAGCGTGTGCGTGATATTGTGGATTGGCCACCGGCACAAAAAGACACAGGCTGGAAACTTCCAAAAGACTGGCCGCAGGGCGAACGAGATGGTTTTGTATTTACCCCGGTAAGTACGGTAATCAACAGTTTCTTCTACAAAAACATGAAAATAATGGCCGAATTTGCCCGGGTTTTGAATAAACCAGAAGAAGTACTTGATTTTGAAATGCGTGCGGCACAAGTTAAAAAATCGATGAATGAATTGTTGTTTAACAAAGAAAAAGGCTATTTCCAAGATGGTATTGAAACCGACCACGGTGCTATTCACTCCAACATATTGCCACTGGCCTTTGATATTGTTCCGGAAGAATATAAAAAATCAGTAGCCGATTATATAAAAAAACGCGGAATGGCATGCAGTGTTTACGGAGCTCAGTATTTAATGGAAGGCCTGTATAACGCCGGAGCAGCCGATTATGCACTGGAATTAATGACTGCCACCCACAACCGAAGTTGGTACAATATGATTAAAGTTGGCTCTACAATTACCATAGAAGCCTGGGATATGAGATATAAACCGAACTCCGATTGGAACCATGCCTGGGGAGCAGCGCCTGCCAATATTGTGCCACGTTACTTATGGGGAATTCAGCCCAAAACACCGGGCTACGGTATGGCAATTATTAAACCTCAAATGGCCAGCCTTAAAAGCAGCTCAATTGTTGTGCCTACCATTCGCGGACAGATAAAAGGAGATTATCATAAAATAAGCAACAGTTTATTTAAATACAAAATTGAAATTCCGGCAAACATGGTCGCCGAATTTGAAATGGATTTCCCAAAAACTGCTGTGGTTAGGTTGAATGGGAAGACAATGGACCTCTCGTTTGGTTCATTGCGACTGGAGTCAGGTATGAATGAAATTGAGGTAAAGATTAACTCGTTTTAATTGTAAAATATAAGCTTAAATAAATGTCTGGTATCTCAAAAAATGTTTGTTCTCGGTAAAGTCTCGTGTAGGATGACTTTTTTGACTCCTTTGTAAAATAAAAAAGCACTTAAGGTATTGACTTTAAGTGTGTGTTTTTTTTATTTGGATTTCTTCTGGTGCCCGGTTAGGGATCATATTTCATCAATGGTTTATACATAAATTGAAAAATGGAGTTTTATTCTATTTCCATCCAGGTAACCCCATGAATATTAGTTGTTATATCATCAATTGTAATTTTGTTTCGAAATATTGTATTTATGTTACATGTGCAATATCGTACTATAAAGAATCCACGTAGCATGAATCAAATCTACTTTCATTTGTAACAATCATTCAAGCTTTTAATTCATCCGTCCAATACTTTCGCTTCAGAGTTTTAAACCAATAATTCTGAATCGAAATGAAACAACAGAACGTTTTAACCGTCGCATTGATCATTGCTTTAGGCGGATTTCTCTTTGGCTACGACATTGCCATGATGTCGGGTACAACTACACAACTCGAAGAGTTATATAATTTAAATAGTTTTTGGCTTGGGTTTACCATAGCAGTTGCCATTGTGGGTACTATAATCGGTACATTAATAATAGGGAAACCCGCAGAAAAATTCGGGCGGCGCAAATCACTGGTATTTTTATCAGCGATATTTTTTCTTGCTTCGCTGGGAAGCGCTTTTGCCATTAACTGGGGGATGCTTCTGTTTTTCAGGTTGATTACCGGTGTAATGTTAGGCTGTATTTCAGTAGTAACACCAATGTATATAGCCGAAATCTCGCCAGCAGAAAAGCGTGGTCGTTTGGTGCTGCTCAACCAGTTTTTTGTTGTAACGGCCATTTTTCTGGCCTTTGCAGTTAATTATTTCCTTGCACGCACCATTGAACTCGATTCCTGGCGTTGGATGATCGGTGTGGAAGCAATACCCGCTCTATCTTTCTTTTTATTGCTAAACCTGGTTCCTGAAAGCCCCAGATGGCTGGTTAACCAGGGACGTAACCAAGAAGCACTTGCCGTTTTTCAACGCATAAAGGCTGAAAACCCGGAAGAAGAAGTGCAGATTGTCAAGAGATCGGTTGAGCAGGAAGAAGCTATTGGTCATGGTAACCTGTTTGTGAAAGAAAACCGTTTCCCGGTGATGATTGCCATTCTGATTGCAGCTTTTAACCAGTTAGCCGGTATTAATGCTATAATGATTTATGCCCCGCGTGTTTTCGAAATGGCTGGGTTCGAAACCGATATATCTTTACTTCAATCCATTTCGGTTGGTGCCACCAACTTGCTTTTCACCTTTGTAGCTCTTTTTCTTATCGATAAATACGGACGACGTACTTTGTTAATGGTTGGTTCTGTAGGGATGGTATTCTTTCTTGGAATGCTTTCAAAATCCTTCTTTACTGAAAATTACTCTGGTCTTGGAGGATATGGGGTAATGGTTTACCTAATGGGCTTTATAGCGTTTTTTGCTTTTTCACAAGGAGCTGTGCTTTGGGTGGTCATTTCCGAGATATTCCCCAATAAAGTCCGTTCGCAGGGACAGGCGCTCGGAAGTTTTACCCATTGGATTTTTGCCGCGGCATTGATATGGGGATTTCCGGTTTTAAACAATGCAGTTGGCGGCGGAGTCTCCTTTGGTTTTTTTGCGATCATGATGGTATTCCATTTCTTTTTTGCATGGAAAGTCCTTCCTGAAACCAAGGGGAAATCGCTGGAGGAAATTCAGGTTGAGATGAAAATGAAAAGAAACTAATACTCATCATATTACAATAAAAGAAACTAATCATGAAAATTAAAAACAAGGAAATATTGTGCATTGGTGAAGTGCTTTGGGACAGGCTACCTTCGGGAGCTAAACCCGGCGGGGCACCTATGAATGTGGCGCTTCATCTGAATGCTATCGGTATGGATGCAACCATTGCCAGTAGCATAGGGAATGACGATGAAGGCAATAAACTAAAAGACTTTTTGAATAGTTCGGGGCTCGACACCAGTTATATCCAAACGGAAGATTTTTTGCCAACAAGTGAAGTTCTTGTACAACTGGATGAAAACAATAATGCAACCTATGAAATATGTGAGCCCGTAGCTTGGGATAACATTCGACTGACAAACGAATTAATGGATAAAGCAAAAAGATCCGGTCTACTGATTTATGGTACTCTTGCTTCTCGAAATCCTATTTCACGGGAATCTATCATGTTTTTATTAGACTATAGTGGAGTTAAGCTCATTGACGTCAATTTTCGAAAACCTTACGATTCTCAAAAGGTAGTTGAAGGGCTTTTAATGAAAGCTGATATTGTAAAGATGAATGATGATGAATTAGTCGTTTTTGCAAACTGGTACAATAAACATAAATACGACGAGAAAAGCCTGATTAAATGGTTTGCTTCACAATACAACATAAAGATGGTGTGTATAACAAAAGGTGAAGACGGAGCCATTTTGTACTGCGAAGGTGAATTTTATGAGCATCCGGGATTTAAGGTAGATGCAGTTGATACTGTTGGAGCCGGCGACGCATTTCTGGCCGGTTTAATTTCTTCGCTTATTAATGATAAAACCCCTGATGAAGCTTTGGCATTTGCATGCGCAACCGGTGCTTTTGTGGCAACAAAAACCGGAGCAACTCCGAACTACGATATGAAAGAGATCAATTCAATATTAGCTGATATTTCAGTGTAAGTGAGAATCAAATTATATAAAAACTAATTAATCTTATCTAAGTATGATGAAACTATTCAAATTTAAAAAAGCAGGCAAAGGGATATTTATTGTCCTCTTGAGTTTGCTTTCAACAGTGTCGTTTGCTCAGCAGGCCACTGTTACCGGGAAAGTGACGGACTCTAATGGAGAAAGTTTGCCCGGAGTTACTATTGTTGAAAAAGGAACGACCAACGGAACTGTTACAAGCATTGATGGTGATTATACCATTTCTGTTTCTGATGATGCAACACTTGTATTTCGTTTTGTGGGTATGAGCACGCAGGAAATTGCGGTAGGCGGACAAACAACAATCGACGTACAATTACACGGAGAAGCAGTTGGTTTGGAACAGATTGTTGTAACGGGGTATCAAACTCAGAAAAAAGCTGATTTAACAGGTGCCATCAGTGTTGTTGAAATGGATGAAGTGAAGGAAACGCCAACCGGTAACGCTGTTAAAGCATTGCAAGGCCGGGTAGCCGGACTTTATGTAACTACCGATGGTAATCCTGGATCATACGCCACCGTTCGGATCAGGGGTGGTAGTACCATGGGCGGAGGAAGTAACGATCCTCTGTATATTATTGATGGTGTACCAACAACCGGAGGAATTGAGCAACTTAATCCCAACGACATCGAATCGATGCAGGTATTAAAAGATGCATCAGCTGCCAGTATTTATGGTGCGCGGGCAAACAACGGCGTAATTCTTATCACCACTAAAAAAGGGAAAGAAGGAGTTACCAAAGTTGAATTCAGCTCTTATGCCACCGTTCAGCAATATACATCAAAACTCGATGTGTTGAATACCTATGACCGGGGATATGTAAACTGGCAGGCTGCCATCAACGACGGGCTGACTCCAACTTCAAGTATTTATAAATACGACTGGCACACGGATGGCGACAATGCAGTGCTCGACAGAATTTTATTACCTGAATACATCGACCCTGCACAAACCATGCGTCCGGCTGATACTCAATGGTACGACGAAATTTCGCAAACTTCACTCATTCAATCGTACAACCTTACAATTTCCAACGGAAATGAGAGAGGAAGTTCACTTCTATCGTTGAATTATTACAACCACGACGGGATTATCAAAGAAACCAATTCGAATAAAATTACCGCACGTTTAAATTCCGATTATAATTTTTGGGATGGTAAATTGAAAGTGGGAGAAAACCTGAATGTTTCAAAAATCTACAATGCAGAAATCCCGACCGGCGATGTAATGTATCTGGCATTGGTGCAACAGCCCGTAGTTCCGGTACATTCTGTTGATGGTGGTTGGGGTGGCCCTGCTCCCGGTATGACGGACCGACATAATCCAGTTCGATTGATTGAACAGAACAAACAAAACAAAGGCAAATCATCGCGGATATTTGGAAATATTTATGCCGACCTCGAAATAATGAATGGACTGCATTTCAGGACCAGTTATGGTGTGGATTACACCCAGACCTACCGACGTAAAATGGATTACAGTTATGAGTCGGGCTTTTTAATTAGCGACATTAACCGTACAACCACCTCACAGTCGCACAATTTATCGTGGACATGGACCAATACTTTGAATTACAAGATTGAAAGTGGAAAACACAGCCTCGATGTGGTTGCAGGTACTGAAGCCATTAAGTACGAAGATGAATGGTTCTGGGCAAGCCGCGAAGGTTTTGTTTTGGAAGATCCCGACTACATGTATCTTGATGGAGGAACTGAAAAGGTTTTAAACGGAGGTGGTGGATCAGGCAACTCCTTGTTTTCTGTTTTTGCAAAAGCCAACTATGTATATGATTCAAAATATTTGCTTTCTGCAACACTTCGCCGCGACGGTTCTTCACGTTTTGGTAAAGATAATTTGTACGGAATCTTCCCTGCCTTTTCTTTAGGCTGGAGAATTAGCGAAGAAAACTTTATGGAGTCGGTTTCTTCAGTTTCAAACCTGAAATTAAGAGCAGGTTGGGGGATTACCGGGAACCAGCAAATTAGCAACGAAGCCATTTATTCAATATATCGTACCGATTATGGTGTTGATCCTACATGGGTTTTCGATTCTGGAACAGCTTATGATATTATGGGCATGGATACTGGTACGCTACCTTCCGGATTCAGAAAAATCCGTGAGGGAAATCCACTACTTAAATGGGAAGAAGCCAACCAGACAAACCTCGGTATCGACTTTGGTTTATTTGAACAAGCCATTTACGGAAATGTCGATTATTTCTTCAAGGAAACAAAAGATATTCTGATTGAACCGCCTTATCTTGCAGCAAAAGGTGAAGGTGGAAACCAGTGGGTAAACGGTGCCACACTTGAAAATAAAGGGTGGGAGTTTGTTATAGGTTACCGGAAAGATTTTGCAAGTGGCCTAAGTATGGACTTAGCCGCAAATATATCATCGTATAAACGGAAAGTAACCTATTTACCCGCTGAAGTTCTTACCGGATATCCAGGCGACCCGGGGACCAACAAAACAGTAATCGGACATTCCGATTTGGTACACTTTGGATACATCGCGGATGGAATTTTCCAGAACCAGGACGAAGTGGATGAGCATGCCGAACAAACAGGTAAAGGAGTTGGCAGGCTTCGTTACAAAGATATCGGCGGATTAGATGCCGATGGTAATTTCGTTTATGAACCCGATGGTGTTGTTGATGCACTGGACAGGACATGGATTGGCGATCCGAACCCGGATTTTGAATACGGATTAAACACTAGTTTTTCGTATAAGAACTTTGATTTAAATATTTTCTTCCAGGGAATTTATGGCGCCGATGTTTACAACGAATTTAAGCACCTCACCGACTTTACATCCATCTGGCAGGGAACAAACTTTGGTACCAGAACATTGGATGCCTGGACACCAACCAATACCGGTTCTACTATACCAATGTTAACACTTACAGATACCAACAATGAAAACCGGGGTTCAACCTATTTCATTGAGAACGGTTCGTATCTGAAATTAAGAAATTTACAGTTGGGTTATAACCTTCCAAAGAACTTTATTAATAAAGCTAAACTATCATCTGCACGGATTTACCTGCAAGGACAAAACCTGTTTACAATAAAAGATACAAAAGGTAACAACCAGTTTACAGGTGTTGATCCTGAATCGCCCGGATTTGCCTACCCAATTCCGGCAAGTTATACTATCGGTGTTAATGTAACTTTCTAAAACAAGATAATCATGAAGAATAAAACAATAATAATATTAGCAATCATAGCAGCAGGTTTTTTAATTTCCTGTTCTGATTCCTTTCTTGAGATGCCTCCAAAGAGCATCATCAGCAACGACCAGCTTCTAACCCCAGAGAATGCTGAAGGAATGGTAATTGCCGCTTATGCTGAGCTTGGCAACGACCACTACACTGCACCCAATTCGCTTTGGCCATATGCCGACAATACCAGTGGAGATTCTTACAAAGGCGGTGGCGGAACCGGTGATATCTGGGAATTCAATTTTATGGAACTTTTTGCCTTTAATACAACCGATAACCCACTTGTTGACCAGAAATGGTACCGGTTATATGTGGGCGTTGGCCGTGCAAACGAAGCCTTGAAAGTTATTAACCAGCTTTCAGAAGATGAGTATCCTGAGAAAACAGAACGCCAGGCAGAAATGCGTTTTTTAAGGGCACATCATTATTTCATATTAAAAACCATGTTTAAATACATTCCGTGGATTGATGAAACAGTGGTTGGCGATGCTTATAACGAAGTATCGAACCGCGAATTTTCGGACCAGGAACTTTGGGATAAAATTGCTGCCGAATTTGCTTTTGCAGCCAGTAACCTTCCTGAATCACAAAGCGACAAGGGAAGACCTAATAAATACGCCGCCAAAGCATACCTGGCAAAAACAAAACTATATCAGGCTTACGAACAGGGCGAAGATAATTCAGTAACCAGTATCAATTCTTCAAAATTACAGGAAGTTGTTGATCTCGTTGATGAAGTTTCAACTCAGTATGCCTTATTCTCCGATTTTGGCTATAACTTTCTTTGGAGCCACGACGATGGAAGTACAGAATCTGTTTTTTCTATTCAGCGTTCGGTGGACGACGGAACACCAAAAGGGCGTTTAGATTGGGGAAATATGCTGAATTACCCGATGAACCCGGAGTACGGCTGCTGCTGGTTCCATATTCCGACACAGAACCTTGTTAACTCATTTAAAACCGACGGGAAAGGTTTGCCTCAGTTCGATACCTTCAACGACTCGGATGTTCTTGAAGGCGCTGATTTTTACAACAATTCTTTTGATGTGCGTTTAGATCATACCGTTGCCATTCCGGGACACCCCTGGAAATATGATCCCAATTTTATCTATCAGAAAGACTGGGCCAGGGCAACACAGATTTATGGGCATTTCTCTTCACTAAAAGAAAATCAATCGCCTGATTGCGCTTGTTTTCAAAAAGTTCCGCCGTTTATGGCAAGCTCGAAAAATACCGACATTATTCGTTTTGCCGACGTGTTACTATGGAAAGCTGAAGCATTAATTGAACTGGGACGCCAGGATGAAGCACTGCCGATTATCAATGAGATTCGGCAACGAGCAATCAATAGCGCAGGTATGCTGAAAATGGGTGATGGCAACCCAAGTTCAAACTATAAAATGGATATCTATAAACCGGGCGAAAATTGCAACTGGACACAGGAATTTGCCCGTCAGGCTTTGCGCTGGGAAAGAAGGCTTGAATTGGCCATGGAGGGAATTCGCTTCTTTGATTTGGTTCGCTGGGGAATAGCCGGAGATTATATCAATAGCTATTTTGCTGAAGAAAAAACCAAAAGGGAATACCTGAAAGATGGTCATTTTACAGAAGGAAAGCATGAGTACTTTGCCATTCCACAAAACCAAATTGATTTTAGCAAAGGTTTGTATAAACAAAATTCTGGTTGGTAGTAGTTTAAACATTTAATTGAATTTGAAATGAAAAAATATTTGATATATATAATACTGGTGACCTTTTCTGCCGGATTATTTTCTTCCTGCGAAGAGGATTACACAAGCACGCTAAACCTGGATGCCGATGTTAAAATACAGAGTTTCTCGGTTGAAGAAACTGAAGGCGAAATAGATGAAGTAAACAAAACAATTACGGTAACCATTGAAAGCGGAAGCAATATCGATCTTAGCAATATCAGCCCGGAGATTGTGCTTCCAGCAGGAGCTGTTATTACTCCTGCTATTACATCAAACATGGATTTCACCAATCCTGTTGAGTTTACGATTGTAAACGGCGATATATACTGCCAATACACCGTAACTGTTTCCGAGAAATTCTACTTTGCCTTTTTGGGCGAGCCTGCCAATGTCTCTGCTATGACGATTTTGGACGACCAGAAAGCTGCAGAATGGTTTTTAAAGAAATATCCTTCTGCTGAATATGTAAGTTTCAGTCAGGTTGCCGATGGTTCTGTTGATTTAAGCAAGTTCAATGCCGTTTGGTATCATTCCGACCAGGGTACACGCCCATGCTGGCCCGATGCTCAAATGCTTTATGGCGTTGCCGATAATCCTGCAATTGTATCGAAACTGAAAGCGTATTACGAAAATGGAGGTAACATCCTGTTAACCAATTTTGCCGGTTCGCTGGTTGATGAACTGGGAATTGTTAGCGAAGCAAAATATGCTCCGAACAATGCTTTTGGCGATATCGAGGCAAATCCTGATTCTTATAACTGGGGCGATTGGGATTTGAGGTGGTACGGTAATCCGGAAAACCCCATAGCTCAGGGATTAAACTATAAAAGTGATGACCCAACCAAATTCATAATGTTGCCTAACGGGGTTGCGCGCCGTAACCGTACCAACCAGTATAACGTGGATGGCTGGACAGACTATGCAATTGGTGGTGAGACCATAGAAGAACGTGTTGCATACTTCGAAACCGTTAACAACTGTGAAGTATTGGTTTCCAACTGGAGCGGCATGGAAATCAACCTGGTTTTATGGGATAAACATGATGGTAAAGGTGCCGCTATTTTTATTGGTTCAGGTACTTATGACTGGTATGCAGAGAATGATGTTGAAAACACAGCGGGTAACCGCGAGAAACTGACATCGAACAGCATTGCGTATCTTTTGGCAAAATCGAAAGAATAATACTTAAAAGAAGGAAGCCTGTTCAGGCTTCCTTCGTATACCAGCTTTGGGAGATTAAATAATTAAACAAATTTTTATGAAGAATATATTTGTGACCCTATCAATTGGTGTCTTGCTCAGCTTTTCGCTTATCGTTAAAGCTCAGGATTATAGTGAGCAATACCGGCCACAATTCCATTTTTCTCCCAAAAGTGGCTGGATTGGTGACCCGGACGGAACCATTAAATTCGACAGTTTGTACCACCTTTTTTGGTGGGGGCACGCCGTTTCTGAAGATTTGGTGTACTGGACAGAGTACCCCTGGCCTATGCAGGGAGGGAGTTCATCTTTCGATTATTACACGGGGTCGGTAGTAGTAGATACGGCAAACACTGCCGGATTTGGAACCGGCACAGACACGGTTGCTGTGGCCATTTATACCATGCACAATAAAACAACAAATATTGAAACGCAGGGAATCTCGTCGAGCACTTCGCCCGATTTTAAATATTTTAATTATTACAACGATAATCCGGTAATTCCTTCCACTTCAACCGATTTCAGGGATCCTTCAGTATTTTGGGATTCACAACTTAACCGTTGGGCCATGGCTATAACTCGTCCGGGCGAACATCGTATTGAAATCTATAGCTCTCCAGACTTGAAAAGCTGGACAAAACAATCGTCTTTCGGCCCACTTGGCGCACGAACAGGCGCCTGGGAGGTTCCCGATCTTTTTCAACTCCCATTAGATGGAAATCCTGAAAACAAGAAGTGGGTAATGATATGCGGAATGGGGCCTAACCGTGGGCAATATTGGATAGGCGATTTTGATGGAAACACTTTTACACCTGACGCTACAACCCTGGCATATTTAAAAGACGGCGCCGGTATCGCCGGTGAAGTATTTGCTGATTTTGAAGCTTCCGATTACGGAACCTGGACTACAGAAGGAACTGCTTTCGGAACGAGTCCGGCAAACGGAACGCTGGCGGGGCAAATGGATGTTTCGGGTTATTTGGGCGACTACCTGGTGAATTCTTTTAATGGTGGCGATGCCGCAACCGGGAAACTGACATCTCCTGAATTTACGGTTTCTAAAAATTTTATCAACTTTTTAATAGCCGGTGGAAACCACAATAACTTAACCTGTATTAATCTGCTTGTTAACGGAGAAGTTGTAAGAACGGCTACCGGCGACAATTCGGAACAGTTAAAATGGTTTGGCTGGGATGTAAGCGAATACATTGGGCAAACTGCGGTTTTGGAAATTACCGACAACTTCTCAGGCAGTTGGGGGCACATCAACATCGACCACATTATGTTTTCGGATATTCTTACCGACCAGCGTTACGAACATGCGTACTGGATTGACTACGGCCCCGATTTTTATGCCGTCAGAACTTACCGGAATTACGATGCAGATGATGACCGTACCGTTTGGTTAGGCTGGATGAATAACTGGGATTACGCCAACAGCATCCCAACCTCCTGGGGTGGAAGTACAGCAGAGTCGCTTCCCCGCGAAATAGAACTGGTGAGTAGCGATCAGGGGTATAAAATCATTCAAAAGCCAATTGAGGAGCTGCAAAAGTTAAGAAAGGAAGAAGTAGTTATTACGAACAAACCGGTAGATCGAACAATTGAGTTAACGGAGTTTAAACCGCAGAAAAATACCTATGAGTTTGAAGCGGTTTATGAAGTTACGCCTGGAAGCAATCAAAAAGTCGGTTTTAATCTTTGTGTATCCGACGCAAATAAAATAGTATTGGGTTACGATGCTAAAACGTCAAATGTATTTATCGACCGCACACAGAGCGGATATGTGAACTTTAATAGCAAATTTCCCCGGGTTGTAACTGCTCCCGTTCAGCTAAAAGAAAGTAAAATCAGCTTTCATGTTTTTGTTGACCAGCTGTCGCTCGAAGTTTTTGTGAACGAAGGCGATGTGGTATTAACTTCATTGATGTTTCCCAATCCTTATTTTCAAAAAGGCATCGAATTATTCTCTGAAAATGCATCTTCTGTACTGCAATTATTTAACGCCTGGGAGCTTAAATCAATTTGGGAAGAAGACCTTGGCACTGGAATACTGGACCGAAAAAATAAGCGGGAATCGATTAATGTATATCCTAACCCGGCCAACGACAAAATACACTTTACGCTTAATGCTGGAACCAGTAGAACCGCCACTGCAAAAGTTGTAAACCTGCTGGGGCAAACCCTGAAAGAAAAACCAATATTTCCCGGTATTTCCTCGTCCGAAATCGATATAAGCGATTTAAAAACAGGACACTACGTTCTTTATGTTCTGAATGATAACCAAATATCAACTCAACAATTTATAAAAGTAAATTAATAATGATGAAGACATTTTATAAGCTTCTGGTGGTAGTTTTTATCTTTAGTGCCTGCAAGCCGTCGGCAAACAACCAACAAGAAAAATACAACGAACAATACCGTTCCAAGATTCATTTTTCGCCTGAAACAGGGTGGGCTAATGACCCGAACGGAATGGTGTATTACGATGGTGAATACCACCTGTTTTTTCAGCATAACCCCGATACCACAATCTGGGGGCCAATGCACTGGGGGCATGCGGTAAGCAAGGACCTCATTCACTGGGAACAGCTTCCAATAGCATTGTACCCCGACAGTTTAGGCTGGATATTCTCGGGAAGTGCTGTAATTGACTGGGAAAACACATCTGGTTTAGGAGAAAACGGCGTTCCGCCCATGGTGGCTATTTTTACCTATCATAACCGGGAGTTGGAAAACACCGGAACGGATAAGTTTCAGTATCAGGGAATTGCATATAGCCTTGACAAAGGGCGTAGCTGGACGAAATATGAAAACAACCCGGTTTTACCTAATCCCGGAATTCGCGATTTTCGCGACCCAAAAGTAATGTGGCACCCCGAAAGTGAGAAATGGATAATGACCCTTGCCGTGCTCGACCACATTAATTTCTATTCTTCACCCAATTTAATCGACTGGACCCTGGAAAGCGAATTCGGAGAAGGAATTGGAGCACACGGCGGCGTATGGGAATGCCCTGATTTGTTTCCTTTGCAAGTGGAAGGAACAGACGAAACAAAATGGGTATTGCTGGTAAGTATCAACCCTGGAGGGCCAAACGGAGGCTCGGCGACCCAATATTTTGTGGGTGACTTTGACGGACATAATTTTGAGCGATACGGAGAAAAAACCAAATGGATGGATTATGGTAAAGATAATTATGCAGGGGTAACCTGGTCGGATATTCCGGATGAAGACGGAAGAAGAATTTTACTAGGCTGGATGAATAACTGGCAATATGCCAATGAGGTTCCGACATCGATCTGGAGAGGTTCTTTTACCCTGCCAAGAACTCTGAAATTGACCGAAATCTATAACGACTATTTACTGGTTTCGTCGCCGGTAAAAGAAATTGATAAGCTAAAATCAGGTTCAAAAACGATCTCGGGCTCAACAGTCTCCGGAATGCTGGAAATCAATAATAAGCTGCAATTCCCGATGGAAATAAACCTGAACTTTAAAACCGAAAACAATACGTCGATGAACTTTGGTGAGCGTTTTGGGATTATTTTATCCAATGAAAAAAACGAATCGCTAAAGATTGGTTACGACAATCTAAATAAACTGTTTTTTATTGACCGGGGTAATAGTGGATGGGACAGTCCGAACGAGGAATTTGCCGGCACTCATTTTGCGCCTTATATCGCAAATTCCTCTTCACTTAGTTTCAAACTTATACTAGATAAATCTTCGGCTGAATTATTTGCAGTTGATGGATTGGTGGTCATGACCGAACAATTTTTCTCTACCGAAGAATTTACATCAGTAAGCCTGTTTTCGGAAAACGGTGAGGTAGAATTACTCGATGGTGAAATTAGTACTTTATCAGAAATATGGTAAAATGGATGAGAATCCGATTTACATAGTTTAGTTTAATTAATATCAAAAAAAGCCTGATGGTTTCCATCGGGCTTTTTGTCTATTTTTTCTTGGCTTAATTTTGTTAATTTTAAATGTAATTAACTTGAAAATTATGTGTCGTTTCATCTTAGTGATATCATTTGTATTCTTTTGTCTCTGTTTACAGGCAAAAGAAAAATTTATTGTAGGTTTTTCGCAATGTTCGGCTGGCGACTGGAGAGAGAATATGGAAGCGGAGATGGAGCGTGAACTCATGTTTCATGATGACATTGAATTGATTAAACGACAGGCAGGTGACAGTACTCCTCTACAGGTCCGGCAGATAAAAGAGTTATTAGATGTTGGAGTTGACTTAATGATAATAGCTCCTAATGAAATTGATGCACTTCTTCCTGTTATTGAAAAGGTTTATGATTCAGGGATCCCTGTAATTCTTATTGATAGAAAAATAAATTCACCCAAATATACAGCATACATCGGAGGTGATAATTTTGATATTGGTAATACAGCTGGTATTTATATCGCCAATAAATTGCACAATGAGGGGCAGGTGGTTGAACTATTAGGAATTTTAAGTTCTTCTCCTGCACTTGAACGGATGAATGGCTTTAATAATGCAATTGACAAATTCCCAAAACTTGATAATGTTTAAGAAATCCATGCCAAGTGGAATAATGAACTGGTTACTGATAGTTTGAGTGTTGTATTAAAAAAGTATCCTTCAGTAAAAGCAATTTTCTCACACACTGATTTTATGGCAGAAGCAGCCTCAAAGGTTGTTCGGGAGAATTTTTCAGATAGGGATATTCTAATTGTTGGAGTTGATGGCTTGCCTAATGATGGAGGGGGGATAGAACTGGTTAAACAGGGAAATATCTCCGCTACTTTAATTTATCCTACTGGCGGAAAAGAGGCCATACAAACAGCCGCAAAAATATTACATAATCAAAAATTCCAAAAAAATAATTTATTGCCAACGACTTTAGTAGATGCATCCAATGTAGATATTACGAGAATTCAATTTCAAAATATAAATGCGTTACAAGAGGATATTAACAAATCGAAGAATATGCTTGAAATGCTGAACCTAAGGTACCGCGATCAGCAAATTTTGTTATTTATTAGTCTTGTATTACTCTGCATGGTAGCCATATTATTTGGAATGTATTTATGGTCATTTAAACGACTGAAAATATCCAATCAGAACCTCGAAAAACAGAAAGAAGCTATTTCAAGCCAAAACAAAGAATTAACGAGATTATCAGAAGAACTGGAAAAAGTTACACAAGAACGTTTACGGTTTTATACCAACATATCACATGAGTTCAGAACTCCTTTGACTCTGATCTCCGGGCCCATTGATAAGCTTTCGAGGAATAAAAACTTAACGGTAGAGCAACGGGATTTACTTCAAATTGCCGAAAAAAATGTCTCTATCCTTTTAAAACTTATTGAGCAAATTATCGATTTTAGAAAATATGAATTAGGGAAACACGATTTTTCTCCTGTTTCTGCTGACTTGATAAAACATTTTGAAGATTGGAATGGACTTTTTGCAGAAGTCGCAAAACATAAGCAGATCAAATTCAGTATGGAGTCTCCGTTGGGGAAAAATCTTGTAATTGATTTTGATGTGGATAAAATGGAACGGATTTATACCAACTTATTATCCAATGCATTCAAATTTACACCCGATAAAGGCACGATAAAAGTACGGATTGAAAGGGGATTTATTGATCAAAAGGATGCTGTAAAAGTGCAGGTATTAAATTCGGGGAAATCTATTCCTGAAAATAAGATTAAAGAAATTTTCGATCGTTTTTATCAGGCAGGTTCAAAGACCGGTGGCTCGGGGATAGGATTAGCGCTCGTTAAAGGTTATGTCAACTTGCATGGCGGAAAGATTGATGTTGCCAATCCCAATGGTTTTGTTTGTTTCACTTTTTCTATCCCGGTTAAACAAGAGGAAAGTATTGTAAGTAACGAATCAGAAAAATCTTCGGAGAATATAGCACCAGCAACGGAAAATGAGGCACATGACATCATTACTCAAATAATCGGAAGTGAAGATTCATATACTTTTGATGACGAATATGATGAGGGAAAAACCACTGTTTTATTGGTTGACGATCATCCGGGAATACGTTCGTTCCTAAAATCTCTTCTGAAGGATAAATATTGTGTACTGGAAGCTAAAGACGGTATCGAAGGGATTAGGAAAGCGGTGCGTTATGTTCCCGACCTGATTGTTAGTGATGTAATGATGCCTGGTATCGATGGTGTTGAAATGTGCAGTCATCTGAAAAAAGAGTTGTCAACCAGTCATATTCCGATTATTTTACTTACTGCTAATGCCCAGGACGAGAAACGAATTTTAGGTTTTGAAAGCGGGGCAGATGATTATATTTCAAAACCAGTGAATTTCGAGATACTTGAAGTCCGCATTCGTAATTTGATTAAGGGCAGAAAACAGTTAAAAGCAACATTTGGTTCAATTGATGGTACGCACAATATTCTTGATCAGGCCTTAAATCCCGAAAAAATCATTTATTGAAAAATTTGAGGAACAGATTGAAAAACACATTGAAAACCCTGAACTAAGTGTTGACTATTTGAGCAATGAACTGGGCATGTCGCGAATTCAGTTATACAGAAAAGTAAAGGCTTTAACCAACTATTCTCCTGTTGAATTTATTACATTATTTCGCTTGAAAAAGGCTGTTAGCATAATGAAAATGACGGATACAAACCTGGCTCAAATTGCTTACCAGGTTGGTTTTTCGGCACCTTCTTATTTTTCTAAAAGTTTTAAGAAGTATTACGGAAAAAGTCCGAGTGAATATTTGAAAGCAATAAAGGGAGTATAGCGTGAAAGAATCTCTGGATTCCGGATTGTTCTGAAAAGTTGTGGGGAATAGAAAAAATAAGTTTTGTGCTTAAACAAAAAAAACAGACCATGAATACACAAAACCAGCAATACAGCACACTTCTGAAAGGTAAGCTGGAGAGGATGGCCGATATCAGAAAACTTATTGTTGAATTTGTAAAAAAAAAGGATCGCCCAGCCTTTAGGTTTTGTGAAGGTGTATTTAGGATCGTTACCCTGGTTGCGATTACCTTCTGCACGGATGAAGTTCATTGTATTCTTTTCAACTCCACGTACTCCGAAGCTAAACGATTTGATAATCTTTGAGGGCTTTCTTTCTTGAACGTAAGCTCGTAATACCGGATTTGTCCCATGTCTTTCTGACGATTAGTTTAAACCGGGAATAATTACGTAGGCACTATCGCCTGGAGCAATATTATATGCTGAAATATATTCTTCTCCTTCCGGCGATAATGCCATGTCAAATTTGGTTCGGATTCTTCGGTGGCTGTTAGCTAAAACCTATCGGTCTAACATTGTGATAGTATTTTCAAGGCTGTTCTGATAAGCTAGAATAATATCCTTGCATCGAAGTACTAATTATTAAATCTTTGCATATAGGCATAAAGCAGGGGAGAGAATGATGCTGAAAATACGTTAAAATTTAATTTTAGGGTATGAATCGGGGTATGATTAAGAACAAAACCCGATGTAATTTATGGAAATACATCGGGTTGTAATTTAATTTTGTGCCCAGTAAAGGAGCACGATTTATTTTATAATACGCTAAATATCAGTGATTTTGTTTGCTGTTTGTTTAATGGTCCCTTTCAGGTAACTCTATAATTACTGGTAGTTTTATAATTCAAATATCATCTAAATATACCAAATTTTATGGAGATCTGATAACCTGAATTTAAGATTCTTGAGATATTAAGGAGATTTGAATTCTTTCACTAAAATTTTATAAAAAATGTTAGTGTGATACCAAGACTCGAGCCTGATCCCATTAATGCCTTTATATAAGTGATTTAATGCGGTCTATTTTTTACGGGTCACCGTTTAGTTCAAATTTAAAGAACTTTACATGTTTGGATTAAAAATAGAAAATTTCTGGTAGAAAATCAATGTGGTCTCGATTTGGTCTCCTTTAATTTAAGTCTTATTAGTTTGAAATGTGCGCCGGACTTAGACTATGAAGTGAATTTTGTTGAAGGATATAATTTAAATGCCCATGATTTCCTGCTAAAGCCCTTGAAGTTTGATCGTTTTCTGAAAACAGCGAATGAGACATACGAGTATAGCAGTAAGGATGCGAAGAAACTGGAATTTGTTCAGGAGCTGGAATATCACGATGCCAATCATAAAACCATTTTGGTTAAAACTGATTACAAAACCATTTTAATAAAGGTGAATACTATTTGTATCTCGAGGGGTTAAAAGACTACATTAAAATCTATACCAAAGAAAACAACCAACCGGTAATCATACTCAATTCATTAAAAAGACTATAACAAAACCTCGCTGCTGAGAAATTCTCAAGAGTGCATAAATCAGACATTGTTGGGCTCGACCATATCAACGCAATTAACAAAACCCAGGTAATGATAAATGATAAATTTATAGCGTAGGGAAAGTTATCGCTCTGATTTTAGTCAGAAGATGGTAGAACTTCGTATCTCATTTTTTACGTTTTAGAATCTCCTTAATAGTTCTTTTTACCGATTGTTTTTTCCCCTACTTGTTTTTAGCAATAAAAAACAGTTTTTAATATATCATTAATCGATAACACGTTTTAGAAATGCTCTTTCGTTTAAGCTGAATCCAATATTGAAACGCAGGAATTTTTCTTTGGTCAGGTGTCCGGTACTGGCTCCGTAGCTTCCATGCGAAATTGAAATATCCATGTTTGAGATAGCTCCGTAAAGAGGAATTCCTGCACCCATGGTAAACTCATTGCTTCCCAGGGTGGTATTACCAAATTTCAGGTACGATGATTCGTGACTATATCCCATCCGGTAAGTCCAGTTTTTAAATCCTGGGTTGATTGCGCGGCGTTCCCACGGATTGGTTTCAATTCCCAGGGAGAACCGGTGCGAATCACTAAACTCTTCGGCTTGTATTGGGTATTCAACATTGCTCCACTGTTGAAAAGTGTAGTCAAAAGCCAGTTTTAAACGGTCGCGTGTTAAGCCAATTCCTGCGCCAAAAATCTGCGGAATAACAAGGTATTCTGTATTGTATTGTTGTCCCTGAATAATCGAGTAGTCGCTGTCGTAGGCAGTAACAAGGTGCTTGGAGCTTAAACTTTGTTCAGGTGCGTAAGTCAGACCCAGCGAGTAGTTGGTATGTGCTGTATTAAATTGATATTGCAGTCCAAAATCGAAGTAAAAGCTTCGAAGAAAGTCTTTTCGTTCAATCATCATCTCCGGAACAAGCGTCGAGCCCGTTATATATTCTTCCTGAATGAGCGGCCCAAACAGGTACGAAGTGTTTATGCCGAGCGATAACTTTTTTAGTAGCTTAATGGCATTGGCAAAGTAAAAGCGGGTTATTCCGCCGGTTCCAACATAATTAGAGGTATATTGCTCATTGGTACCTTCAATGTAGTTCGATCGGTTTATTGAGTACCCAACCGTGCTGAACGGCATCATACCAAATGAGCCAGCCATCCAGCGAGTGTATTTAAAACCCAGCGCAAAATAAGCGAGGTTGGCCTCAAAGCCCGAAAGTGATTGGTTGGAATTGCTGATGTTGTAGCCTTTTCCCTGAAGACCGAATTCGAAGATCAGCTTTAGGCTGTCCATCCCGGCATAAGAAGCCGGATTGAGTGAGTTCAGGTTATTTCCTGATTCGAGGGCGAGTCCTGTTCCCCCCATGCCTAAGTTGGGGCCAAAGCCTCCGCTGCGAATTTCTCCAGGCCCGAAAATAGAGTAGGGCGACACCGTATTCTGTGTGTTTCCGAGAAATGGTAAGATCAATAGGAGTATAGAAATAATGCTGATGTAAGCAATCGAAATTAATCTGTTCATTTTATTCAATTTAAGCCTGTTGGCTATTCGTAAAAAACGTAGTACAGGTTTAAGGTAGGACGGTAATTGGAAAGTGATCGGGCATCAAATACGAGGTTGTCAAGCGTGCCGCCATATTCGGTTTCTGGCAACATTACCAGTAATCCGTCTTCCGGGTCAACGTAACCATCGCTCAATTCGGTGTAAATAAAATCGGTGATATCGAAGATGTACTGTGTATATTCGTCGTAAAATTCGTCGTAATAAAAGGTGGCCGGAATTGAATAGTCATCCTGGTCGGTCAGCTCCTCAACAACATTGTTTTTTTTGTCGGAAGTATAGAGGATGAGTTCTTCAGGCAATTCTCCTTTACTTTTGTAAGTTCCCGATAGCGGTTTAAGCACCAATTCTGCTTTGTAGAGTATGTTTTTGTATTGTACCTCCAGAATTTTACTGATACCCGGAAAATCAATTCGCGTGGTATAACCCAAACTTGACAGCAGGTATGAGCGTTTGTTTAACAGGCTTGAAGAAATTTCTTCGGTTTGAGTTGTGGCTTGCTCCAGGGCCATGCCACTAACATCGTTGCTAACATTGTTGAAATGATTGTGCGATGTGCTTTGATGCACAAATGTGTACGACTTGTTAACTTTGGTTTCTTTGATAATGTGCGTGTAAACCCTTATTTGAAAAGATGAATCAACATCAAAACTTAATATCGAGTTATTCTCATCTCCCGGAACCAGTGCCACTCCCTGAAAATAGTCAAGGAATTCGCTTGTCGATTCAAACTCATCATCATCGCGAAGGTAGGACAGGAACTCCAGGCCCAGTTCGTCGTTCAAACGAATGGCAAGCGTATCGTGAAAGTTGGGTTTAGGAACAATTGTTTTCGATCCTAAAGGAATTTCGTCGTAGTTTAAAGTGGTGGTGTTATAAAGATAGGGGGCGGCATCGTAATCGTCGCTTGGTTCTATATCTTCTCTTACACGATGGACTTTAAATGTCTGAGGTAAAAGCGTGTCGCCATAAGCCATTCCGCTGTAGTTCGTACAAATTACTATCGAGTCAAAAATCTCATCGTCGTCGATATCGGCCAATGGCATACCAATTTGAGCATAGGTAGTGGCACTTATATTTCCTAAATCGGCATCGGTGTAACTGCCACACAATAAATAGCTGCTCTCGGAAGTAGGGATTGAATCGATTTTTACGGTTGATAAAAGGACTTGTATAGTATCAATAAGTGCAACATTTGTTTGGTTGTTAATGTAGTTGTCGCCAAGTGAGACCATTAGTGATTCATCATCGTGGCACGACAATAAAAATAACCAGCCAACAAGGACAATAATTGCTTTTTTCTTCATTGTATATTTTCTGTTTTCGGCTTCAAATGAAGAAAAGAAAAGCCGTACAGGAAAAGAATATATACCAATCGGCTATTCTTGCAGACGATTCGGTGAATTGCACTCCTTTTAGTACTTTTTATTCATAATACTCGGGTGATTTATGAATTGTTTGGCGTTTAACGATAAAAACCATCGATTGGTCTTGACTTTTTCCACTTTAGTCCAAGTTCCTTTTTAATCGCAGCAAACACGCTTAGGTTTGCCTATGCGAATTGAACAATAAAAATAATTTTTTAGATATGATGAAGACAGGGAAAAACATTCTTTTATACTTTTTATTTTTTGCATTGGTAACGCTGGTTTCTTGTACCGTCGATGATGAAGATGAGATTACCGATGGTGACTGGTGGGAAATGTCGGATTTTGATGGTGTGCCACGCAGCGATGCTGTTTGTTTCAAAATTAATGATATGGCATACATAGGTTTGGGATATGATGGCGACGACCGTATGAACGATTTTTGGAAGTACGATCCGGATAATAATTTCTGGACAAAGGTTGCATCATTTCCGGGAGCAGCCAGAAATGGTGCTGTAGCATTTAGTATGGATGGAAAGGGTTACGTTGGTACCGGATACGACGGAGAGGATGAGTTGAAGGATTTTTGGGAATATGATCCTTCTAAGGATACATGGACTCAGAAAGCAGATTTTATGGGTAGTGCACGCTATGGAGCTGTTGGTTTTGCAGTAAGTGGAAAAGGTTATATCGGCAGTGGTTACGACGGGAATTACCTAAAAGACTTTTATGCTTATTCGCCTGAGTCTGATACCTGGGAACAAATTATCAGTATTGGCGGATCGAAAAGAAGGGATGCTGCTTGTTTTGTAATTGGCAGTAAAGCCTATGTAATGTCGGGGCTGGATAATGGTGTTTACGAAGACGACCTTTGGGAATACGATCCGTCAACCGGGTACTGGACTGAAAAACGTGCCATATCAGACGATGATGACGATTTGAGCTACGACGATGATTATCTTTCAATTGCACGTATAAATGGTGTTGGCTTTACACTAAATGGATTAGGATACCTTGCAACCGGTAGTATCGGATCGATGATTAGCAATATTTGGGAATACGATCCACAGTTAGATTTGTGGACAGAAAAAACATCTTTTGAAGGTACTTCACGTACAGAAGCTGTTGGTTTTGCAGTTGGTTCGAGAGGCTACATTGCCACTGGCAGAAGTTCAACGTATTACTTTGATGATATTTGGACATTCGATCCTGTAATAGAATATGATGAGGATAATTAATAATGTCTGGAAAGGACAGTTAGTTATATTTCTTGTGAACGAAAAGCGCTTAGTAATAAGCGCTTTTTTTGTATAAGAAAGATTTTCGGAGGTTGAAAATGCTTGTGTTAAATACAAAAACCTCACATTAATTTACTTAATAGGACCAGTTTCAATTCGTTTAATTTAAGTTATTCAGAAATAATAAAACGATGTTTCTGAATTTTCCCCCTACTGTCTGATAGCCGTTCTGTTGCACTTGAATGACCTGTTTTGCTTAACATATAGTGTTGGTTTTGCTTATCATATTTCCGTATGTGTTATAAAACATATTTTGTAAGTAGTTGAAATACAGCATGTAGGCAACTGGTTTTGACAAAACCAATTTTCATAGTGATAATATTTTGGAATGCTCGTATAATTGGTCAACCAATTTTTGGTAACTGGTCAACCAGATTGAATGTGGTCGAATCTAAAAATATTAACTATGAACTGTTTTAGCTACAAAAACTTATTTCACCAAGAGCGATCTGCTCCCATTCTTATTATATCTGTTGATTTGACACACAGTGATTATTTAGTCTACAGTAAAGTTGAGAATAATTCTTTAGGAAGTGATTTTTCAAATTCTGTAAATCCAATTTAAATCAATACATCATGGATGTTTTAGAAAACTTTAAAGCCATAGAAGTAGAAAGTCCGGTAGATAAAATTATAAAACAGATACGTAACTCAATCGTATCGGGCCAAATGAAACCAGGGGATAAATTACCCTCTGAGAGAAAGCTATCGGAGTCGTTCGGAATTGGTCGTACTTATGTACGCGATGCTATAAAGAAATTGGAGTTTTATGGTATTCTCAAAACATTACCGCAAAGTGGAACAATCGTTTCCGGTGCTGATATTTCAGCAATGGAAGGATTGATTTCGAATGTGATAAAACTAAATGAAAATGATTTTTTCCATTTGGTTGAAACACGGGTAGTGATGGAAACATACGCATGTGGCCAGGCTGCGATTCGTCGTTCAAACCGCGATATTGCTGACCTGGAAGAAAAACTTGATGAATATAAGCAGCGTGTTGATGCAAATTTACCAGGGATTAAGGAGGACTTTAACTTTCATATACAAATTACCGAAGCCAGCCAGAATATGGTAATAAAATCTTTAATGCTGATTCTGATACCCGACATCCTTGAAATTTACAGAAAGCTAAATGTATGCGGAGAAGGACGGTTTTACAAGTCGTTTGATGAGCATAAAGTTATACTCGATTGCATCATTAAACAAGATTCTAAAGCCGCAGAAGAGGCAATGCGAGTACATTTAAAAGATGTTGTAAACTTCAGTTTGTCTTATAAGGGAAACGAATAAAAATTAATATTTCAAATTAATCATTAAAACAAATAGTAATCAAACAAAAACTTAAAAAATCTATGTATTGAAATGGGAATAGTATTAGATAAAAAGGATTGACTTAAGAAGCCAATCCTTTTAGAGAACCACGGTAAAATCTTTCAAAATGATATATGAACTTGCAGGTAACAGATATCAGAAAACAAGATTAAACCGCGCTCTGCAAATATAATATACAATTGAATTAAACGAATTATTAAACTTTTTAAATCAAATTAGATGAAAAAATTCTTAAGCCTTATCATTATTTTTCTGGCTTTTGCAATTGGAGTTTCTGCTCAGAATCAGCTAACGGGAAATGTTATTGATGCAGAAAATAACGAAGCCTTAATTGGGGCTACAATTATTGAAAAGGGGACAACTAACGGTACAACTACAAATGTCGATGGTAATTTCTCTTTAACAACTCAAAGCGAATCAGGAATAATTGAAATATCATTTATAGGCTATATAAGCCAGGAGATTGAGTTCACTGGGGATGCTAACTTAAACATAAGTTTGAAAGCCGACGTTACCGGCCTTGATGAGGTTGTGGTAGTTGGATATGGAGTTCAGAAGAAATCGCACCTTACGGGTGCTATATCGAAACTGGAAAATGAAAATATGGAACAAGTAGCGGTAGCACGTGTTGATGATGCTCTGATTGGTAAAATATCGGGTGTTAATATTCAGGCTACCGATGGTGGGGCAGGTACAGCGCCTACAATTCGTATCAGGGGTACAGGCTCAATTAGTGGTAGTTCCGATCCATTAATTGTGGTTGATGGTATTGTAGTTGATTCGGATTACCTTGGAAATTTAGATATGAACGATGTGGCCTCTTTTGAAGTGTTGAAAGATGCTGCTTCGGCCGCAATTTATGGTTCTAGGGGTGCAAATGGTGTAATTATGATTACATCGAAACAAGGTAAAGAAGGAAAAACAAAATTTAACTTCAATTCTTATTACGGCTTTAAAGAAGCGCACCAAAGCGATGCTTATTACTTTTCTGTTGCCGAAACTGCTGCTGCTGAATTAGCTGCTACAGGCGAACTTTCAGCAAGAACTCAATACAAGCAAATGATTGGTGTTGACAGAGACTGGCAAGATGTTATTTTTGATGGTGGTACCATTCAAAACTACTCGTTTAGTGCAAGAGGTGGAAGTGAGAATACAAAATTTAGTACCTCGATAAATTATTTAAATGATGAAGGTGTTCTTTTAACAGATGGTTATGAAAAGTTTGGTTTAAAGTTGAAACTAGATACTAAGGTTAATAAGTTTAAGATGGGTGTAAACTTATCACCTTCTTATTCAAACCGAAGAAGATTTGATGGTTCAACACATGATATCTTACGTCAACCACCATGGTTACCTGTATATCACGACGAAAATACTATTCAATTTGTGGATAGAAACACATATCCTGACGTACAGGTAGGCGATTACGCAAATCAGCGTCATTTCGACAATTATATGTTAAATGGTTCGGAAGTAGATATTAGCAATACTTCGAATGTAAACCCTGCAGCTAAGGTTTTGGAGCGAGATTATACCTACAAAAAATTCAAAATGTACGGTGTTGCTTATGTACAGTATGATATTACAAAGGACTTAAACTTTAAGTCTTCTTTTGGTGGTGATTTCCAAAATACAGATGTTAGAAGATGGCAGGGACCTTTGGGCCATAGAAATGGTGCAGATAATACACAGCTATACGAATCAACCCAAAACCGGATTCACCTTGTAAATGACAATTTCTTTAGTTACGATAAAAGAATGGGCGACCACGATATTAGCGCTATTTTGGGTATGTCGGTTGAATCATGGGATACTGAATTTGCAAGCATTAATGCAACCGATTATACATTCGATTACATCCAGAATATAAGTGCAGCAGGCACAATAAGTGCAGCGGAATCGGGTAAGTACGAAGAACGATTATTGTCGTTTACAAGTAGGGTCAATTATGCTTACAAAGACAAATATCTGGCTTCGGCGAGTTTCCGTCGCGATGGTAGTTCTCGTTTTGGATCGGACACCAAATACGGTAACTTCACTGCTTTCTCAGTAGGTTGGAGACTTTCTGAAGAAGATTTCTTAAAAGATAGTGAAGCGATAAATAGCTTAAAGCTTCGATTTAGTTATGGTGTAACTGGTAACAACGCAATTGATGCCGGTACGGTATACGAAGAACATTATCCTTACCTGGCATTGTTAGAAACTTCTACCGCTGTTGTCAACGGTTCGCTAGTTACGGGTTTTAATGCCCTAAACATTGCAAATCCTGAATTAGGTTGGGAAAAATCAGTAGAGTATAACCCTGGTCTTGATTTTATGTTGTGGGATGGTTTGCTCTCAGGTTCGATTGAATATTACAATAGAACCAGTGATAACTTAATTTTAGAAAACCCTGTTTCAACAACTACCGGTTTCGATGCAGCACTTATTAACAGAGGTGAAGTAGAGAATAGTGGTATTGAAGTTGAATTACGCTCTACCGTTAATATTACGAAAGACTTTAGCTGGAGCGGAGCAATTATGGCTTCTAAAAACGAAAACAAGTTAAACGATTTTGCTGAGTCTAACGGTCAAATTCAAAGTGTTGACTCGAAAAGGGCTGCAGAATGGATTAACCTGGAAGGTCTGCCAATTTCATCATTCTATGGTTGGGTAGTTGACAGAGATATTCCTTTAGAATATTTGAATAATCCATACCACCCTGTAGGTGGAGAAGCTCAGGACGTTTATGTAAAAGATTTAAATGGTGATGGAATTATTGATGATGAGGATAAAGCGGTGCTGGGTAACCCTTATCCGGAATTGATCTGGAGTTTCTCGAACGATTTCAAATTTAAAAACTTCGATTTTAGCTTTATGTTCCAGGGATCGCACGGAGCTGAAGTGAGAAACATGGGAGACCAGTATATCTTCAACCATTTTAATAGTAGCCAGGATTTTGATCCGGCAATAACACCCGATCAGGAGTTTATTAAGCAGAAGATATTTACAAACGATATCATTCAAGATGCTTCATACATAGCATTAAGAAATATAAATTTTGGCTACACATTTGGGAAAAACCTGTTAGAAAGAACTTTCATTGAAAAAGCACGAATATATGTGTCAGCACAAAACTTACTCTATTTTACAGCCGATGATTACACAGGTTTCAACCCTGAGTCTATAGATACTACCTCTCCAACAACCTATGGTTACCAGAGAGCAGGTTCTCCGATTGCTAAAACAATAAGTTTTGGTGTAAACATTGATTTTTAATCTGATAAATTATGGGAAACATGATTAAATATATAAGCAAAATAGCGGTGCTTCTAATTATAATAGTATTCACTGCGTGTGAGGACACATTTTTGAGTCCAGATCCTTCGGGTGTTATAACTTCTTCTAACTTCTTTTCAAATGACACTGAATTAGAAGCAGCCATTCTAAATATGTATGATGGAATTCAGGGAGTTAATTCTACAAGTACATCCGATAATCACGGTATCATGTACGAGTTCTATATTACTGAAATGAGAACTGACAATACCGAGACAAAGAGTAGCGAAGGTGAAGATGCTCAGTTTGAAAGTTTTACTGTACAAGCAACAAATGGTCGGGTTTCAGACTATTATGATAGTTACTACAACATCATTTACAGAGCAAATTTGGTTTTAGAAAACTTAGGTGTAGCATCAGAAGATGCTGTTGGTGCTTTTGAAGGCGAAGCGAAGTTTGTAAGGGCCTATGCTTACTTTAATTTAGTACGCTTATTTGGTGACGTTCCTTTAGTCGACAAAGTAATTAGTCCATCTGATGCAGAAACAGCCTATACAAGAGTATCTACTTCCACTATTTACGATTTAATTGAGTCCGACTTACAAACTGCAATTGCTAATCTTGACAATACATATAAGGGTAGAGCTTCAAAAGCAGCAGCTCAGGCATTGCTAGCTAAAGTGTATTTAACTCAAGGTGAAAATTACGACTCAGCACAAAGCTTGTGTGAGGACGTAATGGCAAGTGGTTTTTCGTTAGAGCCTAATTTTAAAGATGTATTTTATAATGAGCTAAATGACGAGATCATTTTTGCTGTTGAGTATCTTGGAGACCTTACTGATGACAGTCAAAACTTCTCGGCTGAATGGTTAAATGCTGTTGGTAGAACCAGTGGAGTTAACTATGTTACTGCCAATGCTCGCGAGGCCTTAGATGCAATGGGTGGTGATCGTACTATGTATTCTTATCGCCAGGATGCTAAACAGTACGAAAAATACCAGGTTGTTAAGTATCTTCCTAATGGAGATAGCAATTTAGGAATTGATCCAACTTCGAGCGATCCTCAAAAAGCAGGTAACGACTGGATTATTTTACGCTATGCCGATGTATTGTTAATGCATGTTGAAGCAATTATGGCAGGTGGTGCCGAAACTTCAAGCTCTTCGGCGATTAATTCATTTATGCAGGTGCGTAACCGAGCTGGAATTACTGATGTGGTATCTACAATTACCAAAGAAGATTTATTAAACGAGCGTAGGGTTGAATTGGCCTTCGAAAATCACAGATTCTTTGATTTAGTACGCTTTGGAATGGCTGAGCAAGTATTATCAGCTTTCTCTAACGAAACAGGTGGAAGTTTCTCGGCAACTGATTTATTGTTACCAATACCTCAGCGCGAGATTAACTTAAGTAAAGGATTGCTTACGCAAAATCCTGGTTACTAAGATTTGTTTAACAATTAACTTGATTTAAAATGAAGAATAACATTATAAATACAAAACTAAATCAAAGCTCTGTTTGGAAGTTGATGATCTTGGTATTAGCAGTTTCTTTTACAGCTTGTGATTTTGCATACGATTTGCCAGAAGCAAATTCAAAACCAGATGAAACACCACCAAGTGCATACTTTACATATGCACAAGGTCAGGGTACCGCTGAAGAATGGAAAGACTATACTTTCTCTAATTTATCAAACAGTGCTACCGACTACGTATGGGATTTCGGAGATGGTAATACCTCAACCGATAAAGATGGTAAAAATACCTATCCGGGAGAAGGAACTTATACGGTAACTTTAACCGCTTCAGATAAACTGGGTGTAACCAGTACACATTCTGAAACTGTTGAGGTTGTTGAACCTGAAGAGCCAGAGGCTATTATTCCTGTAATTTTGGAGCCTAGTTTTGAAGACTTGACTTTGCCTGATGGCACAGGAGATGGCAGAGATTCATGGAGAAACGATTTTGGTGGAGTCATTCAAATTACCAGCAGTCCTGTATACGATGGTTCTCAGGCCGCTAAATTCCCTTCAGCCGGCGATAGAGTTGCTTACCAGGATGGAATAGAAGTGTCACCAAATACCGATTATATCCTTACCTACTATTATACCATGAAAGACGGTGCAGGTAATTTAACCGTAAGGGTATTGGGTGGAACAATAAGTGATTTATCTGAAGTTGCCGGTGCCACATTAGGTGAACACGTTGGTACCGATACAACTGATCCGGATACCTATGTGCAAGTTTCAATTCCATTTAATACAGGAACAAACGGAAGCATTGCTATACTTATCACCAATGAAGGTGTTGAGTGTCGTGCCGATATGTTTGAAATTGTGGTAGCTGAGCAAAACTAATAGGAAATGCTTAAGTCAATCGTAAATATAATCTTTCTAACTCTTAGCTTTTGTGTAGCAATGATTAGTGTTAGTTGTCAGGACTCATCCGACGATGTTCTTGATATTGTAACACCTGAAGAGGAGATAGATTATAAATTACCTGATATTGATTTAAGCAATTGGAAAGTAACACTTCCGGTTGGAAATCCAACGGAAGTGTTACCTCCTGAAATATTGGATTATGCGACGAATGAAACGCTAAAGCCTTTTATGTACAACGATTCCATCGAAGGAGCCCTGGTGTTTTATACCTATCCCGGAGCTTCTACTGCAAATTCTTCTTACTCAAGAACTGAACTGAGGGAGTTAATGAATCCTGAGGATTATGGGAAAACGAATTGGACATTTGCGCAAGGTGGATATATGAAAGGAACTCTGGCAATGGCTGATATTTCGGAAGATGATGCAGGAAACTATCATCGGACTATTATCATGCAAATTCATGGCCGGTTAACCGATGAACAGCGGGATTTAATTGACGCAAAAGATAACAACGCTCCTCCAATATTAAAGATTTATTGGGCTTATGGAAATGTAAGAGTAAAAACAAAAGTTCTAAAAAATTTAAATGCTTCCTACGAAGAGTTACTTCAAACAGATGCTTGGGGAGATGATGATGGGCATACGTTCTCAGAACCTGTTGGTTTTGAAAAATTCACATTAGAAGTAAAAGTCTCGGAAGGAAGAATGGAGGTCATTTTAAATGGTAAAGAATCAATAGTTTATAATGATATCCATATTGAAAAATGGGGCGTATTCGAAAATTATTTTAAGGCGGGAAACTATCTGGTGACACATGATGAAAATGCCTTTTCTAAAGTCAAATACTTTGAGTTAGAAGTGAATCATGAATAATTCAGATCCCGTTATAAAGGTGAATTTATTTGATGGATTAGATCATAATCCTGGTTATTAGTTGAGTTTTAGTTTAGTTAGAATCTTGAAGGGGATGGAATATCCCATCCCCTTTATCTTTCTCGGTGTAATAAATTTTTCATATGAACTCAAGAAGGTCGTTTATTAAAATAGCATCACTTGCTTCCATGGTGACTCTAACTGGTTTTACTCCTGTACTCGGGATGAGTAGTTTGGGATCCAATAGCAAAAGGAAGGTTTACATTTTTTCGAAACACCTGCAATGGTTGGATTTTGAGGAAATGGCATTAACAGCCAAAGAAGTTGGTTTTGATGGAATAGACTTAACTGTTCGCCCTAAAGGACATGTTATACCGGAACGAGTAAAAGAAGATCTGCCAAAAGCAATCAAAGCAATTAAAAAGGCCGGTTTAAATGCTGACCGAATGACCACTGCCATAACAGATCCGGAAGATAATTTAACTATTGATATTCTGGAAACAGCAGCAAAGGAGGGGATTAAGAATTATAGACTTGGGTGGTTCGATTATGATCCATCACTTTCTATTGAGGAAAACATCGCTGGATTCAATCTTAAATTAAAAGGATTAGCACAGCTTAATAAAGAATTGGGATTGACAGCAGCTTATCAGAACCATGCCGGTGAAATGGCTGGAGGCCCTGTTTGGGATATGGGCTTGATGTTGGATGGGATTGATCCGAATTTGGTTGGAGTAAGATATGATATCAGGCATGCAACGGTTGAAGGAGGTACAGCATGGCCACTGGGAATGAAATTTCTTGCAGACAAAATCAATAGCTTCGATGTAAAAGATTTTATCTGGAAGAAAACTGAAGGAACGTGGCGACCTTTTAATGTGCCGGTAGGAGAAGGAATGGTTGATTTCGAACGCTATTTCCAAATCATCGATGAGTTAAGTATTAATGGTGATTTCACTCTTCATCTGGAATATCCAATTGGTGGTGCCGAGCATGGTTCTACAACACTTTCCTGTTCGCCAGACGAAGTAATAGTAGCCATGAAAAAGGATCTGAAAACTTTACGAAGTTTCTTTTAAAAGACTAAATCAAAAATGATTCAAAAATTTATATATAGTTTTTTGTTGCTTTTGCCGCTAACTGTGTTTGCACAAAATAATGGGATAGCCTATAATCATGTGCCTACAAACGCAGAAATTATTGAATTGCTGGATGTTGATAACTACCCCGAATTAGAAGCTATACAAAACAATTACAAGCAAGGAAATACAGAACAAGCCATTGAAGAGCTTACAAGATATTTTAAGGAAAGATTCTCAGAACGCTATTTTTTCGATTGGAAAAACTTTGAAAATCGTTTCTCAGAATACAACCAGATGTATTCAAACCGCGAAGATTTTCATACAAAAGATGCGGAGAAACATTTGGAGTTATACCCTGCCAAAACACAATGGGAAATAGGTTTCGAAAACCTAAAAGGTGAAACGGTTACATCTTACCCGTATCGCCACTTAACACGTCAACACAAAGCCGGTAGTATTGCATTTTTGTACCACTACACCGGCGATAAAAAATACCTGGATTATATACCGGATCAGGCTGCTTCATTAAACGCAGCTTTCAACAACAATCAATTCGAAATTATTGAAGAAGGTAACGGTGCGTATGAAGCGTATCGAGCCGGGAATCGTGTCTGGAACTGGCTGTTGGTTCACCAAATTCTTCTTGCGTCTGATGATTATTCAACCAGTCAGCAATTGGAGATGATTCGTACTTTTTTACACACGGCTGCAAAATTGTATCATCATAATCCTGTATATACTGAAGGGAACCATCAAACCCGCGGCATGAGTGCCCTTGCTATGTTGGCATTTCTTTTTCCCGAGATTGAAGGTTCTGAGTTATGGAAAGAAAGATCATTGAAACGACTGGAAGAACATTTGGAGAAAGAAATTTATGCTGACGGCTTTCAATTTGAACGTACAGTACATTACCATATAGACGATATTGAAAACTATTTTTATCCATACCAGTTAGCCAAATTAAATAATATTGAATTAAAACCCATTTGGGAAACAAGAATAAAAGGGCTTTTTGATGTATTGCTGAAAATTGCCATGCCCAACAAAAAAGCCCCCGTTTTACAAGACGATACCGGTTCGCCCTGGGCAGAATACAATGAGATTGATAATACTATGGCTTTGGGAGCTGTTTTATTTGGCGAACCTGATTACGTTTATTTCGCCTCGTCAAAAGTATCAACGGAATATTATTGGTTTTTAAAACCAGAACAATTAGCCAAATTAAAATCAGTTCAGCAGAATGAGCCAGAACTGGGATCGTGTGAACTTCCGGAAACTGGCTATTATATGATGCGAAATGGGTGGAGTGATAATGATGTTTATGCCATTGTATCGACGGGCTTAACACCAGAAAAGCCCGATCATCAGCATGCCGATATGCTTGGATTGCAGCTTTATGCCTTTGGAAATGTTTTGTTGCCGAACTACCAGGTAAGGTACTATTTACCCGATTTCCCGGAATTTAAAAATTCATGGGTAAAAAGCGTTGCCTTGCTCGATTCAATCCCTCAGGGGCGGGAATGGAAAGGAAACCAGGGCGGAAGCGGTTTTGGGAAGTTTCTAAATCTGCCCGAGCCAATAGTGTTGGCGTGGCAAAAAAATAAGGAATTCGATCTTTTTGTGGGAAGCCATAATGGATACGACAAAGAAGGTGTTAAAACTTACCGAGCCGTAATTTTTGTAAAGGATGGTTTCTGGATTGTTCGCGATCGGTTTATTGCAAACGGTGGAGAACATGAATCACAACAGGTTTGGCAGGGACATTACGATGTGGAAAAGGAAGGCACGCATATTCGTTCGGTATTTTCGAACGGAGCAGGACTGGAAATCATTCAGCTGGGCGGAACTGCCGACAAAATTTCTAAAGCATCGGCTCGCGGAAAAGGGAGAAGCGTTTTCCAAAAAAGCTTTCAAAACCAAACTTCGTGGACTACACTTTTATTTCCATTCGAGAATTTTGAAGAGCGTTTGATGATCGATGATTACAACGAATTCAAAGCAAATGAATGGAACATTGTCTCAGGGATAAACAGCCCGGTTAAAACCAACGCAAAACAGGTGATCTATAAAAAAGAAGACTTTATACTTCTGGAAGCAACAGAATTGACTGTTGGCGACAAAACAGTTTCTGTAAGCTCAAGAAGCGATTTATGGGTGATGCTTGGAGAAGATAAATTGGAAATCACTAATTGTGGAATAACAGAGGTGGAGGTTAATAATACGCCGGTAAAACCAGGGAAAACAGTATCATTATAATGAGTGAAGCAAAGGTAAATAGAACCATATTACAAAAGATAGCCGCGCTAATACTGTCTTTTGGACCGGGCATTTTTGCCATTGGGTATACCATCGGTACTGGTAGCGTAACATCGATGATTGTTGCCGGAAGTTCGTTTGGTATGCAATTGCTTTGGGTGTTGTTGTTTAGTTGTATTTTCTCTGGGGTATTAATTTATACTTACGGAAAATATACCCTGGTAACCGGCGAAACCGCATTGTTTGGTTTTAAAAATCATTTTAAAGCTGGCAAACTTATAGCCATTCTTATAATTATTGGAATCACATTTGGGCAGTGGAATTCGCTAACCGGAATTCTTGGGATCTCCGCTAACATGATTTATGAAATTGTTGCTTTGTATTATCCGTCAATTAGCAGTTCAGAATACCAGGTAGTTTTAGGAATTGCTATTGTTATAATGATAACCTTCTATGGTTTACTGATGGTTGGAAAATACACCTTCTTCGAGAAAGTTTTAGTGATTTTTGTAACTATCATGGGAGTGTCGTTTATTGCCTCGTTACTTTTTGTGTTTCCGCAGCCAACAGAAATTATCGGGGGACTTATCCCGTCAATTCCCGATGTTGAAGGAGGCCAAATGTTAACAGCTGCTTTTGTGGGGACAACCATGGCAGCAGCCACTTTTCTTTCACGTCCGCTTTTTGTGCTGGGAAAAGGCTGGACAATTAAAGATTTAACAAAACAGAAGAACGATTCGATAACCGCAGCTATTTTGGTTTTTATTATCAGCGGATCTATTATGGCAGTGGCCAGTGGTGCACTTTACCACGAAGGGAAAGTAGTAACCAAGGTACTCGATATGGTAAATACGCTTGAACCTATTGCAGGGCGTTTCGCACTTACCATTTTTGTTTTCGGAACACTTAGTGCCGGACTTTCATCAATTTTCCCGTGTCTGATGATTGCTCCATTATTATTAGCCGATTATCAGGAAGGGAAATTAGACACCAATTCAAAACAGTTCAGAATTGTTACCGCCATTGCAGCGTTGGTTGCTTTGTGGGTCCCCATTGCTGGAGAAAATCCTATACAAGCTCAAATTCTAACACAGGTTTTTAACGTATTTGTATTGCCATTGGTAATTGTCGGAATAATTATTCTGGCTAACAATAAAAAACGAATGGGTACGCACAAAATAGGTGCTTTTGTTAATGCCGGCCTTGTATTGGCACTGATCTTTTCATTAATCATATCGTACAATGGCGCTGCCGCCGTTTTAAATTATTTCTAAGAAATGAAATTAGTAAGATACATACTGATAATATTTATAATGCTTCGGGTGGCAATACCTGCAAATGCCGAAGTTTATAGGGTAAGCTCCAAAAATCAGTTTGATGATGCAGTAGCTTCTGTTTTACCCGGCGATACTGTATTATTGGCTGCGCAGCAATGGGATGATGTAGAGTTGGAGTTTAAAGGCGAAGGAAGCGAAAATGCTCCGATTGTATTCGGTGCCGAAACGCTCGGTCAAACCATCTTTACCGGAAATAGCCGTATTGAGATTAGTGGTAATTGGTTGGAAGTTCGCGACTTCATTTTCCGTGATGGTGATATTATCGAAAGCGGTTCCATTATCGCCTTTCGTACCGCTTCTTCATCGCTTGCGCACAATTGTCGTTTAACAAATGTTACTATCGAAAATTATAATCCAGCTAACGGAAGTATTGATACAAAATATGTTTCGCTTTACGGAACCTATAACCGTGTTGACCATTGCAGCTTCTCCGGAAAAACAAACTCAGGAGCAACTTTTGTTGTTTGGCTCGATGAAACACCCGATTATCATTTAATCGACCATAACTATTTTGGCTCGCGACAAGATTTGGGTGAAAACGGTGGCGAAACCATTAGAATAGGAACCAGTGATTGGGAAAGATACAATTCGAATTGTGTGGTAGAATACAACCTTTTTGATGAATGTGATGGCGAGATTGAAATCATTTCGAATAAATCGGTTGGAAACCACTATCGTTACAACACTTTCGATAATTGCGAGGGAACGTTAACACTTCGTCACGGCTCGGATTGCTGGGTGTATGGCAACTTCTTTTTTGGCGATGAAGAAAAAGATTGTGGTGGTATTCGTTTGATTGGCCCGGGGCACAGGGTGTATAACAATTACCTTGAAAATCTGGAAGGAACATCATATCGTGCAGCCATTTGTTTGGCGAATGGTGTTCCAAATTCGCCGGCAAACCGCTACCGACAGGTTGAGGATGCACGGGTGGGATTTAATACCATTGTAAACTGCAAAGAACCATTTGCAATTGGTGCTGGTGTAGATGAAGAAAAGTCGCTTGCACCCATAACTTCATTTATCGAAAACAACCTGATTGTTTCAAAAGCAGGACGTGATCTGGTAAAAGTTTATAGTTCGGCAAGTGGAGTAGACTGGAAGGGAATGTATACTGATGCGGAAACTATTGGAATTGCTGCCGATGGTTTCATTCAAACTCAAGTTCCAATGGTTTTGGATGGAAAGATGTACCGACCAACATCCGAAAATCCTGTAATGGGAGCAGCAATTTCAGGTGTATTTGATACAATATCGGTTGATATCGACGGACAAACCAGGCCAGAAACAGCAAAAGACGTTGGTTGTGACCAACTTTCGGATGAGGAAATAATGATTTTTCCGGTAACGAAATCTGATGTTGGTGCTAATTACGATTTTCCAACTCATTCGCAAATAATAGAAAAACCAAATTATAAGATATCAGTATCACAAGGGGCATTAAATGTAAAATTTGAAAACGAGAAAAAACGAACCATATCACTTTATTCGGTGTCCGGAAAGTTACTTTCTTCTTCTCAGGTTTATACCCATAAATTTAATCAAACGGTAAGTCAGTTTCCCCACTTTTTGATAGTAGAAATTCGTGAAGCTGGTAGTAAATACGCAGTAAAACTAATTCAATAAATAACGATGAAAAACATTCATATTTACATATCGCTTTTATTTTTTGTCGTTCTTTTTTCTTGTCAGAAGAAGGAAACTCAAAATGTTGAGATGAAAGGCTTTCCCAAGCTTATTTTACAAAAAGCAGATGTTGCAAATATCATTGATGGTTTGCATAATTACCCATTACTGCAATCATCATTTGAAGATGCAAAAGAAATTGCCGATAAAGGAATTGAAGCTGGAATTGTAGTGCCATTCCCAAAAGATCCGGGCGGGGGTTATACCCACGAAAAACACAAACGGAATTACATAGAAATGTATAATTCCGGACTTGTATATCAGCTATGTGGCGATGAAAAATATGCTGTGTTCGTGCGCGATATGCTGAATGAATATGCAGCCCTTTACCCAACGCTGGGTATTCATCCTATGAAGAAGAACCAGTCCCCCGGGAAATTGTTTTGGCAGGGATTAAACGAGTCGGTTTGGCTGGTGTATACTATTCAGGCTTATGATTGTATTCACGAATTTCTAACGGTGGAAGAAAGAGCCAACATTGAAAACAATCTTTTTAGAAACGTAGTTAAATTTTTTACTGAAGAGGATAAATATTCATTCGATCGAGTACACAACCACGGAACCTGGGCGGTTGCCGGAGTAGGTATGACCGGAATGGTTTTGGGAGATTCCGTATTGGTACAAAAGGCATTGTACAGTACAAAACTGGATGGCTCAGGTGGTTTCTTAAAACAAATTGATGAGCTGTTTTCGCCCGATGGATACTATGCAGAAGGCCCATATTACCAGCGTTATGCATTATTGCCATTTATTGTTTTTGCGCAAGCGTTGGACAATAATCTTCCTGAATTAAAAATATTTGAATATAAAAACGGTGTACTGCCAAAAGCCGTTACCACTGTTCTGCAATTAACAAATTCCGATGGACGATTTTACCCTATAAACGATGCAATTAAGGAAAAATCGTGGCTGACCCCGGAATTGGTATTTGGAACCGATATTGTTTATAAGCTCACAGAAAACCCAACACTGCTCGATGTGGCTGAACACCACGGTAAAGTAATGTTAAGTGCCCAGGGTTGGGCTGTAGCAAAAGCGATTGCCGAAGATAAAACGCAAAAATTTGAGCGCAAGCCAATGATTATACGTGATGGAGCCAATGGCGATAAAGGTGCTTTAGCTTTACTTCGTTTAGGCGAAAGTGAGCATCAGACATCAGTGTTGTTTAAATTCTCTTCGCAGGGAATGGGACACGGGCATTTCGATCGTCTTGGAATAAACCTGTACGACAAAGGACAGGAAATAATACCCGATTATGGCGCAGCCCGTTTCCTGAATGTTGCTGCAAAAGAAGGCGGACGTTATCTTCCAGAAAATAAAACATGGGCAAATCAAACAATTGCACATAATACACTGGTTATTAATGAACGATCAAACTTCAACGGAAAGTTAGGAAAAGCAGAGGAAAGCAGTCCGAAATTGGTTTTTGCCGACCTTGATAATCCGACAGTACAAATTGTATCGGCTATCGACGAAAATTGTTATGAAGGCGCTTCTTTAAACCGTGTTCTGGCATTGCTGGAAGTAGAAGGTCGGACCTATTTAATCGACTTATTCAATATTAAAAACGAAAAAAGTAGTCAATTCGATCTTCCGGTGTATTTCAACGGACAAATTATTGATTCCAACTTCAAATATACCAGGCTAAATCAATATAAAGTTCTGGGAAAAGAAAATGGTTATCAGCATTTAATTGTTGATGCTGAAGCTGGAAGTTTACCTCAAACTGCCAGTCTTTCCTGGATGAAAGGAACCGGGTTTTATACCGTTTCAACTTTGGCCGGTTCAAAAGACGAATTTTTTGTAACACGTCTTGGTGCTAATGATCCGAATTATAACCTCCGTAACCAAATGGGAATGTTGTTTCGGTTCCCGAATTCGAAAAACAAAAAACTGCTTACCGTTTACGAAATGCATGGGGATTATAACCCGGCCAGTGAAGCCGTGCTGAATTCTGAAGGATCTGTAAGCGAACTTCAACTTATAGAAGGTGATGGCGAAAAAGTGGCCGTGATTCTACGCTTAAAAAATGATAAAAAAATAGAACTTCTGCTTGATTTAAGTTTTGCAAACATGAGCAAAAATACAATTCAGGTAGAAGGTAATACGATAGATTGGGAAGGAAATTATAAAGTAATAACAAATTAAAATAGACGATTATGGCAAGCGAAAAATTTATTAAGAACAGTGAGAGTTGGGAAAATCTTGGTGGCGGTGTATCTCGTCAGTTTCAAGGTTGGGATAACCAGATTATGATGGTGAAAGTAAAGTTTGAAAAGGGGGCAGAAGGTGCTCCGCATCAGCACTTTCATACACAGGCAACCTATTGTGCTGCAGGTAAATTTGAATTCGTTATTGACGGCGAAAAAAGTATTATTGAAGCCGGAGAGGGAGTTTACATTGCTCCAAATTTATTACACAGTGCAGTGTGTTTAGAAGCCGGTATTTTAATCGATGTATTTAGTCCGGTGCGCGAAGATTTCCTTGATGGAAGTGGTGTTTCGTATTTCGGAGATAAAAAATAGAAATTATGAAGATAAAAGGATTCAGATGGTGGATAATTGGCTTAATCTTTTTAGCCACCGTTATTAATTATATCGACAGAAGTGCCCTGAGTATCATGTGGGGTGGAGCAGATATTAGCGGATCTATTGCTCAATCGTTGGGTTTAACAAAAAACGATTATGCATTAATTTCTAATGTATTTATGGTTGCATACGCACTGGGACAATTGTTCTCGGGCAAAATATTCGATAAGGTGGGTACACGTATCGGATATGTCTTAAGTATCGGTATTTGGGGACTTTCTTCATTCATGCATTCAATGGCACGCGGAGTTTTATCCTTAAGTATTCTTAGAACAACATTGGGTATTTCCGAAGCCGGTAACTGGCCAGGAGCAGTAAAAAGTAATGCCGAATGGTTTCCAATAAAAGAAAGAGCTATTGCGCAGGGGCTTTTTAATGCCGGAGCATCAATCGGTTCTGTAATTGCTCCCTTGATTATTGGTTTCTTATTTGTAGCCTATGGATGGAGAACCACATTTATGGTAGTCGGATCATTCGGATTACTTTGGATTATTCCATGGTTGATAATCAACAAGACGAGTTTAAAGAAACACCCTTGGGTAACTGAACATGAAAGACAATACATTCTTGCAGGACAGAGTATTGCTGATCAAAAAGCGGATGATACAACTAAAGGATTGAGTCTAAAGCAAATTCTTTCACATCGCGAATCATGGTCAATAGTTGTGGGACGTTTTTTTCTTGAGCCAATCTGGTGGCTATTTGTAACATGGATGCCGATCTATCTTTTTGATACTTATGGATTTAATGTAAAAGAAGTGGCTTTGTTCCTTTGGGTACCTTATGTTGGCGCTGCTGTTGGAAGTATCGCAGGAGGTTATGTCTCCGGTAGAATTATTGCTAAAACCGGGTCGATAAATAAAGGACGTAAAACAACCATTGTAATTGGTGGAGCGATAATGCTGGCAGGATTGATCGCAACAATTTTATTTGGCGATACAGCCTTAAAGTTCGTACTCATAGTTTGTACAGTGTTATTTGGTTTCCAGTTTGCTATTGGTAATGTACAAACTTTGCCGAGTGACTTTTTCAGCGGAAAATCAGTTGGGTCGTTGGCAGGATTAGGTGGTATGATCGGAGTGTTCTCCGTAATCGTAATGAACTTTGTTGTTCCTGTTGTAGCCAAAATATCTTACACGCCGGTATTTATTGCTATTGCCGTATTTGTTCCACTTGGAGTAGGTGCCATTTATTTCTTTGCCAGAGATATCAAGCCGGTAGATGAAAAGTAAAAATCAATAATATAATGAGTTTCATCCCTCAAATTAAAAGAATGATGAAACTTGAAATAAAAACATTAAAAAAATAGAGATTATGAGTTCAAAAGTAGCATTAATTACCGGTGCAACTGGTGGTATTGGTTTTGCGGTGGCAAAACAATTAGGGAAAGATGGGTATACTGTAGTTTTAAATGGTATTGAAGACGAAGCTGGTGCTGAAAGAGTAAAAGAGTTAGCGGCTGAAGGAATTACAGCAGAGTACTATGGCTTTGACATGACAGACTCGGCAGCTGTAACGGAAAACATTACAAAAATTGGCGAAAAGTATGGGAAGATCGATGCTTTGATTAACAATACCGGAGGTATTGGCGTAAGAGCTCGTTTTGAAGAAATGACTGATGAGCAATACAAGTTTGTTATGGCTCTTAATTTGGATTCGGTTTTTTATGCTTCAAGAGCAGCTATCCCTTTTCTTAAAAAGGGTGAAAATGCATCTATTATCAACTATACTTCGAATGCAGCCTGGAATGGAGCAGGACCAGGTGCCGGTATTTATTCAGCTTCAAAAGGTGGCGTGCAATCAATTACGCGTGCCTTGGCTAAAGATTTGGCAGAATATGGAATTAGAGTAAATGCTGTTTCGCCGGGTACTATCGATACGCCCTTCCATGCGCAAATTAAAGCGACTAAACCAGAGCTTTTTGCTTCCTGGAAAAACAGTGTGTTATTAGGACGATTAGGTGAGCCGGAAGAAGTGGCTGGTGTTATTTCTTTCTTATTAAGCGATGCTGCATCTTTCATCACTGCCGAAACCATTCAGATTGGTGGTGGACAGGCACTGGGAATATAAAACCAGAGAATAGATTTTTTGGTGGTTTGTACTTTATATAAATCACCTTTCGCATAGTTTAGTTTAGTTAGTTTCAACAGCCGGATACACAAAAATCTTCTGACATAAAGTAGTTGTATTCGGCTGTTTTTTTTAAGATGAATGAATTAAGTTTTATACAATTGGCAATTTTAAGTGCAGCGGGTGTTGTTGCCGGTTTTATTAATGTTGTTGCCGGAGGAGGGTCATTAATAACACTTCCGTTAATGATATTTTTAGGACTACCACCGGTTGTGGCAAACGGTACTAATCGTATTGGTATTATCGCACAAAATATTGTAGCTGTTACGAATTTTTCACGAAAGGGCATATTTATCTATCCGTTTAGTTTATATGCAGGAGGGATAGCTATTATTGGTTCGATTCTTGGCTCACTTCTGGCAATAGATATGGACGACCAGTTATTTAACCGGATATTATCAATTGTTATGGTTGTCACGGGCATTACAATCTTACTCAAGAATAAAAAAGCAGCATCACACAGTATAATTCCGGTTGTGAAAAATAAGACAGTTAGTTTGGTCCTTTTTTTCTTTATCGGCATTTACGGTGGTTTTATACATGTTGGTATTGGCTTTTTGATGATTATGATATTGTCACGAATAAATCAGTTGTCGCTAAAATATGCAAATAGCATTAAGGTTTTTGTGGCACTGTTATTTAGTATTTCATCAATTATTGTTTTTATCCTGAATGATGCCATAAACTGGAAAGTTGGTTTTGCACTGGCCATTGGAACATCGTTGGGTGGATATTTAGGAAGCCACTTCACCATGAAAAAGGGCGATAAATGGATAAGACTTATTCTAATTCTGGCCATCATAGTAATGGCAATAAAATTGTGGTTTTTTCAATAAATAATAATTAGTACAAAAATGAAGATCAAATCAAAATCAGAATGTACTTACGATTGCATTTCACTGGGTGAAGTTATGCTTAGGCTTGATCCGGGAGAAGGTCGTATAAGAACTGCCCGTCAGTTCAGAGCCTGGGAAGGTGGTGGCGAATACAACGTATCACGTGGACTGAGAAGATGTTTTGGAAAAAGAACTGCTATTATTACTGCCCTTGCAGATAATGAAGTAGGAGCCTTAATTGAAGATTTTATGCTTCAGGGAGGATTGGATACCCAATTTGTAAAATGGATGGATTATGATGGTTGTGGCCGAACCGTACGAAACGGATTAAACTTTACAGAAAGAGGTTTTGGTATTCGCGGTGCCAAAGGTGTTTCCGATCGTGGAAATACAGCGGCGTCTCAATTGAAACCAGGAGATATTGACTGGGAATATATTTTTGGAACACTAGGAGTACGTTGGATGCATACCGGCGGTATTTTTGCAGCATTGTCTGAAACTGCAGCGGAAACAGTTATCGAGGCAGTGAAAATTGCCAAAGAATATGGTACAATTGTTTCCTACGATTTAAACTATCGTCCTTCACTTTGGAAAGCTATTGGTGGCGAAGCTAAGGCTCAGGAGGTAAACCGCGAAATTGCTAAATACGTGGATGTAATGATCGGTAATGAAGAAGATTTTACAGCCTGTTTAGGTTTGGAAGTTGCCGGCAATGATGAAAACCTGAAGGAATTAGATCTATCTGGCTACAAACGCATGATTGAAAATGCGATAAAAGAGTTTCCAAATTTCAAAGTAATAGCCACAACATTACGAACGGTAAAAACTGCAACAGTAAATTCATGGGGAGCAATTTGTTATTCCGATGGCGTAATACACGAAGCTGTTCACCGCGAAGATCTTGAAATAATGGATCGTGTTGGAGGTGGCGATAGTTTTGCATCAGGATTGATTTATGGTTTCCTTGAATTTAACGACGGAGCAGAAGCTGTAGAATATGGAGCTGCACATGGAGCTTTAGCCATGACAACACCTGGCGATACTACAATGGCTACTTTATCTGAAGTGGAAAAAATAATCGGAGGCGGAAGCGCACGTGTAGATAGATAAAAAGCTGGAAGACCGAAGTCTGAAGCACTTAGGATAGAACTACAATGGAGTTTAATCTAAATAACCCCGGGTTTTAACCCGGGGATTCAAAGACTACAACAAAAAAGCGCATCTACAAAAGTAGTTTGAAAAGCAAAAGTTTCATGCGCTGTAAATAGAACAGTAGCTTGAAAAGGCATCATGAATGGATTACCATAGAGTAGAGAACGAATATAAATCAACACAACAATGAATAAATTAAAAGGTAAAAACGCATTTATAACAGGTTGCTCTCAGGGTATTGGGGCTGCTATTTCAAAAACACTCATAGAAGAAGGATGCAATGTTTGCATGCATTATTTCAGCTCTAATGAAGAGCCAATGAGGCTAAAAAAGATTGCAGAAGAAAACAACCAAAAGGCGATTTGTTTGCAGGCAGATTTGACCAAAGAACAGGAAGTTCGAAAATGCGTGAGTGAAGCTGTTGTAGCAATGGGCTCTTTTGATATTCTGATAAATAACTCAGGTTCACTTGTAAAGCGAAGTTTTGTTGGCGATATTGAATTGGATTATTGGCAAAAGCTGATTGATATTAATCTAACAACAATGATGTTGGTGACAAAAGAAATGATTCCACATCTGAATCAGACCGATGGATCGAGTATTGTAAATGTTTCTTCTTTAGCAGGGCGTGTTGGAGGCCATGCCGGTTCGTTGGTATATTCAATGTGTAAAGGAGCCGTTTTAACCTGGAGCCGATCACTGGCTAAAGAACTGGCAGCGCAAAATATCAGGGTAAATTCAGTTGCTCCTGGATTTATCCAGGGAACAACTTTTCACGCAACACATACAACAAATGAGTCTGCAATGAAAACCATCGAATCTATTCCGTTGCAGCGCGCAGGTAATCCTGATGATGTGGCGCGTGCAGTCGTTTTTCTCGCTTCGGAATACGACGGATTTATTACCGGTGAAACACTCGATATTAATGGCGGGGTCTATTCGGCCTAAAATATCAAATTATTAATCATGTAAATAGTTAAGAAATGGCAAGATTTTCAAGAATAGAAGTAGCATTAAAGATGAAAGAAACCGGCATGGTTCCGGTGTTTTATCATCAGGATATAGAAGTATGTAAGGCTGTTGTAAAAGCCTGTTACGATGGTGGAGCGCGAGTATTCGAGTTCACTAATCGCGGCGATTTTGCCACACTGCTTTTTGCAGAATTAAATAAATGGAGTATTGAACATTGCCCGGAGATGATTATGGGGGTAGGTTCGATTGTAGACGAAGCCACAGCAGCCATGTACATTGCTTTGGGGACCAACTTTGTTGTGGCTCCTTTAATTGATGAAGCCACAGCAAAAGTCTGTAACAAGCGCAAAATTGCCTGGAGTCCGGGTTGTGGTTCGGTTACCGAGATTGGCCAGGCACACGAGCTGGGAGCCGAGGTTGTAAAAATATTCCCAGGTTCTCAGGTGGGCGGACCAAGCTTTGTAAAAGCCGTGAAAGGACCAATGCCTTGGGCCAGTATTATGCCAACCGGAGGTGTTTCTCCAACAGAAGAGAATTTAAAAGGATGGTTTAACGCTGGAGTTACTTGTGTAGGAATGGGATCGCAACTTTTCCCAAAAGAGGTATTGGCAGAAAAGAACTACGGCTACATTACGGATAAATGTACCGAGGTTCTGGAAATCATCAACCGGTTGAAAAAATAGAAAAATGAAAGTCAAAAAAACTATACCAATCTATCAATCTATTCTAATAATAGGTTTTGTCGTACTAGTAAATAGCTGTTCAAATACCGCTAAAGAATCCAAAAAAAAGGAAGCTGAAGAGACTATATATGCCAGTGAGGTTATTCCATTTTTCGAGCATTGGAATTTAATTTTGGGTGATGGATCAAATGTCGGTCAGGCAATTGACTATGAGCACAAAGATTACTTTTATACGGCTAACGACGAGCAAGGCAATTGGGTAGTCTTTAAATCACCTAATGCCGGAGATACACACGGAACTTCGAACAATACAAGAACCGAGTTGGCCCAATTAAAAAAATGGTATCCTGCAACTGCTGATGATAAGTTAACAGCCACACTTAAAGTAATGAATGTATCGGCGACCGGTGATGCCAGAGTTGCTGCTTCGTATGCCGTTGTTGTGGGACAAATTCATAGTGCCGATGGGCATGAGAACGAACCGCTTAAAATCTTTTACAAAAAATTCCCTGGTCATTCCAAAGGTTCGGTCTTTTGGCATTATGAAATTAATACTGCAGGTGATGATAATGCCGGACGATGGGATTATTCAACCGCTGTTTGGGGCTACGACTTCTCTGTTGTTGGTAGTGAAGTAAATACCTTCCCGGAAGAATCTGAGGATGGTATTGCTTTGGGTGAAGAATTTAGTTACGAAATAAAGGTGAAAGATGGTATGATGTACTTAACTTTTACCAGCGAAGGGCATGAACCCAAAACTTTTACAAAAAACTTAATAAAATCAGAATATATAAAAACGGCTGATATTCCTGAGCAAACTCAAAATCTGTTTGTACCAATTGGTCAGGATGGAGTAGAACGTGAAAATGCCTATGCTGGTGAAGGTTGTTTCTTTAAACTGGGTTGTTACAATCAAACCAATGGATTATCTCCCGAGGTAAATAAAAACTGGTGTTCGGGTGCTGAAACGTTTGGTGGCGATATTCAAAAACAGTATGAAACTGGCAACTATGCTGAAGTTTGGTTTAAAACAGCAAGTATAACTGTAAGTGATGAAGCTGTGTCAAATCAAGGCTATTTCACTAAAAATGATTAGATCAAAACCTGGAGGTTCCGAGATATCTGTAAGGTTTTACAACGAATCTATTTGAACATATAGAATGACAAAAAAACTAATAACATTTGGCGAAGTAATGATGCGGTTATCACCTCCGGGCTATTCAAAGTTTTCGCAAGCTACGTCTTTCGAACTTGTATATGGAGGTGGCGAAGCAAATGTGGCAATTTCTTGTGCCTATCTTGGAATGAAAGCGGCTCACGTAACACGTTTCCCCGATAATGCCCTTGGGAAAGCTGCAACTCAATTTCTTCGCCAGCATTGGCTAAGCACCGAACATGTTTTTTATGGCGGTGATAAAATGGGCATGTATTTTCTGGAAAAAGGGGCAGTACACCGGCCCAGCGAAGTGATTTACGAACGCGAAGGTTCGGCTTTCTCTTTAATTGAGCCGTCGATGATAGATTGGGAAGATGTTCTGAAGGATGCCGATTGGTTTCATTGGACAGGTATTACGCCCGCAATTTCTGAAGGTACTGCAATGTGTTGTCTCGATGCAATTAAAACCGCGAACAAGATGGGTGTCACGGTCTCTGGAGATATAAATTCGCGCAAAAATATGTGGAAGTATGGTAAAACCATGCACGAAGTAATGCCCGAGCTGGTACAAAATTGTGACATAGTAATAACCAGCAGCACCGAAATTCATGAAATGTTCGGACTCGGTACTCCGGGAGGAAAATTTCGGGTTTCGGCTAAAGCTTTGATGGAAACTTTCCCGAGGATTAAAAAAGTGGTTGGGAAAAACAGGGAATCAGTAAGTGCTTCTCACCAGCAAATACAAGGTAAGATGTGGAACGGGAAGGAATATATTAAAACTGAAATATTAGACATTACCCACGTTATTGATCGCGTTGGTACCGGCGATGCCTTTGCATCTGGTCTGATCTACGGATTAATGCATTATGATGATGTTGAAGCCTTGAACTTTGCTTCAGCTGCTTGTGCACTAAAACATACTGTTCCCGGTGACGTAAATATGGTATCCCTGGAAAACGTGCTTAGTTTAATGGAAGGAGACACCTCCGGAGCACTTCGAAGGTAAATTGAATGATAGAAGAATAAAATTGATACAAAAAGAAAATATGATGCATACAACAAAACTAATTCCTATTCTACTGGGTTTTATCCTTTTTGCGTGTACAACTCAAGTAGAAGTTAATACAGTACAGGTTCAGGATAAAAATGAACTAAAACAGGCCATTGAAGAGGTGCAAGCAGGAGACGAGATTGTTCTTGCAAACGGAATCTGGGAAGATGTAACAATTGAGCTAGCCGGTAACGGAACAAAAGAAAATCCGATAGTGCTTAGGGCAGAAACTCCCGGTGAAGTTTATATTGAAGGACAGTCGTCGCTTAAATATGGTGGAGACTTTTGGGTGGTTCGCGATCTGTATTTCAGAAATGGTTTTACCCCAAACAATGCCGTAGTGGAGTTCCGCTTGAACAATAAAGTGGCTAATAATTGTGTTTTTACAAACTGCGTGATCGACAATTTTAACCAGCTTCAGCGCGACAGGCCCGATCATTGGGTTGAGTTTTGGGGAAGACAGAACGAGTTGAGTAATTGTAACATTATCGGTAAATCAAATTCGGGGCCAACGGTTCGTGTATTCTTAAAGGGAAACGAAAGTATAAGAAATCATCACCGCATTATTAATAACCACTTTGGGCCACGTCCACGTAAAGGAGGCCCACACGGAGAGACTCTGCAAATTGGAGACAGCGGAACCTCAATGTCGCCAAGTAATACATTGGTTGCCGATAATTTATTCGACAGATGTAATGGTGAGGTTGAAGTAATCTCAAGTAAAACCAATTACAACGAGTTCAGAAATAATGTATTCTACAAATGCGAGGGATCTTTGGTAATGCGCCACGGCAATTACTGCTGGATTGACGGTAACTATTTTATTGGCGACGATAATTCCGAAAATATTGGCGGTATTCGTATTGTAAATACCGGGCACTGGGTGGTAAATAACTATTTCTACAACCTGAAAGGAAATAACTTCAGGGCACCTTTGGCTGTTATGAATGGGATTCCAAAATCGCCACTTAACCGCTACAACCAGGTAACCGACGTTGTAGTTGCTTATAACACATGGATTGATTGTAAATCGCCATGGCATTTTGGTGTTGGTGCTAACCTAAGTCAGGCAGAAGTACTTCCTCCTTCAGAAATTCGTTCTGCACGGCCTGTAAGAACAGTTGTTGCCAATAACATTGTCTATACTTCTGAAAATGTCTCGGTTCCGGTAATTGCTTATGATAAAATTGATGGAGTTACTTATAAAAGTAATGTGATTAACAGTAAGGAAATGGCTTATGCAAAGCAAAATACATTTGATTATTGCGATTTTACCATGAACAAAATTGCCGATTACATTTATGCCCCTTCAAGTCAGGTTTGTGATGTAGAAACCTACAATGGTTTCGATTTTGAAACAATAACCACCGATATCCTGGGTAATTCACGTACCGAAAGTAATCGGGTGGGAGCAATGTGCGATGTGCCATTGGTGAATCCTGAAATTCTTGATAAAACGAAATATGGTGCCAACTGGTTTGCCAGTGAAAAACCGAAAGCAGAATCAAAGATTTTAAAGGTTTCGGCAGAAGACGGAAATTTACAGGCAAAAATTAAAGAAGCATCCAGTGGCGATATTATTAAGCTGGCAGCCGGAGAATATTCTATTGACGCACCGCTTGACATTGATAAAGAAATTACCTTAAAATCAGCCACAGAAGATGCCGAAATAAAGATTGTTTATAAAGGGGAAAAGAATACCCCGCTCTTCCAAATGAATCCGAACGGGAAGCTGAAGGTTCAAAACATTTTGTTGGAAGGAAATGGAGATAATTTTGCCTTTGCATCACTTCAAAAAAATATGTCGGCTTTGTATGATGTTGAAGCAAAGGACTGTCGAATTGAAAAGTTCAACTACGTGCTGAAGGCCTATAAAGAGTCGTTTTCTGATAGTATTACATTCGTTGAATGTGAAATATTAAACTGTGATAACGGCATTGAACTTTCAGAAGAAACCGATGATAATGGAGATTACAACGTGGAATTTCTAACGATTGATAATTGCAGGTTCAACAAAGTAAAAAGTAATGTAATCGATTATTACAGGGGAGGATATGATGAGTCGACCATTGGAGGAAACTTATTGGTAACAAACAGTACGTTTACGAATTGCGGAGGCCGTGAAGAGAATGGTATACTTTTAAATACACGTGGTATAGTTAATGTAAATATTGCTGACAATTCCTTTAAAAATAATCCGGTTAAACTAGTGGCATTGTTGTGGGGCGCAAAAAATAATTCGCACTCAAATAACGAAATCAGAAACTCGGGGAAAATTGTAGTAGAAGAGAACCTGAAGTTGAAGTTGATGTATTAATTATTTTGGTTCAATGATGTTCGAAAATATATAACCTGAAAGTATGAAGTTTTTAGCAGCTTTGTTTCATAAAAATATTGCATCCATTTCTATACTGATAGTGGTTTTAGGAGTTTGTATTTCATGCTCAAATACACCCGAAATTGTTGTTCAGCAAATGAAAATGGAAATACCCGCAGGAGAGCAAATGTTGATGGAAGAACTACTGCCGGGAGAAATTGCTGATACTAAAATTGAACACATTGCCTATGTTGGGCCAACGGTGCAAAAGGTTCAACTTTCGGACGAAAATATAAGTATGTTTCTTTTGGTGAAAGGCAACGGCACCTTGAAAACCGATACAAGTTCATTTAAACTGGTGTCGGAGTCGATTGCGATTCCAATGACTTACAAAAGCATCAATATTGAAGTTGAGGAAGGGGAGGAGTTGCATTTTGTGCGTTTTACAAAAAAACTATCTGAGCAGGATATTGCCGACCTGAACGGATTCTCCGATGACAGTAAATATGACATATATTTTACCAAATTTGATGACTGTGAGCCTTACACAGAAAAAATAAAGAGCCCGAATACGGTTAGCCGAACCGTGCTGCCCGAAGATATTATTCCACGTGTTGCACTTGGCACGGTTGAAGCCCCGGGACCCGATGAAGTTGGTGCACACAAGCATGCCATGCTCGATCAACTTTTCCTTGGACTAACAGATAATGACATTGTAGTTCATGCTGATGGGGCCTCCGCAGAGTTTACAGAATACTCCTTATTACATATTCCCATTGGTTCCAGTCATTGGGTATCGGTTGATGAGAATAAACGAATGTACTATTTGTGGATGGATTTTTTTCTGACAAAAGAAGGACAGGAGTGGCTTAAAACACACAAGCCAATTAGCACAGATAAAGATGAGTATTAGCACTTTGAAAACTAAAACCATATAAAAAATGAGACAACTCTCTCTGAAAGGAAGAACATTCCCTACAGATCTTAACCATGCCGGCACTGCATTTGGTGGTTGGGTAATGTCTAAAATGGATAAAGCCGCTTCAATTCAGATAGAAGAAGTGATAAGCTCTCCGGCTGTAACTGTTTCGGTTAGTAATCTTAATTTCATAAAACCGATTCACAATGGAGATGTATTTATGGTTTACACAAAGGTTGACAGGATAGGAAACGCATCCATTGATATAGGTGTTGAGTTAATTGTTCGTTCAAGAGAGGATCTTAGTGAATACAAAGTTACGCAAGGAGTTTTTACTTTTGTAGCAGTTGATGACAAAGGGAAACCGGTGCAAATTAGAAGTGTGTTAAGAAGCTATGTTGCTCCATACATTATGGAGATGTTAGGAGATAAATAATTGGTTATACTATTACGGTATGAACAAATCTTTTGAAATATTCGATGCCCACGCCCATATTATTTATGGCATAAACGGGATCAAGCGAGGCCAAAAAACAGCCACTGCAAAATATGGTAGAATATTGTGGAAGAATGAAGAAATTAATTTCTTACCTCCATTTTTTCATGATACCCAGTTTACTGCAGAAACGCTCATTGAAAACATGGACTTTTGCGGTGTCTCGAAGGCCGTATTGTTACAGAATCCGGTGATCGGGATATTGAACGACGAAATTCATCTGGCTATTGAGAAGTATCCTGATCGGTTTATAGGGACCATCCAGGTTGATCCTATGAAAAAGGATGCCTGCGATATTATACAAAAGTATGCCTCAGAAAAACAAAATACACTAAAACTTGAAATAAGCGAAGAGTGGGGTTGGTCGGGTAATTATCCCGGATTTTCGCTTGTTGGAGAGGAAATGATGGTTGTTTGGGAAACTGTGGCAAAGTTAGGCTTGCGGGTAATTATCGATACTGGCGATATTTTTAATAACGGTTATCAAGTTGAAAATTTGAGGTCGATAGCAGAACGTTTTACTGAAACTAAAATGCTGATTGAACACCTGGGATTTTATCGCAATGATATTGATGAGCGCGCAATGGGTCGACGAAATGAAATGCTTCAGCTCGGCAAAGAGCTGGAGAATGTGTATTTCGGATTTTCTTCCACAGCAGCTTTTATTAACGATGATTATCCATGCCCAAAAGCACTGAAGTTACTTCAACAGGCTGTTGAGATTGTTGGCGCTAAAAAAATTCTTTGGGGGAGCGATATCCCTTCAACCTTGAAAAAATATACCTATCAACAATTGGTTGATGTGGTAGCAAAGGATGCTGGATTTTTGTCTGAAAAAGAAAAATACGCAATTCTAAATGATAACGCGGAGACCTTCTTTTCCGGTTGATAGATGTTGTTTTAAGTTTCTCAAATACAAACGTCTATATAGAAATAGTTAATCGACCACGAAAAAGGACTTTGGTACATGTGAAAGGAGTTCAAATTGCGGTAGTAATACTTGTGATAATAAACTTACGAATATGAATATACTAGTTGTAAATGCAGGGAGTTCATCAATTAAGTATCAATTAATTGATATGAAGACTGAGAAACCGCTTTCAAGTGGATTAGTGGAACGGATTGGATTGGATAGTGGAGCAATTAAACATCAAATTTTTGTTGGCGGTAAGCAAAAGAAAATTACTGAGGAGCATCCAATACCCAATCATGCAGTGGGATTAAAACGGGTTGCAGAATTGCTTACAGATAAAGAGATTGGAGTTATTGCTGAACCTTCAGAAATAGAGGTGGTTGGACATCGGTTAGTACATGGTGGAGAAACTTTTTCCAAAACTGTTGTGATTAATGAAGATGTTAAAGCAAAAGTTAAAGAACTTTCTGCTTTGGCTCCCCTTCATAATCCGGCTAACTTAACAGGTGTTGAAGTGGCAGAAAAGGTTTTTCCAAATGCTAAACAGGTAGGTGTTTTCGATACCGCTTTTCATCAAACTATGCCAGAGGAAGCTTATCGTTATGCAATTCCGGAGGCTTTATACAGAGACTTTGGGATACGGAAATACGGTTTTCATGGAACTTCTCATAAATACGTTTCGAAAAAAGCGGCCAGGTATCTCGAGAAAAAAGATGCAAAAATTATTACTATACATTTAGGAAATGGAGCCTCAATTGCAGCTGTTGATGCCGGTGTTTGTATTGATACATCTATGGGAATAGGGCCATTAAATGGCCTTATTATGGGAACACGATCTGGAAGTATTGATCCTTCAATAATTTTTTATCTGGTAGAACAAAAAGGTTTTACAGTTGAAGAAGTAAATGCAATATTAAATCAAAAAAGTGGAATGTTGGGATTAACCGGGGAAAGCGATATGCGTGATGTTGAAGAACTTTATTTCAAGGGTAATAAAAAAGCCAGACTAGCCTATGAAATGTACGCATACCGAATTAAACATTTTATTGGAAGTTATGTTGCAGCGATGAATGGTTTGGATGCCTTGGTTTTTACTGCTGGAATCGGAGAAAACGACAAACTTGTTCGTAGTTTGGTTTGCAAAAAGATGGAATACTTTGGTATTCACATTGATGAAGAAAGAAATTTGGTTCGTAGCAAGGATATCAGGGAGATCAATACTGCTCGTTCAAAAACTAAAGTACTTGTAATCCCAACCAATGAAGAACTGGAAATTGCAAAACAGTCTTATGAGGTGATTCGATAGTCATAATTAGAAAAAAATACTGGTTTTATTGCTAATAGAGATGAGAATGATATTATCATAACAATATCTCATATTTTGTTTTGGAATATAATCGTCTTAAGTTATCTTTCCAATTAATCGGGATAATTTACTATGGAGTAAGATATTTTCCAAACAACTAAAAGAATTAGAGTCGGGGGGAACAGGATATAGCAAGAAAAGCGCTACTTGAGGTAATAGGAAGCAGCAAGGAGTTTGGCCGCTGCTATGCCCTAAACTCGATTGATGCTATTCAGGACTCCAGTTCAGTCGTAATCGATGGTGTGATAGAAATGATGAAATTGTTACCCGACCTGAGCAGAAACCAGAATGATCTTAGAGCGGCTAAGGTATTGCTTGATAAATGGGGAATTAATCCGAAGGAGTATGGTATCAAACTAGATTGGTAAAAAGGAAAGTTAATGAGAAAAATCACCAAAAAATTGTTTGTGAGCTTAGAGTTTGTTTGCGTTCAAAGCTTGTTCTTATTAGTGCTATTACTGACACCCAAAAGTTATGGTCAAAGTAAGGATACTGTCCAACCTCGTTACCAGGTAACGCTGCCCGAAGCACATGTTGGAAATTTGGAAATAGATAAGAAACTACTGGATAGCTACGAGCTGCTGCCAACGAATGTCCGACAGTTTTATTTCGATGCCAGGACTGTTTTTGCTGATAACCCAGATGCTGGTTTTGATCATCCCAAGATTCTCGAATCGGCACAGAAACATGCGATCGAATTTCTGGGACATCCGATGCTGGGTAACTTAAAATCAGACGGTGTTACGGTTTGGTTACGTCCGGCAACATCAGGTCCGTTCCTTCTCCTGGTAAAAAACAAAAACGGAATAAGAGAGAAAGTGATCCAGATTAAAGCGGGACAGCCAGGTGTGGCTCAAAAAGTAGTTGTTGATGAATTGGCACCTGGTCAAAACTACAGTTACGAGATTTTATCCCAAAAGCAAGTACTTGCAACCGGATATTTTACTACGGCTCCTGGAAAAAGAAGTCGGGGAGAATTCAGGTTAGTTTTTGGTTCATGTTTTCATAAAATTGGCTTACACAATCCCAACCTTACGAAGCAAATCCTTAACAGGAAGCCTCACGGTATGCTTTTGTTGGGCGACATTGCTGTTGATGACAGGGAAAACAACATCAACATGCACCGGTCTGACTATCTGCTTCGGGATCAGTCGAAAGCCTGGCAACAGCTTGTGGCAAATGTGCCGGTATATACTTCGTGGGATGATCATGATTATTTAAACAACGACCTGAGTGGCGTACCCGAAAATTTTACCGATGCTGACAGACAAGCACTTCGTGAGGTGTGGTTAGAAAATTGGAACAATCCTGAGAATCCAGGGGAAGGGATCTACTTTAATGCTGTAATCGGCCCGGTTGAGGTTATCATGTTAGACACCAGATCGTGCCGCGATATCTCAAAACGCGGAGAGTACGGTGCGTATATTGGCCAAGCGCAACTAGATTGGTTGAAAACTACTTTAAAGAATTCAGACGCGCCTTATAAAGTTATTACCAGTGGCACCATGTGGAGCGACTATGTTTCAAATGGAAAGGATTCCTGGGGGACATGGGATGCCGGTGCAAGGGAAGAAATTTTCTCGTTTATTGAACGAAATCAAATTTCCGGAGTGCTATTGCTTAGTGGTGATCGACATGGAGCCAGATCATTTACCATTCCGCGAAAAAATGGGCATCTATTTTATGAATTTGAAGTTGCTACCTTGGGAGGAGTCCCAGGACCGGATGCCATGGCTCCTAATGCTGAGAACCAATTGTTTGGTTATGAAGGTGACAGGTTTATTGCCTTCGGAGAATTTACTTTTAATACTTCAGGGGAACAGCCGACACTTGTTTTCAGGTTAATCAATCAATATGGTCAAATTCTGGAAGAGATCCCATTGTTATATGATATGTTGACACCTCCTGGTGATTAGTATTCTCATTTATTGAAGCATAATTACCAGATGACTTTAGTGAAACAGAAATACATTTGCACCGCTCTCTAAAAATACCTTGAAGCATTAGCAGGTTATAAGTTATGCTAACACCTTTTTATATCGGGCAGGTGATAAACCGGAAACTTCTTTAAAAATCTTTGAAAAATGATAGCGGTTCGCGAAACCAGTTTTAAAGGCAATTTGATCGATTGTGAAACTTGAATGATGTAACAAAATACACGCTTGGTTAATCCGTTTTTGACGAATATATTTCTGAGGTGACATACCTGTTTCCGAAGAAAATAAATGAATAAATGCATTCGTCGACATATTTGCATTTTCAGCGAGAACTGAATTATTCAGATCTTTATTAATATTTTGTTCAATAAAATTAAAGCTTTCCAAAATTCGATGATTCTTTGTTAGAATATTCCAACTTTCTTCAGGTAGTTCTGCGAGCAAATCTGTAATTAACGATTTTAACGCCAGACTGATAGGGAAGCTGAATTTTGCGTTTTCATAATTCAAATGGCGTTTAATCTTTTGCAGTTTCTCTAATAAATGATCGGTTAAATCAAAGCAAAAAATACCCGGATGAAAAGTGTCGTATGGTATTCCGATATTAAAATGAATAAACAGATGTAGAATATATTGATCTAAATGCAGCGTTTCTTCAGAAAAGTTGGTATTTACTCTACCACCCTTTAACGAATAACCAGCCTTTGGGATTCTATTATTATATAATCTGGTGGCATACGAAGTATTCGGTGGTATCATAATTACCTTGTTTGACGCAAGTTGATATTCTTTTCCGTTGTATATAATTACTGCCCCGCTTGAACTGTTATGGTAGATTCGCCAGTATGGGAATGATAATTCTTTAAACTCCCACTTTTCCAGCCACCAGTGACGGCAACATAATAGTTGAATCTGGTATTTCGGGAAATGCTGTATAACATTCGATGGATCACCTGTATGAGGCATCTTATTCTGCTGATTCATGATTCGGTATATTAGAAACAGATACAAAATTAATAAAATTAGGCATTTCCCGTATAACTGTTTTCATACACCTTTGTATTATCATTTAAATAATAAATTAACAATCAATAAAACGTAATTAAGAATGGCAAACAGACTTATAGGTGACTTACCCAAAGTAGGTATCCGTCCGGTAATTGACGGGCGAGAAAATGGTGTTCGCGAATCGCTTGAAGTTCAGGTAATGGAATTAGCAAAAGCTGCAGCTGCTTTTATTGAAAGCAACCTGCGCTTTCCAAGTGGCGAAAAGGTAGAATGTGTGATTGCAGATACATGTATTGGTGGTGTTGCTGAAGCTGCAATGTGTGCCAGTAAATTTAAAAAAGAAGGGGTTGGAGTTTCATTAACTGTAACACCTTGCTGGTGCTATGGAACCGAAGTAATGGATACTGATCCGCTGCTTCCAAAAGCAGTGTGGGGATTTAATGGGACGGAGCGTCCGGGAGCAGTTTATTTGGCTGCTGCATTAGCCGGATATACACAAAAAGGTCTTCCAACTTTTGGAATCTACGGACGCGATGTACAGGATGCAGGAGATACAAGTATTCCTGCTGATGTTCAGGAAAAATTATTACGCTTTGTTAAGTCTGCGCTTGCAGTGGCACAAATGAAAGGTAAATCATACCTTTCAATTGGATATAGCTCTATGGGTATTGCCGGTTCAATGGTTGATTCTAACTTTTTTCAGGATTACCTTGGAATTCGCACCGAATTTGTTGAGTCAGTAGAAATTCTGCGAAGAATAGATGAGGGGATTTATGATGAGGAAGAGTATCAGAAAGCCCTGGCATGGACCAAAGCAAACTGTAAAGAAGGAGAAGATCCGAATGCTCCTGAAAATCAGGCTGATGATGCAAGAAAGCAAGTAGAGTGGGAAACCGTTGTGAAAATGACATTGATTTGCCGTGATATGATGATCGGTAATCAAAAACTAATCGACAAAGGTTATCGTGAAGAAGGTTTAGGCAGAAACGCCATTTGTGGTGGTTTTCAAGGTCAAAGACAATGGACCGATTACAAACCTAATGCCGATTTTACTGAAGCTATTCTTAATTCATCCTTCGACTGGAATGGAATTCGTGAGGCATTTGTTTTTGCAACAGAGAATGACAGTTTAAATGCAGTGCCAATGTTGTTTGGGCATTTGTTAACAAATACAGCTCAAATTTTCTCGGATGTTAGAACATACTGGAGTCCCGATGCCGTTAAAAGAGTTACAGGAAAAGAGCTTAGCGGATTGGCTGAAGGAGGTATTATTCACTTAATTAATTCCGGATCAACTACGCTCGATGCAACGGCACAACAACGCAATACCGAAGGCGAACCTGCTATGAAGCCTTTCTGGGAAATTACAGAAGAAGAAGCTCAAAAATGTTTGGATAATACAAAATGGCCACAGGCAGAGCGTGGCTATTTCCGTGGAGGAGGCTATTCATCGCAGTTTAAAACCGAGGGTGAAATGCCAGTTACCATGTCGCGCGTAAATCTTGTTAAAGGAATAGGGCCGGTATTGCAAATTGCCGAGGGCTGGACCGTTGAACTTCCCGATGAAATTCACACTGTACTTGATGTACGTACCAATCCGACCTGGCCAACTACCTGGTTTGTTCCAAAAACCACAGGGCAGGGTGCTTTTAAAGATGTTTATTCAGTAATGGCCAACTGGGGAGCAAATCATGGTGCAATAAGCTACGGACACATTGGAGCCGATTTAATCACTTTAGCATCCATGTTACGCATTCCGGTTAGCATGCACAATGTTTCGGAAGATAACATTTTCCGTCCAAGTGCATGGGCTTCTTTTGGTGAAGAAAAAGAGGGCTCAGATTATAGAGCGTGCGAAAATTACGGCGCATTATATGGTATAAAATAAGAATTGAATTTTTAGTGAAAGAGCAAGGAGAAGACTTCTTGCTCTTTCAATGGAACTTTACGTACATTATAGAACTAGAACTATGAATCAGAAAGATATTGCTATAGTTTTTGATTGCGGGGCAACCAATGTCCGGGTTATTGCTATGGATAAATTTGGGAAGCAAATTGCTTCACACTCGCTTCCCAACGAAACCGATGAAGATCCGCATTATCCGGGTGGCAGAATTTGGGATTTGGATAAACTGTGGCAAAAATTAGCTTCAGCAGCCAAACATGTTACTGCCGAAATAGATTGCAATCGTATCGCCGGAACTACAGTTACTACTTTCGGAGTAGACGGTGCATTTGTTGATGCTCAGGGAAAAATGCTTTACCCGGTTATCTCGTGGCAGTGTGAGCGAACAACACCTATAATGGCCAATATTGAAAAATACGTGCCATTGGCGGAGTTATATGCAACCAGTGGTGTTTACCCTTATGCTTTTAATACCATAAATAAAATGATCTGGTTTCGCGAGAACAGACCTGATGTTTTGGAAAATGCTCATCGGTTTTTATTTATACCGTCACTGTTAATTCATAAACTTTCGGGGGCGTTTAAAAACGATGCTACCATGATGGGGACAGCTATGATGGCTGATTTAAAATCGCGAAAAATGTCGCCAAAGGTTTTGAGAGCCATTGGGATAGAGGAAGAGCTGTTTGGAGAAATTGGCGAACCGGGAAGCCAGGCTGGAACGGTCACCGAAAATGTCGCTTCCGAAACCGGATTGCCTGAAGGTATCCCGGTATTTCTGGCAGGTCACGATACGCAATTCGCGATTTTTGGATCGGGAGCAAAACTGAACCAACCGGTACTTAACTCGGGAACGTGGGAAATTTTAATGACTCGTAGTAAAGCCTTTAAAGCGTCTGCATTTGCTCTGGATAGAAAGATAACTACTGAAGCTGATGCCGAAGCCGGAACATATAATATTGGTCAGAACTGGCTGGGATCCGGTGTGCTGGAGTGGTTTTCGCGTAATTTTTACAAGGAATTTTGTGGCGACGAACTGTACCAGACCATGATACAGGATGCCGAGCAAGAACAGCCAGGATCGAAGGGGATTGTTGTTGATCCCGCTTTTTACGATGATGGATACGGAAGTGAAGGCGGCATGATTAAAGGGCTAACTATCAGTACCTCGCGCGGACAGATATATCGTGCGTTTTTGGAGGGGCTTGCTTTCCGGTTACGAGAAGGACTGGAAGCACTTGAAACAGCCGGAAGCTCAAAGACAGAAAGTATAATCTGTGTGGGAGGTGGTTCAAAAAACAGGCTGTGGAATCAGTTACGAGCCGATGTATGTAAGGTTCCAATTCAGTTGATCGACCAAAAAGAAACTACCGTGCTGGGAGCATCAATGTTTGTCTTTACAGGAGCCGGTATATTCAATTCGCTTACCGAAGCACGTAATCAAATCAACTATAATCCGCAACTCATAGAGCCTTCAATAAATAGCGAAGTGTATGAAGGGTATTACCAAAATTACCTGAGACTTCGTTCAGGAAAATAATAACCATAGAACATCAAACTTTAAAATTATGTTGAAAGGAATATCACCTTTATTGAGCCCCGAATTATTAGCTGTTTTGTGCAGAATGGGCCACGGCGATGAAATAGTTTTGGCCGATGCTCATTTTCCGGCTGAAAGTTTTAACCAGAATGTTCTCCGGGCTGATGGTCTTAAAATACCCGACTTATTAGCTGGTATAATGCCACTTTTTGAATTGGATGCTTATTGCGACAATCCTTTAGTGATGATGAGTGCCGTTGAAGGCGACACACTTGATCCGAAGGTTGAAGAGAGCTATCTGAACAGTGTTAGGCAGACAAATCCTGACGCAAAGCCAGTATTAAGAATTGAACGTTTTGCTTTTTATGAGCGGACAAAATCGGCTTTTGCCGTTGTGGTAACCGGAGAGCTAGCCAAATATGGAAATATCATACTAAAAAAAGGAGTTACACCCATTGAATAATAAAAACTATGAAACCAAATAAAACAAAAGTAGTCGAGAGGAAATATTTATTTCCGTTTATTGTTATTACCAGCTTGTTTGCGCTGTGGGGATTTGCAAACGATATAACCAACCCAATGGTTGCGGCTTTTAAAACGGTAATGGAAATTTCAAATGCTAAAGCCTCGTTAGTGCAGTTTGCTTTTTACGGAGGTTATGCAACAATGGCAATTCCGGCGGCCTTATTTGTTCAAAAGTTCAGTTATAAAAAAGGAATTCTTTTAGGACTTGCGCTTTATGCAGCAGGAGCACTTCTGTTTTGGCCGGCTGCTCAGTTTCAGGCATTTGGTTTCTTTCTGGTTTCCTTATATATCTTAACATTTGGATTAGCTTTTCTGGAGACAACAGCTAATCCGTTTATTCTGTCGTTAGGAGCAGAAGAAACCGCAACGAGGCGTTTAAACCTGTCGCAGGCTTTTAATCCAATGGGATCGCTTTTGGGTATGTTTGTAGCTTCGCGTATTGTTTTGGCGGCATTGGAGTCGGACAAAAGAAATGCTGCCGGAGAACTTATATTTCCCATGCTCGACGAGGCTACTAAAGCGGCTATTCGTACCAACGATTTAATGATTATCCGAAATCCGTATGTAATTCTTGGTTTGGTTGTAATAATAATGTTTGTAGTTATTTTACTTACAAAAATGCCACAAACCGGTCATGCAAATGAAATACACCCGATGCAATCATTTAAGCGTTTGTTTAACAATAAAGTTTATCGGGAAGGAGTTATTGCGCAGGTTTTTTATGTGGCTGCTCAGATAATGTGTTGGACTTTTATCATTCAGTATGCCGATAACCTAGGAATTGATAAGGCCACAGCGCAAATGTACAACATTGTTGCTATGGGAATTTTCCTGGCAAGCAGGTTCATTAGTACATTGTTAATGAAATATATAAATGCCCGAAAACTTCTCATGTTGTTTGCTCTAGGTGGTATTTGCACCATATCAGGTGCAATTATGATTGAGGGAATGGCTGGCCTCTATTGTTTGGTGGCTACTTCGGCCTTCATGTCATTAATGTTCCCTACAATTTATGGTATTGCTTTAAACGGAATCGGACAAGACGCAACTCTTGGTGCTGCAGGATTGGTTATGGCCATTGTAGGAGGAGCGCTAATGCCGCCTTTGCAAGGTTCTATTATCGATATAGGGCAAATTGGAAATATGCCGGCAGTGAATGTGTCCTTTGTTTTGCCGTTAATAAGTTTTGTGGTGATTGCTATATATGGCTACAGAACGTACAAATTTCATGAGCAAAGTGTTTAGCCTAAAATAGATTGGCATACATTTTAAACAAAATGAAGTCGTATGTTGCAAATAGTCAGGCTTTAATACACTAAATTGAAATAATACTTAATAATAATAATACAAAGAGATTATGAGAAAATTAAATACAAAATGGATGCATCCACGTGATCAGATAATAATGATAATTGATAAGATTTATCGAAGTGGAATGACAACAACATCGGGAGGTAACATCTCGATTATTGACGAAAATGGAGATGTATGGGTAACGCCATCGGCAATTGATAAAGGAACTTTACGACCAACTGATATTATTTGTGTGAGAAAAGATGGAACGATTGAAGGACGTCACAAACCTTCATCGGAGTATCCTTTTCACATAGCCATTTATAAATGCCGCCCCGAAATAAAAGCGGTAATTCATGCACATCCACCGGCGTTGGTTTCTTTTAGTATTGTACGTCAGATTCCGAATACAAATGTGCTTCCGCAGGCAAAACATGTTTGCGGCCCAATAGGTTATGCACCGTATGCTTTACCCGGAAGTGATGAATTAGGTGATGTTATTGCTGATGAGTTTGCAAAAGGAGTGAATGCCGTAATTATGGAAAATCACGGAACAGTTGTGGGCGGAAGCGATTTAAGTGATGCCTATCAGCGTTTCGAAACAATGGAGTTTTGCGCCCGCACTTTAATAAACGGAAGCACAATTGGTACCCCCAACTATTTGTCTGATGATCAGATCGATGAATTTGAAAATCAGATTCCGCGATTATTGCCGGAGATGAAGAATGTTGAATATCCTTCAGACGAGCGGGCGATTAGGGAAATGATACAGCGTATTGTTTTGCGTGCCTGCGATCAGGGATTGATGATCAGTTCGTATGGTACTGTTTCGGTGCGTTGGAAGGAAGATGATTTTTTGATAACGCCTACCAATGTGGCGCGCTGGGATATTCAGTTAAAAGACATTGTGCAGATAAATGACGGTAAGCGCGAGCCTGGGAAATTGCCAAGTCGATCGACTTGGTTACACCAGGAAATTTACAAACGTTTTCCACATGTAAATTCAATTATCTTAACTCAAACGCCTTATCTAATGGCATATAGTGTTACCGGTGAGAAAATTGACGTACGTACCATTCCTGAAAGCTGGATTTTCTTACAAGACATCCCCAATATGCCATTCGGTTCGCATTTTGCCGGACAAGAGGCTATTTTGAATACCCTTTCGGAGAATACGCCTGCTGTTATAATCAATAACGATTCGGTTTTAGTAACCGGCGATAATTTACTTGGAACTTTTGATAAGTTGGAAGTGGCTGAGTTTAGTGCCAAGTCACTTACTATGGGGGCTTCGCTAGGTCAGCTAATCCCAATTAACGATGAGCAGGTTGAGGATTTAAGGAAGAAGTTTTTGGGATAATATAAATGCTTCTTTATTTTACCTGACTTTTGATGCATGTCAAAGCTTTAGTTAGTATATCGCAGCATCGTAAAAGGAGTGGCATTTATTATATAATTGAATGATAAAATGAAAACAAAGTTGCATTCTATTTTTATAGTATTCTTTTGGGGGCTTGCTAGTTGTAATGGGGCAGGGCTTGAGAATGCAGATGTAGATCAGAACCAAAAGCCAAATGTACTTTTTATTTGTGTTGACGATTTACGCCCCGAATTGGGCTGTTATGGAAAAGATTATATCCATTCACCGAATATAGATAAATTGGCAGAATCGGGATCTGTTTTTACCAATCATTATGTGCAAATTCCTACTTGTGGTGCATCTCGTTACAGCATGTTAACCGGAATGTTACCTAAAACAACTGCAGAATTAAGTAATGAAGCTTGTAAAAAATTTATAGCTGAACAAGCTCCATCCTATGAACCCGAAACTTTTATCCATAACCTTAAGAATAATGGATATTATACGGTTGGAATTGGAAAAATTAGTCATTATCCAGATGGCTTGCTTTATGGTTATACCGAACCTGTAGGCGAAGAGCGTGAACTACCGCAAAGTTGGGATGAGTTGCTTTTTAATGCCGGAAAATGGGGAACGGGTTGGAATGCCTTTTTTGGTTATGCCAGCGGAGAGAACCGGCAAAGTTTGAATCGCCAGGTAAAGCCTTATGAAAAAGGAGACGTAGATGATTATGGTTATGTTGATGGAATGACTGCAGCATTGGCTGTTCGGAAAATGAAAGAATTAGCGCAAAAAGATAAACCGTTTTTTTTGGGAGTAGGTTTTTTTAAGCCACATCTTCCATTTAATGCCCCCAAAAAATATTGGGATTTATACAACGAAGATGAAATTTCAACAGCTCCTTTTGCTGGCATTCCTGAAAATTCGTCGACAGCTAGTTTGCACGGAAGTGGAGAGTTTAATGGTTACCAGTTGGGAGATGAAAAAGCGTCGCTTTCATCAAAAGTTTCTGATGAATATGCTCGAAAACTCAGCCACGCATACTATGCTTGTATAAGTTATACTGATGCCCAAGTGGGAAAACTTTTAGATGAATTGGAAAACTTAGGCTTAGCAGAAAACACCATTGTAGTAATTTGGGGCGACCATGGATGGCATTTGGGTGACCATATGGTTTGGGGAAAACACACCATTTTCGAACGGTCGTTAAACAGTGCATTTTTAATAAAAGAACCTGGTCAGTTAAAAGGAAGAAAGATTGATAATATTGTAAGTACAATCGATATTTATCCAACCATAATGGATTTGTGCGGAGTTGAAATGTCCCACAATCCCGATGGAAAAAGTTTGGTTCCTCTTCTAAAAAATTCAATAAATAGTTGGGAAAATGTAGCTTATGGATTTTATAGAAATGGAATTTCATTACGAACAGAAAGGTATAGGTTAACTAAATACTATAGAAGTCAGCTGCCTGAATTTGAGTTGTACGATCATCAAACTGATCCTTATGAATCAAACAATATTGCTGAAAAAAAAACGGATATTATAGGAAAATTGTTACCTCTTCTGGAAAAGGGAAATAAGGGAATTTATTAAGTAATCTAATTAGTTATATAGATCGTTCTAATAACTGAATTTCTTTTATCGTTAATTTTCGAATTTCAATTTGTCTACCAAACGGCATAGAATTTATATGGTTATTATTGGCCCTAAATAGGTGTTACTGATTTGTTACCACTCATTAAATAAAAGGACACAGCAATATGAAACAGATAAAGACAATTATTTTAGTTTTACTAACAATTCTGATTGTAATTACATCATGTAGAAATGATAAAGTATTTACGGAATACGAGATAAAAGAATTTTCATTTAAAGGTCATGAAGCAAAGATTGTTTTTCCGCATGAGAAAAATCAAAATAATTATTGGATATGGAGAGCAAGGTTTTGGGGACATGAACCACAAGTTGATAAAGCATTATTGGAAAAAGGATTTCATGTTGCTTATGTTGATGTTTCTAATATGTTTGGAAACAATGAAGCCGTAGAATTATGGAATGATTTTTATAATTATTGCATTTCTGAATACGGATTTAATCATAAAGCAGTATTGGAAGGAATGAGTAGAGGTGGCTTAATTGTTTATAATTGGGCATCAAAAAATACAGACAAAGTTTTTTGTATTTATGCAGACGCACCTGTTTGCGACATAAAAAGTTGGCCAGGTGGTCTGTATAGTGGAAGTGGTAGTCCTGAGGCATGGAAACTCTGTTTGAAAGCATACAATCTTGACACTATTTCAGTCAAGACCATTGATAATATACCAATTAATAATTGTGCAAGTATTGCGAGAGCTGACATTCCAGTTTTACACGTATTTGGCGATGCTGACTCAGTTGTTCCTTATAAAGAGAATACTGAATTATTAGCTGAAAAATTTAAAGAAGCAGGAGGAACAATTGAACTTATAAGAAAAGAAGGGATTGGACATCATCCACATTGTTTAAAAGACCCAAAACCAATTGTTGACTTTATTTTGAAAAGTATTGATTACAAAGAATAACGAGTGGTAACAATAAATATACGTAATGCGGGTCGATTTGGTAAATTTGAACATTACAGCAATTAATAAACACTTTAGCGGTTTGATAGTGAAGTGCCTTGAAATCCCGCACTACGCATATTCGAGCCGTTAGACTAAGTTACTAGTGAGGTCGCCTCGAAAACCCGTTTTGAGACGTACTTTTTAAGTTTTTTAGCCCGTAATTTACACTTTAAACTCTGTGCCATTCGGCCATGTCCCGAAAGCCTGTTTTTCAAATTGCATACTTCCATCTTCACCTTTAAAAATATTAATCCAGGCCTGCCAGTTTTCATTGTCCCATTCCGGATAATCTAAACGGAAGTGACTGCAGCGGCTTTCGGTACGCATTATCGATGCTTTTAGCTTCATTTCAGCACTTATTATCATGTTGCGGGTTTCGTGCGCCAAACGTAATTCGTGCATGTCGGCTGCGCGTAACTTTGGCATGTAGTGGTCGCGTAATTCCTCAACATAAGCTAATGCGGCACGCAACATACTTTCTTTTTTAATGTAAAGCACAAAGTTTGGGATCATTATTCCCTGCAGGGTTTGTGTTACCCAAGCCGGGCTATAACCTGCTTTTCTTTTAAGGGGAGCAAGTATTTTTTCCTTAATTTCCATCTGTTTAGCCTCCGAAATAACGGGTCTTTCTTTTTTTGTTGAATAAGCTGCCGCGGCCTCTCCGGCAATAGCACCTTGTACGGCCGACCCTGCCAACGATGAGCCTATTTGTGTATAAATTGCACCAGCCATGTACGAGCCTAAAGCATCGCCTGCAGCATAAAGCCCCGGAATAGTCGATTCGCATTTTTCGTTAACGGGTACCAATCCCTCTGATTTATGGATTGCCATTCCAGCAGAAGAACCGCCAACCATATTTCCACCCATTCCCGGAGGGCCTCCCCCTTCTCCGTCAGGACCGCCGCCTTTGCGTTCCTTTCTCCCTTCTGGTGGCGGCCCACCTGGCCTGTCTCCTTTGTTTCCGCTTCCCTGAGGAGGTTCATTGTGTTCTCTTTGTTCGCTAAATCCTTCAGGTCTTTGTGGTCCTCCAACCACAACCGAATTTCCATTTTCTGCACCCGGGCGCCCCATTGATACCGGCCCTCCTCCGGTTATGTAGGCCCGGTAGTTCATCTCTACTCCCAAATCGTGACGAATTCCAACTCCGGTAGTTTCACATCTGCGGTCGAACATACCATGCCATCCATCGTAACATGCGGCAGGATTTGTTGCCGAACCACCATGACCATCGTTCCATTCTTTTCCGGTAACCTTAGCACCAATATTGTATGCCATAATTGTTCCGTCGTGCGTAAGGTCGCAAATAGGAAATCCGTTGGGTTTAAAGCCTCCGGCACCGGTGCACAAAATCACACTTCTTGCTTTAAAGAAGTGTATATTTTCTTCATCAACACTAAAGCCTGCAGCTCCGGCAATTTTACCGTTTTCTTTTATCAAATGGGTAATGGTTACCCGTTCAACCAAAGGTATATTTCGTTTTTTTACAGGATTAGTAAAAGCTTTGTTGTACAAAGGCGAATTGAAAAATCCCCACTCGCGAAGTTCGTTTACACGTTCCATTGAATGTTCAGCCACCTGGCGGGTATAAACCGGATTATTTGTGCCAATTGCTGAAGCTGAAACTTGCTGAACAAACTCATCAATACTCAGCTTTTCTTTGTTTGAATCGTACTGAAAAATACCTTTTGCAAAAGGAGTTTGCCCCGATGATCCTAAGCGGCCTTTCGAAACCAAGATTACATTGGCGCCTGCATCATGAGCTTTTACAGCAGCAAAAAGTCCCGCCATGCCACCTCCAACTACGAGCACGTCGGTTTCGTATTCTCTATTGCTTAATTCTGTGCTATCCATTTTTGTAAAGTTCTCTGCCCAGCCCGAAAGTGCCGATGCACCCACCAAGGCTGCTCCAGTTCCGGCAGCTGCCGTTCCTATAAACTGACGGCGCGAAATATTTTGTTTTGTTCTAACTTTTCTCATTTTGGAGTTGTTTTAGGTGTTGGAAATAAGTACGTTTTAAGAAGCAGTAATTCGCCAATTCCCGCCGCAATAAGTATAAATATCGTCATTGCCGTATCAATGTGGCGACCGAGTTTTATAACGTGCCACGAGGCTGCTGTTATAAAAAGTAACGATACAATTCCATGAATTAGTCGCCAGATTTTGTACGATAGTGGAATAAGCTTTCTGAAAAGTGATGTTAATCCCAGGAATAGCATCAGACACCAGGCTACAATTCCTAAAATAATCCCCGGATTATCGAAAGTGGTTAGCATTTGAATAAACGCATCGATTGGGGCGATCCCTGCTTCGTCGTATCGAGGAACCACTATCAGAAAAGGGTGAACCAAAAGTACAGTTAAGAAAAAGTATCCAAGATATCTGTGCCAGTTTACTATCCGGCTCATTTTATGTTCTTTTATTACGGCTTTATTACTTCGTGCCAGAAAAAACTGCATCAGCATGAGTGAGAATGAAACCAGAGTAATAAGAGAAATGGTTTCCTTTAAATTACTGCGCCTGGCAACATCGCCCAAAGCCCAGAAAAGAACAGGCATCCCAATAAAGATAAGGATAGCTGCTATTCGGTTGTATGTTTTTATTTTGTTTTGCATAATTTTAATATTTTAATTGAAAAATCATTCTGAACCTGTATCTGTGCTAAAAGACGCTGTAATGAATTTAGCATGAAGTATTTTAGTACTTCGCTATCCCCATGAAACAACTACCGGAATTGATTTCTCGGGAGTAATGGTTATCGCATCTACCGGGCAATACATTCGGCACAAATGGCATATCTGGCAATCAGCCGGGTATTTTATTTCTGCCTTTTTTGTTTCCGGATTCATGCGGAAAACATCAGTGGGGCAGGTGGCCACACAGGTTCCGCATCCTATACATCCGTTTATACTTTTTACTGGCATATTTTTGAGTTTACAATGTTGTTAAGTTTTGGATTTAGAACGGTATCTGCTTTTGCGTCTTTTCATTTGCAGAATACCGTTCTTGTCCCCAAAACACTGTTGTTTTGTTGTTTTTTAATCTGGTATGGAATAAAGTTGGGTGTATTATTTGTATTGTAAAAACAGAATCTGCGGATTGGTATATTTTAACAACGAATCAGGATTTATTCAATATGAAATAGGAGACAACTGCCTCATCTTGAATGAATGTGTAGCGAATTTAATTAAAAATGAATAAGTACAGTTTATTCGTTTAAATAACTTTCAACCAAATTATTTCTGGTTTGAACATGGGTTTTTAATTTTTCAACGGCCGAATCGAACTGGCTGTCGGAACTTAAAAATGAATAAGCGGATCCTTCGGCATAAACATATTCTTTTATCAAATCGTAGTAGCTTGAATACGTCGAAATCATTTCGGACGGAATAAATACCTCATCGATAAATTGTTGCAAATACCCTTCATAAATTGCTTCGTATTCAGGCTGTGCAATAATGTATTTTATAAGTGGCCAGCTACTGCTCACTTCGCTCATCGATAAACTTAAAGTGCTGTATCTTTTTCCTTCCTGGAAAGCTTCGTTGTTATCCCACGGGATCCAGGTCAGTTTGTTATTCTCCGAATTATTATACAGGTAGTAGTTGTGGGTCATGTTTCCGTACGTATCCCAATTTTGAATGATGTTGTTGGCGGCCAGATATTTTAAAAAACCATCCACATTTAAAACACTTTCAAGGTTGCTTTTCCATGTTTCTGCATCCGAGGTGCGTTCAGAACTGTTAATGATATTGTACAAGGCGTTAACATCCGAATAGTTGGCCGAGTCTTCGTTGGTTTTAAGTTCCATTTCGCTGGTGTTGTAGCTACCACGGGCAAACGAAGCTGCATCGCCATCGGGTTTGTACAAATTGCCCGAACCATCGGCAAACTGGCTTTTTATAACCGAGTCGTCAACTTCTTCTACCAAAGTGTAAACTCCAAAATATTGCGGCCCGCTGCCATAATCGACATAAACCACGCAAAATGCTGTTTCGGACGAAGCCAATCCAAATTGGCGGAATAAATCGGCACCAACTTTTTCGCGTAGTAACGAGGGGTCGAGGAAGTTGTTTTTTAGGTTCAACTGTTTAAAACCGTAAAAACGCTGGTTTTTAATGGCGGGGTAGTCGTCTTCAAATTCATCGAAATCGAGTTTGAAAGAAAGCTTTTTTATGCCCGATTGATAGGCTGATTTTAAGCTTGAATTTCCTTTGTAACGGATTCCTACATGGTACCACTCGGTATCGTTAAATTTAAACGAGCAGGGCACAAACATCGGATCGTCGAAGTCGATCGACTCGCCCGGACGGCCGCCGCTAGAACTTAATACAGAGGCTAAATTTGTTTGCATATCTGACCAATCATCGTTGTCGATGGTAATATCGAAGCGTAACACTTCGTTTTGATTAAAAACCACATCGTAGTTCAGTTCCGCACTCTTACTGTGTGTGGCATCATCCCAATCGGAATAATCGGTCAGGTCGATAATTTCTTCTTCCTTCTCTTCTTTGTTTTCAATTATCGATTCATCATCGCGGCAAGCGCTAAAAACCAGAAGAAGTAATGTTGTTGCAATCAGGCTTATCTTTTTCATTTTGTATTATTTTTGTGATTTTTAGAATTTAATTTTATACCCCAGGCTAATAATGTGTTTGTTCAGGTATTCGGTGTTGTAATAGTCGAATTTGTAGTCAATTCCTATATAGTTCTTTTTAAACAGTTTGTAGTCGGCACCAACCGAGTAGCGGGTTTTGTGCAAACCTCCGTTATCTAGATCCTGGAATAGCTGAACGGCCACAAAAGGTGTAATTTTACAGTCGGGAATGTCGTATTTAACCTTGGCCCTGTAGCGTAAAAAGTTTTTGTCGTCTACATCGTCGTCGGCATAGTTGCTGTACATTAAGCGAAGTGATGATTCGAAACGTCCAAATTCTTTTTGAGCTGTTGCACTAAATGCATAGCGGCTAAAGTACTCTGTATCTTTTTCATCGCGAACATTACCAACCAAACCATAGGAAGCACCCAGTGTGAATAGTTTTGATGCTTTGTATTCCAGTATTCCCTCAAGAAGGTATTTATCGAGCGAGAAATCATCTTCAAAACGTAACTCCGGCGTGATAGTAAATTTTACCTTTTTTACCGGCTTAAAGCTCATGTCAAGTTTTGTTCGGGTTTGAAATTCATTTTCAGTTTCCTGTGCAAAAGTTCTTTGTGTTGCCAATATAGAAATGACAAAAACTATTGTGAGAATCAATCTTGTTTTCATGCTAAATTGTATTTCTATTATTATTATTATTATTATTATTAATATGTTTAGTTTGATATTTTTTCAGTTGACGAGTCATGCGATATTTTATTTTTCCCGTTAACATCATAATAGAGAGTAATGTCGGCAACGTCTTTCAAAAAGTCTATTTTCTGAATCTCGTAACGTTTAATATTAATTCCGGTACGTGCTTTCAAATCGGCCAAAAGCACTACTTTTTTGTCGTCATGTATGTTCTCTATTTTTTCGTAAATCAAACGTATCGAGCCTTCTTGTTTCAGCATTAAGCGTTTTTCAAGCAGCCACAAACCAAAAACAATGGCCGAGTTGGTGAAAATTAATTCAACGTAACTCACTTTTTTGTTGGCCAGGGCATTTATTACCGAAATGCCGATAACAATAAAAAGGTAGGTCATTTCCTTAATGGGGATGGCATCGGTGCGGTAACGTATAATTCCGAAGATGGCAAATAAACCAAGAGCAAAACCGAGTTCGAGCTTAACACTGTTTAGTAAAAAGCTTAAAAGAAATACAACGGTACCAACGGCCAAAAAACTAAAATAGAAGTCTTTACGGCGGCTGTTACGGGCATACATGTAGTGCACCACCAAAAAACTAACAAACAGGTTAAGTGCCAGGCGCACCAAAAGCTCCGAAAAGTCGCCAACGTTAATAATTTTAATTCCTAAAAAACGCAAATGCTCTTCCCAATTTGCCAGTTCTGTCATTTCAAGGTTATTGGCACTTAAATTTTTTAATGTGTCGATAAATGTTACTGTTTCGTTCATGTTATTAATTTAAAGGTTGTACAAACTGTTTTCTGTGTTAATTGTTCTTTCAATCATCCTGATTTTGTGTTTAAACGCGTTTCGTTTTATGGAAGAGTCGGTAACGGTTCGGCCTATACAATATTTGCTGAATCCGGAGGTTTTAATGCGTTGGTTCCGCAATGCGCGGGCCAGTGGCGATGCCGATGGCGAACCTTCTGATTTTACTTCAACAATAACCAGGTTGTTTAGCGCAATTTGCTTATTGTTAGTTGAAAAATGAAGATTAAAATCAATGGTACATCGTTCCTTAAAATTTCGGTTTACCAGCGTTATACGCGAAAAGTTATTGGTTAAGGAAGGTGATAAATCCTGAACTGAAAACGGAGTTGTTTTCTGTAAAAAGATGTTTTCATTTTCGGTGAATTGGTTTTTCTCAAAATTGCCTGGAATCCGTTTTTTTATAGTGCGTCCTTTGTTGTTTTTGAATTTTACTTCTAAGAAACTAATACCACTTAAAACGTAACTACGACGCCTGATTTTATATCGGTTGAGTTTGCCGTTGTGATGAGCGGTAAACATGCGGCTTTTTTCTGTGTCGTAATAAATGGTAGAGTAAGGTAGCGCAACTTTGTTTTCCATGGTAAGAATAAAATAATCGTTCTGAACCGTTTCAAGTAATTGGTGCAAATGACTTGTATGAAACCAGTATTTTGTATCGGTTCGGTTCATTAATTTTACCTGATCCATTTCTTGCAGTTTTATTGGGGCGAAAAAGTTTGTTTCCCTAATTCTCATCATTGTTATAGTGTTATTGCTATGTTGTTACATAATTGTTAAACATGTGGTGAAAGTATTGCTGTAAAGCATTTTGGGAAAATGAAATCGACGAATCTGGAAATTTTCCAAACGAATTCTCTTTGGTACTCGAATAAAAAAGGGAAGACCTAATTTTGGCCTCCCCTTTAACAAACTAAACTGTGGTTTTTAAACCAACTTTTTATTCCCTTCTACTGTCTCGCTGTGGTTTTTTATGGTTTTTAATGTATGCCGTAAACTGCTCTTGTTGTTCTTCGTTTAAAACGGCTTTCACTTTATTTTCCATTCCGGATTTTAAAGCCTCCATTGTACTCCTGTCGGGGCGGCCCGAGCTTGTGGCCTTTTTTACCTCGGCAAAATGCTCCTGGTAAATCGCTAGGATTTTGGTTTCCTGATCGTCACTCAGCGAAATTTCGTCGGCAAGATTGGCAACCATTTTCTTAATTTGTTTTGAGTTTGGAATAGGAGGAGGTCCTTGTTGTCCTCCACCGCCACCACCCGGAGGCTGTGCGAAAATGACACTACTTGTTCCTATTAAAATCAGCATAATAACTATGCTTACGCTAGAAATTAAATTAATTCTGTTTTCTTGTTTTTCTCTTGTTTCCATATTTTAAAAATTTATTGTTAATAAAGGAACTTATACGATCCGCTCAGAAATGATTCACAACAGATCTTGTAAGTTCGTTTTGTAATTATTTCTAATTCAAAGAAAAGGGAAGAGGAAATGAAATAGAAAAGGAATCTATGGATTGGTAGATTTTATCGACGGATGAGTTTCTGGATATCCTATTGAATTGAAGTTGAAAGGGATTAAATAAAAAAAGCACCTTTAAATCGATGCTTTAGAACTCAAAAATATTTCATTGATATTACTTTAGAAACCGGGTATCTAGAAACTCCTGAAAAGCATCTTTATATTGTTCGCTAATGGGGATATAATCTTTCCCAAAAACAATGCGGTTGCGTTCAATGGTTGTTATTCTATTTAAAGCAACAATAAACGAACGGTGTACACGCATAAAATAATGTGTGGGTAAAAAATCTTCCATTTTTTTTATGCCCATTAAAGCCATTACCGGCTTTTGGTTATCTAAATGAATACGTACATAATCGCGCATACTTTCAATAAATGTAATATCCTTAAAGTCGATGCGAACAATTTTGTATTCCGATTTTATAAACAGATACTGGTCATTTTTTTCAATAGTTTCTACTGATTCTTTTTTTGTAAAAAAACGCTCTTTTGTTTTAGTAACAGCTTTTAAAAAATCAGGATAACCGATAGGTTTTACCAAATAGTCGGCGGCATCGAGTTGAAATCCTTCGTAACCATATTCGCGATAGGCTGTCGTAAAAATAACTTTTGCCTTTGCTGAAGTGGATTTTACAAAATCGAGTCCCGTGAGATCGGGCATATTAATATCCACAAACATTAAGTCCACCTCATTTTCGTTTAGAAAATCCATTGCTTTTAAGGCGCTATTAAAACTTGCAGACAACTCCAAAAATGGTGTTTTTTCTACATAACCGGTTATTTGTCTTAATGCTAAAGGTTCGTCGTCGATGGCAATACAGCGAATCATACAGGAATGTTTAAGTTTACTTTGAATATGTTTCTGACATCCTTGTTAATAAGCAACTCATAATTGTTGTTATAAATCAGGGCAAGTCGTTTTTGTGCATTTTCCAATCCAAGCCCGGAGTTTTTGTCTTTTTCCCGTTTTGAATGATCGGAGTTTTGTATTTCGAAATACATTTTATCTTTTTTGACTATATATTTTATGTGAATGAAAGACGATTCTTCATAGCTTACTCCATGTTTAAAGGCATTTTCGATAAACGAGATAGTAAGCAGCGGCGGCACATTAATGTCGGGCAATGTTTCAGGAATACTGAGTTTTACATCAACTTCTTCAGGAAACCGTAATTTCATTAACTCTACATAGCTTTTTATAAAAATAATTTCTTTTTGAATGCTAATTTTTTCGGTTTGCGATTCGTATAACATATAGGCCATCATTTGCGAGAGGCGGATAATTGCCTCTTTTGCCTCTTCTGTATCGATATCAACCAGCGCGTGAATATTATTTAACGTATTCATGAAAAAGTGCGGGCTAATCTGGTTTTGAAGAAAAGCCATTTTGTTTTCCATATTTTCTTTCTCAAGTATGATTTTGTTTTGCTCGGCTTGCAGCCATTTCCCTGAAAAAGATAAGCCGGCATCAAAGCCAATCATTAAAATGGTAATTATTAGCAGGTTCCCAAATGGAGGAATAAATTCTCTTGGCCCTTTTCCAGGATGAGATCCGGGAGGACGATCGATAGGAGGCCTCATTGGCTGCAGCGCATTGTTTGGCGGAGTGTTGGTATTCTCAAAAAAGTAAGAGACCAGAATGAGTAGCATCAGTATGCAAAAAACAGAAACAAAATACAATACCCGTCTCCCTTTTAAAAATTGAGGAAATAAAAGGAAATGGTTTATCAAAAATACAATAAAAACAAATCCGTATTCTGTCCAGATTCTTATAATGCGCGACCAGGCTATTCCGTTGGAGGTGTCGCCTGCTAGCAAGGGAATGGAAAAAATTAGCAGCCAGATAAACAGCAATATTTGAAACTGTACTCTGCCAAAATTAGTATTGAGTTTTATGGTAGTTCTCATATTTTTGTAAAAGTAAAGTTTTTATATACGCTTTCAATTTAATCAGTAAATTTATGCTGAATTTGCCGAACACAAGGGCAAGTTTTATTCTGCCCCGGGTGTCCGGCATTTCAAAGCCTGAAAACAAAGTCTTTTTATACCTTCTTATTCAGCATTACGAACCAACCGAACGTAGTTGTAATAGCGTTCTGCATCTTCTCCTGCTGGGCCATCAATGTCTTTTGTGTCAAACCGAACGGCACCTGCTCCGTGGAAATCTTCGCCCTGGTCGTTTACAGCTCTGCCTAGCGAAATATACCAGGCGTAATAATAGAGTTGTCCTTTCGAAAAATTTGCTGAGGTACTTGTCCAGTAGTAAGGGTAGTCGTCGTAACCCGCTTCGCTGATAATTTGTGTGCAATTAAATATTGGGTCTATGGCCGGTCCAACTTTATCGGGGGCGGTTGCTGTTGGTGAATAACCATAATCAACTATTGCCTGGTGTTCTTTTACATTTGGTAATCTCCAATCGTCGTATCCGGCAAATATTGAATTTTCGGCATAAAATAATGCATCTTCCCAAATCATTCCTTCTCCGCTGTCGTCTTGTGTCCACATTAAACCGGTAGATTTGTCGGTAATAGTACCATCTCCATTGTCAACATAATCGTTAGTACCATACTCGTCGCCACGTACTGCACGAATGTATTTAGCCAGCGGGCCACTCATGGTGCCGTCGCCAATTGATCCTTCGCCTCCTGGTGGGGGAGTTCCTGCACCAGTGCTGTCGGTTGGTGTAGTTCCTATGCCTTGTGGGCCACCACCTGATGGTGGCATGCCTCCTTCTCCACCTTCCATTTCTGAGCCGGCAGCATAGGCTTTTATATGTCCGGTAACATGGTTTACCCCAAAGGCGGCATTATCCTGTCCTTCAACTGTAGTCCCAACATAGCGGTTGCTCGACCAAAACTGTTCCGATTTGTCGACAATACCCGATGCCAGTTTAAAATAAGTTGTGTCAAGATAAGGCCATCCTTTACCAAAATCACTAATCGAAAACAGCTCTTTCAGGTTCGGAGCACGCCAGTCGTCGTAACCCGCCAGTTCGATATTTTCGCAATATTCAATGGCTTCGTCATAGGTCATTTTCTCGGGTAAGGGAATTGTTTGCCACATTAATCCTGTATTTAAATCAGATGTGGTACCGTCGCTATTATCGATGTATGACATGGTAGCTCCTTTAAGGTAATTCCCATCTTGCCCGAAAAATGCATCGCCTTCACTTAGGTTATAAAGTTCTGCACCGTCGGCGTCATAAATAGAAGTCTGCCCAGATGCTACCAAAGTGTAATCGTAAGTAATAATAACATCCGAATCGTCTGAGGATATGTCATCATCGTTGTTTTGACATCCAATAAGCAAACCAATCGGTATTAATAAGGCAAACAATCTAATAATTAATTTTCTGTTATCTGTTTTCGAATTTTCCATTTCAGTAAACTTTAGTTTTTAATTGAATTTTGATTGGTACAAAGAAAATTGATGGGAGATTCTTTAAGAAATAGACTCGACGGATTTGAATTTTTCATCGACAGATTTTCCAAGCTTAGGTTTGGAAATAAGGATTATAAAAGGATTTGCTGGAAATGAGATATTCGTTCGGTAAATAACTTTCCATTAGACCACGTTCATTGACAACAAAAACAGGGAAGCCTCTGCCTCCCTGTTTCCTGAACTCCCTAGTCGAATTAAACTAAACTTATGAAAAAACTATGTATCTGTTTTCTTTTGTTTTAATTGTTGAATCAAAGATAGGTATGGGGGCGTTATTTTGAAAACAGAATCGATAGATGAGATATTTTTATCGACAGATAGGGAATTATAGCCCTTTTAGGTATTCTTTAGGCGTTTGTCCATGTATTTTCTTGAAACATTTTGAGAAATAAGAATGACTGTTAAAACCTACTTTAAAAGCTACTTCATCAACATTGTAGCTTTTGGTGGCGAGCAAGGCTGTAGCTTTTTTTATTCTAACCATATTAATATATTCCGATGCCGAGTGGTTTGAAATTTGTTTTAGCTTGCGGTGAAGTTGGCTACGACTCAGGCTCATTTCACTGGCCAATAAATCAACTGTGAAATTTTCGTTGGTTATATTCTCTTCGATAATGCTATTTATTTTGTTTAAAAAGTAATTATCTAGGCTTCCAATATCTATTGCCTGTTTGCTTACCATACGTTTGGCAAAGTTTTCTTGTAATCTTTTCCGTTGATTTAATAGGTTTGCTACTTGAGATAACAGTACCTGTTCTTCGAAAGGTTTCGAAATATATGCGTCAGCCCCTTTATCCAGACCAGTTGAGGTGTTCTCTGCTGATGATAATGCAGTTAACAATATTACCGGGATATGGCTGGTTTCGATTTGCGATTTAATGGTTTGGCAAAACTCAAAACCATCCATTTGTGGCATCATTACATCCGAAATAACCAAATCGATATTTTTTGATTTCAACATGTCAAGTCCTTGTTTACCATCTTCGGCAAATAGCACGTTGTAAAAATTGTTCAAAAGGCCTGTAATGTATTCGCGTAAGTCTTTATTATCCTCTACCACTATAATGGTTGTATTTTTGTCATTTAAATTCGGATTCGATGGTGTCATATCAGTTGATTGCCATGATTCCACATTTTTTACTATCTCATGGCTTTGAAATAATATTTTTTGTGCTTTTTGTTTGGTAGGTAGTTGAACCGAAAAGCGGGTTCCTTTTCCCGGACTACTCTGAACAACAATAATACCCCGATGAATTAGTGTAAAATCTTTACAAAGATTTAGGCCAATACCGCTACTGTTAACTTTTGAGTTTTGACTTCTACCTTGTTCAAATCGCTCGAATATATGAGGTAAATCTTCACTACTGATACCCTGGCCACTATCAACGACTGCTATTTCAACAAATTCTTCATTTTCCAGTTCGCCAAAACTCAATTGGTTTGTAAAATTATGGATATTATCGAGTTTGTTCTCGTGAATAGTAATCGTAATTTCTCCGTTTACAGGGGTATATTTAAATGCATTCGATAACAGGTTGAAAATAATCTTATCGAGTTTTTCTTCATCGGCTTCAATAATACTCGAGCTGGTGGTGTAATTAAAAGAAAATGTAATGTTATTTGTGCGTGCTTCCTCCGAAAAATTAAGTACTCGTTTGTTGATAAAACTAACCAAATCAATTTTACTTATTTTTAGTTTCTCCAGGCCTTTTTCTGCCTTTCTGAGATCCATTATCTGGTTAATCAGCTGAAGCAGACGATTTGAATTACGTTTAACTGTATCAAGTTGTTTGTGCTGAGCATCGGTTAAATTTGTATCCAGTAACAACTGGTTTACAGGGCCATTTATTAGTGTAAGTGGGGTTCTGAATTCGTGCGATATATTTGTAAAAAACTTTAGTTTCATCTCAGTAAGCTGTTCCTCCTGCTTGTGTTCCATTTTCTCAATAAGCAAGTCTTTTTTTAGTTTCGATCGTTCTCTGAAAAACCGGATGACTGCGATAATAATTAAAAGAAAGATAAAGGAATAAACAGCAATTGCATACGTTGATTTATACCAAAACTGCTTTACAACTATGTCTATACTGGCTGGTTCATCGTTCCAAATGCCATCGTTATTACTTGCCTTCACTTCAAAACGATATTCTCCGGCAGGAAGGTTTACAAAATTAGCAGTTCCCCTATTATTATTATCAACCCAATTGTCAATATAATTAACCAGACGGTAAGAAAATTCATTTTTATCGGGTAATAAATAATTATCGGCAGAAAAGGTAAAATTGAGGTTTGTTTCTGTTGGATCAAGTACAATTTTTTGATATTGGTTAATGCCCGTTTGTTCCGGAACTATCGATCGGTTATTTGCACTAACTTTTGTGAGTAGTATATTTGGGGGGCGATGGTTGGTATGTATTGGTTTGGGTTCAAGAAGGCTAAAACCATTGGTACCACCGAAGTATATATTACCTTGATTATCTTTGTAGATGGCACTTGGGTTAAAAAGATCGCCCTGTATACCATCATTCAGCACAAACCTTCGCGAGGTTTGAAGATCCGAATTGTATGAGATTAAACCATCATTGCTGGTAATCCAGATATTCTTGTAAGAATCTTCAATAATTCCGTAAACATCTTTGTTTTTTAGTAAACCATTTGCTGTAAAAATGCTTATCGAATCTGATTTTGGATTGTAGATATTTATTCCATTTCCTCCGGTGCCCATCCATATTCTACCATCACTAAGTTGTTTTATAAAATAGAAGTTTTGACTTCCTGTTTTATGATTATTTTTTTCGTAAATATTGAATGAGGTTGATTTACCTGTTGGAAGGTGAATACGGATTGCGCCATTTTGGGTTCCAATCCATAAGTTATTTTTTGTGTCGGTTGTAAGTGCCTGGCAATTGGTGTTAAGTAATTGCTCAAAAGGTGATTTTTTTGATTCGAAACTTATTTCTTTTGTTCCGAAATGGTAAAAGTTAATTCCTCCCAGGTTGGTGCCAATCCACATCCCTGAGTCTGATTTGCAAAGTGAATACACTTCGGAGGCCGAGACATGTTTGCCATCCTCTGTTCCTGCCGGAAAGTGTATAAAGTTGCTTTGCCTGGCAGGCCTGTAAAATAAGCCGTTAAATGCAGAACCTATCCACAAACCACCATTTTTGTCAATTTCCATTGCTTTTATATCAATAATACCGTTCTGTTTTGTGATTTGCAGAGGGGTGAAAACAGAGGTCTTTGGATTAAAACGATTCAACCCGAAAAGCTCGGTGCCTACGTAGAGTTGGCCATCGGGGGTTTGTGCAAAGGAACTGACCATATTGTCTGAAATTGTTCCGGGTTCATTTGAATGACGATAGTTGGTAAAACTGTTATCGGAGTGATGCATATAGGCAACTCCTCCCGACCATGTTCCAATCCATATTCCTCCCTGATTATCTTCATAAATATCGAAAATTGAATTATGGGGAAGTCCTTCATATTTGTTGTGATCGTAGTGTATTAGTTCTTTGCCTATACTTTTAAATAATCCCAGATACGATCCAATCCATATTTGCCCGCGAGTATCTCTCCATATTTTTCTTATACTGGCATCTCTGATATCATAATCCGGATTTTTTGTGTATTGATAATGATATTTCAGTTTTCCTTCAAAGTCGTACATGCGTGCACCATGCTCCTGGTAGCCTACCCAAATATTATCGGTGCTGGTACTTATGGTGCGTACCGTAGAGCCCGGTCCGTTTATTAACTTTTCAATTTTTGCTTCTTTGTAGTTTACTTTATATACCGAGCCATCCTGTGTACCAAGCCATAACCTGTTTGTTTCGTCGTTATAAATCAAACGTGGTGAGTTGGTCATTCTATCAGTAATTCTGATCATTTTATTGGAAGTTTCATCGAGGTAACCAAAAAAATGTTCATCAACAATCCAAAGTTTGCCTTGTCCATCAAATTGAATAGAGAAAAGGTGTTGGTTGACTTGTGTGCTATTCTCATAGGTGTAATGCACCTGTTCAAATTCTTGCGTAACAGTGTTAAACTTGCAAAGACCTTTATCGGTACTGACCCAAATGTTGTTGTTTTTGTCTATCGCTATTGCTGTTACTGTATTACTTGGTAATCCATCTTCTTTTTCAGGTTGATAGGAGAAACGAATAATTTCTTTTGAATCGTATCTTAAAACACCATCAAATCCACCCATCCAGATATAACCAAATTTATCCTGGTTAAACGAATGGATTGCCTGAAAGCTAAAACCACCGGGAGGTGATACTCTTCTGAATCTTACATCATCTGCTTGAGCGAATGTGGAGTAAAATCCAAAAACAACAAGAAAACATATTAAGAAGCTCGATCGCATTTATATTTTTTTCAAAAATAACCTTTGTTGCAGTTAATAACTAATAAACATGTTGCAATAGCGCAACATGTTTGCGATAATGAAACAAAACAACCAGTATTTGCAACATAAGCGCTAATTCTGGAGAGGTATCAGATTCTATTTTTGATTTGGAAATTTATGAAACATGATTGAGTTAGTATATAGATAGTTTCATGCGTTTTTAAATAAAACTGAATCAATAAAATGAATAAGAAAGGTTATTTACGAATAGGTTAGTTAGTTAGTTAGTTAGTTAGTTAGTTAGTTAGTTAGTTAGTTAGTTTTACTAAGCTCCCTTTTTCAAAAAATGAAAAGGGAGCTTCTACCAAAAATTCCTTTTCTCTTTCAATTAAGTAAAAATCAAACCTAAATATGAAATATCTTATAACAATTTGCATTTGCATTATTCTGTTTGGTTGTAATAACCAATATTCCGGAAATATCAATGATGTAGTAAAATATTCGGAAAAGCAACTTGAATTTGCTTTAAAGAAGATAGAGCCTCTGCAGCACGAGGTCAAAATCTTTCCACGTACTCTGGAAAACGAGAAAATAAAATTGGTATCATCAAAAGACTGGACCAGTGGTTTCTTTGGGGGTAATCTATGGATGATGTACGAACTCACAGGTAAAAATGAGTGGAAAAAATGTGCTCTTGAGTATACCCTGCCATTGGAAAAAGAACAATGGAATGCAAATGATCATGATATTGGTTTTAAAATGTATTGCAGTTTCGGACATGCAATAAAAAATGTCGATAATCCCGAATATAGAGAAATACTTATTCAATCAGCTAAAACATTGTCAACCCGCTACAACCCGGTAGTTGGCTGTATTCGTTCGTGGAACAGCAACCCAAAAACAGCCCATTGGAAATACCCGGTAATTATTGATAATATGATGAACCTGGAATTACTGATGTGGGCAGCTAAAGAAACCGGAAATGAAAGTTTTAAAGAAATTGCTGTAAAACATGCACAAACCACAGCAGCGAACCATTTTCGCGACGACTTTTCGTGTTACCACGTAATTGATTATGACCCGGAAACAGGCGAGGTGTTAAACAAAAATACTCACCAGGGCGCTGCCGACGACAGCGATTGGGCGCGTGGCCAAGCCTGGGCGGTTTATGGTTATACCATGATGTATCGCGAAACAGGAATGGAAGAGTTTCTGGATATGGCTATTAATATTGCCGATTTCCTTTTAACGGTAGATGGAATGAAAGACGGCAAAGTTCCTTACTGGGATTTTAAAGCACCAAATATCCCCAATGAACCTTACGATGCATCGGCTGCAGCTGTTATTTCATCAGCATTGTTCGAGTTGTATGAGTATACAAATAACAAAGCCTATTTAAATACCGCACAAAATCTTTTGGCGACATTGATTACGCCCAAATTTTTTGCAAAAACCGGTAAAAACGGAGGTTTTTTACTCAAACATTCCACCGGCTCGAAACCATACGATTCGGAGGTTGATGTGCCCCTTAATTATGCCGATTACTATTTTCTGGAATCAATTATTAAAAGCAAGAAATATGAAGAGAATCAAAATCTAGCGCTTAGTAAAGAATAATTTAAATCAATAAAGTAATTCTCTAAATTTTTAACAAAAACTAAATTTTATGAAAAACAAAAAAAGTATTCAAAAGGCTTTTAGCTTTTTAATGTTTTGTCTCTTTTTTGTTGCTGTTAGTGCCAGTGCTTATGCACAGCAAAAAACAGTTTCAGGAAAGGTTGTTGACGACAGTGGTGAAGCCCTTCCGGGGGTAACCGTGGTTGTTAAGGGAACTTCAACGGGAACCGTTACCGATATCGATGGTGACTTTACCATTTCAAATGTAACAAGCGAAAGCGTATTAACTATTTCGTTTGTGGGTATGTTAACTCAGGAAATTGTAGTTGGCAGCCAAACTTCAATAGATGTAACCCTAAAAACCGATGCCGTTGGTTTGGAAGAAGTTGTGGTGGTTGGTTATGGTACGCAAGCAAAAGCTACTTTAACAGGTTCGGTAGCCCAGGTGAAGGGCGATGATATGATTAAAGGGAAAGGTACCTCAAGTGCTGCATTGGCCTTACAGGGTGAAGTTCCCGGCTTAATTGTTACTCGTACTTCTTCTCGTCCTGGGAACGAAGGTATCGACATTAAAATTCGTGGCGATATTTCTGTGAATGGTACCGGGCCACTTATTCTTTTAGATGGACTGGAAATTCCGGAATGGCAACTTTCTACTATTAATTCGAACGATATTGAAACTTATTCGGTACTAAAAGATGGTGCTGCTGCTATTTACGGTACAAAAGCTGCTGGTGGTGTAATACTTATAACAACCAAAAAAGGTAAAAAAGGAGATATAAAAGTAAATTATACAGGTGAATACCAAATGAATTTTGCGTATGATTTTCCGGTTGCAAACTTACAGGAGTGGGCTCAGTTATGGCTGGTTGCGGGAGATAACGATGGTATAGATTTTTTAGATGCTGATGGAAACCAACAAACAGCAGCTTCAAATTATCGCTTTTTTCAACGCGATGAGTTGGTATCTATTATTGATGGTACCATGCCAATGGCTCCTGAATCTTATTTCTGGTTGGGAAAGGATCGTCATCTTGCCGATGTAAACCAATACGACGAAGTGTATGGAACAACCGGTTCACAACGTCATAACCTCTCTTTTTCGGGAGGTAACGATCGGGCAACTTACAGAACTTCAATAGGATACTCTGACGAGCGTTCTCCAATCGATTTTGTTTATGATGGAGCTAAAAAATATAATTTTCGTACGAATCTCTCGTATAAAGTAAACGATATTATTAGTACCGACTTTAATGTGTCGTACGATAACCGATTGGTTGATGAGCCTACCCAGGGAGTTGGTGAAGGTGTACAGGATATGTACATTTTTCCTTTGTATAACCCACAGGGACAGTATTACGACACATTTGGAGCAAACAACATGTTGGCAAAATTAGATGAAGGTGGCCGCACAAAAAACAAGGAAGAAATATTCCGTTTAGGTGGCAGAATTAATGTTGACCTGGATAAATATGTCAAAGGTCTTTCATTCAATTACCAAGGTAATGTTAGTTCACGTAGCGGTATTCGCACAGAGCGTCAAACTTCGGTAACAATGTATGATTGGGAAGGTAATGTATCTTATACTCCTACTACTTTATTAAACTCTTTCGTAAAAATTTACGAAACTAATGTATTATTCCAAAGTCATGTAGCACAAGGGATATGGAAACGTTCGTTTGGAGATCATAATATTGGAGCTATGCTTGGTGTAACAGCAGAAGAAGAGCAAGTAAATAAATATTACCAGTCGCGCTCGAATATGGCATCTGATGAATTGGATGATATAAATACAGGTGACATTACCACGCAGGTTACAGGTGGATCTCAAAAGAATTCAAATGGAAGTACGTTTAATTCAGGATCGTATGCAGTAAGTCTATTGTCATATATTGGAAGATTAAATTACGACTACAAAGGAATTTATTTGGCAGAATTATTAGGACGTCGTGATGGATCATCTCGTTTACACCCCGACTACCGATGGAAAAATTTCTATGGTGGTTCTGTTGGTGTACGTTTATCAGAAATGGGTTTTCTTGAAGACGGGATTTTCCAGAACTTAAAAGTTTTTGCTTCATATGGTGAAACAGGTTCGGTAACAGGTATAGGTACGTATGACTATATTTCTAATATAAGCACTGGAGATACACAATTTGGTGCGCCCCCCGCATTAGTAAATACCGCATGGATTGGATCTATGACTTCGACTGACCGTACGTGGGAACGTGTTGCGAAAACAAACATTGGTGTTGACTTTTCAACTCTGGATAGTCGTTTAAGTGGTAGTCTTCAGTATTTTATCAATAAAAACAACGATATGTTGGTTGCTGTTACCTACCCACAAGTGTTAGGAGCTTCAGCACCTAAAACCAACAGTGGTGACTTTGAAACCAAAGGTTGGGAAGTCTCAGCAAATTGGAGAGATCAACTGGGAGACATTACTTATAATGTAGGATTATCAGTTTGGGATAGCCGGAGTGAAGTTACCCGCATGGAAGGTAAAACTGCCATCAGTACAGGTGTAAACTCTATTGTTGAAGGCGACCCATTAAATGCCATTTACGTTTACAGAACCGATGGTATTTTACAAAACGAAGACGAAGTACTGGAATACTATAATCAAGTTGGTTTTGTAAATCCATCAGATCAAAATACCTATAAAGACGGAGCGAATTCCCTTCTTCCTACTTATCGAAGTGCCAACCGTTTGGTGCCAGGTACCGTAAGAAAGCTTGATACAAGTGGCGATGGAATTATTAACACAGATGATTTAGATTACTATGGTGATGCTAATCCGCATTACAGTTTTGGTATCAACCTTGGATTGGAATACAAAGGATTTGATTTTAGTGCATTCTTCCAGGGGGTTGGTCAGCAGTATGTTGTACGTTCGGGAGGTTTGGCTTTTCCATTCTCCAGATGGTGGATGAACCAAAACGCAGCTTTTCTGGGTACAACATGGACAGCTGAAAATACCGGTGCTGCTTACCCGGCAAGTTTCTATAACGGATGGAGAAAGAACTGGAATTTTGGACATACTAATGATATAAACGTTGTGAACGCACGTTATGTAAGAGCTAAGGTTATAACCTTAGGCTATACTATTCCGCAATCAGTACTTTCACGCGCTGGTATCGATAATGTTCGTCTATCTGTAACCGGAAACGATTTATTCGTGATCTCTAATGTAAAAGATGGTATGGACCCTGAAATGGGAACAAATGCACACCAAGGTAATACCGTGCCTTATTATTCAACATTGCTGTTTGGATTAGATATCACATTTTAATAATCAATACCACTAATATTATGAATATGAAAAAGAAGAATATAAATTCAAAGATATTATACTTTACTGCTTTTATTGCAGTACTGGTAATGGGTGGTTGTGAGAGCTACCTCGATCAGGAACCACAAGATCAATTGAGTGAAACAGTTTATTTTCAATCGGCACAACAGTTTGAAAATGCCGCCAATTATTTTTATACCCGACTGGGGTTTGAAGATGGCGATGAGGCTTCAGATTTGTCGAATAATTTTACTCCCGGAGAAACAACAGATTTAGCAAGAGGGGGGATTAGTACCCCTACATCAGATAGTGATTGGGACAATAATTATACTTATTTGAGAGCTCCTAATCAATTAATTGAAAAAGCGGCTGAATACGAAGGAGATCCATCTGAAATTGCAGCATCTGTAGGAACTGCTTATTTCTTTAGAGCATGGCACCACTTTAAATTACTGCGAAAGTTTGGTGGTGTACCAATTGTCACCAGTTCTTTAGATGTAAGCGCAGAAGTGTTATATGCACCAAGAAATAGCCGTTATGAGGTCGTTTATCAGATTCTTGCCGATTTAGATGAGGCTATTGCCAAATTACCGACAGCAAACACTGTTGAACAAGGTATGCTTTCAACTGAAGCAGCAAAAGCTTTTAAGGCTCGTATATGTTTGTACGAAGGTACTTGGGATAAATATGTTGGTACAGAAACCGATGGTGATGGAAGTTCAAAAGGCGCTGGTTCTGCTAAACCTTCAGGGTATCCATCAGTTAATGAATTGCTGACGGAAGCAAAAAATCTGGCCTCGCAGGTGATGACTAGTGGAGCTTTCGAGTTATGGGACCATCGCGAAGATATTGGTGATGACCATCTTTTCTACTTATTTACACTAGAAGATGCAGGTTCAAACCCCGCCGGTTTAACAAAAGCTGATAACAAGGAATTTATATTCCAAACCGTTTATGATTTTACCTTAGGTCAGATAAGGCAAAATATTTCGCACTCAAAACCTTGGGGACCAACCCGCAAGTTAATGGACATGTACTTGGCTGCTGATGGTTTACCGGTGCAGCACTCAGCTGTTTTTGAAGGATACGACCTTATGACTTCCGAGTTTAGAAACCGCGATATGCGTTTAACCTCATTTGTGAAAGAGCCGCTGGTAAAATACTGGGGACATGGTTCAAGTACTGATGGCGGAGGTGCGCAGTATGGAGTAGATTTTGAAGATAGTGGCGTTGAATTTGACTATCGTTATGTTCCTCAGTTAGGAGGTCCTGGCGGAGGCCGAGGTGCTGGTTATGAAGGGAGAAAGTTTGTGACCGAATATCGTTTGCGCGAAACAAGAGAAGAGTCGTTTAATTATCCTCTTATTCGCTATGCAGAAGTATTATTAATATATGCAGAGGCAACTTGCGAATTAAATGGTGGTACAATCGATAATTCTGATTTAGATAAATCGATTAACTTAATCAGAGAACGTTCGGGCGTTGCTCCATTGTCAAACGAATTAATTGCTCCTTACAGTGATTTAACCATGTTAGGGGAAATTCGTCGTGAACGTGCCATCGAATTATTTGGTGAAAACTTCCGTTTTGATGACTTAAAACGTTGGGGTATCGCTGCGGATGAATTGAATATGGATGTCTGTCTGAATTATGTGGATGGAACAGAGTTTGAAACGGCTGAAAATCCTAAAGATCCAGGATCGTTAATATATCAAGAAGACGGATGGAGTTATGGAACAATTGATTCAGAGCAGAGTTCTTCTACTTATGCAGGGATTGCTAATACTAAAGAAGGCGCATTGATACTTGATCCCACGAGCCTGCACACTTGGTCTTATGCAAATTATTTATCAGGAATACCAACTGATGAGATTACCTTAAACCCAGAGTTAAAACAAAACCCGGGATGGTAAAAGGATTTTTTTACATAGATTAGTTTAATTGGTAAGCAGCCGGCAGTCAACTTTACTTGTTGCTGCCGGCTGTATATTTTGAAATACCAAAATGACAGAAAATAAAGTTCAGGTATCCAAAATCCTCCCTGTATTATTCGGTTTTTTTGTAATGGGATTTTGCGATGTGGTTGGAATTACATCGGCACATGTAAAAGAAGATTTATTGGGAGCCTACAGCCCCGAATTTCAGGACACACTGTCAAATCTGATTCCGGTAGCTCTGTTTTCCATGTTTCTGATTTTCTCTATTCCTACGGGAATTTTAATGAATCGTATTGGACGCAAAAAAACCGTGCTTTTAAGTAATGGAATTACAATAGTAGCCATGTTTATTCCCCTTGTCGAATATACATTTACAATGTCGCTTATTGCTTTTGCTTTGCTTGGTATTGCCAATACAATTTTACAGGTTTCGCTCAATCCCTTGTTGCAAAATGTGGTTCGGGGCGACCGTTTAACCAGTAGCTTAACTGCCGGCCAGTTTGTAAAAGCCATTTCGTCGTTTAGTGCTCCGTTTATTGCAGCTTTTGCAGCAACCCAATTAGATAATTGGCAATACATTTTCCCAATTTATGCAGTAATAACATTGCTTTCAACCGTTTGGTTGATGTTTACACCAATTGCAGAAGAATCCGTTGAAGGAAAAGCAAGTTCGTTTGGGAGTGTTTTAGCAATTTTAAAAGACAAAACCATTTTTCTGATGTTTCTTGGAATCTTGTGTGTTGTTGGAGTTGATGTAGGTGTAAATACCGCCGCCTCAAAAATATTAATGGAACGTTGCGGCTTATCTTCTATCGATGCAGGTTACGGGCCAAGTGTTTATTTTGCTTTCAGAACATTGGGTGCGTTTTTAGGTGCATTTTTCTTGGCAAAATTCGCTTCAACCAAATTCTTCAAAATCAATATTGTTGTTGCTGTATTGGCACTAATTGCGTTAATTTTTGTAGGCGATAAAATTGGCGTTTTTGCTATTTATGGAATCATTGGTTTTACAATTGCCAATGTTTTTCCAATTATTTTCGGAATGGCTATTCAATCGCGCCCCGACAAAGCCAACGAAATTTCAGGCTTAATGATTACCGGCGTATTTGGAGGAGCAGTTATCCCGTTTTTTATGGGTTTAATGTCCGATTCACTCGGGTCGCAAGTTGGATCTGTAATCGTAATTCTCATGGGTGCATTGTATTTGTTTTATTTAGCCTTTTCAGCAAAAGAAAAAACAGCATAGTATCCAATTTAAACCAAAACCAATGAAGATAGTTGTCTCAATAAAAAATTTACTATTTATCGTTCTGCTACTTAAGTGCACATTCTTCAGCACTGCCCAAAACTCAATTCTGAATAATATAGATGAAGCACCTGTAAATGGCGGATTCGAAATGAAAGATTACTGGGTTTGGGGAAGCTCGGTAATTAAAGGAGACGATAATCAGTATCACATGTATGCCTCGCGCTGGCCTAAATACCTTCCTTTTCACCCCGGATGGATGATTGCTTCCGAAATCGTTCATGCTGTTTCTTCAACTCCCGAAGGACCCTATAAATTTAACGATGTTGCCCTGGGGGCCCGAGGTACACAATTTTGGGATGGTCGCTCGTGCCACAATCCCAAAATCGTAAAATACAAAGATACTTACATTTTGTATTACATGGGGTCAACACATCCGTTCGAGGATGTTACAGAACAAAACGTAGAAGAACTTACGCTTGATAGTAAATGGTGCATAGCAGGCAGGTGGGGAAAACGTGTTGGAATTGCCACTTCGAAAAGCCCAAACGGACCATGGACAAGATTGGATAAACCCATTTTAGATGTTAGTCCTAACACATTCTATAGCTTTTTAACCTCTAATCCATCGCCGCTTATAAAAGAAGATGGATCGGTGGTTTTGTTATTTAAAGGAAGAGGATACAAGGAAGACGGAATAAAACACAGCGACATGAGTATTGGTGTAGCCACGGCTCCAGGTTTCGATGGCAAATATACAGTTCAAGGTGATGGACCCCTGTTTTCAATCGATAATTTCGGCGAAATTGAAGACCCGCATTTATGGAGCGATAAAAATGGGTACCATATGTTGGCCAAAGACCAACGCGGTCAGATTTCCGGCCACAAACACGATGGAATTTTAGCGCATTCGGAAGATGGCATCAATTGGGTGGTAGATAAAAATCCTTTGGCTTACACCAAAAAGGTAAAGTGGGATAATGGCAAAACTATTCAACAAGGACAACTCGAACGGGTTTTTGTATTGGTTGAAAATGGAAAGCCAACTCACTTGTTTTTTGCAACAATGGACGGTCCTGGTGGATTTGGAAATTCAACAAAATCATGGAACATGGTAGTTCCTTTAAAATAATAAATAGTTAAACCGACATGAAGAACCTATTTCTAATACTTATCCTTTTATCGAATGTAGTTTTTCAAAGCTGCAAAGTAAAAACAATTGAAATTACTGTTACAGAAACTCTGGAAGTAGAAAATGAGCTAAGTTTTAAAACCATAAACAAAGCAATAGAAAAAGCCTACCAAATTAAAGCGGAAAATGATAACATCGAAATCGTAATTAATATTCTTCCCGGCACCTATTATTTATCATCTCCAATACTTATTACACCTCAATTAAATGGCTTAAAAATTATTGGAGTCGATAAATCGTTGGTTAGTATTAAAGGTTCTGCGCCTTTAAACTTAAATTGGGAAAATTACAACGACAATATTTTTGTTTCGGAAGTAAAGTCCCCTTCAGCTGACGGAGATTTAGTGGTAGACCAATTAATTGTTAACGGTAAACCTCAAATTTTAGCACGTTATCCGAATTACAACGAAGCCGGAGGATTTTGGCAAGGTTATGCTGCCGATGCTATATCGAAGGAAAGAGTGGCCGGATGGAAAAATCCTGAAGGTGCTATTTTTCATGTTATGCACGGCGGGAAATGGGGTGGTTTCCATTATAAAATTACCGGAGTTGATGAAAACGGAGAAGCCATCCTGGAAGAAGGTAAGCAAAATAACCGACCTTCGCGTCCGCATCCGGAATACCGCATGGTTGAAAATGTGTTTGAAGAGTTGGATAGTCCGGGTGAATGGTATTTCGATAAAGAAGTAGGCAAAATCTTTTATTGGCCTGAAGCGGGAATTGATATTTCCAATGCAGCTTGCGAAGGTGTTGTGCTCAAAAATTTAATTGAACTGAAAGGATCTGAAGAATCGCCGGTTCAAGATATAAGCATTGAAGGGATTAGGTTCGAACACACAAAGCGAACACTTTTTGAAACTTACGAACCTTTGCTGCGCAGCGACTGGACCATCTACCGTGGTGCAGCACTTTTTATTGAAGGAGCTGAGAATTGCTCAGTAAAAAACTGCGAGTTTACCAATCTTGGTGGAAACGTTGTTTTTGTAAGCAGTTACAATCGAAACATACAAATTTCGGGTAATCATATTCACGAATGTGGCGCAAGTGCCATTTGTTTTGTCGGCGATGCATCTGCTGTGCGTTCACCATCATTTCAGTACGGACAGTTTGTTGAATTGGCAGAAATGGATACTGTGGCCGGGCCAAAAAATAATTTATATCCAAAAGATTGTATTGCCGAAGATAATCTAATCCACCGTATTGGCCGGGTTGAAAAACAAACTGCCGGCGTGCAAATTTCAATGGCAATGGATATTACAGTTAGCCACAACAGCATTTACGATGTGCCCCGTGCCGGTATTAATATTGGTGACGGAACCTGGGGCGGCCATATTCTCGAATACAACGATGTGTTTAATACTGTGCTCGAAACCGGCGACCATGGCTCGTTCAACTCCTGGGGGCGCGATCGTTTTTGGCATCCCCGCCGCAATATCATGGACAGCCTGACGATGGCCAACCCGCAAATGCCGCTTTGGGACGCCATTCACACCACTATCATCCGCAACAACCGCTTCCGCTGCGACCATGGTTGGGATATCGACCTCGACGATGGCTCAACAAACTACAACATATACAACAACTTGTGTTTAAATGGCGGAATTAAACTGCGTGAGGGTTTTTACCGGGTTGTTGAGAATAATATCATGGTAAATAACACCTTGCATCCGCACGTTTGGTTTGCCAACTGTGCTGATGTTTTTGTGCACAACATTGTTCGCGATTCGTACAAAGATGTAAATGTGCTGAGCTGGGGGAAAGAAATGGATTACAACCTGTTCCCCGACGAAGAGTCGTTGATGAAAGCCCAGGTATATAATATCGATGCCAATAGTTCTTTTGGTGATCCGATGTTTGTGAATCCAGAAAAGCTCGATTTTAGTGTAAAAGAAAATTCACCTGCGTTGAAACTCGGGTTTAAAAATTTCTCAATGGATGAATTTGGTGTTGCAAGTCCTGACTTAAAAAAGCTAGCGAAAACACCGAAGGTTCCTGTTCTGAAAAGTGCAGAAGAATTAAAGGAGAACCAGAGTCCTGTTGTTTCCTGGTTGCGTAACGAAATTAAAAGTGTCGATTCGAAAGAAGAACAATCAGCTTATGGCTTAAATACAGCTGAAGGTGTTATCATCCTGAAAATGTGGAACGGCAGTTACGCCGCACAAGGCGACGGGTTGAAAAATAAAGATGTGGTACTTGCGGTCGAAGGCGAAAAAGTAAAGAATGTCAAAGAGTTCTTCGGAGCTCTAAAAAAATATAACTACACCGAAAACGTAAAAATGTTGGTGATGCGTAACCAAAGCGAGCAGGAACTTACGGTGCGGGTGAAATAAACAGTTAGAAAAGTAATATGAAAGAGATTCTTCGCCTCATTGTATTACGCTTAGAATGACTAAGGATATGTGTTATAGGGCTGGTTGAAGGAAAGCAGCCATAAAATTGTCATTCCGAATGCAGAGAGGAATCTGTGCCCGTAATTTGGATAATTTTTTTTAAAACAATTACATGAACCAACAACTAAAAACAATTGCATTTATATTATGTGTAATATTTCTGCATTTAGAAGGATATGCACAAGTAAATGCCGATGGCACCATTGATACTGGCGATAAATATGAAAACGCCAAACTGGAATACCTCGAATCGCCTGAAGTGGTGGAAGAACGCTTTGGATGGTGGAGCGATGCACGTTTTGGTATGTTCATCCACTGGGGACTTTACGCACAGGATGGATGTTTCTGGAAGGGGCAGGACGGACGTTCAGAGCATATGATGCGTAACCTGCAAATCCCCATTGCTGAATATGAAAAAATAGCTACAGAATTTAATCCCGAAAAATTTAATGCTGATGAGTGGGCAGAAATTGCCAAAAATGCAGGCATGAAATACCTGGTAATTACCTCGAAACACCACGATGGCTTTGCAATGTTCAACAGTCCATCACACGACTATAACATTTTAAAACAAACGCCCTGGAAACGCGACCCAATTAAAGAATTGAACGAAGCTTGTAAAAAGCAGGGGATAAAATTTGGTGTTTATTACTCGTTGGGCCGCGACTGGCATCACCCGCAGTGTAACTCGGTTGACGGTTGGCGAAGCAATGTGTGGGATTTCCCCGAAGAGGAAAAGAAAGATTACTCCATTTATTTCAGCGAAAAAGTAAAACCACAGATTACCGAGCTGATCACACAATACAAGCCGGCCATTATTTGGTTCGATACACCCGAATTAATTACAAAAGAGCAAAGTACAGAATTGCTGGGTTTAATTCGAAAACTCGATCCTGATTGTATTGTAAATCAACGTGTAGGGAACAAGTTGGGTGATTATGCTGTGCGCGAACAAAAAATACCCAAAGGAGGGGAGCCGCAACCCTGGGAAACTTGTATGACCATCAGTAAAATTTGGGGCTACCACAAAGAAGACCATGTCTGGAAATCGGCTGATTCATTGGTGCACAGCCTGGTTGATATTACCAGCAAAGGCGGTAATCTATTATTAAACGTTGGGCCAACCGGCGAAGGCGTAATCCGTCAACCCTCTGTTGAGCTTTTGAAAGAAATGGGTGAATGGTTACAGGTTAATGGCGAAGCTGTTTATGGAACTACTTCGAGCCCGGTTGGGAAATTTGATTGGGGCCGTTGCACAAAACGAGTGGAAAATGGAAATACTACACTTTATTTTTCGGTGTTTAACTGGCCTGCAAATGGAAAACTAGTTATTCCAGGCATTACAAACGACGTTATTAAATCAAGCCTTATAGCAACGGATAAATCGCTCGAAACCTTTTATTCAGAAGATGGGTTAACGATAGAATTACCCAAAGCAGCACCTGATAAGCTGGCAAGTGTGATTAAAATTGAAATTACAGGAACAATAAATTAATATAAGATAAGATGAACCAACTAAAAAAAACAATTTTAATCTGTGTAATCATCCTGTTTTCAGGGATTGTAAATGCGCAAAACAAAATAACCATCGATGCAAAGGCAAATGGCGAACAATTCGAGCACTTTTGGAGCAAATGTGTAGGGGCAGGACGCGCCAACGAAGGTCTGCGTGCCGGCTGGCTCGAGCAACTGGAGAAAGTTCAGGAAAATTGTGGGTTCCAGTACTGCCGTTTTCACGGGCTGTTTCACGAAGATATGTTTGTAGTGCTGGAAGATAAAGGCCAAATTGTGTACAACTGGCAATACATCGACGACCTGTTCGACCGCATGCTCGATTTAAACGTAAAGCCTTTCGTTGAATTGGCATTCTTTCCAAATCAGTTTGCTGCCGAAGATTCAAGAACCGTATTTTGGTGGAAAGCAAAAGTTACTCCCGGTGAAAACTATGCCCAACAGTGGCACGATCTGGTAAAGGCCTTTACCAGGCATGTTGTCGACCGTTACGGAATTGACGAAGTGTTAACGTGGTATTTCGAAGTTTGGAACGAACCGAATTTGTATCCATTCTTTTGGCACGGTACCAAATCGCAATATTTCGAACTGTACAAACAATCGGCACTGGCGGTTAAATCGGTTGACGAAGGCCTGAAAATTGGTGGTCCGGCAACCAGCAACTTTGTTCCCGACGAGCGTTTCGATGGAGAAATAGAAAACCGCAAAGCATCAGAAAAAGCATTTTCTGCCGAAAATATTAACGACCTGGAGTGGCATGGCGTATGGATTGAGTCCTTCCTGGAATTTTGCGAAAAGGAAAATTTACCGGTCGATTTTATCACAACACACCCTTATCCAACCGATTATGCCCTTAATCCGGAAACCGGCAGAGGAAAAGGATTAACCCGCTTTGTAGAATCGGCCCAGTTAGACATGCAGTGGCTTAAAAACATTGTGGACAAAAGCCCTTATGCCAATGCCGAAATCCATTTAACCGAATGGAATACCAGCCCTAGTAGCCGCGATGACATGCACGACTTTTTACCTCCGGCAGCTTATATCATTAAAACCAACCTCAACTGCATCGGCTTAACCAATTCGCTTTCGTTTTGGACTTTTACCGATATTTTTGAAGAAAAGGGCGGAGCTGCGAGTATCTTTCACGGAGGTTTCGGTATGATTAATTTCCAGGGAATTGTAAAACCGTCGTACCACGCTTACCGCATGCTTAACCAGTTGGGCGACGAAAAAATCTACAAAGACGATTACCTATTCGTAAGCCGCAATTCGGGCAATGGAAAAGTTTCAGCACTGGCCTATAATTATCCAAAAGAATACGAAGGTTCCGTTCCCGCCGGAACAAACAAACGCGAGGAAGGAACTTCAAAACCACTTAATTTTTCGCTTGAAAACCTAAAACCGGGCACTCAGTTTAAAATTGAAACGCTGGATAAAGACCACGGCAATATTCACAACTACTGGGAAGCCATGGGTAAACCCGAGCCACCAACCCGGGAGCAGGTAAAAGTAATGAAAGACTATGCTGAATCGCTAAAAACAGAAATTGTAATTGTTGGCCAGGATGGAATCTTAACAATTGAGCAAACTCTTACTCCCTGGAGTGTGGTGTTAATTACTCAAATTAATTAGAAAAATTAATTGTAAAATTTCAATACGGATTTTAATCAAAAGAATATGAAAACTTGTCTACTACTTCTAATTTTTACTTTATCATTTGGCTCCCTTTGTGCTCAAACAAAACAAGATGAAACACCCAGGTATTTTGATTTGGCTCTTGATTTTGAGACACGTGCCGCTGATTTAGTTCAGCATATGACCTTAGATGAGAAAATAGATCAGTTAGGGAACAAAGCTCCGGCGATTCCTCGCTTGGGTATATTAGAATATGATTGGTGGAACGAAGCTTTACATGGTGTTGCCCGGGCAGGAAATGCAACAGTATTTCCTCAAGCCATTGGTATGGCAGCAACATTCGATACTGATATGATGAAGCAAGTAGCCGACGTTATCAGTGATGAAGCAAGGGCAAAACATCACGAAGCACTCCGAAATAATGACTACAGAAGATACAGGGGCTTGACGTTTTGGTCTCCCAATATTAATATTTTCAGAGACCCACGTTGGGGACGCGGGCACGAAACTTATGGTGAAGATCCCTATCTAACCGGACAAATGGGCATTCAGTTTGTGAAAGGTTTGCAAGGCGATGATCCTAAATATTTAAAATTAGTTGCTACAGCAAAACACTATGCTGTACACAACGGCCCAGAACCTGAACGACATGTATTTAATGTAGTACCAAATGCCCGCGATTTATGGGAGACCTATTTGCCCGCATTTAAAGATCTAATGGTTGATGCAAAAGCTTATTCATTAATGGGGGCTTATAATCGTGTTGATGGAGAATCATCATGTGCCAGTTGGTTGTTGTTAGAAGATATTCTTCGTAATAAATGGGGCTTTGAAGGCTATGTGGTTTCAGATTGTGGCGCGATAAGGGATATTCATAAATTTCATAAAATAGTTAATACCCCTGAAGAAGCCGCTGCAATAGGCGTTCGTAAAGGCTGTGATTTGAATTGTGGAAGCGTCTATCAAACCGCGTTGAAAAAGGCCATTGAATTGGGGTATATTGACGAAGGTGAATTAGACCTATCGGTTTATAGGTTGATGTTAGCCAGAATGAAACTGGGAATGTTTGACCCACCGGAAATGGTTCCTTTTGCGCAAATTCCTTTTGAAAAGAATGACTGCGAAGCACATGATGAAATTGCTTTGAAAATGGCGCAAAAAGCAATGACACTTCTGAAGAATGATGGTGTTCTTCCCTTGAATAAAAGCAAAATAAAACGAATTGCTGTTGTAGGTCCAAATGCTGATAATCCGGGATCTTTGCTTGGAAATTATGCAGGCACGCCGTCCCATCCGGTTACGGTAATTAATGGAATTAAGAATGCAGTGGGCAAAAACATCGAAGTTACTTACTCCGAAGGTGTACCAATGGTGATTTATGATGTAAACGGAAGAGACTATCCTGTTGTCGATAGCAAGTACTTATTTACAATTGATGAGCAAGGCGAAAAAGTACAAGGATTAACCGGTCACTATTTTAATAATATGAATTTGGAGGGTGAGCCAGCTTTAGTTAAAGTAGATTCTGAAGTAAAATTTAAATGGGGGAGAAATGAATCACCAACGACTACCGATGTGGCACAAGGCATTATAAGTGCCGATAAAGCTATTAATGCCGACAATTTTTCTGTTCGTTGGACAGGGAAATTAGTTGCTCCGATGACTGGTGAATATAGCTTAGGAGCATCATCAGATGATGGATGCAGGCTTTATCTTGATGGTAAACTCATTGCTAATGGTTGGTTTAATCATGGCAAGGAAGTATTCTTTGGAGATGTTGAATTGGAAAAAGGGAAAGCCTATGATATTAAGTTAGAATTTTATGATAACACATCGGGAGCAGAAGTAAATCTGATATGGATTACGCCGGAAGAAAAAGCGAAGGAGAAAACAGATCCAAGCAAACTTTCGAAAGAAACTTTAGCCGATGTTAAAAAAGCCGATGTTGCTATTTTTGTAGGTGGACTGGATGCCACATGGGAAGGTGAAGAGATGGGAGGACGAACCGGTATTGACGGTTTTAATCGTGGAGACCGTACTAAAATTGAACTTCCAAAAACCCAAATGGATGCGTTAAAAGCCATGAAAGAAACCGGAACCCCGGTAATATTTGTCCTAATGTCTGGTAGTGCAATGTCGTTTGATGGGTTAGAAAATGGATTGGATGCAATTCTCATGGCCTGGTATCCCGGGCAACGTGGTGGCGATGCTGTTGCCGATGTCTTATTCGGTGATTATAATCCTGCTGGCAGATTACCTGTTACCTTTTACTCATCAACAGATGAATTGGCTGATTTTACTGATTACAATATGCATGCGGGCAAAGGGTTTACCTACAGGTATTATACAGGAGATGCGCTTTACCCATTTGGGCATGGCTTGAGCTATACCAAATTTGAGTATTCTAATCTAAAAATAGATAAGACTTCAATTAGTCAGGATGGTGAATTTATCGTTTCGGTACAAGTACAGAATACTGGGGAATTGGATGGTGAAGAAGTTGTGCAACTTTATACGAAAGATGTGGAGTCAGAAAAATGGATGGCTTTAAAGCAACTTCGGAAATTCGAGCGAGTTGCACTAAAAAAAGGAGAAGCGAAAACAGTTGCTTTTAAGCTAAAAGCGATTGAAGACTTACGTTATTACGATCCTATGAAGCAAAACTATATGGTTGAACCAGGTAGTTTTGAAATTCAAATTGGAGCATCGAGTGGTGATATCCGACAGAAAGGGATAATCGTTGTTGAATAATAATTTGCTTTAATCATGAAAAATGATTGTGGTAATTATTTAATATATAGATGATTGCAATATAAGCAGCGCGAATAAGAAAAATAAAAAACAGATAATGAAAACACTATTAACAACGCTGGTATTATTTACGCTACTCATTAATTTAGGAGTTGCGCAAAATTCTTCAAAATCAAAACAGATTTCTGATGAAGAACGCATGGAATGGTGGACCGACGCCCGTTTTGGGATGTTTATTCACTGGGGAATTTATTCGGTTCCTGCCGGATTTTATAAAGGAGAACCACAAACGAACTCTGCTGAGTGGATTATGAATAAGGGAAAGATCCCGTTGTGCGAGTATCAAAAATATGCAGACCTTTTTAATCCAACACTGTTCGATGCTAAGACGTTTGTAGGGTTAGCAAAAGAAGCCGGAATGAAGTACATGGTCATCACATCGAAACATCACGATGGTTTTTCCATGTTCGATTCTGATAGCAATCCATTTAACGTGGTGGATGCCACACCCTTTGGCCGGGATGTAATGAAAGAACTGGCCGATGAATGTGCCAAACAAGGTATTAAGTTTGGGTTTTACTATTCGCAGGCGCAAGACTGGAGCCACCCGGGCGGAATGGGAAACAATTGGGATAAGACCATGCAACGCGTTAGCAGCGATGCTTATGTAATGGAAAAAGCACTTCCGGAGGTAAACCAGCTTTTAAGCGATTATGGTAACATTGCTATTTTTTGGTGGGACACGCCGCGTGCTATGTCAAAGGAGGTTGTGGATAGTTTACACCATGTTACCACTGCCTTGCAACCAGCCATTATTACCAACGACCGTTTGGGTGAAGATTACCCCGGCGACCATAAAACCTACGAACGCCACATGCCAAAGAAAAAGCCGGAAGACAAATACTGGGAACTTTGCCAGCCCATTAGCGGCAGCTGGGGCTACCGCAGCGACGACCAGAATTTTAAATCGCTGGAAACCTTAATTGGCAATCTGGCCAATGCGGCCAGCATGGGTGGTAACTACCTGTTAAATGTAAGTCCAACTTGTTTGGGAACCTTGTCGCCAAAGGCCGTTGAGCGCATGAAAGGCATTGGTGCCTGGATGGCAAAAAACAGCGAAGCCATTTACAAAACCCAGGCCAGCCCTTGTAGCAAGGTAGATTGGGGCTACATTACCATGAAAAAAACAGATGGTAACACGAAACTTTACCTTCATGTTTTCGATTGGGAAGCCGGAAAAATTACTGTGCCAATCCGCAATAAATCGGCAAAAGCTTCTTTGTTAACCAATGGTTCAAAGAAATTTAAAACCAAGGCCGGCGAAGAGGGCTTGACTGTTCAGCTTTCAGGTGATGCTCCCGACAAAATAAACTCGGTTATTGTTTTGGAATTGGCAGATGCACCAGACGCCATTGAACCAAAACCATTTGGACAGGACGAAAATGGCGTGGTAGCTTTTATGACCGAGAGCGCCGAGTTTGAAAATATGCAGGGAATCGGCGTTAGATATAACAGCTCGAAAGATTGCGTAGGAAGCTGGACCAATGAACAGGAAAGAGTATACTGGACCTTCTCCGTTGAAAAACCAGGTAAATTTCAAGTTACCGCATCAACAGCAGGTCCTGAAGCTTCTGAATTTATGGTTGAGCTTAACGGACAAAGTAAAACCGTAAAGATTGCGGCAACTCCAAGTTACGATGATTTCAAGCCTTTGGAAATCGGAACATTTGAAATTAAAGAGGCTGGTTCTTATAAAATTATGTTTAAACCGGTGATGGGTGCATGGCAGCCAATTAATTTAAAAGAGGTGGTGATGACACCTCTTAATTAAGAATGAATGAAAAATAAGAATAAATGAAAAAAATAAAATTAGCAGCAATATTTCTAGCGTTTTTGGTCGTTTGGGCCTGCGCAGTAAAACAATCCAACAAAGCCAATCACCCCGATGTGGTAATTTATGGAGGAACATCAGCAGCCATTACTGCAGCGGTGCAGTTGGCGCAAATGGATAAAAATGTGCTTATTGTGTGCCCCGAAAAACACATTGGCGGCCTATCAGCAAGTGGTCTTGGTTATACCGATGTGGGCGATAAAAGTGTAATTGGCGGCCTTTCGCGCGAGTTTTACCATCGTGTTTACCTGCATTATCAAAACGATGAAGCCTGGAAATGGCAGCCACGCAGTGAATACGGCAACCAGGGGCAGGGTACCACAGCCATTAACGACAGCATGCAAACCATGTGGACTTTTGAGCCACATGTAGCCGAAAATATTTTTGAAGAATTTGTAGCCGAAAATAACATCACTATTCTTCGCGATGAATGGCTCGACCGCGAAAACGGCGTTGAAGTCATAGATGGAAAAATCAAATCAATTACCATGTTAAGTGGTAAGAAATTTGAAGCCGAAATTTTTATGGACGCCACTTACGAAGGCGACCTCATGGCAGCGGCCGGGGTGAATTATCATGTTGGCCGCGAAGCCAATAGCGTGTACAACGAAACCTGGAATGGCGTACAAAAAGGTGTTTTTCATCACGGTCATAACTTTCACCATCAACAGTTAAATATCAGCCCTTATGTAATACCGGGCGATCCATCTAGTGGTGTTTTGCCCCGTATTTCTACCGAGCCTCCGGGCGAAAATGGTTCAGGAGACAAACGCATTCAGGCTTATAACTACCGACTTTGTACGACTAATGCCGAAGGAAATTACGTGCCTTTCGAAAAACCTGAAAATTATGACCCTGCACAATACGAGTTGCTGCGCCGGGTTTTCCGTGCCGGACGTCATTCTATGTTTGGCGGTGGTAAAATTCCCAACGGCAAACGCGATGTAAACAATGTTGGTCCTTTCAGCTCCGACAATATCGGTATGAACTACGATTACCCCGAAGCATCGTACGAAGAACGTAAAGTAATTCTTCAGGAACACATTGATTACCATCAAGGCCTGCTGTATTTCTGGTGTACCGACGAAAGTGTACCGGAAAACCTACGGTTGAAAATGAGAAAATGGGGCCTGGCAAAAGACGAATTTGTGGATAACAACCACTGGCCTTACCAGATTTATGTGCGCGAAGCACGCCGTATGCTCGGAGAGTTTGTTATGACAGATAACGAAATTCTGGGTAAAAAGCCCGTTGATAAATCTATTGGGATGGGCTCGTATGCAATGGATTCGCACAATACCCAGCGTTATATTACAGAAGAAGGTTATGTGCAAAACGAAGGCGACTTGGGTGTTGAACCTCCGGCGCCCTACCAGATTCATTTGGGAACCATTGTGCCAAAGCGCGAAGAGTGTAAAAACTTGTTAGTACTTACCGCAGTATCAAGTTCTCATATTGCTTTTGGTTCTATTCGTATGGAGCCCGTATTTATGGTGCTGGGGCAAAGTGCCGGTGTTTTAGCGGGCATGGCAATGGAGAAAGGTGTGGATTTACACGAAGTTGATTACCATGAATTGGCAGATCAGCTTCATGCGGCAGGACAGATTCTGGATATTTCAAATAAATAGCAAATAATGTTTAGGGCTTTTCAGTTAATAGTATTATTCGTGTCTGTGTTAATAAATGTTGATGCACAGGTTATTAATGCCGGAGTTGCCGGTAATACATCAACCGATTTACTTGCCCGGATTGAACGGGATGTTATAAGCCTCAACCCAGATTTAGTAATTGTAATGGTAGGAACCAACGATATGCTAAATTCAAAAAAAATGGCATCGTACAAAACGTATGCATCTAATCTTTCCGAAATTGTACGAAAACTAAAACAAAACAGTGCTCAGGTAATTTTAATGGCACCACCTCCTGTCGATTCCGTTTTTTTATTCGAACGCCACGATAGAAAATTATTTCACGAAATACCAAATGTGAAATTAGACTCTGTAAGGCAGATTATTACTCGGATAGCAAAGAAAGAGCAAGTTGGTTATATCGATATTTATCAAAAATTTCTGAATTTAAATTTGCCCCAACATAACCAAGACCTGTTTATTATGAACCCTCAAAACAGTGGTTATCGCGATGGTGTTCACCCAACAGCTTTGGGCTATCATTTTATTGCTGAAAATGTATTTCAGTTTTTGCAAAAAAACAAACTGTTTGAAAAAGGGGATAAGGTGCTGTGCTTTGGCGACTCTATAACCTTTGGCTCGAAAGTAAAAGGAAGCGGAACAGCTGAAGGGGAAACTTATCCGGCTTATTTACAACAATTAATAGAAAAATACCTGAATCATGAAAAATAGAGTTCTGTTTATATTAATGGTGTTTATAGTTTTTTTGAATGCATGCCATCAAAAAGAATCAACCGACTTTGCCGGTCTAAACAAATCTAAAGCCTGGCAACTCCAGTTCGAAGATGAGTGTACCGCTAACTGGCAGCAAAACTGGTTTAAAGATGGCCTGATTTCAGTGGTAGAGCAGGACGAAAACGGCATGGACCTAATTGCTGGTCCTGTTAACCGCGACGATGCCCACCACACTGTACTTTGGACAAAACAATCGTTTAAAGGCGATATAAAAATAGAGTTCGAATACACCCGCACCGACAGTCAGATTGTAAATGTAAACATCCTGTACATTCAGGCACAAGGCATTGGCAAAGAAGGTCGCGGTGCCGACATTACCGAATGGAACGCCTACCGCGACACGGCCAATATGTGGAAATATTATTTCTATATGGATCCGCTTCACGTTAGCTATGCGGCTTTCCCAATGGTAAACGACGACCCTGAGAATGATTACATACGAATTCGTAAATATCCAGCTGAAACACAAGAGAAATTTAAGGATACTGAGATTCTTCCAGCGTACTTTAATACTGGCTTGTTTTTGCCCGATGTTACCTACAAAATAACGGTGATTAAAACAGATGCAAAATTATATTTTAATGTGAAAGGAAACGGTGATGAAAAGCTATTCTCCTGGGATTTAAGCGATGGGCAATCGCCAAAAGAAGGACGCATTGGTTTGCGCCACATGTACACCCGCTCGGCAAGGTATAAGAATTTTAAGGTTTGGACGAAATAAATGTTTTAACGAAAGTAATTGGTAATACTAATCGAAGAATAATAAAATGAAACCAAGACATCTTCTCTTTATTCTGATCTGGATTTTGCCGCAGGTAATTTCTGCCGAAGTAAAATTAAACGCTTTGTTTGCCAACCGGATGGTTGTGCAGCAAGACACTGAAATCCCTATGTGGGGATGGGCCGATCCAATGGAAAAAATTACCATTGAAACCAGTTGGGGCGAAAAGGTAGAAACCACTGCCAAAACCGATAGCACATGGCGTGTGACGTTAAAAACACCCAAAGCCGGAGGTCCGTTTCAAATTACAGTTACGGGCAAAAACAAAATTGTTTTAGAAGATGTGTTATCGGGTGAAGTGTGGTTGTGTACTGGGCAATCGAACATGGATTTTGCCATGGAAAAGTTTGTTAACGATGCCCGCGAAGAAAAATACCAGCCCTTAGTCGAGCATATTCGGAAATTAGTTGCGACTGAAAACGACCCTTGGATTCGACACATCGAGGTTCCGCAAACAACTTCTGTTTTCGAGAAAAAGAAAAACTTTGAAGCCGATTGGAGAAGTGTAAACCCTGAGGAAATTGGAAAAATAACGGCTACAGGTTATTTCTTTGCCAAAGAGTTGAAACGAATACTGAATGTGCCAATTGGCATTGTTGAATGTTCGTGGGGAGGAACCCGCATTCAGCCCTGGTTGTCGGAAGAAGCTTATAAATCGGATGAAGAATTAAAGGAATATTTTGAACATAGCAGAACAAAAATTAAAGAACAAATTGCCACTCTGGGCGATGCTGAAAGCTATATTGATACATCCTATCAACAAAAGTACAAGGCATGGGTAGATGGGGGCAAAAAAACAAACCGACCTTATCCGCGAACGCATCCTCTAAAGGACAAACAATTACAAGCCACTCTGCACAATGGAATGATTTCGGCAATTGTTCCTTTTGCAATTAAAGGTGTGGTATGGTATCAGGGCGAAGGCAATTCACATTTTAAAGAAGAGGAGTACGAAAAATATTTCAAGCTAATGATTAACAGTTGGCGAGAAGAATGGGGTCAAGGAGATTTCCCATTCTATTGGGCTCAACTTGCCGCCTACGAAGTTCCCGATGAACGTTCGGATAATGGATGGGCAATGGTAAACGACCACCTGCGCCGTGGACTGGAGCTGCCTAATACGGGCATGGCAGTTTTATACGACATCGGCGAAGCAAAAGACGTGCACCCACACAATAAAATGGATGCCGGAATTCGTCTGTCGATGTTGGCCTTAAAGAATGATTATGGGATTACTGAACTTGTGGCAAATGGTCCACTTTATATAAGCTCTAAAGTTGTTGGCAACAAAATGATTGTTGAATTTAAGGACGCAGGCAAAGGTTTAATGGTGGGCAATAAACATCTTAATTATCCTACAAAAGAAGTGGACGAACCATTGAGCTGGTTTGAAATTTTAGACGAAAACGGAAGCTGGAAACCTGCTGAAGCGAAGATTATAGCCAAAGATAAAATTGAAGTTTCAAATCCGAATATTGATAAACCTGTTGCTGTGCGTTATGCCTGGTCATCGAATCCGGAAGGAGCAAATTTATATAATAGAAATGGATTGCCCGCGGCAGTATTTACAACTGAAGAATAGAAAAATAAACAAGAACAAAATGAAATTAAGAAGACTCTGTTATTTACTATCAATCACACTAATAGTATCGGCTTGTAATTCGCAAAACGAAACTATAGTGCAATCTCCTAATGGACAGAAAAAACTGACCGTTTTTCCAACATCCGAAACAACAGAAAGTGGACAAATCACATTTTCGGTAAAATATGACGACCGCCAAATTATCCTGCCGTCAGTACTCGAAATCAAATCGCAGGACATCGATTTTAGTACGCCATTTTCTGTAAAAAATGTGGTAGAAATAGCGGTTCAAAATCAGTGGACAACCAATCTGGGCGAAAGGAGCACCATTCTTGATAACTACAACGAAGCAAAAATTTATTTGGAAAGCGAAACTGCAAAACTTAATTTGATTTGTCGTGCCTATAACGAAGGTGTTGCATTTGCCTACGAAGTGCCGGCTCAAAATAATCTTACCGAGATTAAAATCGATGATGAACTGATTACATACCAGTTTGCCGAGAACCATGAAGTTTGGTCTACCCCTGAACGAAAACCCAGAAGGTTAACGGCTCAGGGAGAAATTAAGAAAATTCCGCTGTCGGAATTAAAAGAAGGCTGCGAGCGCCCCTTGTTGGTTGAAGTTGCAGATAATGTTAAAATTGCACTGGCTGAAGCCCGTTTGGTGGATTATGCTCGTTTGAGTTTTGATGCAGGTAAGCAGCTCGAAAACAGCATTGTTTCTAGTTTGGATGGAAAAATAATAGACACCAAACAAGACCTGGTAAGTGGTGCGGTTGAAAATGAACGTAGCGAAGGTGCCAAAGTTGAAATGAAGCTTCCATTTAAATCACCCTGGCGCGTAGTAATGATGGGAGAAAGTTATGGCGAGTTACTGGAAAACAATTACATTCTTGAAAACTTAAATCCTCCAAGCGAAATTGGGGATGAATCGTGGATTACACCCGGTAAAGTTTTGCGCGAAGGAACACTTACAACGCAGGGAGGGAAGGCCGCCATCGATTTTGTGGCCAGCCACAATATGCAATATGTGCATTTCGATGCAGGTTGGTACGGAAACGAAATGGATAATGCTTCAGATGCTACAACGGTTACCCTCGATCCAAAACGTTCGAAAGGGCCTTTCGATATCGAAGCTATTACGGCCTATGCCAAAGAAAAAGGCGTAAAAGTAATGTTGTATGTCAACCGTCGCGCGCTGGAGAAACAATTAGACGATATTTTGCCATTGTTTCAGGAATGGGGCATTGCCGGTATTAAATACGGTTTTGTGCGGGTTGGCGATCAACATGCAACTACCTGGATGCACGAAGCTGTGAAAAAAACGGCTGCCCACAGAATGGTGATAGATATACACGACGAATACCGTCCAACAGGTTTTTCAAGAACCTATCCCAATCTTTTGACCCAGGAAGGCATTCGTGGCGATGAAGAATCCGTACCAAACAGCCACACGCTAATTACCATGTTTACCCGTTCGCTGGCCGGAGCTGCCGACAACACGGTTTGCTATTACAACAGTCGTGTGGAGAAAATGGGCTCGCACGCCTCGCAGCTCGCAAAAACGGTTTGTATTTTTAGCCCACTTCAGTTTTTGTATTGGTACGATAAAGCACCTGCAGCGCCGGTAAAAGACGATGCACTTTGGGGCGACACAAATACCATCGGTAACGAACCTGAGTTGGAATTCTTCAATAATGTTCCCACCGTTTGGGACGAAACTAAAGTGCTGGTTGGCGAAATTGGCGAAATAGGTGTAATTGCACGTCGCAAAGGAAACGACTGGTGGATTGGCGGAATAAATGGACAAACGGCTCGTACTGTCGATCTCGACTTTTCATTTTTAAAAGAAGGTGCCAACTATTCCGCAAAAATATACACCGACGACGAAACGGTAGAAACCCGAACCCGTGTAAAAATTGAAGAGAAAGAATTAAGTGTAGGCAGTGCAATGGCTTTCGATTTAAAAGCCAACAATGGGTTTACCATGCATATTCAACAAATTAATAAGTAAAAAAGGCAGGGATGGCATCCCTCTGATTTGTAAAAAAAAGGGGGTGCTGTCCTTTAAGTTGCAAAAAGAATCATGATACTAAAACTAAAAATATTCATCATCCTAGTTAGCTTTGCAATTGCTTGCCAGGCTCAGGAATTTATTAAAATCGATAACCTTACCGATCTAAACTCTTATTCGAAAAAAGACAATGTAAAAGTCAAACTTAAGCCGGGCAACTACCAGATCGACAATGCCGAGAGTATTCGTTTTATGCGATTTACGGGTAACAACTCGCACTACAATTTAAACGGTTGCCGGTTTATGGTCGATACCAAATTGTTTAGCCGCACCGACCTGAAAAAAAGCGATGATGGAAACAGCATGTATTGCGCCATTGAAATTTCGGGTAATAATGTCGTTATGGAGGGGCTTTACATTGAAACCTATGGCGGGCAACCCGGAAGGCAGAGTAAGAATAAAATCTTCAATATTGTTGGCGAAGATGTAACGCTAAAAAATGTGGAGCTACGCACAGCAGGTTCTTCTCCCTGGGGCTACGGCTACTTGTATGGTTTGGGTGGTGGCGATGTTCGAAAAATGAACGGAATCCGTGTTGGTTACCCGGCCAAAAATGTAAAGCTGATTGGCTGCAAAGTTCATGCTCGCGCCATGGGGCATTCAATTTTTTTGCAGGGTGCTGAAAATACTTTAATTGAAGATTGTCATATTGATGGATTGCTCCGAACTACCGATGCAATTTTAGCAGAAACTTCGGGTTATGGTTTCGATAAAAACTTCTATGCAGGTAAAGGCGGCTACATCGAAGGAACTACGGTTGCAGAAGATGGAAAAATTCTTCCGGGAGAAATTATTTCACTGAGCGAAGATGGAATCAGAATGTACCCGGAGTACAATGGGCATCCTACAAAAAATACTACAGTTAAAAATTGTACCGTTTTTCAGATGCGACGTGGCATTTGTACTGGGCTTAGCACATCGGGCGACAAGGTAATTAATTGCCAGGTGCGCGATTGTGTGGCTGCTGGATTTAACGTAGGTAATAATGATACGCTAATTAATTGCAGCGCCAATGCCAAATATTCCGAAGCGCTTTGTGTCCCATACAAAAGTGCGGAAAATGCCTATGTTGAACTGGAAATTCTGGATAGCCGCAACGGAATGGCAAATAACTTGTTGGCAGCCATAAACGGAACAGGGCATCATGTAATTTTAAAAACTTCAAATCCTGCTTTTATTCCCGATTCTTTCAACATCGAATTGTCCACCCTGACTGGCTATGCATTTTATCAACGTTCGGGGGTGCATGCCACCAATATTAAATTGGATAACCAAACCGATTGTAAAGTTTTGCTTTTGCCCGGAACTGAAAATGAGACTATACAAAGTAAAGGGGCGGTAAAAGCAATAAAAAACTAAGAAATTAAAATAGTACAATTATGTCTTTTGTAAAAAATAGTAACTCAAAAATGAAGCTTAATCGATTTTGTCTCACACTTAGTCTTGTATTTATAATGCTGGCTTTTAGTTCTTTCGGACAAAAAGAAACAGAATTATTAGTTAGCGATGGAACCGCCTATAATCCAAAGGCATATTACCCAAAATTTACCTGGGAGACTACCCCAATGTATTATCATTTCGGAGATATCGATCGGGTTTTAAAACCTGAAGAAGTTAAATTTATTGCAGATAGAACAGATTTCATTTGTATTGAAAAATCACACGCATACAACCAACTTGGAGATCAGGTATTAGGCACAAAGCACGAAGTGGAAGCGTTTCATAAAATCAAGCCAGAGTCTAAAGTAATGTTCTATTATAATTCGTATTTGGCATGGCCTTATCCTCGGTTTAATAAAGATTTTACTCCGGAGGGCATTGCTAAAAACCCCGAATTAGTCAAATTCCTGTTTGTCAATCCAAAGACTGGAAAATTAAGGGAAAAAACCAGACCGGCGTTTTCATACTATTTTGATGCTTTAAATCCTGACTTCCGTAAATGGTGGGTCGAGTCTGCTGCCAAAGGTGTTGAAATATCAGGTGCCGATGGTATTTTTATTGACCGCATGAATGTGGGCTTAGATATGGATTACCCGAATGATAAGGTAGTTGAAATAGCAAAAGCCAAAGGCGAAATGATGGCTGCGTTAAAAGAGAAAATGGGGCCTGATAAAATATTAATTGGAAACAACGCTGCCAGAACCGAAGAGGTTTATCCTCATTGCGATGCTTTCTTTTTCGAACATTACAATAATACCGTTACCAATAAAGAAAATTTACTCGAAGAATGGGGCGATATGGAACGAATTGCCAAAGCAGGTAAAATATCAATTTACCGTTTTGGGGCTAAAGGTAAAGGACGAACCGATATTACAATTGGTGAAACGATTACAGATGGAATGGTAGAACAGTCAAAGAAACAGTTGGAGTATTTTCTGGCCTGTTACCTGATTGGGGCGCAACCTTATTCCTATTTTCAATACAACTGGGGCTGGAATTTGCCCGACGGGAATTTAGTAGACTATCCGGAATTACAAAAACCTCTTGGAGCACCCAAAGGAGCCTTCAAGCGTGTATCACCCGATGGTTGGGAATTTACCCGTGAGTTTCAGCATGCAAGTGTTTGGGTGAACACGGAAACTAAAAAAGCTAAAATAACCTGGCGATAAAAGAATACGTGCAAATTCACTTTAAATGACGTGCTTAATTCAAGTATAATCAAGCTCATGAAGAAAAATTTGATTAATAAACGACTATAAAAACACTAAAAATGAACAAAGTATTCCTTGCATTCCTGATAATATTTCTTAACTGTGGTTTTTTGTCATGCAACACAAATACGGTAAAAAAAGAACAAGCCAAAACTGTTGTAAGTATACAGGGCGAAAGATTCTTTATTAATGGTGAACCCACATACAAAGGTCGGGAATGGAAAGGGTATCCCATTGAAGGATTGTTGATGAATTCGCGTATGGTTCAGGGTATCTTCGATGACCTGAATCCTGAAACCGCAGGCCGTTGGAAATACGAGGATACACAAAAATGGGATGCCGACAGAAATACCAATGAGTTTGTGAAAGCGATGCAATCATGGTATGCAAAGGGAATGTTAGCATTTACCGTAAATATGCAGGGTGGAAGTCCTTTGGGTTATGGAAACAAAGGTTGGATTAATTCGGCCTACGATGCGAAAGGTGAACTGCGCTCCGAGTATATGAGCCGCTTAGGAAAAATTCTGGATAAAGCAGATGAAATTGGGATGGTCGCCATTCTAGGTCTTTTTTACAACGACCAGGAAGATTTGCTGGAAGACGAAACTGCCGTTTTAAATGGAGTTGACAATGTTATCAATTGGCTATTTGAAAATAACTACAGAAATGTAATCATCGAAATAAATAACGAATGTAATCTGAAATACAGGCATGAAATCCTTCAGCCTAATAGAGTACACGAGGTGATTGAACGAATCAAATCAAAAGAAAAAAATGGCTATCGATATCTGGCAAGTACGAGCTACAGTGGAGGGCGAATTCCACAGGAAAATGTAGTGCGGGCTGCTGATTTTATTCTGATACATGGTAATGGAGTGCACGACCCAAACCGAATTGGTGAAATGGTGAAGGAAACCAAAAAAGTAAACGGATATACTCCTAAACCTATTCTTTTTAATGAAGACGACCATTTCGATTTTGATAAACCATCCAATAATATGGTGGAAGCTGTAAAAGCTTATGCTTCATGGGGCTACTTCGATTACCGGATGAAGGACGAAGGATACGACTTTGGTTTTCAATCAATACCCGTAAATTGGGAAATTAGTTCACCTCGAAAAAAGGCCTTTTTTGATAAGTTGGAAGAAATTACCGGAGGATGCAAATGAATAACAAAATAGAAATGAAACATATTCAACAAATAGTATTCTTGTTTTTGGCATTTACCATCCCATTTGAAACCTATGCCAACTCACAAGACAAACCCAACATCATTTTTTTAATGACCGACGACCAGCGTTGGGATAACATGGGCTGTTATGGTAGGTCCGAGTTCAACACTCCCAATATCGATAAATTGGCAGAGCAGGGTGTTATTTTCGACAAGGCATATTATGCCGTCGCAATATGTATGCCTAGTCGCGTAACCATGATGACGGGGCGTTACAATTCGAATCACCGTGTTGGATTTGTGGCTCCCGACGACTATACCTTGTCGCAAGCTGATTTTGAAAAGGGCTATCCCGCCTTATTAAAAAATGCAGGTTACCGTACTGGTTTTATCGGTAAAGTTGGCTTTACCGTTACCGCAGAAGCAACGAGACCAAGTACACCCAAAGAACATTTCTACAAAAAACACATGGGTGAAATCTTCGATTTTTTTGCAGGCACCGAAACCCATGATAGAAATGGCATGGTTACCTGGTCGGAAGATAATGAAGCTCTGGAAGCAATTTTTAAAGAGGGACGTGAAAATTCGGGACGAACTCTACGAACCGGTGAAGCCATGTTGCGCTTTTTAGATACGCAACCTGATGATCAACCGTTCTGCCTTTCAGTAAGTTTTTATGCGGTTAAGCACGACAATAACAAGGATATTTACATGCCTCATTTCGAGTACTACAAAGATTTTAATATGTCGGTGCCTGAAAATTGGGAGGAAGATAATTCGGATGATTTGCCTAAGGTAGTGGTTGAAAATGCAAGAGGACCACGTTTACATGCACAGCGTTCATCTACCCCAGAGCTTTACCAAAGACTGGTGCGCCGCTTTGCTACACAATGTTATAGTGTTGATGAGCAAGTTGGTTTATTGGTAGAAAAGCTGAAAGAGAAAGGAATGTTGGAAAATACCATCATTATCTACACCAGCGATAACGGGCGTTTTCAGGGCTCACACGGACTTTTTGATAAGTGTTTACTATACGAAGAATCGGTGAAAGCACCTCTGATTGTATACGATGGTCGTGTTCCCGAACATAAACGTGGGTATAGAGAAGATGCTTTAATCTCATCGGTTGATATGGCACCAACGATTCTCTCGCTGGCCGGAATTGAAGTACCAGAAGGTGTTCAGGGCAGAGATTTTAGTGGAGTTTTGGATAAAACGCAAGATATGAGCCAATGGCGCGATGCTGTTTTTATGGAGGACCTTTTTTTGGTGGATATGTTTCAAGAACGATACAAGCAAAATGTAGATGAAATTAACCAAAAGCTGATTGACGAAAACAAATCTTATCGCAGTCATGGCATACGAACCGATCGGTACAAATATTTTGTGTACTATGAGCACGATCCTAAAATTGAGGAATTATACGATTTGGAGCACGACCCATTAGAACAGAATAACTTAGCAAACAGTTCGGCGCATTCAGAGCTTTTAAAGAAGTTGCGTAAGCAGACTGAGGAACTGTATCGGGAGGCTATTCGATAAAAGGTATTTGTAAAACTGAATAATATTTAGAAAAAATGAAAAAGTTAAGAATTATATCAATTCAATTGGCATTACTTTTCTTATTAATGTTTTGCTTAAATGCCTGCCATCAGGAGTCTTCAATACATATTTCTCCTTTGGGTAATGACAATAACAAGGGTACTGCAAACAAGCCAGTTGCAAGTATTGAAAGAGCTAATCTATTGGTTCAAGAGAAGATGAAACAAGGTGAGAAGGACACCATTCGGGTAATATTCCACGAAGGAACTTATCGCTTAAACAAAGGAATCGTATTGGATACTGATGAATCTGGAACAGAAGAATCACCAGTAATCTATCAAAGTAAAAATGGAGAAAAAGTTATCATTTCCGGCGCTATTCCAATTACAGATTTCAGCTCACTTTCCAAAGATCATTTTTTGTACAAGAAAAATCCTGAAATTGGAACTAAGATTATTGAGATTGATCTAACAAAAACCAGCTTGTCAACATTTAATAAGATTAAACTAGCAGGTTTTGATGGTAGTGAAAAATCGGGTTCTTACACCTTAAGAGAACTCTACTTTAACGGAAAGTCTATGCCACTTTCCAGGTGGCCAAATGAAGGCTATGTCAATTACATACGTGCAGTAACAGACTCATCGGAAGCAATAGCGAGAACAGGTATTGTTTATAACGATGAGCATATTTCCGGCTGGAAACAAGAACCAAATATATTACTACATGGTTACTGGACTAAATTGTGGGACGATGCCTACGAGCATGTTGCTAAAATTGATACAACTAATCAAATTATTTGGCTAACTCCACCGTACAACAAATATTACTTTTCCAAGAACAAACCTTTTGCCGCGCGCAATGTAATATCAGAAATTGACGAACCAGGAGAGTGGGCTTACGATGACCCAAATAAAAAAATCTATTTCTATCCTCCTGAAGATATCACAAAGGCATCCCTGGAACTTTCTGTTTGCGAAACGCCCCTGCTTCAAATTAATAATGCATCATGGATTACAGTTAAAGGAATTCATTTTCAGAATGGGGCCGGGAATGGCATGGTAATTAATAATAGCAGTCATGTAAATATCCTCGATTGTGAAATAAATGGATTCGCAAGAGATGGTATTTTAATGAATGATGGACAAAACAATAACATCGCTTCATGCCATATTTATGATATGGGGCGCGGTGGTATTAAAGTATCAGGAGGCAATAGAGAAACTTTTGAAAGGGCGGATTTTATTATTGATAATTGCCATATCCATGATTTATCGCGAATTGATCGCACCTATACTCCAGGAGTAGTCCTTAGTGGAGTCGGTTCTACTTTAAAGCATTGTAAGTTTCATGACATACCAAGCAGTGCCATTCGAGTAGGAGGAAACGACCACATCATTGAATACAATGAAATGTTTGATGTTGTTACGGAGTCTGATGATCAGGGTGCTATTGATATGTATGGCGATCCTACATACAGAGGCAATGTATTTCGTTACAATTACATTCATGATACAGGACCTCAAGGTAATCATGGGGTTGATGCTCATGTTGGCAGAGGAGGTATCCGATTTGATGATGCCATATCAGGAAATTTTGTTTACTCCAATGTATTCAAAAATTGCTCTGGTGGTTTGTTGGGAGCAATGCAAATACATGGAGGTAGTGACAACTTAATTTGGAACAATATATTTTATCAATGCCATGCTGGAGTCTCCTTTACTGTTATGAATCAAGAACGTTGGGACAGAGTGACTACCAGACATATTAAAGCCTTTGAGAAAAACAGATTCTTGTATATATCAAGGTATCCTAACTTGGTAAATTTATCTTTGGAGATGGAAAATAATGCCGTCATTCAGAACATCTTAATAGAGTGTGATAATACTACTTTGCGTATGCCGGAATTGGTAACTTTAGAACAAAATCTGGTAATTGACAAAAACAGGAAATTCCCCGATTTGGAAGCAAATGCATATTCCATTAAAGATATTAATGTTGGAGCAGATAAAATCAAGTTCGAACCCATTCCTTTTGAAAAAATTGGATTGAGAAATAAGTAGTACAAACTAAGCATGAAAAAACATAGTGAATTTGAAATAAGAGTCTTTATTTGAGACTATTATAGCAATAAATTGGCTTTTGTCTTTTTGTTGGGATTAAAACCGGTTCAACATCATCAATTTGGAGTATTAAATCATATAAGAAAGGGCAATTGACAAAATAGATAAAGCATACTTTGGGGGGAATTGGGAAATGCTTTTTTAACTAATTTAATATGCAGAACATGATGAATATACCCAAGATATTAATTATTAGTTTGCTAACCTATAGCAGTTTAAATGCAGCGGAAATAAAAATTAGCAGTATTAAAGCGTTAGCTGATTATGCTTCAAAAAGTGGTAATGTAATTACCATGACTCCTGGAGTTTATCAGTTAACTGACTATCTGACTCTTGATTCAATGAGTGCACGTCACGATCGAAGTCAGTTTCAATACATCACATTTAGTGGAAGTAACAATACATTTAATCTTGAAGGAGTAGAGATTTTGCTAAATACAAAGTTACGTACCGCCTTAAAACCACCTATTCATTCCGATGAATTTTTGGTGACAGGAAAGAATATCACCTTTAAAGGGTTAACAATCCGGTGTATAGGTAATGGTACTTCACCGGGAGGCACGGTGCTTCATGTTGCAGGAGAAAGCAATGTTCTTAAGGATGTTACTTTGTATGTTAAAGGTTCTTATCCGTATGGCTATGGCGATTTATTTGGAAAAGGCAAAGCCAAAGAAACGACCATTCCGCATAAAAAGCACAGCGCTCTTTTAGTATCGGGTAGCAATACCAAACTTTATCGATGTAAAATATATAACCGCTCTTTTGGCCATTGTTTTTTTGTGCAACAAAACCCAAAAAACGTGTATTTCGAAGACTGTTATGCTGAAGGTGAAGTTCGGTCAACCGATGATATTCTAGCAGAAACATCAGGACCTGCATTTGATGTAAATTTTAAAACATGGACTAAAAATCGTGATGGTGAATATATTGTGACCCCAGGTTATATGAAATCGTTGTGCGAAGATGGTTTTCGCACTTATGGGCCAGCCAAAAACATCCAATTTATAAACTGTACTGCAAAAAATACACGAGCAGGTTTTGAACTTCGTAGCAATGGCGTAAGACTTGAAAACTGCACAACAATTGGCACAGAGCGTGCATATTGGGTTAGGGATAGTGCTATTGTGAAAAACTGCAAGGGTGATGCCAATTATGGTCCCTTAATGTTTGTTGAGGGTAGTAATGTTGAGGTAGCGATAATTTTAGATCCTGCAGAATCAGATCGTACAGTACATGCTTTAATGACCATTCAAGGTGAAAGCAATAAAGTAATTTTAAAATCTACTCCTGGTGAAAGGAGAACAAAAGAACTTCCTATTTTAATCGGGTATACCCATCCTATGCACGGTGAATCCATGTCACCATATAGTGAGGGGAAAACTGTCGGGTTGAATATCAAGAATGAAACAGGTATGCCCATTAAGATTGGGTCAATGGCGAGTAATTGTATAATCGAAACCGATGGCAAAGTGATAGAAAATAAAGGAAGGAATATTAAAGTAATAAAGAAATAATAAAAAATCCTGCCAAAAATCTCTTATTAAATACTGAAAACTGAACTAAACAATACCAATATGAAACGAATAACCTACCTATTTATTTTAATCCTCTTTTTCAATAGTTGCCAGCAGAAATCCGTAGGTATTAAAATATATACTGATCAGAACGTGCTCGATGAGCTCAGCTATGCAATCGAAAAATTGGAAAGCCATCAAACTGGATCAGTTGGAAGTGTTACGGTTGTAACCGATGAGCAGGAGGCCAATCTTATTTTGAGACTCAGTCTCCAGTACGACATCGACTCAGAAAAAAATGATGGATTTGAGTTAAGCAAATCAGATAATGGTTATCAGCTTTCGTCAGAATGTTCGCGTGGTTTACTTTATGGACTTCTTGATATTTCAGAGCAACTTTCAAACGGAGCGAGTTGGGGCGCTATCCAGGAAAAGTCCATCCGTGCTCACCACGATTTTCGGGCAATTAAATTCAATCTCCCATGGTATTCATACCGAAGTGGGGAAAACCTTACCTTGCATACCGAGACCTGCCGTGATTTAAAATTCTGGGAGTCTTTTCTGGATATGATGGTTGAAAATAAATTCAATGCGCTTACACTTTGGAATATGCATCCCTATATGTATATGGTTAAGTCAGAATCTTTTCCAAAAGCATCGCCGTTTACTGATGCTGAAATGGCCGAATGGAAGAAGTTTTGGAAAGGTCTTTTTAAAATGGCTAAAGACCGTGGTGTTGATACTTACGTTATAAACTGGAACATTTTTTTGCCAGAAGCATTTTCAAAGGAATATGGAGCGGCAGATTATTCTTCCGAAACGGGCGCAGGATATTTTGGGGAAGGCGAAACCAATGAGTACATTGAAGCCTATATGCGTGAAATGGTAACCCTCACAATCAATAAATATGAGAACCTGACAGGAATAGGCCTTACCCTCGGTGAACGTATGGGAGGTATGACTTCTGAAGAAAGAAAAGATTGGGTAAATCGAACCATGATTGCAGGCTTAAAGGAAGCCGATAGAAAAGCAAGGCTTTTATATCGGGCTCCACTTTCTGCAGGAACCAATAGTGGCGGTTCGGTAAGCGTGACTACTGAAAAGTTAACCAGAGATGCCATCGAAAACCTTGACCTGGATGATGATGTTTGGATTTCGTTTAAATTCAACTGGTCGCATGGTCACACATCTCCAAAGCTATCCATTGTACATGGCGGAATGTTAACGGATACGTATTGGGAACCCTATTCTGAGAAGTATAAAGGGGTTTGGACCATTCGTAACGAGGACTTTTTTGTAATGCGTTGGGGCAACCCTGATTTTATACGTGAATTTTTGGATTTAAATAGCCAGAAATATATTGGCGGCTGTATCATTGGTTCAGAGACATACATTCCCGCAAAAGATTATTTCACCAAAGAGGAGCATCGTAGCTGGGATTATGCATTTGAACGTCAGTGGCTGTTTTATAAAGTTTGGGGAAACTTATTATATAACCGAAATATTTCGGATAGTTACTTTATTCATGCCATCGAAGAAAAATTTGAATTGGAAGACGGGAAAGAGTTATTGGAGGCGTGGAAACTGGCATCAAAGAATCCAAACCGCTTAGCATCGTTTTTTGGAAGCACCTGGGATGCAACGGTTTACTCGGAAGGTTTTACCACCAATAACGGTCGTTTTATCGATATCAATAATTTTATCAACCGGAATGTACTCGATTCCAGCTTTGTTAATATTCCAAATTATTTGGCGGGAAATTATGATTCTGAAAAACAAATTTCTCCGCTGCAATTAGCTGATTTAGCGGAAAAGGAATCAGAACAAATAGTTCAATTATTGATGGAGCTGAGAAGCAAAGAAATTTCCAAAGAACTGGAGATCGAGCTAACCGATATTGAATTTTGGGCAAATTACGGATTTTACTTTGCTATGAAAGTAAGAGCTGGAGTTGCTTTAGAAAGTTTTAGAAAAGGAATAGATGCTAACGGGCAACAAAAAGCTGTAGAGATTCTGACTAAGGGGCTCGGGTATTGGGTTAAAATGACCGATCTGGCTGAAAAATACAATGTTAAGGAGATGCCTTATCAGTTTGACCAGGAGTTTTCGTGGCGAAAGCACATTGTGGATGCAGAATATGATATTATGATTGCGAAAGATAACCTAATTAAATAACCAACAATGAATAAGCTAAGCAGATTTTTAAAACAATCACCGTCGATTTTAATAGTTGCATTGCTGCTTGCATTGGGCTGTACAAATTCAAAGAAGAAAGTAAGTATTTATGCTGAACCTGATGTGCCACAACTACAGTTTGCTGTGGAGGAAATTAAAAGTCAGCTTTTTGAAAAGGGAATTGAATTTGAAATTTCCGAAGAGGACAAGGCCGATATTGTTTTGGCTATTTTAAGCGAACCCGGAGAAATAAAAGCGGAAGGTTTTCAGCTTTTAAAAAATGAGGACAGGATTGAAGTTTTAGGTGCCGATGCAGCTGGTGTTATGTACGGTGGACTTGAACTGGCAGAGCAGATCGATATTAGTGGATTTGATGGAGTTCAAGAGAAGACCATCAATCCATACATGGAACGTCGGGGAACAAAATTCAATATTCCATTGGATGTGCGAACTCCCAGTTATACCGATGTTTCGGATGTTGCGCAAAAAAACATTGCCGAAATGTGGAACTTCGATTTCTGGAAGGAATACATCGACAATTTAGCACGTTACCGATACAATTATATCTCGCTGTGGAACCTCCATCCTTTTCCGTCAATGGTGCGGGTTCCCGGTTATGAAGACGTTGCTTTGGACGATGTGTTGCGTTCAACGCATCAGTTCGACGAACATTACAATACCAACGGCTGGGGTTTCTGTTCCCCTGAAATATTGGCCAATCCCGATACTTTAATTAAAATCTCCATGGATGAGAAAATCGAGTTTTGGAAAAAGGTAATGGCTTATGGCAAAAGCAGAAACATTGATTTTTATGTGGTTACCTGGAATATTTTTGTGCATGGTGCCAAAGGTAAATACGGGATAACCGATCGGGCGGAAAATCCGGTGACCACAGATTATTTCAGAAAAAGTGTGAAACAAATGTTTGTGACTTATCCTGATTTGGCAGGAATTGGTTTGACCACCGGTGAAAATATGTACGATTATTCGTTCGAAGAGAAAGAAAATTGGGCTTTGGAAACATACGGGAAAGGAGTGTTGGAGGCAGCAGCCGAAATGCCCGATCGGAAATTTACCTTTATCCATCGTCAGCACATGGCAGCTGCCGATAAGATATCGGAAGTGTTTAAACCACTTATCGACAATGAAAACATTGAATTTATTTTCAGTTTTAAATATGCCAAGGCGCATGTAATGAGTGCAACAGAGCAGCCGTATCACACCGAATTTGTAAAAGATTTGGAAGAACACGGTGGTTTAAAAACCATTTGGACTTTGCGAAACGATGATAATTTTTATTACCGCTGGGGAGCGCCCGATTTTGTACGCGAGTTCATTAAAAATATTCCGCACAATGTTTCGCGTGGATATTATTATGGCTCCGACCAGTGGGTTTGGGGGCGCGAATTTACCAGTAAAAACCCTGAAATCCCCCGCCAAATAGAAATTGTAAAACATTGGTACCACTGGATGATGTGGGGGCGTTTAGGTTACGATCCCAATATGACAAACGATGAGTTTGTGGCGATTTTGCAAGCCCGCTATCCCGGAGTAGATGCCTGGAAATTATTTACAGCCTGGCAGGAAGCTTCCATGACGTATCCTACTACTACTGGCTTTCACTGGGGGTCGCTCGATTTTATGTGGTATATCGAAGGTTGTAAGGGACGAGAGCAATTCACAAAAACCGAGACTGAATTTCATGATGTAAATTGTTTTATCGATGTTAAACCCCATCAACTTGCAGGGTTTCAATATATCCCCGATTATGTAAAGATGACTATTGCCGGGGAAAGTACAGACCTGAAAACTCCGCTTGAAGTGGCTCAAATGCTCCATCAAAGTGCTGATAATGCTTTATCGCTTTTGCAAGATCTGAATTCAGGCGATAATCGGGAGTTGGAACTAACTTTACGCGACATTAAAACAATGAGCTTACTTGGCAAATATTACGCTCATAAAATTGCAGGTTCAACACATTTGGCCATGTATCGCGAAACCAAAGACAAGAAGTTTCAAACCCAATCTGTAGCAGAACTGGAAGAAGCATTGAAATTTTGGAAAATTTATACCGAAACAGCCATGCAGGAACACATTAATCCAATTTGGACCAACCGTGTGGGTTACGTCGATTGGGTAAAAGCAATTGAGTGGGCAAAGCAGGATATTGAAATAGCAAAATCGAATTAACAATCAAAAAAATAAAATGAAAAGTAAAATTACAGTAATTCTGTCTATCGTAGCACTAATCGTTCTTTCGTCAACAGCACCTTTATCCGCACAAAACAATAAAGGTTTTGTAAAACTTTTTAATGGCGAAAACTGGGATGGCTGGCACCTTAAACTGAAAAATGGAGATGATGCTTTGGCAGAAAAAGTTTATGCCATAGAAGATGGAATGGTGCATGTTTTTAACGATGAGTTTCCGGATGAATATAATTTGAACAAGGGTGAGAATGCAACCCACGGCTTGTTTTATACCAACAAAAATTACAGCAAATATATTCTGAGGTTCGAATATAAATGGGGTAGTAAAATTGCCAATAACTTCGATGAATGGCAGTACGATGCAGGGTGTTATTACCATGTTTTTGACGATAAAATTTGGCCCAAAGGCATCGAGTACCAGGTGCGTTACAATCATATTACAAATAAAAACCACACCGGCGATTTTTGGGCAGCAAGCACCCATCTCGACTGGACTTCTACCGCCGACACCTCTTCGTTTCTTTTACCTAAAGATGGTGGTATAAATGCTGGTCGGAAAAAGAACGAATTGTATGGTTATGCCAAAGCCAAATACAATGCATTAAATAACAAGTGGAACAAATGCGAAGTAATTGTTATGGGCGATAAATATACCATTCATAAATTAAATGGTGTTATTGTTAATATGGGAACAAATCTCTCGCATAGCGAAGGGATGATCGGATTCCAGTCGGAAACAGCTGAGATTTTCTATCGCAACATCGAAATTAAAGAGTTCGATGAAATTATTCCAATTGAAGAGTTTGTGAAGTAGTAAATTGAAGAGAATAAAGTATATCATCATGATAAAAAAACTTACTATTTTTATTACCCTTTTAGGTTTAGGAATTTTGGCAAAAGCTCAACAAATCCCGCTTCCTGCAAACCTTGAACAAGGTTATCCGCGTTTGAATATAACACAAGATGAAAAAAGTAATCTTGAAAAAACAATTCAGCAAGAAGAATGGGCGCAGGATGTGCTGTCTGGGATTCACAAGCGCATCGACAAGTATGTGGAACAACACGTACCCGACCCGGAATGGATGCCTTCGCGTTTACAGATGTATTGGAAAACAAAAAGTACCGATATCTATATAAATGGCATTTATTATTCACATGCCGAAGGAGAGGCACCGGTACCTACCGTACGTTTTGCAGGCTCCCGTGATTATACAACCAATTATGGCTCTCCGGAATTAGAAGATATAATGCCGTATATGGATGATCCGCGTGGTCTTTACCTGCCAAACAAAACAAAAGGTGGACAATTTGAGTGGGTGGAACCCTCTAAAACGGGTGGAATTATCAACCGTTTAAATGAAAAGATCATAGATTTGGCACGCGATGCAGCCTTTCTTTATTGGCTCGAAGGTGATGAGCGCTTTGCTAAATTTGCTTACGATGTGTTCCACACCTATATGGCAGGAATGTATTATCGTAGCGAACCTATTGATTTGATGAACGGTCATATTCAGACATTGGTGGGCTTGACGTGCTTCCAGGTAATTCATGAAAGAAATTTGAGGACATGTGCCGAGGTATATGATTTCCTCCATCATTATATCAAGAGTAATCATGCTTCTAACATTAGCGATTATGAAAGCACGATTAAAAAATGGACTGACTTGGTTATTAAAAATGGCGTCCCTCAAAATAACTGGAACCTGCACCAGGCCAACATTATCTTAAAAGCTGCCATGGTGTTGCAAGATGATGCTATGTATGAAGATGGTAAAGGACGTGAGTATTATATTAATCACATTCTGAATGTAACTACTCCACGCCAGTGGTCCATGACTAAATTGATGGACTATGGTTATGATGCAACAAATGGTGTTTGGGCTGAATGCCCTGGTTATTCAATGAGTGTCACCAAGGAGCTGATGAGCTTTATTCGGGATTTTGATAACACATTTGACCATAATATTTTGCCCTATACTCCGGTAATGGGCAAAGCAGTAAAAATGTTACCACAGTATCTTTTCCCCAATGGTCAGATTGTGGCTTTTGGTGATTCATACTACGGTCATGTTTCTACCGAACCAATGGGAGATATGATTCGTCTGGCGCAAAAATATAACAACAAGGAAATGGAAAAGGACTACACTGCGATGTACCGCTTGTTTGAACCCAAGGCTGACAAGGCAACGAGAGAATTTACACCTCGATCTGATGTGTCCTCTTTTTTTGCAGCAAAACCGTTGGAGATAAACCAGGATTATCCAAAAGGAAATCGGGAGGATTACATCACCCAAACCTTTTACGCACCCAATGTAAGCTGGCATGTGCAGCGAATGGGCGAGGGGAAAAACGGCATGATGGTTTCTTTGAACGGTTCGTTGGGTAACCATATGCACGCCAATGGTATCAACATGGAGCTCTACGGAAAAGGTTTGGTGCAGGGCGCAGACCCGGGTAAAGGAGCCGGCTATTTACAACCCATTTATTTGGAGTATTATTCGCAATTTCCGGCGCACAACACGGTAATGGTTGATGGCGCATCGTCGTATACCGAAATGCTGAGTTACCATGCCTTTGACTTAATGGGAGAGTACCCAAAATCGGAGCAAAAAACAGGCTATTATCCAAATATTACTTATACCGATGTTTATTTTTTGGAGCCGGAAACACGAAGTGACCAAAATCGCACGGTTAGTATTGTAAAAACCGGAGAAACCACCGGGTATTATGTCGATGTGTTCCGCTCGAAAAAACAACGCAAAGGCGATAAATTTCACGACTATTATTACCACAACCTGGGACAAAGCATGCAAATTAGCGATACCAACGGAAACCCGCTGGAACTTACTCCAAGTGAGGAAATGGGATTTGCCGGAGGACACCTTTACGCACTGGATTATATGTGGGATAAAAAATCGATTCATACGAGCGATGACTATGTGGCCGAGTGGAAAATTGACAGAGCCGAAGGAGAAGCTGATGTATTTATGAATCTTTGGATGAAAGGCACCGAAGGACGCGAAGTTTACTCGGTTAAGTCGCCACCTTGTAAGTCGTTTAAAGACAAAACAGGAATTCCGTACGATGTTGACCACGAGCCCTATTTAACTATGGCCGCCCGTCAGCATGGCGAGGCCTGGGAGCATCCTTTTATTTCGGTTTACGAACCTTATACTTCTGCAAAGGGAAAAAGCATTAAATCGATTTCTGGCTTCGATGATGAAAATGGAAACAAGGATTTTGCAGGAATTCATGTTGTCAGTAAAACAGGTCGGGAAGATTTTATTTTCTCGACGTACGACGAAAAAACGGCCAAATATAAAAACATATCAACCAATGCCGCTTATGCTTTGGTGGGGAATGAAAAATACGGTGACTTCGTACTGTTTATGGGCAATGGAACTACGCTGGAGGCAAATGGATTTACATTAACGACATCTAAAAAAGGAAATGTTGTGCTGGAAAAAAAGAATGGAGAATTGTTCCTTCACAATGAAGTTCCGATAACCATTTCGTTTATGAATTCTGAAAAGAAATTTGAGGTGGGAGAGTTAAGAAGAATTGAAATAATCTAAGCGAAAATTTATGAAATCGTTTATTAATCACACCATTCTTGCACTAATCGTAATAACTTTATTCGTACAATGCGAAAAAAAGGAGCAAAAACAACCCAACTTCCTTTTCATTTTAGTTGACGATCAATCGGCATTCGACCTTAAACTGTACGATGATAACTCAATTTTGGAAACACCTAATATTGATAAGTTGGCCAAAGGAGGAATGGTATTCGAAAGTGCCTACCACATGGGGTCAATGAACGGAGCCGTTTGTACACCATCGCGCCACATGATTATGAGTGGCCGTACCGTTTGGAACCTGCCTAAAAGTGCAGGCAACATGCCACAGTACAATTGTCCCGACAGTTTGGAGCTACAAACCATTGGTGCAGTCTTTAATCACGCCGGCTACAATACCATGCGCACCTGCAAAAAAGGCAATTCGTTTGCAGCTGCCAACCAGCAGTTTACCGTGGTACACGATGCCACAAAACGTGGCGGAACTGAAGAAAGTGGAAGCGCCTGGCATGGCAAACAAGTGCTTGATTATTTAAACACCAGGGAGGCAAACCAAGAGAAAGAACCATTCTTTATCTATTTTGGTTTCTCACATCCACATGATGTCCGAAATGGTACCCCGGAGTTATTAGCAAAATATGGAGCTACAAACCATACCGACAAAGAAACGCTACCACCTTCAAACCCAAAGCAACCCGAAGTTCCTGTAAATTATTTGTTTGAGCATCCGTTTTTTCACGGGCACCCCGAATTAAGAGATGAAGAACGTGTGCCGGGAGTATGGAAAAACCGCGATGAGCAAACTATACGTAACGAGCAGGGGCGCGAATTCGCCTGTTCTGAAAATATTGATATTCAGATTGGTAAGGTGCTGGAAAAGCTGGAAGAAATGGGCGAATTGGACAATACTTATATTGTTTATACCGCCGATCATGGAATTGCCATCGGACGCCACGGTCTTATGGGAAAACAAAACCTTTACGAGCATTGTTGGCGCGTTCCTTTTATTGTTAATGGCCCCGGAATTGAAGCCGGAACTCGTGTTGAAGGAAATGTTTACTTGTTGGATGTGTTGCCAACCCTCTGCGAACTGGCCGGAATAGCGCAGCCTGAAACAGTTCAGGGAAAATCATTTAAACCGGTGCTGGAAGGAAAAGAAAGCACCATTCGGGATGTAATGTATGGTGTGTATGCGGGTGGAACTAAACCGGGGATGCGTTCGGTACGAAAGGGTGATTGGAAGCTGATTAAGTACGACATGATGGATGGTGCCGTAAGGGAAACACAATTGTTTAATCTGGCCGAAAATCCTTACGAGTTTCTGCCAGAACATGGTAAAACAGCAGAAATGGAAACCGATTTAGCCGAGAACCCAAAATATGCCGATAAGCTGGCAGAAATGGAAGCCCTGCTTTTGCAACAAATGGAGGAGAATAACGACCCATATCGACTTTGGAACCAGAAATAAAATAGGGGATATTGGATAAAGAATAGTTGAATTTACCTCTTTGGCTTGTGCCATTTCCCCTCATGAGCGGAAACAGAGGATGGCAAAGGAAGAGGCTTTGAAATGAGAAATGTTATTCAATGCATGCTCTCGTCAGGAGGGGAGCTCCCGAGAGGGCGAGGATTAAACGAATTATAATTTCAATATGAGCATAGATAAATAAAAATAAATGAAACACTTAAAAACCATAGCAGTAATCCTTCTTTTAAGCAACGCACTTTTCTCTTGTAAAACAGAGAAAAAAGAAAGCCAACCCAACATTGTTGTAATCCTTTGCGATGATTTAGGTTATGGAGATTTGTCAAGCTTTGGGCATTCGGTTATTAAAACGCCTAACCTGGATCAACTGGCCGAGGACGGAATAAAAATGAGCAGTTTTTATTCAGCAGCACCGGTTTGTTCGCCATCACGTGCTGGTTTATTAACCGGAAGAAGCCCCAATCGAGCAGGTATTTACGATTTTATTCCGGGCCCGAGAAAAAGCGAAGATTGCAGAGATTTGGTACACCTGCAAGTGCACGAAAAAACCATTCCCGCCTTGCTGAAAACGGTCGGTTATTCTACTTGCCTCTCAGGGAAATGGCATTGCAGCTCCTATTTTAATTCTGATAAACAGCCTACTCCTGGAGACCTGGGGTTTGACTATTGGTTTGCTACACACAACAACGCTGCGCCAAGTCACGAAAATCCAAGAAATTTTGTACGAAACGGAGAAGATGTAGGCGAACTGCAGGGATTCAGTTGTCAACTCGTGGTGGATGAGGCGTTGAACTGGCTAAAAAACAAAAAAGAGGATAATCCTTTTTATTTACAGGTTTGCTTTCACGAACCACACGAGCCAATTGCATCACCTCAGGATTTGGTGCAGAAATATATGCCTAAAGCCGAAAACGAAAATCAGGCAGAATATTTTGCTAACGTTGCTAATATGGATAAAGCAGTGGGGCGTTTATTCGACTATTTAAAGAACAACTACGGCGAAAATACCCTGGTTGTCTTTAGCTCCGATAACGGCCCGGAAACCTTAAATCGTTACTCACGTGCGATTCACTCATATGGCTCACCTGGTCCGCTAAAAGGTATGAAACTTTGGACAACCGAAGCCGGTTTTCGAGTTCCCGGAATTTTATACTGGATGGGAAAAGAAACGTTTAACGGCACTACCGATGCTGTGGTTTCATCGCTCGATTTCATGCCTACCTTTGCCGAAATTTCCGGAGCAACGCTTCCTGATGTTATTTTGGACGGACAGTCGATTATTCCTTTGATTGAAACAGGAAGCATGAATAGGGTGAAACCATTAACCTGGGCATTTTACGATGCCATAAACGAGCGTATGGTGGCCATGCGCACCAACGACTGGAAAATTATGTGCCGCCTGAAAAGCGATACTTCCTATGTGGAAAATTTCCATAACATTTACGATGGAAACGAGCGTATGATTAACGAAGCTGAACTTACTGATTTCCTTTTGTATAATATGAATGAAGACATCTCTGAAAGCACCGATGTTTCGGAAAAATACCCTGAGAAATTTGAGGAGATGAAAGAATTGTTGAAGTCGGAATATGCCGCACTTCTTGAAGGTAGCTTTGTTTGGGAAAGGAAAGAATAAAACTTTCGTTTACCCACGTGCCTATCGACATTTCCCTTCATGAGGGAAAACTGCTTCAAACGAAGGAATAAGATTTTAATTAAACATAGGAATTTAGTTTAGAATGTGCTTCCCTCGTGAGATCGCGAATGGGTGAGGGGTAAATAAGAAATAATAAAACCATTTTATAAAATGACCTTGCATAAACATATTTCAAAACTTGCAGTGTTGGTAGTTTGTGGCCTGTTTTTTAGTTGCGAAGTGAAACAGGAAAAAATAATAAACCCCAACATCGTAATCATCTACACCGACGATCAGGGTTCCGGTGATGTGAGTGCACTTAACCCAGAGGCGAAATTTAATACACCCAACCTTGATAAAATGGTGAACGAGGGAGTCACTTTTACCGATGGCCATAGCAGCGATGCGGTTTGTTCACCATCGCGCTACACATTACTCACCGGCCGTTACAGTTGGCGAACATCACTAAAAAAAGGAGTGCTCGGAGCCGATGGACCTTGCCTGATTGACGACGGCAGAATGACCATTGCATCCATGTTAAAAGAGCAAGGCTATAATACCGCAATGGTGGGAAAATGGCACCTTCAAATGGATTTTGCGGGTACGAAAGGGAAAGACCGTGATTGGTCGAAACCATTCACCGATGGCCCCATAGAAAAAGGTTTCGATTACTTTTTTGGACTTCCGGCATCCATGAATTTTGGTGTATTGACTTATCTCGAAAATGACCGTGTTTTGGAACCCGCAACACTATGGACCAAAAAGAAAAAGAATCCAATTCCTAGCTCTTTCCACAATGCAGTTAGTCCTGCAGATTACCGGATGACACCGCCATTTCAGGTGGAACCGGAAAGCAAAGGTTGGATTGAGGCCGCACCATCGTTTAACGATGAACTGGTATTGGAGACTTTAGCTTCTAAAGCGGTTGATTATATAAACCGTGTGGCTGACGAAGCAAAAAACGGAAAACCTTTTTTTCTATATTTCCCGTTAACGAGTCCGCACTTGCCCCATTGTACTCATCCCGATTTTCGGGGAAGATCAAACTGTGGTAATTATGGCGATTTTATGGAAGAAACCGACTACCGCATTGGCCAGGTGTTAGAGGCTTTAAAAGAAAACGGACTGGAAGAAAATACACTCGTAATTTTTTCGTCGGATAATGGCGCAGAAACTAATTATGAATACTGGAGGGAGAAATACAACCACTTGAGTAGCTTACATTTTAAAGGCGGGAAACGTGATATTTACGAAGGTGGACATCGGGTGCCGTTTTTAATGCGCTGGCCAAAGGTAATCAAAGCTGGTAGCAAGATTGATGTGCCTGTTTGCCAGTCGGATTATCTGGCAACTATTGCCGAAATTGTTGGCGCTGAAATTCCTGAAAATGCTGCCGAAGACAGCTATAACTTGCTACCCTTGATTTCAGAAAATATTCCGGAAGAAGAATGCCAGTCAGATAGAGCCATTATTCATCATTCGGCAAGTGGTCATTTTGCCATTCGCAAAGGCAAATGGAAACTGAATATGTTGCGCGGTTCCGGAGGCTCTTTCAAGCCGGTATTTATTGAACCGGCAGAAGGTGAAGCCCTTTACGAACTATATAACATCGATACTGACCCGGGAGAAACAATTAACCTTTATTTTGAACAACCGGAAATTGTGAAAACATTAAAAGCAGAAATCAGCCAAATTATTAATGCCGGGCGGTCAACTGAGGGGGCGCCTCAAGATTTTGTGAAAGAAAACTGGGATCAGATAACCTGGATGAAATTGCAATAGAACGAATTAAAACAAATAAAATAAACAATTATGAACCAAATAAAAGTAACAGCACTCTTACTTACCGTTTTTGGCTTGAGTTTGATTAGTACCAAGGTGTTAGCTCAACAAAGTACGAATGAGAAACCCAACATCATTTTTATCATCACCGATGACCAGGGGATGGGTGATTTGGGCTGTACCGGAAATCAGTACGTTAAAACGCCCAATATCGATAAGTTTTATACCGATGCGGTTCGATTTACCAACTATCACGTTGGAACAACCTGTGCACCAACCCGAAGCGGTATCATGAGTGGCCGCCATTGCAACCGGGTTAACGTGTATCATACCATAGCGGGACGGTCGATTCTGTTTGAAGATGAAGTTATTCTGCCTCAGGTTCTGGCTCAAAACGGCTATGTAAACGCCATGTACGGAAAGTGGCATCTGGGCGATAATTATCCGTATCGACCGGAAGACCGTGGCTTTCACGAGGTCGTCCGGCATGCAGCCGGTGGAGTAGGTCAAGGTCCCGATTACTGGATGAATGACTATTTTGACGATACCTATTGGCACAACAGCGTGGAAACCAAATACGAAGGCTATTGCACCGATATTTTCTTTTCACAAGCCCTTGATTTTATCGAGGAGAACAAAGACCGTCCGTTTTTTTGCTACCTGTCAACCAATGCGCCACATTCGCCATACAACGTTCCGGAGGAATATTACGATATGTATCACGGCAAGAAAGAGTTCGAAGGCTTGGACGAACGTTTGCTGCGGTTCTATGGAATGATTACCAATATTGACGCTAACTTCAAAAAGCTGGAGGATAAACTCGACGAGCTTGAGCTGACTGATAATACAATTCTGATTTTCACCACCGATAACGGAACCTCTGCAGGTGCTTCTACCTATAATGCCGGGCTGAAAGGTGGCAAAGGAAGCCAGTACGATGGGGGACACCGTGTTCCTTTGTTTATTCGCTGGCCTAACGGAAAAATTACCGGCGGAAAAGACATCGACAAGTTGGCTGCCAATTACGATCTGCTGCCAACTTTCGCCGACCTGCTCGGCCTGGATTTCAATCCGGTAAAACCATTGGATGGAAAAAGCCTGGCTCCGTTAATGACTAAAGAAAATCCGGAATGGCCAAATCGTATTTTATACATCGATACCCAGCGCGAGCAAAACCTGATCAAGTATAAAAAATACTCGGTGATGGACGACAACTGGCGCCTGGTGGATGGCGACCAACTTTATTATGTCACAAAAGATATTGGTCAGGAGAACAATGTGATTGAGCAATACCCTGAGGTTGCTGCACGCCTGTCCGAAGGTTACGAGCGCTGGTGGCAGTCGTTTTTAGATGAGGGAGTGGATGAAAAATACGCCTACATAAAAGTAGGAACGCCACATGAAAACCCAACTAAGATAATGTCACACGACCTAATCATTGGAGCTTACAAACCGGTATGGCATCAGAATGGCGCCATCGAAGGAGAGCAAGCCGCTGGAATTTGGAAAATTGAATTTGCTACCGAAGGCAAATATGCGATTACCCTGCGACGTTTCCCAAGAGAGAGCGGTCATGGCATTAACGCAACCTTCCCGGCTCAGGAAGAACGCATTGAGCTGGACAAAACAGCACCAGCCAGTGTGAAAAATGATTTTACCGAGGCTCATTTATATGTAGCTGGTCAAACGAAGGAAGCTATCATCGAGGAAGGTCAGGATGAAGTTACTTTTAAGCTACATGTTCCGGCTGGTAAATACGATATGGAAGCACGCTTGGTTGATGCGATGAAACATGTGCATCCGGCCTATTATGTATACATTGAAAAACTGTAAAATGATCAGGATATTTATAAAATCATTGCTCTTGGTGGTTCTGTTTTCCACAGCCGGGTATGCTCAAAAGACAGACAATCATTCGAAGCAGGTTGATAAAACACAGCCTTCAACGATCATTTATAAGGAGATTGATGGGAGCAAGCTCGATTTGACCTTCCGCTATCCGCCAAAATTCAAAAAGAACAAAAAATACCCCACCATTATTTTTTTCTTTGGTGGAGGCTGGAACGGCGGAACTACCGAACAGTTTAAGCCACAGGCGGAGTATTTTGCTGAACGGGGAATGATTACTGTTTTGGCCGATTACCGTGTAAAATCGCGCCATAAAACCACTCCTTACGAAGCAGCTGCCGATGCGCTCTCGTCCATTCGTTTTTTACGTAAACACGCCAAAGAACTGAATATTGATGCGGATGAAATTGTGGCTTCCGGAGGTTCAGCAGGGGGGCACCTTGCTGCTGTTACAGGTGTTTGTACAACTCTTGACGAAAAAAGTGAAGACTTAAGTATAAGCTCAAAAGCAAATGCCCTCGTTTTGTTTAACCCGGTTTTTGATAATGGCCCCGATGGATTTGAGCATGAACGAATGGGAGAACGTTGGAAAGAGATTTCTCCGGCACACAACATTCGCAAAGATGCTCCGCCAACCATTGTTTTTCTCGGTCGGGAAGACCACCTTATTCCGGTATCCGTTGCCGAAAATTACAAGGCCAAAATGGACTCAGTTGGCAGTCGCTGCGATTTGTTTTTGTATGATGGCGCCGGACATGGTTTTTTTAACAACTACAAATACGATGGAAAGTTTTACACCGAAACGGTTCGTCAAGCAGATAGATTTTTAAAATCGATAGGCTATATAAAAGGAAAACCCACATTGTAATGAGATCGAAAATTACTTTAACCGAACGCAACCATAAATAGGTAAAATTGCAATACGCGAATTATTCAATTGTAGAAAAAATGAAATACATTAAGAGAAGGAACATTTTTATAATCTTAATAATCACATTGATACTTCAGGCTTGTACTGGCAGTATATCGGATAAACAAGAAAAAATCACTTTTGGAACCTTGCTTGATGAAATGACAAACAGGGAAACACTGAGTTACTTGCAAGCAACTAACTGGTCGCAGCACCAGGCCAGTAGTTATGAACGCTTGTCGATTAGCCCGGATGATACGCTCGGTTGGTATGCCAACCAAGATTGGAATCATTTTCAGGGCAAGGAAATCATCAATGGACGAACCGAGTTCGTGATGCTGGATGTGGATGGCCCCGGTGTCATTACCCGCTTTTGGAGCGGTGGCAATCCTGGTCTTCAGGCCACTATGCGTTTTTACATTGATGGTGACACCATCCCGGTTTGGGAAGCCGGGCGTGCTGGCGATTTAATCGGCGAAAACAAGATGATCGGCTACCCACTTTCGGCTCTGTGTGTTAGCAAAGATCAGCCCTTGCCCAAACCAAGCGCAAAACTGGGACACAACCTCTACGCGCCCATTCCTTTCGCAAAACACATCAAGATAACCTACGAAGGGCCTGATCCAAGGCTTTCAGCAGGCGATGGCATGTTTTACAATATCAACTATCGACTGTATAAAGGCGAGGTTAAAATGGAAAGTTTAACCAAAGAAACCGTTGTAAAATATGCCGAACAATTGGAGGCAACCAACACTAAATTGGGCAGTTTGATTGACGACGAAACTGCAGCAGTGGAAGTTGAAAAGGAAGCCGATGTGAAAGTTGCTGATCTGAGTTTGGAACAAGGCGAATCCGGTTCAATCACGCTTGAGGGAGCTTCTTCCATACGCCGGATTTTATTGTCGCTGAATGCCAATAGCCTGGATCAGGCCGTACAAGATTTGCGGATTCAAATAGCCTTCGACGGAACGCAAACCGTTGATGTGCCCCTTGGTTTTTTCTTTGGCTGTGGCAACCAACTGGTGCCGGTTTCCGATTGGTATCGCAAGGTTGACACACTCGGTAACATGGCCAGCTTCTGGGTTATGCCTTTCCAAAGCGGCGCTGAAGTGAAGATTGTAAATCAAGGTGAAGCCAAAGCAGATGTTCAACTCAAGGTGGCTACCGGCGATTACCAATGGGCCGATAACAGCCTTTATTTCCACGCCAGCTACACGGAAATGAAGAACTACCAGACAGTGGCCAGGGAGGGGCAGGATTTCAACTTCATCACCATTCCTACGGCCGGAAACTATGTCGGCGATAACCTGCAGATTGAAAAGCCGGTTCCGGGTTGGTGGGGTGAAGGAGACGAGAAAATTTACGTTGACGGAAGCAGTTTTCCCGACCATTTTGGAACAGGTACCGAAGATTACTACGGCTATGCCTGGGGTGGCCAATACCCTGATCCGTTCAACCATCCGTTTATTGGGCAACCAATCGGCGGGGCGAACAGCAAGAAGCAAGGTGGGCTAACGGTGAACTCGCGTGTTCGCGCACTGGATGCGATTCCATTTAACCAATCGCTGCGTTTCGACTTGGAATCGTGGAACTGGCACGGGGGGCTTGTGGACTATTGCTGGAGTTGTTTTTGGTATGCCAACCAAGAATAAGATGTTCTCTAGTTAACAAAAAGAGCGGTTTTGGCGTCGACAGCGGCAAAACCGCTTTTTAATGCATCATAATTACCAATCTCTGCACCATTGTTTCTAATTCTTACTTTTGTTTTTTACTAACCTTGTAGAAAAGTTGATCGATGCAAATGGAGTAGCATGTTTCTAACCGGGACGATTATCTTATGCTTCCTGAAATAAATTTTTATGATTGAATAGCTTGTTTAACTAAAGCAAAGAAATGAAAAACCTAACTCTACTATTCGCGTTATTATTTGCGATAATTTTATTCGGAAGTTGTATTCCACAAAAAAAACAAAGCGAAAAACCGGATCTGAAAGCCTGGCTTGAATTAGCAGACTCAACGCTGATTTATCCGACTGCCGCACAAATTGAAATTTTGAAAAAAGTGGTGCCCGCAGAAGCCTTTCTTCCTGCTCCCCCTGCGAGCAATCGAAATTATTGGGACAGCATCGCTTCGGTGCCTACAGGCATGGCCCTGTTGGAAGAGGCCATTGCTGCCCTGGATAAAACGCCCGAAGTGCCCATCACCGACGAAATTTATTACCGGGCAAATCTCGAAGGTAATCGTGGCATCTACAAACCTCGTTATTACCGCACGATGGATCGGCTGGAGAAATTCATCCTGGCCGAGTGCATGGAAAATCAGGGGCGATTCCTCTCGCAAATTCAAGTGTACAGCGACTCCATCATGGCTATGAAATCCTGGCTACATCCCAACCACGACCGCGACAATGATGTACTGGAAGGCCGACGAGTATCCATCGATTTGGGTGCCCGTAAGTTTGGCTTGGTGTTGGCTTTGGCCGATGCTTTATTGGAAGATAAATTGCCTAATGAGTTACGTACTAAAATAGCAGAACAATTGCAGTGGCGGATTATAGCTTCATATTTAAGCTCGTGCCAGAAAGAAAGTGATAAAAGTAACACATGGATACGAAGCACTAGCAATTGGAACTCGGTGTGCACCAGCGGAACCCTGTTTACAGCCATAACAGCTTCGAAAAGCAAAGAAGAACGAATTGCGGCCATTGGTTGCGCATTAAATAGCATGGTATATTACCTGTCGGGATTTGGCAGCGATGGTTATTGCTCCGAAGGCACCGGCTATTGGAATTATGGTTTTGGCCACTACCTGTATTTAGCCGAAATTTTGTACGATTACACCGAAGGGAAGATTGATCTTTTTGAATTTAACGATTCTGAGAAATTAAAGAATGTTGCCAACTTTCCTGAAAATTTTCAAATTCACGAAGGGATGTACGCTCCATTTTCTGATGGCGTAACACGGGTGAACCAGGGCAGCGATAATTTTGCGTATTTAATGGCTGCCAAATATTATGGTTCCAAAAAACCGGCAGCTTTTATTCCTGATGAATCGGTACAAAGACTTATCGGGTGGTCGGGTCTTGATAAATATATCGACGAAAATGATAAATCGCCACTACCGAATCACACTTATTTCGATGATTTTGGCATTGTAATTTCGCGCGGACAACAGAAAAAACCATTTTCAATAGCCATAAAAGCCGGGCACAATGCCGAAAACCATAACCATTTTGATGTGGGCAGTTATGTGTTGGTTTATGATCAGGACTATCCGGCAGGCGATATTGGAGCACCATCGTATATTGTCGGTGCTTTTTCCGACGATAATCCTGCCCGCAGTTCCTGGGGGCACCCGGTTCCGCACATCAACAATACTTTGCAATCAAAAGGCATCGAATTTAAAGGCGAAATACTGGAAACTGTATTTTCGGAAAACAAAGACAAGGTGGTGATGGACATAAAACCAGCCTACAAATTAGATGGTTTGAAATCATTGGTGCGCACAATGGAAAATGATAAAACCGGAAACGGAACTATTTCGGTAAAAGATGAATTTAAAACTGATAATCCGGTAAGTTTTGGAACGGCAATAAGTACATTCTCTGCCTACGCAATTGTTGATGATAATACGATTATTCTTTCCAGTGTTGAAAATCAGGAAAAAATTGAGGTAGAAATAAAAGCTGAAGGTGGAGACATAAAAATTGTTCCCGAAACGGTTCCGGTTGAACATTTACGCAGCGGTGAAAATGCCAAACGCATTGGAATTGAGTTTACTGAAAAGCTAAAAAAGGGCGCAATTACTGTAAGATATAAACCAGCACTTAATGAGGAGTAAAAACAGCATTTAGCCGCAAAACATGAAGGTTTTAAGCGCACTTTCTCTGCGCCTTAGCGGTTTTTTATTGACAGCAAATTAAATAATTAGTAAAAATGAATAAGTTAAAAAGAACAATTACATTAAGCTTGGCACTGCTAATGTTGGTGAGCACTGGCTTTGCACAAAAACAAACAAAAAAACCAAGTACCAACGAACGTATGGCCTGGTGGCGCGATGCCCGCTTCGGGATGTTTATTCACTGGGGGCCTTATGCTGTGCCTGGTGGCGAACGTAACGGAAAAGTTTGTGGCGGTGGAGCCGAGTGGATTATGGACAAGTTGGACTACACCATAGAAGATTACGAAAAGGAAGTGGTTGACCAATTTGAACCGGTAAATTTTGATGCTGATAAATGGGTGCAAATTGCTAAGGATGCCGGAATGAAATACATTGTGCTTACCTCGAAACATCATGATGGGTTTGCCATGTGGGATTCGGAGGTTAGCGATTATAATATTGTAGATAGAACCGAATTTGGACGCGATGTGGTTGCAGAACTGGCAGAAGCGTGCAAAAAAGAAGGTATCGTATTCTGTTTATATCACTCCATTACCGATTGGCACCATCCACAGGCACAATCTATTTTTTACCCCAATTACAATGTAGGGCAAAAAGACCAAACCAAGTCGAACCCTGAATTTCCAAAATATTTCGAAAACTACCTAAAGCCACAGGTAAAAGAGTTGTTAACCAATTACGGCGAAATTGGTGTGGTTTGGTTCGATGGTGAATGGATTTCGGATTATACTACTGAAATGGGTAAGGAAATGTACGAAATGATTATGGAACTTCAACCCAATACCATTGTAAACAACCGTGTAGACAAAGGCCGGAACGGAATGGCCGGAATGAACGTGGAAGGCAATTTTGCCGGCGATTTTGGAACACCCGAAAAAGAAGTGCCTGCAACTGGTATTGATTCCGACTGGGAAGCTTGTTTTACTATGAATGGCTCTTGGGGCTATAAACCATCGGATGAGAAATGGAAAAGCGATACCATGTTAATTCATAGCCTGATTGATATTGTATCGAAAGGCGGAAACTTTTTGTTGAATGTAGGCCCTGATGGTTTAGGGCAAATTCCTGTTGAGAGTGTTGAGCGTTTGGCTGCAATGGGTGAATGGAATAGAGTGAACGGAGAAGCCATTTATGGTGCCAAAGCCAGTCCATTCGACCGTCCGGAGTGGGGACGTTACACCAGTAAACGTGGCTTGCTTTACGCCCATATTTTCGATTGGCCAACCGACAAGAAAATTCAGGTTGATAAGAGTGTTAAAGTTACCAAGGCATACTTTTTAGCTGAACCAAACAAACAACTTGAAATTAAATCATCCGATAAAGGCGATTATATTTTACTTCCAGAGAACGCACCGGATGAAATTGCTTCAGTAATAAGGATTGAGGTAGTTCCATCGGAAGATTGGGCCAACCTGAAAAGATACAGCAAATCAAATGCTGAATTGGTTGCTCCGGCGGCTAATGAAAACAGAGTCGTTTTTATGGGTAACTCAATTACAGAAGGCTGGGTAAGGCAAGACCCTGAATTCTTCAAAACAAATCCTTATGTTGGACGTGGAATTAGCGGACAAACCACCGCACAAATGTTGCTTCGTTTTCGTCCCGATGTTATCGACTTGAATCCTGAAGTTGTGGTAATTCTTGCCGGAACAAACGATATTGCTGCTAATCGTGGGCCTCAAACCCTGGAACAAATTATGGGAAATATTACTTCCATGGTTCAACTGGCAAAAATCAACGGAATCAAAGTCGTGCTTGCTTCGGCACTGCCTGCATCCAGTTATTCATGGCGTCCCGCCATTTCTCCGGCTGACAAAATCATCGAACTGAATAAAATGATAGAAGCTTATGCAAAGGAGAACGACATGGTTTATTTAGATTACTATTCAGCAATGGTAAACGAGAATAAAGGTCTGATAAAAGAATATGGCCGCGACAGTGTTCACCCCAATATCAAAGGCTATAAAGTGATGGAAAAGTTAGTGGAAAAGGCGATAAAAGAGGCATTGAAAAAATAGAATTTGATAGTATGTTACTGGGAGACTATAAGTTGTAACAAATTTCTGGTGGTGCAAAGCAAGTGAGTGAAGCGTATCGTTTTGAAATAATTTCAGTGCGTATTTGATTTTAAATACGCTTTCTGAATTCAATTAAAACAAAAAGTATCCATATATGAGAATTTTTTATTTGGTTATTCTTCTGGAATTTGTTTTTGCTTCGTGTAAGGTGAAAGAAAACGCAAAAGATGAACCCGCGCGTCCAAACATCATCTTTATAATGTCCGACGACCATGCCTACCAGGCAATCAGTGCTTACGACGATAAGCTAACACAAACCCCAAATATCGATCGAATTGCCAATGAGGGGATGCTGTTTACCAATTCCTGTTTAACCAATTCTATTTGTGCACCATCGCGTGCCGTTATTTTAACAGGCAAACACAGTCATTTAAACGGTAAAACCGACAACTACTTTCCGTTTGATACAACTCAGGTAACTTTTCCGCAATTGTTGCAGGATGCCGGTTACCAAACAGCCATGTTCGGCAAATTGCATTTTGGCAATAGCCCGAAAGGATTCGACCAGTTTAAAATTCTGCCAGGGCAGGGTGCCTATTATAACCCCGATTTTATCACAAAAAATGAAGGTACCGTGCGTGTTGAAGGATACACCACCGATATTATTACCGACATGACCATTGATTGGCTGGATAAAGAGCGCGACCCTGAAAAACCTTTTATGTTATTTTACCTGCATAAAGCGCCACACCGCGAGTGGTTACCTGCTGAAAGACATTACAAGGAATTCACGAAGAAAACCTTCCCCGAGCCGGAAACTTTGTTTGATAACTACGAGGGGCGAGGAACGGCCGCAAAAACTGCCGAAATGAACCTGTTAACTCACATGAATTGGGCGGGTGATTCAAAAATTACTCCTGAGTTGATGGATGAACTGGGAATTCCGGAAACCTGCGACTGGGACAAATCGGCTTTTGCTCGCGAAGTTGGTCGCCAAAATCCCGAGCAACGCGCCAAATGGGATGCTGTTTACGGACCAATTAACGAGTGGTTCAGAGATAACTACAAAAAAATGTCGAAAAAGGAGTTGATGCAGTGGCGCTACCAACGTTACATGCAAGACTACCTGGGAACCATTGCCGCAGTTGACGAAGGTGTTGGAACCGTTCTTGATTATCTGGACGAACAAGGTTTAGCTGAAAATACCATTGTGGTTTACACCTCCGATCAGGGGTTTTATTTAGGAGAACATGGCTGGTTCGACAAGCGCTTTATCTACAACGAATCGTTTAAAACACCACTCCTGGTAAGTTGGCCAAATGTAATAAAGCCGGGAATTACCAATACCCAGATGGTGCAGAACCTCGATTTTGCCGAAACCTTTTTAGATGCTGCTGGTATTGATGTTCCAAAAGATATGCAGGGCGAAAGTCTTGTTCCGCTATTTAAAGGCGAAATCGCAAATTTTAGAGATGCGGTTTATTATCATTATTACGAATACCCATCGGTGCACATGGTAAAACGCCATTACGGAATTGTTACCGAAGATTACAAACTGGTACATTTTTACTACGATGTAGACGAGTGGGAATTGTACGACCGCAAAAAGGATAAAAACGAAATGACCAATGTGTACAACGACCCGGCCTACAAAGAAGTGGTTGAGGAGTTGACGATAAAGTTGAACGATTTACGCGTGAAATACAAAGACTCTCCGGAACTGGATAGCGTGTATTTACACAATTTCCTGAACCGCGAAACACCAAGTCATTAATTAATATGATACAAGATGTAAGACGCCCTGAAAGGGTAAAATTATTCAGCACGGGGCAACGCCCCGGGTATACAAAATAGAAGAAGGATCGACCGCGCACAAACCTTGATTGAAATGTAAAATAAGTCAGGGGCGAAACAGTGAAAAGTTCATTTAAAAATGGAATATAGAAAACAAACAATAATTTGGTTATGCGTCATGCTATTTACTACATGGAATAGTGTGGCGCAACAAAATTTAATGGGATCACCGGACAACCACCCACGCATTTACGGCAAAAAAAATATTCAAAATGATTTTGCAAAAAATGTAGAACAGGTTGAATGGAAAAAGGCCATCATTCAAAACAAAAAAAATACTATTAATAAATACCTTACCCTTTGCAAGGATGAACCGGAGTGGCTGTTGTCGCGCCTGCAAATGAACTGGAAAACAAAGCATGACAAAGTGTATTTGCGTGGCGGCGATTTTTCGCATTCCGAAGGTAAAGCGCCTTTCCCTACGGTTCGTTTTTCGGGAACACGTGACTGGGCTACAAATTACAGTTTTCCTGCTTTGGAAGAAATTGAACCCTATTTCGACGATGAAAGAGGATTGTACCTGAAGAACCGGGAAACCGGTGAAATGGAATGGGTGCACCCTTCAAAAGTGGGGCATGGAATAGAAGGGGTGAACCGAAAGATTATGGCATTGGTTGAAGATGCCGCCTTTTTATATTGGTATACCGGAGATGAAAAATATGCAGCCTTTGCTGCTCCCGTTTACGATACCTACATAAGGGGGATGTACTACCGTGATGCACCGGTAGATATAGAAAATGGAAATCAGCAACACATATCAGGACTGGCAACTTTTGAGGTAATTCATGAACAAATTGTAGTGTCGTTGACGCTTATTTACGATTTCATGTTCGATTATCTGAAAGAAAATGGGCACGATATGGATATGTCGGCCGCCGTTTTTCAGAAATGGGGCGACCAGATTATTAAAAATGGTGTTCCCGATAACAACTGGAATTTTTTCCAGGCACGGTTTCTATCTTACATTGGTCTGGCTATGGATGATAATGATTATTACGAAAATGGCAAAGGCCAGCAATACTACCTCGATCATACTTTTGAAATTACTACCGACCGCCAGATCGCTTTAAAGGAAGCCGTGCGGAATTACGATTTCGAAACTGCCATGTGGCCCGAATGTGCGTCGTATTCGATGCACGTTACCGAAACCTTATTAAAGATTCTAACCTTGTTGGATAATGCCACTAATGCCAATGAATTCGAGAATTTTCCCATCGTAGAGAAGGCAACACTGGCATCGTTTCAGTATTTATTTCCCAATGGCGAGATAGTTGCATTTGGCGATTCACGTCATCAACCGCTTCCGGAAGCAAGTTTTGAATACCTGATTGCCAACTACCGGAAATACGAAAAAACAGAAAAAGAAAAGCAGATAGCCGCATTGTACAAAGGTCTTTACGAGAATGAAGAGAGAGGTCGGGGGTTATTTGAACTATTCTTTTATGTAGACGAACTGATTGAAACACAGGGAAAAAGTAGAGAAGAGCTCATTGGAGAATTAACATCACCAACCTTTTATGCGCCCAATGTGAGCTGGTTTGCACAGCGCATGGGAATTGGCGAAAATGCCACTATGGTTTCAACGGTTGGTGCTTTGGGTAATCATGCGCATGCTAATGGTATAGCCATTGAAATGTATGCCAATAACCACGTAATTGCGCCCGATATGGGTAAGGGACCAAGCTACTGGCACCAAGACCATCGCAACTATTACGCGCGCTACCCGGCGCATAACACCGTTGTGGTTGATGGTATTTCCGATAGCGAAGCCATGAGAGTAAGCCACCCCTTTAAAATGGAAAATCATTTTCCTCTTTCAGGAGAAAAGAATCCTGTTTTCAGAAAGGTTACCTTTGCCGATGTTTTGTTTGTTGAGCCTAAAACAAAGGCCAACCAGCGAAGGTTAACGGCAGTAATTCAAAGTACATCAGGCAAACCTTATGTGCTGGATATTTTCAGATCAGAAAACCCGGGAAGTGAATCCCAAAAACACGAGTACTTTTACCACAACCTGGGGCAGTCGCTCAGTTTCATTAATGAAAAAAATCAACAGCTAGCACTTGCTGCAAGCAATCAATTAAACGTTGAGGGCAATTTAAAAGCTTACAATTATTTTACCGATGAACAAAGTTTTTCTTCATCAGATAACGTAAATGCCTTGTTTAAACTGGAAACTACGGCCAATCGTAGCAGCGTAATGAAGGTCTGGCTGAAAGGGGACGAAAACCGACAGTATTTCTCAGTAAATGGGCCAAAATCGAATGCACTGAATAAAGCCAGTGTGCCGGAAGAAGTTATAAACGCAAAAGTGCCTGCTCTTGTGGTTCGTAAAAATGGTGAAGCATGGAACCACCCTTTTGTGGCTGTTTTTAATCCTTATATTGAAGGTAATGAAAAAGGGATTGCCGAGGTTACCTATTCTGCCGTTCCTGAAAATCAGGCAGTGCAGCTAATAACCATTACTCACAGCAACGAGACAACAACTGATTTTATTATAGCTTCGGCATCAGATAATGGAATTGTTGATTCAGACGATTTCTACCAAAAAGGTCTGTTGACCATTACTCGCGAAACTCAGGACAATCTCGATTTTCTTTTTGCCGCCGGAATTACTCGCTTTTCTTCTAAAGACTGGGAAATAGTAACGGTGGGAGAGCCCGTTACAACTACAATTGAGAAATGCGACCGGGGATTTGAAATTCAAAACAGCAGCGGCGTAAAAATTGGCATTCCGAAAAAGTTTAATCTGGATTATGTAGAGATTTATGAGAATGGAAAACTGATGGAGACCAGAAAAGGAAATGTAGACCGAAACAATCCCGGAAGAGTAGATTTTTTATTTGAAAAAGCCTTTGAAAGAGCAGTTGTTGTGCTTAAAAAATAAAACCATGTATAAATTAACGATTAAAATTTCAGGCCTGGTTATGATTTTTATGCTGGCCACGGGAATGAAAAGGCCTGATGAATCAATTTACAGGAAAGGCTGGATTGATTTTAACAAAAACGGTGTTAAAGATGTTTTTGAAGATCCCAGTGAAAAAGTAGAGGACCGGGTTGCCAATCTCATCTCACTGATGAATGTAGAAGAAAAGACCTGTCAACTAACCACGCTGTACGGCTTTTCGCGTGTTCTGGAAGATGAACTGCCCAATGAAAAATGGAAAAGCCGGGTTTGGAAAGATGGCATCGCAAATATCGACGAGCACTTAAATACTATTCAGGGTCGTCCGTCAACCTTCACAGAACATGCCTATCCATACAGTAATCATGCTGAGGCGATTAATACAGTGCAAAAATGGTTTGTGGAAGAAACCCGCATGGGAATTCCGGTAGATTTTACCAACGAAGGAGTACATGGTTTGTGTCATAAAAAAGCCACCCCACTACCGGCACCAATCGGCATAGGTTCTACCTGGAACAAAGAATTGGTGCGTGAGGCCGGCGAAATGGTTGGCCGCGAAGCCAAAGCGCTTGGGTACACCAATATTTATGCACCAATACTTGATGTGGCAACCGACCAGCGCTGGGGACGGGTATTGGAATGTTACGGAGAAGAGCCTTTTCACATTGCAGAAATGGGTAAACAAATGGTAGAAGGAATCCAGTCGCAGGGCGTGGCATCAACAATCAAACACTTTGCCGTGTACAGTATTCCCAAAGGTGCACGCGACGGCGATGCCCGAACCGATCCACACGTAGCTCCCCGCGAAATGCACCAACTTTACCTCTATCCTTTTCGCAGGGTAATTCAGGAAGCCAAACCAATGGGAGTAATGAGCAGCTATAACGATTACGACGGTGTGCCGGTTTCTGCCAGCCATTATTTTTTAACCGAATTGTTACGTCAGCAATATGGCTTTAAAGGGTATGTCGTTTCCGACAGTGAGGCCGTTGAATATGTTTCCGACAAACACCGAGTGGCACCCGATTACAAGGATGCAGTGCGCCAGGTAATTGAAGCCGGATTAAATGTGCGTACCACTTTCCGCACACCGGAATCGTTTATAGAACCTTTGCGCGAATTAATTGCCGAGGGAAAACTGTCAATGAAAACTGTTGATGCCCGCGTTGCCGATGTGCTACGTGTAAAATTTGAATTGGGCTTGTTTGATAACCCGTATGTTGAAGATACTGAAGCCGCCAATGATTTAGTACATACTGACGCCGATGCCGCATTCTCTAAAAAAATCAACCAGCAATCGTTAGTACTGTTAAAAAACGAAAATAAATTATTGCCTCTTGATATTGAAAAAGTGGATAAGATTCTGGTAACAGGGCCTTTAGCCAACGAAGTAAGCTTTACCTACAGCCGTTACGGACCGGCAGATAATCCATCAACATCGGTTTACGATGGAATTAAAAGATATGCCGGCAACAGTGCACAGGTAGAATACATTCAGGGCTGCGAAATTATAGACCCCAACTGGCCGGGAAGTGAAATTATGTACACGCCGCTTTCAAAAGAAGAACAGGCCGGAATTGATGCTGCCGTTGAAAAGGCCAAACAGTCGGATGTGATAATCGCGGTAGTTGGCGAAGACGAAAAACGCGTAGGAGAATCTTTATCGCGAACCGGTCTTGGCTTACCGGGCCGACAGTCGGAACTAGTGCGTGCCTTACAAGCAACCGGAAAGCCGGTGGTGCTGGTGTTAATTAACGGCCAACCGCTTACTATTAACTGGGAAAACAAATACGTGCCAGCTATTTTAGAAGCCTGGTTTCCGGGAACTGAATGTGGAAATGTAGTTGCCGAAACCTTGTTTGGCGATTATAATCCTGGAGGTAAATTATCGATTACCTTCCCCAAAACATTGGGGCAAATTCCTTTTAGTTTCCCTTATAAACCTGGTTCGCATGCCGGGCAGCCGGGGGTGGGGCCAAACGGTTATGGAAATACCCGCGTTGTTGGAGCCTTGTATCCTTTTGGTTATGGTTTAAGCTACACCACTTTCGAGTACAGCAACCTACAATTAAGTGCAAAAGAACTACATGCCCAGGCAGACGTATCAGTTAGCTTCAATGTAACAAACACGGGCGAAGTTGCCGGCGATGAAATTGTTCAGCTATACCTGAAAGATGAAGTGAGCAGCGTAACAACTTACGAATCGGTATTGCGTGGATTCAAGCGTGTTCATTTAAAACCGGGAGAGACAAAAACTGTTTCGTTTACGCTAAGCCCCGATGATTTAAAAATCCTGGATATTAATATGAACTGGACTGTTGAACCGGGAAAATTCCAGGTTTTGGTAGGTGCTTCTTCGGAAGATATCAGGTTAAAAGACGAATTTAAAATACTTCTTAACTAACGTTACCGAATAAGTAAAAATCATGAAAAACCTAAATTTTAACCATCTTGTTATAATTGTACTTCTGGGTTTGTTGCCTGTGCTTTCAAAATCGCAAGTGAGAACGATTAAAGGTAAGGTTACCACTTTCGATAGTATTCCGCTGATTAATGCTGAAGTAAAAGTTTTGAGTTCGAAACAAATTACTTTTACTGATACTCTTGGTCGCTTTGAAGTTTCAAGCGCTGAAAATGATAAGCTAAAAGTAAGTGCAAACGGTTTTGTTTCCAGAAAAGTTAAGATTGATGAGAAAACAAAATTGGCTTTGGTTAATTTGAGATTTAAATCGGGTGTTAAAAATGTAGAAATTGCCGCCGGTTATGGGCACATTAGTGAGCGAGACAAACTTTTTGCTGTGTCATCACTACAAAATAAACAAGATAATTTTTCCGATTACTCGAATATGTATGACCTAATTCGAGGCATGTCAGCTGGTATTGAAGTAGTAGGCAAAGAAATTACAATACGTGGCGAACATTCAATTAACAGTTCAAGTGTTCTTATTGTAGTTGATGGAGTTGTGGGTGATTCAGATGAACTCGACTGGTTAATGCCATATGATGTTAAAAGTATTGATATATTAAAAGATGGTGCTGCTGCAATCTATGGTAGCAGAGGGGCAGCTGGTGTTATACTTATCACCACTAAAAAAGGAGGAGATTAAATTTTTATTAGCATTAAAGCTGCCATAAATTAATTGAACCAATAACGTAAATTATGTACTTAAAAGAATTAAATTTAAAAAGAACAAAACAATGCTTAGGCTGTATCTCTATGCTTTTATTGGTTGTTTTATGCGCTTGTCAAAATGAAATCTTCAAAAATACACCTAACAATAGTGCCGATGTAATTATTTACGGAGGAACATCAGCCGCAGTAACCGCTGCCGTTCAAACAGTAAAAATGGGAAAAACGGTAATAGTGGTTTCGCCCGATAAGCATTTGGGCGGCTTAACATCAGGTGGACTTGGCTACACCGATACCGGTAATAAAGCTGTAATTGGTGGTTTGGCGCGCGAGTTTTACCACCGGGTTTGGCAGCATTATAATACCGATGAGGCCTGGCTTTGGGAAAAACACAGCGACTATGGCAACCGTGGTCAGGGCACTGTTGCCATGGACGGTGAAAACCGCACCATGTGGATTTTTGAACCCAGTGTGGCAGAACAGGTAATGGAGGATTTTGTAGCAGAAAATAACATCAAGGTTTATCGCGATGAATGGCTCGACCGAGAAAATGGTGTGGTGAAAGAGGATGGTAAAATTATTTCTATTAAAACGCTTTCAGGAAAAACGTATACAGGAAAAATATTTATTGATGCCACCTACGAGGGCGATTTAATGGCTTCGGCGGGTGTAAGTTACCATGTTGGCCGCGAGAGTAATTCGGTATACAACGAAACCTGGAACGGTTTTCAGCCCGAGGCAAGGCACCATAAACATTGGTTTATGCACGATATTTCTCCTTATAAAATACCAAGCGACCCAAACAGTGGTGTTCTTTATGGGGTATCAACAGAAAATCCGGGAGAGATTGGTGCGGGCGACGATAAAATTCAGGCCTACTGTTTTAGAATGTGTATGAGTCGCCACCCCGAAAATCGTGTACCTTTCCCTAAACCTGCCAACTACGATACCTCTAAATACGAATTGTTGCTACGTTCGTTGGAGGCAGGTCGTCCTGATTTTTTTGAAAAATTCGACGCCATTCCAAACAAAAAAACCGACACGAACAATCATGGCCCTTTTAGCAGCGATTTTATAGGAATGAATTACGATTACCCGGAGGCAAGTTACGAACGTCGACAGGACATTATTCAGGAACACCGCGATTACCAGGCCGGATTGCTGTGGTTTGTAGCCAACGACCCACGCCTGCCCGAGTATGTGAAAACAGAAATGGCAAACTGGGGGCTGGCTAAAGATGAATTTACCGATAACGATAACTGGCCACACCAGATTTATGTGCGCGAAGCCCGAAGAATGATTGGCGAATATGTTACCACCGAAAATGATGTTCTTTTAAAAAGAGAGGTCCCACAATCAGTTGGAATGGGGTCGTATGCCATGGATTCGCACAATGTGCAACGTTACATTACTGCCGAAGGCTTTGTGCAAAACGAAGGGGATATTGGGGTGAAACCTCCGGCTCCTTATGCAATTTCATTGGGTTCAATTCTTCCTAAAAAGGAAGAGTGTTCTAACCTGTTGGTTCCAGTTTGTGTGTCTTCGAGTCATATCGCATTTGGTTCAATTCGTATGGAACCGGTTTTTATGATATTGGGGCAATCGGCTGCTGTGGTTGCAAATTTAGCCATCGAAAATAACATTTCGGTTCAGGATGTTTCCTATAATGAACTAAAAGAATTATTGATAGAAAAAGGGCAAATATTAACACTGAATCAAACGAAAGAGTAAAATTATTATCATTACAATGGCACATTCACATCGTACAGAAAACTTATTACTATGATTACATTCGTTTTATCCTTACTTGTACTGCTATTGGGGTATCTCTTTTATTCCAAAATTATTGAACGAATCGAAGGGATTGATTCTACCAGAGAAACACCTGCCTTTAGCATGAAAGATGGAGTGGATTACATGCCCATGCCCTGGTGGAGAATATTCTTAATTCAGTTTTTGAACATTGCCGGACTGGGACCAATTTTTGGTGCTGTTGCAGGTGCCATGTGGGGACCAGTGGCATTTCTCTGGATTGTACTGGGTTCTGTTTTTGCCGGTGCAGTGCACGACTATTTCTCAGGAATGTTATCCATAAAACACAAAGGACTGAGTATTACAGAAATTGTTGGTATTTATATGGGCGTTGGAACCAAACAATTTATGCGGGGTTTTACGGTACTATTAATGGTAGTTGTTGGAGCAGTTTTTATTATGGGGCCAGCTAAAATTTTATCGGGATTAACTCCTGAATTTGCATCCATGACATTTTGGGTGTGGATTGTTTTCTTTTATTATTTATTGGCAACTATGCTTCCCATCGACAAAGTGATTGGCAGAATCTACCCCGTATTTGGTGGCGCACTGGTTTTTATGGCTATTGGATTACTAATTGCATTGTTTGTAAAAGGATATCATATCCCGGAGTTGAACTTTTCAAGTATTCATAATTATCATGCCGATTCCGAAAAATTTCCAATATTTCCAATGTTGTTTATAACAATTGCCTGTGGTGCTATTTCCGGTTTTCATGCCACTCAATCGCCATTAATGGCACGCTGTGTTACAAACGAAAAATTTGGTCGCCGGGTATTTTATGGTGCCATGATTACTGAAGGTGTGGTCGCTCTAATATGGGCTGCCATTAGCATGAGCTTTTTTGGTGGAGTTCGGGAATTAAACGATGTAATGACAGCAAACAGCGGGAATGCTGCCTTTGTTGTGAATGAAATTTCGAACTCACTTTTGGGGAAATTTGGTGGTTTTCTGGCCTTGCTTGGTGTTGTGGCAGCACCAATTACATCCGGTGATACCGCTTTCAGAAGTGCCCGCTTAATTGTTGCCGACTTTTTAAATTATAAACAGGAACCAATTAAAAATCGACTTTTTGTGAGTATTCCTCTGTTTGCTATCGGATTTTTCCTTACTCAAATTGACTTTAGTATTATTTGGCGATACTTTGCTTGGTCGAACCAAACACTGGCAATGATTGTGCTTTGGACGATTACTGTTTATCTTGCTCAGGAACGGAAATTCTACTGGATAACCCTCATTCCTGCTGTGTTTATGACTGCGGTAACCACTACATATTTACTTTTTGCACCGGAAGGATTTTCACTCTCAAAAGATATTTCCTATTCGTTGGGAGGTTTGTTTTCGGTATTATCATTAATTGGATTCTTTGTTTACCGAAATAATTATTTTAAGCGGATACCATTAAATACATAAAAAATAGGCTTATAATTCAAACGAATAAAACTTAATCAAATATGAAACGAAGTACGTTTATAAATAGTACAATTCAGTTGGCTGCTGGTTTAGTTCTAACTCCAAGCTTATTTGTATGTGCAAAAACGGCAGAGGAAATAGCCTTTATCAATCGTATTTTGCCAGCTCCCAAAAATGGCGGTTATCAGGATCCCGATTATTGGGTTTGGGGCTCATCGGTTATTAAAGGCGAAGATGGCAGGTACCACATGTTTGCCAGCCGCTGGTTAAAAGCATTGGGGTTTGGGAAATGGGTGACCAACTCGGAAGTGGTTCACGCTGTTGCCGATACGCCCGTTGGGCCTTACCGAACAGTGAAGGTGGCTTTGCCTATGCGTGGTAAGGAATATTGGGATGGCATGTGTACCCATAATCCTCGAATAGTAAAATATAAGGATAAATTTTTGCTGTATTATTTCGGGAATACCTACGATTTTGAACAACCGACACTGAACAATACGGATTTGCCACAGGAAAACTGGACTGCAGCCTGGATGAACAAACGCATTGGTGTAGCCATAAGCGATAGCGTTTATGGACCATGGCAGCGTATGGATAAACCTGTAATTGAGCCTCGCCCGGGCAAATGGGATGCTTCCATTACTTCAAATCCGGCACCAGTTGTTAATGAAAAGACAGGTGAAATATTGTTGATGTATAAATCATCGGAATACGGACCGCAACCACCACTTTTATTAGGCGTTTCAAAAGCCACTAATCCCGAAGGACCTTACGAACGGTTAAGCGATCAACCCATATTCAGATTTGAAGCACCCGGGAAGGAGCATGTTGATGTGGAAGATCCTTATGTGTGGTGGAACGGCGAAAAGTATGAAGCTATTATCAAAGACCGTTCAGGTGAAATTTGCGGTGAAGAAGGTGGCGGAATTCATGCGTGGAGTAACGATGGTGTAAACTGGCAGTTGTTCGACAAAGTAAAAGCCTACAGTCGCGATATTTTATGGGATGATGGAACAACAACGCATCAAAACCACTTTGAGCGCCCATTCCTCCTTATTGAAGACGGCGTACCCACACACTTTTTTGCAGCAACCGGAAATGGTGACAAAGCCTGGAGTTTCGATAAAACATGGAACATGGTGATTCCGTTAAAAACTGATGCATAGATGAAAAAGCTTTTCAAAAAGAAAAGAAGTTAGTTGAATATCTTAAATAATTGCGACATGAAATTGAGCTATAAATTTTTTATTCTGGTAGTTGGTTTGCTAATTTTTATAAATAATGGTAATGCACAACCAACTCCGGTTGATCTGGTCAATCCGTTTATTGATACCCACAATTCGCGCTGGTTTTATTTTAATTCGGCATGCCGTCCGTTTGGGATGGTAAATCTCAGCCCCGACACGGATACAGACAACACATGGAGTTCAGGATATTTATACGATAGCGATTCAATTCGTTGTTTTAGCCATATTCATGCCTGGCAGCTGGCGGGCATTGCTGTTATGCCAACAACAGGCGAGTTTAAAGGGCATTTAGGGATGAACGCATATCAATCAGCTTTTACTCACGATACCGAAGTGGCGAAACCCGGTTATCACAAAGTGGTGCTCGATGATTATGAAATAACAGCAGAGCTTACTTCTTCAACACGCGTTGGGTTTCACAGGTATACCTTCCCCAAAAAGAAAAATAAGGCCATTATTTTTGATACTGGGGCAAAGCTTGCCCATGGGCCTACGGTCTACTCGAAAGTATGGAAAGTTAGCGATACTGAAATAGCAGGAGTTCAGGTACTAAGCAAAACAGGTCGGCGGCCCAAAGATACTCCTGTTTATTTTGTTGCACGTTTAAATAAGCCTTTCAGTTCGATAAAAGGCTGGAAGGATAAAAGGCTTTTGCCCAATGCGCCCGATACCATACAGGGAGTAAATGCTGGTGCAGCTTTATTTTTCGAAGCAGAAGAAAAAGAAGAAATTTTAATGAAAGTTGGAATTTCGTATGTGAGTACCGAGCAAGCCCGCTTAAACCTCGATACCGAAATTAACCATTGGGATTTTGACAGGGTAGTTGCTGAGTCAGTTAACGAATGGAACAACTGGCTTGGGCGCATAGAAATTTCAGGAGGGACGAAAAAACAGCAGATTAAATTCTATACCGATTTGTGGAGGGCATTGCTGGGACGCAGAATTATTAGCGATGTAGACGGAAAATACATGGACATGACCGGTAAAAAACCAAAAGTCAGAACCGTTCGTCTCGATGAAAACAATGAGCCATTGTTTCCGCATTATAATTTCGATGCGTGGTGGGGCAGTCATTGGTCGTTGAATATTCTCTGGTCGATGGTTTATCCCGAAGTGATGGATGGTTTTTGCAATACCATGGTCGATATGTACCAAAATGGAGGGTTGATTCCACGTGGTCCTTCGGGCGGAAATTACACTTTTGTAATGATTGGCGACCCTTCTGTTTCGTTTTTTGCAACAGCCTACAATAAAGGAATCAGGAGTTATGATGTTGAAAAAGCCTACGAAGGATTACGAAAAAATGCCTTTGTGGGAGGTTCGCGCGATCATGCAGGTTACGAACATAACTCACCCGCTTTTGGCGGCGGTATGCAATACTATGTTGAGCAGGGCTGGGTGCCAGAAGGGATAGAAGCAAAAGGTGGCCATAAGGACGGTGCATCGATGACCCTGGAATATGCCTACCAGGACTGGTGTTTGGCACAAATGGCAAAAGCCCTTGGAAAACACAGCGATTACAATTTGTTTATGGAACGATCGGAAAATTACAAGCACCTCTGGAATCCTGAAACACGAATGATGCATCCGCGCGAAATGGACGGTAGTTGGATCGAAGATTTTCAGCCGGTGGTTGAAGGTTTTAATGCAAGGGGGTTTTGCGAAAGTAACTCAGCTATTTATACGCATTTTGTACCACACGATATGGCAGGATTAATCGAACTCTTTGGTGGTAACAAAAAGTACACCGATTTTTTGGATTGGTGTTTTAACGAAGGCGAAAAGCTCGATTTTGTTGGAATTAACAAAAATCATGCGGCTAACTGGATTGACTATGGGAACCAACCCGGCACCGGAATGGCGCATTTGTTTAACTACTCGGGAGCGCCATGGCTTACCCAAAAGTGGGTGCGAAAAGTAAAAGAAGCCTATGGCGATATTACGCCTTACGATGGCTATAAAGGCGACGAAGACCAGGGGCAAATGGGGGCTCTGGGTGTGTTAATGGCAATGGGGTTATTCCAGGTTGATGGTGGAGCTGCAGTAAAACCCTATTATGAAATTACAAGCCCGTTATTTAACGAAATCAGCATTCGGCTAAATCCCGATTATTATCCGGGTAAAAAGTTTGTGATTAAAACAAATCAGCCGGAACATACTTATATTCAGGCGGCCAAACTAAATGGTAAGTCTTGGGAAAAGTGTTGGTTTTATCACTCCGATTTCGAAAAAGGCGGGACGCTGGAACTGGAAATGGGAACGGAGCCGAATAAAAAATGGGGGATAAAAGACCCTTTGCCCATAACGAAATAGAAAAGCGACGAAGAATACATAAACCCGCGTGGTTTAAAAAAAATAGGCGAGAGCGACTGAGCGATTTTATAAACTATCATAAAAGATGTCCCTATAGACAGATTGCTTGCTACATTTTGTAGGTTTTTAAATACAATAGAAATAGATACATAATTAATAAAATTGAATATTTTAGATATCACTGCTTTTATTGATCTTTAAACATCATCTAAATTAAAAATTAATGAACTGTAGAATTTCTATATGATGCTTTGAAATAAAAAGCTATAAGTAAATATATATAATAAAGTAGATTGGGAATTCTTTAAATCCGAGACAATATATGATTTTGATTTACTGGAATTAAATGACTGAAATACGAAGATTGTGTAAATTGTGGGATACTAAACTTTTTTTCTCCAACTGTTCTTTCAGCAGTTACAAATTTGAATCAAATACAACTAAACAGTAAAATTAAAAATATGACAAATTTTTCCAGAAGAAGATTTATTCAAACCAGCTCAATTGGAGCTGCGGGTTTAACTCTTATGCCATGGTCGAAAGCATTGGCAGCAGGTGCAAACGATACTATCCGTATTGGTTTTATCGGACTGGGCCAGCAAGCCATGAACCTGTTAAATGGTTTTAGCCAGATTAAAGGTGTTGAAATTGTTGCAGGAGCCGATTGTTATGGTGTTAAACGCGAGCGTTTCGAGCTGAAAGTAAACGAGTTTTACAAAGCCCGTAAACAAAAGGTTGATGTAAAAACTTACAAAGATTACCGCGAAATTATCGATCGTAAAGACATTGACGCGGTTGTTATTGCAACACCCGATCATTGGCATGCAATTATAGCCATCGATGCTTGCGAGGCTGGTAAAGACATCTACCAGGAAAAACCAATTACTTACACGATTAAGGAAGGTATAATGGTTGCAGCCGCAGTTCGCAAACACAATGTAATTTTTGCTACGGGTAGTCAGCAACGTTCCGATAGTAATTATCAGCACGCCGTTAATATGGTTCACCGCGAGGCATTTGGTAAACTTACCAAAGTAAATGCGTTTGTAGGGCCAGGCCCCGATCCGTACAACTTACCCAAAGAGGAAGTTCCTGCAGATCTTGACTGGAAGCAATGGCTGGGACCCATGCCTTACGTTCATTACAACAAGGCCTTAAATCCACCTATTACTTTAAATCCTGAAACCAAAGAAACGTTCTGGGCACGCTGGCGTTACTTCAAAGAAACCGGTGGTGGTTTTACCTGCGACTGGGGGGCACACAATTTCGATATTGGTCAGTGGGGATTGAAAAAAGACCACAGCGGACCTATTGAAGTTATTCCTCCGGGGTATAAAGGCACTAAATTTTTAACCTACGTTTATGATAACGGTGTTACGATGACAAACGAAGCCTACGACGAAAAAAATTCTCGTGGTGTAAAATTCTGGGGCGATGATGGTTGGATTGAAGTTAGTCGTCAGGGAATCTGGGCTTCCGATCCTGCACTGTTGCCTGAAAAAGAAGCTGTAGAAGCTGGATTGTATGAGAAAAGTTCAGGACACCTCGAGAACTTTATTAATGCTGTTCGTATGCGTATCGATCCGATTGTGCCTGTAGAAATCGGTCAACGTACAGCAACTTGCAGCATTTTGGGTAATGTGGCCTACGAACTGAAGCGTCCTGTAGCCTGGTCGCCTGACAAACAATATTTTATAAACGACTCGGAGGCAGAGAAATTCTATCACCGCGAATATGAGAATGGATACAAACTGTAACAGGTTTTCAAAATGAAGTTTAGACTTTGATAATCGTTAACGAATTTCATGAAAAATCTCGGTGAATCAACATTTCATCGGGATTTTATACCAAATTGACCATAAAATGCCGCATTTAAAATAATTCTTTTTTCAATTCATCTTCGTTGAAGAATTCTAACGTAGCGAAGGCTATGCTAAAATATTTATCCTGATAAAAAGAAAAATAATGATATATCCAATACGGTATTTTATGATCCAATTGGTGTTTTTTATTTTTAAAGCAATAAAAACAACTAAAATTAATAAATCATGTCGGTTTCAAGAAGGAAATTTGTAAAAGCAACAGTGGTGGCCGGAGCCGGAGCCATGGTAGTACCTGGTATATCGATGGCAGCAAATAAAGAAAAGCTGGTGCCAAGCCTGAAAGGGAAAAAAGTGCTTTATGTTTATGGAGGATGGAAAGGCCATGAACCCAAAGAATCAATAGATATTTTTGTTCCGTGGATGCGTTCTGAAGGAGCAGAAGTTACTGTTTCTGATACCCTTGATTCATACCTCGATGAGGAGTTGATGAATTCACTTGATCTGATTGTTCAGATTTGGACTATGGGAGAGATCTCTAAAGAACAGGAGAAAGCACTGCTAGCGGCAGTTAAACGTGGAGTTGGACTTGCCGGTTGGCATGGAGGAATTGGTGACTCGTTCCGCAATAACGTAGCTTACCAGTTTATGGTTGGTGGGCAATGGGTTGCTCATCCCGGTGGAGTAATCGATTATTCGGTTAAGATTACCAATAAATCAGATTCTGTAACAAAGGGTTTGAAAGACTTTGATATGCACTCAGAGCAATATTATATGCATCTTGATCCTAACGTTAAAGTATTGGCTACAACCGAATTTTCAGCCGAACATGCCGAGTGGATTGACGGTTGCATCATGCCGGTTGTGTGGAAAAAATACTATGGCGAAGGACGTGTGTTCTATTCATCGCTGGGACATGTAATGAAAGACTACGATGTGCCAGAAGCGCTTGAAATACAAAAACGGGGTATTCGTTGGGCCAGCGAAAGTAAATACCATCCCAAAGAAAGTTGGGTGAGCCCTGCCTACTAGTTGTTGAATAAGAACTTATAAAATGTAAGCAATGAGAAATATTGATAGAAGAAGGTTTCTTCAATCTGCTACTGCTATAGGTGTTGGTACGGCATTAATTCCAAATTTATTGAGCTGTTCGCCTTCGCAAAAAGTTAACATAGCCATTATTGGAGTTGGTGGACGAGGTCGTGAAAACTGGAGTAAAAGCAAGAATGAAAATATTGTTGCTTTATGCGATGTAAACGACGAAAGTGCCAGTGAAGGTTTTAATGCTTTCCCTAAAGCCAAGCGATATAAAGATTACCGAATAATGTTCGACGAAATGGCTGATGAAATTGATGCGGTTATGGTATCAACACCCGATCATAGTCATTTCCCGGCTGCAATGGCGGCCATGCAATTGGGCAAACATGTTTTTGTTGAAAAACCACTGGCTCATAACGTCTGGCAATTAAGAACATTGAAAAAAGCAGCAGAACATTACAATGTAATTACGCAGATGGGCAACCAGGGGCATACAACTGATGGTATCAGGAAAGTAAAAGAATGGTACGACGCAGGAGTAACAGGAGAAGTAAAAGAAATATTTGCATGGTTTAACGGACCTGAATTTGGCGAAGGAAAATATTTCACCAAACCAGGGCAATACCCGCCTGCAGAACAAGCTATTCCTGAAAGTCTGGATTGGGATTTGTGGCTGGGGCCTGCTGCTGTTCGCCCTTATAACAAAGTTTATGTTCCCCGTTCGTGGAGAGGATTTTATGATTTCGGTAATGGCGAATTAGGCGACTGGGCCTGTCATACGCTGGATGCTCCGTTCTGGTCATTAGAATTAGGAATGCCTACTATTGTTGAAACTGAATTCCATTCGGGTTCACCTAATGGTTTTGTGCCGGATAAATCAGTAATTCGTTTTGAATTTCCGGAAAGAGGAAATAAACCACCGGCAGTTCTGAAGTGGTATGAAGGCGGATTGAAACCGGAAAACAGGCCTGAATGGGGAATTGATGAATTGCCTCCTTCGGGAATGATAATGGTTGGTGAAAAGCAAAGTATAATAACCGGTGGCCGGCCAAATAATGCAATGCTGATCATGTCTGATGAAGAATGGGAAGATTGGGTTGACAACAAAATGCCAGCACCTACAATTCCAAGAATTGAGGGAGGACCCGTTAAAGAATTCTTGGATGCCATTAAAGGTAATGGCCCAATGCCCGGTTCGAACTTTAATTATGCTACCGGACTAACAGAAATGGCTCTTATAGGCGTACTTGCTCAGCGTTTTAATACTCTTATTGAATACGACGCAGTAAACATGAAGGTAACCAACCATCCTGAGTTGGATCATTACATTAAAGAACCCGTTCGTGCAGGATGGGAATACGGTGAAGAACTTTGGTAAATTATTTGGCGAAGGAATTGGAGCAATTTTAATTTTGGTTTGGATTTCAGCAATTATGGCTTTAGCCAGATTGGTTGCTGGTCCGATTGTTCACCGTTTGTCAGGTATCGGAGTATTGTTGTTTTCTGCTGTTTTTTCAGGAATCGGTCTGCTGGCTGCACGTTAATGGAAATTGATCATCTTTTATTTATATAGAAGGTTTTTTGGATTATAAATCTTAAGGAGGAGAGGAAAAAAGTCATTGCTAATCATCATGTGCAATGTGTTAGAGGTTTGTGAACTAAAATATTGAAAACAGAATCGTTAAGGGGTATTTGATAGATATAACAGTGTAAGCCATCAGTCTAATTTAGACTGATGGTTATAAAAATTACGAGAGAAATTTCTCAAATTATAACCGATAAAAAGTTCAAAACTGGTAGCAAAAAAACAGAGTGCCGAATCAAAAGTTAAAGAGAAAAGAAGGCACACTCGCAAAAAGTATTCAGCAGAAGAAAAAATTGAGATTGTACTCGAAGGATTGAATGGGAGCTATATATTGCACCATAAAGTATTACATTTGGGCAACACAACATTTTAAATAACAAAATCAATTAACAAATGAATAAACCAAGTTTGATAGTAATACTGATGATATTCAGTATTTTCATTTTATCATGTGACACAAAGACCAGAAATGACTCAAAGACGATTGAATCTGAAACCGAAACCGGTTCATTTGAAAATGAAAAAGCAGATATTGATACAACACTAATTTTTCAGGCCTCACTTGAAGGAAAAATACAAATTGTACAAAATGCTCTGAACAAGGGATTTGATCCCAATACTATTGATGAGAATAAAAGAACAGCTTTAATGCTGGCCGCTTACAATGGAAATACTGAGATTGTCAAACTTCTGATTCATCAGGGAGCAAACGTAAATTCTAGTGACGAGATTAATCGAACAGCATTAATGTATGCATCAACCGGCCCTTTTGTAAATACTGTTTTAACCTTATTGGAGGCTGGGGCAGAGCCAAATTTGATAGAAAAAGAAGAAAACTGGACGGCTGCGATGATGGCATCAGCAGAAGGGCAGCTTGAAGTTTTAAAAACACTTGTTACCTATGGTGCCGATCTGGATATGGTTGATATCGATGGAGAATCCTCATTGGATTTTGCCAATTCAAACGGACATTCGGCTGTAGCTCAATATATTAAATCCAAAAAATGAATAGGCAATTCTTGCCAAACATTAAAACGAAGATTCAAAGAAACTTAAACATGAAGAAAATATTATTCCTTCTTTTTGGCATAGTTCTGTTTCAGGCGCAAGGACAAGAACTACCAGTTTTAAAAATATCGGATAATCAAAGATATATTGTAACACAGGATAATGAACCTTTTTTTTGGTTAGGAGGTACAGCATGGGAGTTGATTCATCGCTGTAATAAAGAAGAAATTGATCAATATCTAACAGATAGGGCAAAAAAGGGATTTACAGTAATACAAACAGTAATTCTTGCCGAGCTGGACGGTCTTAATACTCCAAATGTATATGGTGATAAACCATTATTTAATAACAATCCGGAAAAATTGAATCCGGCATATTTCGAGTTAGTGGACTACGTTGTAAAGAAATCAGAAGAGCTTGGTCTTTATGTGGGATTACTACCAACCTGGGGAGATAAATTTAATAAATCCTGGGGTGTTGGTCCTGTTATTTTTGATAAACTAAATGCAGAAATTTATGGCCAAAAATTGGGAGAGCGATACAAGTCAAATAATAACATTATCTGGATATTAGGCGGAGACCGCGTACCTGAAAATGAGCAGCATTCAGCTATAATACGCGCTATGGCAAAAGGTCTTAGGGAAACAGATTCAACACATTTGATTACTTATCATCCTTCAGGAGGTAAAAATGCTATTGATTATTTTAATGAAGACTGGCTTGATTTTGATATGTTTCAGAGTGGCCATAACAGACTTACTAAAGAGTATCAATATGTATTGAAAGCAAATAAAAAATCACTTAACAAGCCAACTGTTAACGGAGAGGCGAGATATGAAAATATAGAAGATAGATTTTGGGAGAATGAAAAATTTGGTTGGTTAGACGATGCAGATGTAAGGGTTTCTGCTTATTGGAGTATAATCTCTGGTGCTGCAGGATATACTTATGGCTGCAATGATATATGGCAAATGTATGATATCGACAGACTTCCTAATTTCCAGGCGCGTACCGACTGGAAAGTTGCCCTTAACCTTCCGGGGTCAACACAAATGGGATTTATGAGAAAGATGTTTGAAATGTTTCCTTGGCAAAATATGAATTATGACTCGTCATTAATTCTTAATGAAAATATAGAAAATGAATCATTTATAATTGCTTCAATTAGCAAGGAAAGAGATGTCATTTTTGCGTATACCCCAATAGGCAAACAGATATTGCCTGATATCTCAAAAATGAAGGCAAATACTGTTTACAGTTATTGGTTTAATCCCCGTAGCGGGAAGATAAAATACATTGATCAATACGAAAAGGATTCTCAACCGGTATTTAAACCATGGGCAGAAGGTTGGGGATGTGATTTTGTTTTAATCCTTACCGGGGAAAAACTCGATATTGAAAAGTTTAATAATGAGTAATATCTGAAAAATTTGTAACACCAATTACAGGCAAAGAAGGAGTCTTTTACGTCTCTTTTTTATATATGTGATTTTTAATAAGTTATTTCAAATTTTTCTTTCTTGGTATCTATACCAAATATATACAAAAATGGATTAAAATTTGGTTCTGGTTATACCAGGATTCGAACCTGATCCCATTAATGCCTTTATATCAGTAATTTACTGCGGTCTGTTTTTTACGAGGTCACCATTTAGTTCACATGTAAAGAACTTTAATTATTTATATAAATAATAGTAAATTTTGAAAATCAATGTAATAATGTTGTGGTTGATGTATTTTATTCAATTTAATTTTCGAAATTCAAAATCATTTCTGTATTAGGAGATAGCTTAATAATTCTATCTTCCAACTTTAGATAGACAGGAATTGTGGATTGATTCTTTACTAATGATTGAGAATATTTCAGAGATCTTATGGCTTGCATATATTTCGCGAATTCTCCGGTACTAGTGTACCATACTTCTTGTAATCCTGTAAGGCTTTGACAAAGGTTGTCCATGTAATCCCAATTGTTATATTCAATATTTTTGTCAAATTCCCAACTATGCCCCCAAATATAAAATAGTTGAAGACTATCACTGGCGGTTTTAAAGGCATTGACATACTTATGTGCCTCAGAATGATGACAAGTTGGATACCATAACAATAACGAATCCGGCAAAGAAAATGAACCTGTTCCAGGTCCGGTTCTTGCATTGGTAATTTGGGTTTTATTTTCCAGCAACGAGGCAATCTCGATATTGGCAATTAAAAAGGGATAAGCAAAACTTATAATCTTTTGCCCAGAGAATACCTCCAAACTATCAATATCATCATTTACTTCTTTAGTTATTTTAATAGATTCAATTTGTGTTAAATTTGGATGATGAACTGTATGTGAGGCAATTTCATGATTTCGGTAAATGGTAGTAATTTCGTCTTTGCCGATATAGGAAGATTGTGTCTCCAAATAATCATCAAGCCAGTAGGCTGTTGAATCAAGCATTCCTGAATTTAGGTTGAAAGTTCCTTTTATACCATACTTGTCCATTATGACAATTAAATGTTTATCCTGTTGTAGACCATCATCAAAGCTCATTATTAACGCTTTGGTTTTTCCATCAGGAAAGAGAAAAGTGCGATTGATATAAATTGAATCACGGATTTGACTATTGCAATCTTTAGAGATATGCGAAATCATAAAAAATAGAATTACAAAAGGTAGATGTAACTTCATGATTCTACTTAAATACTTAAACCCTCCAAAAAGGCGAGAACTTTAGCTCTATAATTTCTACTAATTGGAATGAATTCTCTTCCAATTTGAACGCTCCCGGTAGTGTAACTTTCTATTTTGTCAGTGGAGACAATATACGATCTATGTATCCTGAGAAATCCCGGTTCGGTTAGTTTTTGTTCTATATTAGATATCGTATTATGCGTTTTAATTTGAGAGTCATCATTCAAATAAATTGTTACATAATTTCGTATGCTTTCAATGTGTGTAATGGTGCTAAGAAAAACCTTTAGCATTTTTTTATCCGATTTGACAAAAATAAATGGATTTGAACTTTCTTCAATTTTTTCGTTGATAATGAGATTGTTGAAGTTATTAAGCTTAAAATAGCGATTCACAGCTTTAATAAATCTTTCAAATGAGATTGGTTTGATAAGATAATCAAGTGCTTCCAATTCAAATCCCTCAAGTGCAAATTCCGAATATGCAGTTGTGAATATAACCTGAGGAGGATTTGCAATGTTTTTCATGAGCTGCAACCCTGTTAAGCCCGGCATTTGAATATCCAAAAATATTAGATCAATTTTTGTTGAATTGAGCATATTTAATGCTTCAATCGCATTTTTACATTTTCCTTTAATTTCCAGAAACTCCAAACGCTTGATATAATCGTCAATTATATCAATGGCTAATTCTTCGTCGTCAACAATGAGGCATTTTATTTTCATTCTTCTGTAATCATATGTTTTAATGGTGACTCCTTTAACTTGTAGAAAAGTTATTTGCTGGCATGTTTCGTTGGATGTCAGACCTTGATCGTTTCATCTTCTTGATTTCAAGTTTAACTTCAAATTTACAAGATAAGAATCACTTGATTCTTCAATTATTAATTCGTGATCTTTTTCGTAAAGTAATTCCAGCCTACGTTTTACATTTTTCAAACCTATTCCATGTGCATCAGTAATTTCCTGGGTGTTCGGAGGTACGCTGTTCTCAATTTTTAGGCTAAAAGAATGTTCCAATATACTCATGTCAATAGTTATCCATCCTTCTCCATTCGAACCACTGGTGCAGTGTTTAAAGCTATTCTCAATAAACGGGATTATAAGCATTGGGGCAATTCCGTCAACAGTAAAGTTTCCCCATGTGTTAAAGCTTAAATCAACTCGTTTGCCGTATCGTATTTTTTCAAGTTCAATATAACTCTTGATCGAATTTAATTCTTTTTGGATACTGACTCTGGAGGCATTTGTTTCATAAAGCATGTAACGTAAAAGTTCAGAAAGTTTGAGGATAACATTTAGTGATTTATCTGATTTTTTAAGAACAAGTGAATAAAGGTTATTGAGTGTATTGAAAAGGAAGTGTGGATGTGTTTGATTTTTTAAAAACATTAACTCAGCTTCCAGTTTTTCTTTTTCCAATAAACGTTGTTTTCTATCGCTGCTAAAAACGTTTTCGGTAATTTTTAAAGTCATTGGCAATACCAAAACCAGATTTATTTTTAGCAAGGTATAAATGAATTGATTTGGATCGAAAATGGGGAGTTTCCCATAAGATAGAAAGTACTCCTGAATTATGTAGTTATCCGTGTACCTCCTGATTATTGCCGTCAGCAAAATTGTAAGTGCAAAATAGGCAAAAAAATGAAGGATTTTTTTCTGAAATAAATAATGGGGTAACAAATAATAAATGATGAAATAAACCATTACCATTTTCAAAGGCATATTAATTATTTCAATCAGGAAGCTTTTTTCAAAATTATTGTCGTAGGTGCCCCACATAAAACCAAAAAAGAACAGGTAACTCGTCCAATAAAAGGTATGTTGTATTATCCTGTTATTTAATATACTGTTTAGAATTTCATGTTCTGACTCAACTAGTTTCATTACGTCTGCTTTATCATACATAGTTAATTGAATATTAGAAAAACAACAAGCAGGAAGCTGAAAATTTTAACAAAACAGGACGAAAAGCACAAAGCAGTGGACGAGAGGCTTTAAAGCAAGTACGAAGCGACTTGAATAAGGTAATAAGTTTTCTGTAGCCTCACATTTGTCGTGTAACCCAATTGTTTGTTATAGTGAGTGCAACTTCTTCTCTTCGAATCGTAAATGCTACACCTGTTATGATCTTAACAGGTATCGCATTTGTAAAGTTTTAAATCTAACAATCAAATCTATGATGAAAAAAGTTTATTTAAGATTAGGGTTTTTACTCCTTATTCTGAGCTCAGTAAATGTCTGTATGGGGCAGTCCAGGCAGATCACAGGAAAAGTTACAGATGCAACATCAGATGAAACGCTTCCCGGGGTTACTGTTGTACTAAAAGGAACAACCATTGGTACTATCACTGGCATGAATGGAGAATTTGCCATAAATGCAGCAAAAGGCGATGTTTTGAGGTTTTCTTTTGTAGGGTATGAAGAAAAGGAAGTTGTTGTTAACGACGAAATTGAAATTGACGTTGTACTGGAACAGTCAGTAGAATCTCTTGAAGAAGTTGTTGTAATTGGTTATGGTTCTACTAAAAAGAAAGATGCAACAGGCTCTGTTGAAGCATTAAATTCAAGTGATTTTAATAAAGGTGCCATAACATCAGCCCAGGAATTACTCTCTGGCCGAATGGCTGGAGTGCAGGTAACAACGGCTGGCGGAGCTCCCGGAGATGGAGTGGTAATTCGAATAAGAGGAGGTTCTTCCTTATCGGCAAGTAATGATCCATTAATAGTTATTGATGGTGTTACCGTAGATAGTGATGGAATTAGCGGGATGAGAAATCCTTTAAATACTATTCATCCATCCGACATCGAAAGTTTTACGGTTTTGAAAGATGCATCAGCGACTGCCATATATGGTTCAAGAGCATCGAATGGTGTTATTATTATAACTACAAAAAAAGGGAAAAAGGGCGAATCACTTCATGTGGACATTAACTCATTTGCAACAGTAAGTGAACCGAGAGGTAGTGTTGATGTGTTAAACGCAACTGAATTTAGCGAATTGGTTGCCAGAAGGTATCCCGAGAATAATAGACCTGTGGAGTTATTGGGTGAAGCAAATACCGATTGGCAGGATGTAATTTTCAGAACCTCTTACAGTCAGGATCATAATATTGGTATTACCGGTAATATTAAAAATATCCCATTTCGTTTATCGGCAGCATACACTAACCAAAATGGAATTTTAAAGGAATCTGGTTTAGAACGCAAAACATTGTCGTTGGGCCTCAATCCAACATTTTTTGATGATCATTTACGTATTAACGTGAATGTTAGAGGGATGATAGTTGAAAATCAGTTTGCCAATCAGGGATCAATTGGTTCTGCAATGATTTTCGATCCTACACAATATCCTTTAGATGAAACAAGCGAGTATGGAGGGTATTTTACCTGGTTACAAGAAAACGGTAATCCAATAAATCTTGCACCTTCCAATCCATTGGCTATGCTCGATTTGAGTGAGGCTTCATCCGAAGTAATGAGAAGTATTGGAAATGTTCAGCTCGACTATAAGTTCCATTTTTTACCTGAACTGCGAGCAAACTTAAATTTAGGATATGATATTTCGGATAGTGAGACTGAATATTTTACTCCTGTTTATGCATCGTGGGCTTATAATGAACAACATGGAGGAGGAGGTATGGGCTATGGCTCACAGAAGAGAGAAAACCTATTGTTAGATTTTTATCTCAATTATGCACGCAATCTGGAGAAGCTAGATAGTCGTATTGATGTGATGGCAGGTTACTCCTGGCAACATTACTGGCGATATGGAGACAATTACTCTGCCAATGTAAATGAGACCGTTTTATATGGCGATACAGATTATGACACAGAGAATTACCAACTTTCTTTTTTCGGAAGACTAAACTATTCCTTCAAGGAAAAATATTTGTTAACCTTAACATTAAGACACGATGGATCATCTCGCTTTTCAAAAGATACACGTTGGGGGACATTCCCATCCATGGCTTTTGCCTGGAGAATAAAAGATGAAGGTTTCCTTAAAAATGTGGATAAAGTTTCAGATTTAAAATTTAGAGTTGGCTATGGTGTAACCGGTCAGCAAAATATATCAAGTGGCGATTATCCTTATTTACCGCGATATACATTCAGCGAGGACAATGCTAAATATCAACTGGGAGATACTTTTTATACAACACTGCGACCTGAAGGTTATGATGCAAATATTAAGTGGGAAGAAACTGAAACCTATAACATAGGTATTGATTATGGTTTTTATAACAACCGTATTACGGGTGTTATAGATGCTTACTACAAAAAAACGAATGATCTCATCAACTTTATACCGGTACCGGGCGGAACTAATCTAACCAACCAGATTTTAACAAATGTGGGTAATCTGGAAAATAGAGGTGTTGAATTTTCTTTAAATGTAATACCGGTACAGAAAAAGAACCTGACCTGGGAAATTGGTTATAACCTGACCTATAACAAAAACGAGATTACAAAATTAACAGCTACTGATGATCCTACTTATGTTGGTGTAAATGTAGGCGGTATTAGCGGGTATGGCAACACCATCCAAATTCATAGCGTAGGATATCCAATGTACTCGTTTTATGTATATGAACAGGTTTACGATACGGATGGAACTCCACTTGAAGGAGTATATGTCGACCGAAATAATGATGGAATTATTAGTAATGATGATCGCTATCATTATAAAAAAGCTGCTCCAGATCTTTTCATGGGATTTAATACAACATTAAATTGGAAAAACTGGGATATAAGCCTGGCAGGCCGAATAGCTCTTGATAACTACGTCTATAATAATGTTTGGTCGTCAAACGGAACTTTTAATCGTTTATACGACTCATCAGGCTTCCTTTCAAATTTAAACAGAAATGTGCTTGAAACAGAATTTGAGAATCCACAATACCTCTCTGATTACTATATCCGCCATGCTTCGTACTTACGCCTCGACAATATCTCGTTGGGATATACTTTTAACAAAGTAATTGGCGAAAAGTCAACTTTGAGATTGTATTCTACAGTACAAAATGTTTTTGTAATCAGTGATTACGAGGGCCTCGATCCTGAAGTAATTGGGGGAATTGATAACAATATTTATCCCCGCCCAACAACTGTTCAACTGGGTGTTAATCTAAGTTTCTAACCTAAAAACATTTATTATGAATACGAATTATAAAAAATACCTGATACTATTTGTTGGCATCATATCAATATTGGTTAGTTCGTGTATTAGCGATCTTGATACTTTGCCACGCGATAAAGACGAACTAACTTCAGACAAGGTTTATCAAGATCCTGATTACTATAAACAAGTATTGTCAAAGCTTTATGCAGGATTAGCATTAAGCGGACAGTCCGGTCCATCAGGAAGTAACGATTTAAGTGGGCTTGATGAAGGATTCGGCCAATACTTGAGAGCTTTGTGGTATGCGCAGGAATTACCAACTGATGAGGTTATTATTGCCTGGAACGATGGTAATTTACGAGATTTCCATGATATTGAATGGACTCCTAGCAATGAGTTTATTACCAATTTATATTATCGCATATTATACCAGGTAACATTGTGTAATGAATTTTTACGCGAAACCACAGACGAAAAACTTAATGGTCGTGATTTTGAAGACAGCGTAAAAGAAGAAATAAAATCATTTCGTAGCGAAGCCCGCTTTTTAAGAGCGTTAAGTTATTACCATGCCATTGATTTATTTGGGAGTATTCCTTTTGTAACCGAGGAAGATGAGGTCGGGGCATTTTTCCCTCAGCAAATTTCAAGAAAAGATTTATTTGATTTTGTAGAGAAAGAATTGAAAGAGATTGAACCGCTAATTACAACTGCAGGACAAGCCGAATACGGAAGAGCAGATCAATCTGCAGTGTGGATGGTGCTCTCTAAAATGTATTTGAATGCCGAGGTCTATATTGATGAAGCAAAATATTCAGAGTGTGCTGAATACTCACAAAAAATAATTGATGTTGGATATGGATTGGAAGATAATTATGAAAATCTGTTCTTAGCTGATAACCATCTTTCAGAAGGAGTAATCTTTCCCATAAATTATGACGGTATTCAATCACGTTCATATGGTGGTACCGATTTTATAATTCATGCCTGTATTGGAAATACATTAGAACCAACCACACTTGGAGTAGATGGAGGATGGGCTGGAATCCGAACCACAAAAGAAATGGTTGCAAAATTTAAGGATTTATCATTGATAAAGAGTGCCACCATAAGTAATAAAAGTGCAGCCGTTTACCCTGTTGTATATTTGCCTGGTAATTATCAAAGTGCTTCAGGTTATAGTGAATTTGACTGGTCGTTTGATAATGTCCCAACATTAGCATCAGTTAATTCCGATAGCAATTACGAGGGCTATATTTACTTTGCTGATGACAATTCTCAATTTAAGATTACCGAAACTCCTGATTGGAATGCAGGCTGGGGAAGCGCAGATGGTGTACTTTCGAATGATGGTGATAATCTTATTGCATCTGAAGCCGGTTACTATAAAATAAATGTTGACATGGGCTCGGATCCAAAAACTTATTCTGTACAGAAGGTGGACTGGGGAATTATTGGTAGCGCAACAGAAGGCCAATGGGATGTTTCTCAGTCCATGAATTTTGATCCGGAAACAAAAATCTGGTCGGCACAAATTGACCTGGTGCCCGGCGATATTAAGTTTATAGCCAACAACGACTGGGGAATTGCCTTAGGAGTTGATGCATTTACAGGAGGTCTGAGTTATTGGGGAGATAATATTAGCATTGCAGATGCCGGTACCTATTCTATTGAACTGGATGTGAATTCGCCTGATTTTACGTTTAGCATCGTTAGAAGTAGTTTTGATCGACGCGAGATGTTCTATACCGAAGATCAGACTTTAGAGATAGATGATATCTTTGAATTTTCACAAGGCTACCTGGTTATCAAGTGGAAAAATATAACAAGTGCAGGCGAGATGGGCTCAGATGCTTCGTTTGTTGATACAGATTTTCCCTTTTTCAGAGTTGCTGAAGCCTACATGAATTACGCAGAGGCCGTTTTGCGAGGAGCTGCAAATGGCAACCTGGCAACAGCACTTGAATACGTAAATAGAATTCGCACACGTGCATATACCGATAATTCAGGTAATATCTCATCGGAAGATTTAACTCTTGATTTCATTTTGGATGAACGTGCAAGGGAATTTTATTGGGAAGGCCACCGAAGAACAGACTTAATACGATTCGGAAAGTTTGTGGGTAACGATTATTTATGGGCCTGGAAAGGTGGAGTAAAAGAGGGAAAAGCTGTTAACGAACGTTATCGCTTGTATCCAATTCCTGCATCTGAGATGACCGCTAATATAAATCTGACACAAACACCAGGTTATTAATAAGTAATAGTTTGAACAGTGTGTTGAGTCCCGGTATTAGGGACTCAACTCTTAAAAATTGTAACAACATTCAAATTTTTTTATTCATGAAATCGATATTAAAATATATGTTTTTTATATGGATCGTAAGTTTAACTTCCTGTATCCATAAAGATGAAGAGTATGCTCCCCTTATAAATTATCTTGAAAGTCCTGAATTGATATCCAGCATTGAAGATGGAGATTTTATATTGTTTGAAGAAGACGCTGCTGATACGCTCTTTGAATTAAGCTGGAATCAGGCTGATTTTGGTTATGATGCAGCAATCAGTTATGTCGTCGAACTGGATGAGCTTGGGAATGACTTCTCAAATTCTTTGGAGATACTAAATGACAATACTTTCTCGATGACATTAACGGTTCAAAGTCTTAATGAGTTTTTAACCATAATGGGCATAGATCCATATGTAAAAAAGGATATGGAGTTAAGAGTGTCTGGAGTTGTGGGTGATGCAGCACAAAGGCAAAGTTCCAATGTTATTTCTTTTAAAGTAGTACCTTACAAACTGAAACTGGCCCCGATTTATATGCTTGGTTCTGGAACAGTTGTTGGCTGGGATAATGTAAACCCGGTGGAGGTTCCTCATTTGTATGATAAAGTCTACGGGACAGTATCAACATTTATCCCGAATGAGTGGTATAAGTTTATTCGCGATCCAGGAACATGGGCACCTATGTGGGGGTCTGATGGAACAGGAAACAATGTTAGTGGCATTCTTCAATATCGGGCTACCGACGCTGACAGCGATCCGGCTTCAATACCAACACCGGATACAGAAGGAGACTACCGGGTATTGGTTGATATTCAAAATATGACATATGCCGTTTACCCCATTCCGGAAACCGTTTACCTCTCGTTGGGTAATTCATCTTCCGACTTATTTACTTTCAATCGCACAGATGTTGGCATTTATGAGCTTGAAATAGACTTCGATGGTTCATCTGTTGGCTGGAATATTTATGCAGGAACTTCTTTAGAAGAGGTGCCATTCTGGGGAACAGATGAGAATGGTTCATATAATTGGGGCCAATTAGTTTACTCTGAAAATGCTGAAGGAACTCAGCCGTTATCGATTACATCTCCGGAGCAAGCCGGAACTTATTTGGTTACAATCAATTTTATTGAAAATACCTATACGGTAATACTAAAATAATGTGAAGAACCATCTTCATGATGGTTCTTTTAATCAATTAAAGGATTAAACAGAATAGTAGTTTGCAAATGCAAAATAGCAGAAGACAATTTATACGATTAACAAGTATTTCAGGATTGGGACTGGGTTATGGGCTTTCTGCGAAAGCAGATTCTTTGGAAAATCAAGAAGTTTATGCTGAAGACGAACAAAGCTTGTATGTGGGCGATAAGATTGCCGTAACAGATACTATTCATGGAAAAGTCAGAGGATTTATACTTAATCATGTCTATACTTTTCTTGGTATTCCTTATGGTGCAGACACGGGTGGTAGAAACCGATTTATGCCACCTAAATCACCACCTCCATGGAAAAATGTTTATCCTGCTCTTTGGTGGGGAGACAGCGCACCACAGGACTTGGCTAATCGTTATAAAAATCCTTACAGTTCATTTGTCGATCATTGGAATTACGAAGGAGTGAGTGAGGATTGTCTTCGCGTTAATGTTTGGACACCTGAAATTAATGGTACTTCAAATCGGCCGGTAATAGTGTGGTTACACGGTGGTGGCTTTACAGCAGGCAATGCTATTGAACAGGATGATTATCACGGCGAAAACCTAAGCAGAAAAGGCGATGTTGTATTTTGTTCTCTTAATCATCGACTAAATGCCTTTGGATTTTCTGATTTTTCGGAAATGGGAGCTCCTGGTTTTGAAAAATCAGGTAACGTGGGAATGTTGGATATCGTACTTGCATTAAACTGGGTTCAACAAAACATTAGCAATTTTGGTGGAGATCCCAATAATGTATGCTTAATGGGGCAATCGGGCGGAGCAACAAAAATAACCAGCTTAATGGCAATGCCCAAGGCAAAAAATCTTTTTCACAAGGCCGTTTTATTGAGTGGTGGAAGACTTACTCTTGGCGATAATGATTTATCATCCCGAATTGCAAATACTATTCTACATGAAGGGAGAATAGGCAAGGGACAGATTGGTAAGCTTCAGGAAATGTCTTGGGATGAATATCTTTCTCTTTCTTCTTCTGTAATTACTAAAATCAGACACGAAAAATACCAGAGAGGGAATCACGAACGGGTAGAGTGGGGACCAGTTGTTGACGGTTTGGTAATTCCCAAGCATCCTTTTGAGCCGGACGCAATCCAACACGTTGAAAATATTCCGACATTGATTTGTTCAACATTGAACGAAAGTGCACCAGGACAGTTTAGTGCAGAGTTTGAAAATATGTCGTTGAAAGATGTTCAGCGACAATTAGAGAAAAGGTATGGCGAAGAAACTGGAGCAATTGTAAATGCTTATGCACAAAGTTTTCCGCGCAGGAAACCAATTGAAATTTGGTCGATGATTTTAAGTAATCGATCCGGGGCAATTGCGCTGGCCAACAGAAAAGCTAAGCAAAATGCTTCTGTTTTCTTAGCCTGGTTTGCATGGCAGCCACCTTTGTTTAATAACCGTTTAAGGGCATTTCATTGTTCGGATATATGTTTCTGGCTATACAATACAGATAGGATGTTAACACATACCGGAGGCGGGAAAAGACCCAGAGAATTATCTGAAAAGATGGTTGCATCGCTACTCAGTTTTGTTCGTAACGGATCACCTCTTTGTTCTGAGATGCCAGAATGGAAACCATATTCTCCGGAGAATGGAGAAACAATGATCCTGGATGACAAATCCATTTTGGTGCATGACCCAGACAGACAAGCACGAAAAATAATAGAGAATTACAAAACTTTTTAAACATGAAAACATTATTAGTTATTAGTCTTTTTTGTACAATGTTGGCTTGTTCACACTCCAACAAAAACCCAAATCCTGAATTTAAAAAATATGCAGGATTTCAATCTGAATATATTGGACCCAGGAATGTGGAAATTATGCTCCCTCCGAATTATGATCCCAACAAAAAATATGATGTACTGTATATGCATGACGGGCAGAATGTATTTGATCCCTTTACTGCTTTTTACAATAACGAATGGGGAGTTGACGAGGCTGTTGCAGACTTGATGAAAACGGGAGAAATAAGACCTGTTATTGTTGTTGCTGTTTGGAATACTGAAATTCGTTTTCAGGAATATATGCCTAATAAACCTGTGGAGGCCATTCAGGAATTACGTAAAAACAGTGGATTAATGAATGATTTGCTGTCAGATGAATACCTGAAGTTTCTTGTTTATGAGTTGAAGCCATTTGTAGATGAAAATTTTAGCACCATTAATAAGCCGGAAAATACTTTTATAATGGGATCAAGTATGGGAGGTTTAATATCCTGTTATGCTTTATGTGAATATCCTGAAGTTTTTGGAGGAGCCGGTTGTGTTTCTACACACTGGCCAGCCCTTGATGGAGTTTTCCTTCCATATGTTAAGAATAATCTCCCAAATCCATCTAATCATAAGTTTTACTTTGATTTTGGAACTGCCACTCTTGATTCTCTTTACGAACCATATCAAATACAGGTTGATCAAATGATGAGAGAGAATAACTATGAAGAGGATGTGAATTGGATGACCCGTAAGTTTGAAGGAGCTAAACATAACGAAATAGACTGGAGAGAGAGGGTACATATTCCATTAAAATTTTTGTTAAAACCTTAAGTTTTTCCTTATGAAAGCAACTTTGATGGCTGTGTTTATATGTGTTTTTTATTCGTGTAGCTTTCAGAATAATTCAACATCAAAAAACGATCTTGAAATAATTCCATTATCAACAGCAGATCCTTTAACGAATATCAGTGAGTTAGAAAAATTGGATGCATTTATCTCTGATCGAAAGATTGTTGCAATGGGAGAAGCAACACACGGAACTCGTGAATTCTTTCAGATGAAACATCGTATGTTTCGTTACCTGGTTGAAGAGGAAGGCTATCGGGTATTTCTAATGGAAGCAACTTTTGGCGAATGTCAATTAGTTAACGACTATTTACAATATGGTACAGGTACTGCACTAGATGCTCTGAAAGCCATGGAAGGAAACGGATGGCAAACCATTGAGGTTCTGGAAATGCTAAAGTGGATGCGAACTTTTAATAAAGACCGCTCGGGAAATGATAAAATTCGATTTTATGGATTCGATTTAATTTACACAAAACAAAGTACACTTGCGTTTCTCGAGTTTCTAAAAATTGTTGAACCTAATAAAGTTGAGGAGCTGAGTGATAAACTGGATGATTTTGCTGCTAACCGACTGCATTTTTATGGAGCATCACCATCAGACCAGCAATTGGAAAAATGGGAAAATGAACTGAGCCCATTGATTGAAGAGTTTGAGAACAATGAAAAACAGTATTCTGCAAAAACATCGGAAGAAATGTATCGAATAGCACGGCAGAATCTTCGAGTCTTGGAGCAGGCATTGGCAATCCTTAAAGGATATGATCGAGATGAATTTCAGGCTGAAAACGTTAAATGGATTATGAATTATGAGGAAGTTGATGCAAAGGCAATGATATGGGCACACAATGGCCATATAAGCTGTTTAAGTCCCGGTAGGCTCGGGTATTACCTGAAAAACTCAATGGGTGACGACTATTATTCCATAGGGTTTGAATTTGGAAAGGGAAATGTTTTAGTCCATAAAGAGAATGAATACATTTCGAGGCAGTTATCTGATCCTTTACCTGGTTCCTATGGTGAGAAATTGTGTCGATTAAAGAAACCGATAATTTTTGTGGATTTTTCAATTTTACCAAAGAACTCCAGTCTAAGGAATACTTTTCAGGGCCCTCTTTTACACAGACATATTGGAGTTGATTACGGAAACGAAGCGGATGCCTACAGAAAAGTTAGCTTAATAAAATCATACGATTCCATCATTTTTATTGAGAATACCAATTCAGCTATCTGGATTAATAATAATATTTAAAATACAATAAGGCGGCCTTTTTTTACTTATCAGATGGGTAGGTATTTACGAATAATCCTTTGCCGCCTTATTTTTTCAACTATAAAAATACAAAAGTCATGAAACAGATTATCTTATTAGGAATTTTAGTGTCTTTTTTTTGCATGGGAAATGCACAGGAAGTAGCTAATAAACAAAACGAAATAATACAAATCCCGGCTTTCCCATCCAAATATGTCCCGGCCAGAAATATTGAAATAATGTTACCTCCAGGCTATGATCCTAAAGAAACTTACGATGTATTATACATGAACGATGGACAAAATGTTTTTCCTCCGGGATCATCGTATACCGGGGTTGATTGGGGTGTTGACAGTACGGTATTGAGTTTACTCACACAAGATAAAATCAGGCCATTGATTGTGGTCGCCGTTTGGAATACAATTCACAGAGGACCTGAGTATATTCCATCTAAGCCGCGCTCGTTGCAGAGAAAGAATAAAAAAAATGATTTGGATAAAGTAAATAAATCATCAGACCAATACTTAAAGTTTCTGGTTAAAGAGCTAAAACCTTTTATTGATAAATACTTTAGAACAAAGCCCGAACCTGAACATAACTTTATTATGGGATCGAGCCTGGGAGGCTTAATATCTCTTTATGCAGTTTGCGAATATCCAAAGGTATGGGGCGGAGCAGGATGTATTTCTACCCATTGGCCAGCAAAGAATGGGGCTTTTCTTCACTATGTCAGAAATAACCTTCCCTCTCCTAAGAATCATAAGTTGTATTTCGATTTTGGAACTGAATACACTGACGCCGGTTATGAACCATTTCAGAAGAAAGTGGATGAAATGCTTATAAAAAAGGGATATGAAAAGAATGAAAACTGGACAAGTTTAAAATTTCAAGGTGCCGAGCATAATGAAAAATCATGGCGGGAAAGAGTGAATGTTCCAATAGAGTTTTTATTTGGAAAAGAGTCTAACTAATAATACTTATAACTGGAAAAATGATTAGAATACTATTTTTTGCCACAATAATATTTCTGGCAATGTCCTGTAAAACCTCAAATAAAGATAGGGGAGATGAAGCGGTTGATGTTACATTTCAATATGCCCCATTACCTCATGAACATATTGACTCAATAAAATTACTGGGAAGTATGAATGGTTTTAACGCAAAAGATGAAGCCTTCAGCATGAATAAATTAGAAGATGGCTCATTCTGTTTAAATCTTCAATTAGCTCCCGGTGATTATCTTTTTGCATTTATGATTAACGGAAAGTGGGTGCATAAAATGTCATCAATTAAGGAACGGATGTTACCTACGAACGTTTCTTTTGATGAAGGATTTGGAAGTGCAAAATTCACGGTTAAGCCGGGGTGTGAGCTACTAAAAAACTTGAAAGTCGACTCAATTAAGCACAACCAATATTCAGTTAAAAAACTTGAAGGACTTGAAATAGAGCTAACAAATGAGAAGGCATTTATTGAATGGGAAACCAATGGAACAAAAGATGAAAAAGTTGAAATTCTTACAAGACTAGTCAAAGAAACCTCATATATCCCTGATTTTTCTTTAATAAAAACAGAAGAAGCCATTTTAGGGCGTACATGTATAGATGTGGAGAGTCTTGCCGATATGGAGATTTTAGTACGTTTATCAGACTGCGATGGAACAAAAAGTGAAGGTCAAATAAGAAGAGTTCGTATTCCACATCCGAATGTAACTTTTACAAAAGTGGACAACCGGGGTGTATATGTGTATTTACCTGAAGGTTATGATCCACAAAGGGCAGAGCCTTACCCGGTTGCCTATATGCTAGATGGTCAGAATCTGTTTTCAAAAGCGACAGGTGGTAATGGAGAATGGGAGGTTGATGAAGTGCTGGATAGCCTGATCACGAATAAAATAATCGAACCAGTTGTGGTTGTTGGGATTAGTAATGGTATTTACAGGGCGCAGGAATATATTCCTTATAACACTAATTGGTATGGTTCAGAACATGTAGGTAAAGATGTTCATCATGCGACATGGATTACAGAACAACTTATTCCGGTTATAGAAAAGGATTATAATGTGTCAGATAATAGGGATGGCCGGGCAATTTTTGGGAACTCATTGGGAGGATTACTCTCTTTATATATGATATTGTATCAATCAGATGTATTCTCAAAAGGCGTATCAATTTCTCCTGCCACAGTAAAGGGAATTATTCCTCTGGTTAGTGAATCTCAAAAGCAGGATGTAAAATTATGGATTGACACAGGAGAAGATGAATGGGGAGGATACATAAGCTATGTAGATCAGGAGCGCGCAATTGTTGATACGCTCTGCGCAAAAGGTTATGAATATGGGAAGGAGCTTGTATATTACGAAGTTCCTGGAGTTCCCGATCATAGGGAAAGTTACCTTGCTCAACGAATTGCTTTGCCATTTGTCTATATGTATGGTGATTGTAATCCGGAGCTTGATGATTTTCAGGTTATTCTGGAACAGATTGAACACCCTGTAGAAATAACAACTCCCATCCTAAATCCGGTTGTTAGTTTTAATAACGGATTAAAATATTCGCTTTATAGCTTACCAGAATATTCAGTAAACGATTATAAAGTATCCATTAGTAATACAGGTATATTTTCTTCAAATGAGTTAATAAATATAAAAGCAGTTGTTCAGTATTCTGGTATTAAAAAAGAATTAGAAATCAACGAATCATTTAAACCTAATAAATCGTTTTAATCATGAAATCAATAATCTCAATTTTGTTTTTTGTATTGTTTGGATACAGTGGATTTTCTCAGATAAATGTGGAACCTAATTGTTGGTGGGTAGGAATGAAAAATCCTGGCCTGCAGATAATGCTACACGGAGATGATATTGGAGGACTTAAACCTCAAATTTCCTATAAGGGAGTTAAAATTAAGAATGTCATTCAGGTTGAAAATCCAAACTACCTTTTTATTGATTTAAATATTGATGCAAAAACTCTGCCGGGGAATTTTGAAATAGCATTATTGAAAGATGGTGAAATTCAGGAAAATGTAGCTTATGAATTAAAAGCCAGGAAGAGGGAGTCTTCAGAACGGCAAAGTTACAGCCCGGCAGATGTTATTTATTTGATTACGCCAGATCGCTTTGCGAATGGAGATGAAGACAACGACATTGTAGACGGAATGAATGAAATGAGCGTAGATCGAAGTAATCCAAATGGTAGGCATGGTGGTGATATTCAAGGAGTAATTGATAACCTTGATTACATTAAAGAGCTTGGATTTACTGCAGTTTGGCTAATGCCTGTTCTTGAAAATGATCAGAAGGAATTATCATATCATGGATATTCAATTACTGATTTTTATAATGTTGATCCGAGGTTTGGTTCAAATGAACAATATGTAGAATTAAGTCGGCTTTGCAAGGAAAAGGGATTGAAACTGATTATAGATGTTGTACTAAATCATTGTGGTTCGGAACATTGGTGGATGAGCGATCTTCCAACAAAAGATTGGTTAAACTTTCAGGAAAACAAAAGCTTTACAAATCACCGCAAAACAACACTTCATGATCCACATGCGGCAGAAAAAGATTCGCTTCAGCTTGTTGATGGATGGTTTGTGGAAACCATGCCTGATATGAATCAGAAGAATGGGCTTATGGCAAACTATCTTATTCAAAATTGCATTTGGTGGGTAGAATATGCAGATCTTGACGGGATTCGGGTTGATACTTATTCCTATTCCGATAGGTATTTTCTTAGAAGCTGGAGTTCCAGGTTGATGACCGAATATCCTAATTTAAATATTGTTGGTGAAGAATGGAATGAAGATCCGGCTATTGTTTCCTACTGGCAAAGAGGTAAAGTTAACTACGATGGATATACTTCATCTTTACCGTCCTTAATCGATTTTCCTTTGCAGAAGGCTTTTAATGATGGATTAATTGAAGAAGATAATTACAACACCGGCTTTATTAAACCTTACGAAATGCTTGCAAAGGATTTTCTATATCCGGAGCCTGATGATTTGCTCATATTTCCTGACAATCATGATGTTGAACGTTTGTATACACAGGTGGGCAAAGACCTCGATTTGTTTAAAATTGCCCTTACTTTTTATCTCACAACAAGAGGAATTCCGCAGATTTTTTATGGTACAGAAATGTTAATAGAAGGGACTTCGCACGGAGAAGCCCGAAGTGATTTTCCTGGAGGCTGGAATGGTGATGAAGTAAACGGTTTTACTGATTTAGGATTAAATGAAGATCAAAAAGATGTAAAAGAATTTTTACAGACCTTGTTGAAATGGCGAAAAGCAAATGATGTTGTAGCTAATGGAAAGCTTGGACATTTTATACCTCAGGATGGTGTTTACGTTTATTTTCGATATTTAGAAAGCAAAAGAGTTATGGTAATTCTTAACAAAAATAACCATCCCCGTTCTCTTGAGTTGAGTCGATACAGTGCATTTATAAAGGATGCAAAAGCTGGTGTTAACATTTTAAATGGAGACAAAGTCAGTCTACAGGAAAAACTTGATGTTTCTGCTAAAACTTCAATGGTGATCGAATTTGAAATTTAAAATGATGGTCAAAAATATATTCTTATTAATCGTCTTCTATTTTATTGTTCTATCCGGCAGTTGTCAACCAGTGAAAGTTAAAGCAAGGAATGAAAATGAATTGCTTAATTTTTTGGAAAGGGAAGGGAGACCTCCCGGACAATATCTTATTGAAAAATTCAATAATCATGATGTAATTCTGTTGGCCGAAGAACACATGATTAAAGAGAATCTGCAATTTGTTCATGGTATTATCCCTGAATTGTACAAGGCAGGAGTATATAACCTGGGGATGGAGTTTGGCGCAAGTGAAGACCAGCAACTGCTTGATTCTTTAGTTACGGCAGAAGAATATGATGAACGCCTGGCACGAAAGATCATGTTCAATTACAACGTTGCCTGGCCCTATGTTGAGTATATGGATGTTTATCGTCATGCCTGGATGCTTAACAAATCATTACCAGAGGGGGCAAGGAAATTCAGAATACTTAATATTAGCTATCAGTTTGATTGGTCAGAATTTAAAGGAGAGAGAAGTCCTGAGAACATGAAAAAGGTATTCCATAAAGGAGGACATGAAAAATATCGAGCCCAAATAATAGAGCAAGAAGTACTGGTTAAAAATGAAAAGATTCTGGTACTTACTGGTACAAATCATGCCTTTACACACTATAAAGAACCTGTATTTAATTATTTAGCTGAAGATTACTGTCGCTTTGAAAATGGGAATATGGGCAATCTGCTTTATGAAAAATATCAGGAGAGAATTTACTCAGTTGTTATTCATCAGTATTTTAGGAATCGGATTAACAAAGAACCGCGATTACTTTCACCTGGTAACGGTTTAGTTGAGGAATTACTTTGTAAGAATGGAAATAGTCCTTTAGGTTTTGACTTGAAGGAAACTCCTTTGGGCGAGATAGCCGATTCATCCTATTATTCAATGGGCTACACTGATTTTACACTCCAGAATATTTTTGATGGCTATATTTTTCTGAAACCAATAAATCAATTAAAAGGCTGCACTGTAGATAGTAAATTTCTTGAAGATAGAAATTGGAAGAATGTGGTTGATCAGTTTCCTGATCCTGACTGGCACGGACGACCAGATTCTATTTCTGATTACTGGAAGTTTGTGACCCGCAACGCCATGCTTAATTACTAATCATCCTTCTTTTCTAATTCAAAAACATAGCGCAATGAAATATTATATTTTAGTTTTACTGAGCTTTTTTTGTGGACTTATCAATGTATTTGCACTTGAAGGAACGTGGGAAATCATTGATATTCCTTCTCCATCACTTGAAAACAATATTTTAGGAGATACAACACAAAAACAAATTGGTATTTATCTACCACCATCTTATGAGAATTCGACTAAACAATATCCTGTTGTTTATTTTCTTGAAGGTTATAGCGGGAGAGTAGATCCTACCGGTTATATTGCTAATATTCTTGACTCTTTGATTTCCGAAAGTCAGGTTCCCGAAATGATATGTGTTACCATTAGTGGTGCTTATAATTTTAGAGGAAGCTTTTATGTAAATTCTCCGGTAACCGGAAACTGGGAGGATTTTGTTATTAAAGATGTGATTGGATTTGTTGATCAAAACTATAAAACTAGCTCCCATAAAGACTCAAGAGCTTTAACCGGTATGTCCATGGGGGGCTATGGAGTACTTAATCTGGGCATGCTTCATCCTGAGTTTTTTTCTTCAATATATAGCATGAGTCCGGGTTTATACGACGAAGATGGAATAATGGATAGCCAGATGTTTAAGGATGGAGGAACGATGTCTAAAGTTTTTGAATTGTTGGATATTCTTGAACCCTTGTCTAAAGACGAAGCACACGAAGCTTATATGGATTTTGTCAAAGATCTTAAGGAATGGGAGTGGGAAGTGGAATTTACCTTTGCTTATGGAATGGCATTTGCTTCGAATACGGACAAAGCTCCTTATTTTGACTACCCCGCAGAGCTTGTTGGGAATGACACAATTTTTAATACCGACATTCTTCAGAAATGGCAAAATGGTTTTGGTGGTATTGAGCTGGAAATTGCGAAATACAAAAAGAACTTGGAAAGTTTAAAGCTGCTGGCTGTAGATTGTGGATATAATGACCATTACAGATGGATTGTGGAGGGCACAAATTATTATTCAACTCTTCTATCAAAGAATAGGATAAGCCATGATATGATTTGGAATCAGGGAACTCATGGAAGTCTGTTTGCCCATCAATTGCGCCACAAGGTATTTCCAATGTTGGCGGCGTCATTAAAGTTCTAAAAGCATAAAGAATCATAAATTTACAGTAAATAAAAATGAAACAAATAGTACTATTGTTTGTAGTTGTAACCCTTATATCGTGTGGTATGGAAAAATCAAATGAAAAGAAGAGTAATCACTCAAAAAGATATGATATTGGATTCAGTAATTTAAGTAAAATTGATGGTAATGCAGGGGAGAAAGTCATTAATTCTCTAAATGATATATCGCCGGATTTAGGGAAATATATTATTGAGTATGCATTTGGAGATGTGTATAGCAGGCAAGATTTGGATATTAAATCAAAAGAAATTGCCGTTGTAGCCTGTCTTACTGCCATGGGAAATGCAAAGTTACAATTAAAAGTACATATAAATGCGGCATTAAATACCGGTTGCAGTATTGCAGAGGTTCATGAAGTCATATTACAGATGTCTGCATATTCTGGTTTCCCAAGTGCAATTAATGCGATGGTTGCATTTAAAGAAGTGTTGACAGAAAGAAGGGAAGAAGGAATGTTTGACGAAGAAGGTCGTATTGAATCTGCAGAAATACCTGATAATAAATCAAGGTTTGAGGTAGGTGCAGAACAATTAAGAAAACTGAAAAGTGATCAGGTAGAGGTTCTAGAAGAAACCTTTGCTGATATTTCTAGTGATTTAGCCAAATATGTCGTTGAGTATGGATTTGCTGATATTTCATCCCGGCCAGCTTTGAATCTGCGCTATAGAGAGATTGCAACAATTGCTGCACTTACCTCCCTTGGAACTGCCAGCTCTCAACTAAAGTTTCATATAATGGCCGGAATGAACATTGGAATAACCAAGGACGAAATAGCTGAGATCATGATTTTGATGAGCGTTTATTCGGGATTTCCTTCTGCAATTAACGGAACAATGGTACTGAAAGAGGTACTTAAAAATAAAAGCTGATATTATATTATTCCGAATCTCTTTCATAAAAATCAGTTTATATTTTATGAATCTGTTCTTTTGGAATGACATGCTCCAAAAGGAACGAAGGAGAAATACGATGAAGGTATTAATACTTGTATTTAGTCCAGGGGGAAATACTCTAAAAGTTGCCCGGATGATTGAAAATGTTTTTCAAAAGCGAGACTAGGAAATTCATATTATAAATATTACAGGGAATAGCGAATATTTATATAATCCAAATCTTAGAGAGAGGTTTGCTGCCTCTGAGCTATCTGCTAATATTTTGATAGGCATGGATTCATTGACAAATATATTAATGAGAAATTATTATTTTATAGCCATTATTATAACCGCAAGTTTGATTTCATTTATAGTATTAATTGAATTTTTCATTCTACTGAAGAATGGCTAGATTTTTTTATATGGTTTCGTAATTGGATCATTTCTTAAATGTTCACATATTATTTGACTTCAATGATTGATAAAGTACAGCTTATATTATGTATGATGACCATGATATATGGATTAAGTGCTTATTGACATAATTTTTCTCGATGATGCAGGGGTTTTTATTCTATGTTTTTTTCTAATATCAAAATTATTGAACAATCTTCATTTTAGGATAGATAATAATTACTCAATCTCCAATACCTGATCCCATTTGTCTTTATTCAGTTCCGACCATATTTCAATCAGGTTTTCTTCCGGATCGCGAAAATGAGCTACTCTTAGGCCCCAGCCCGACATGTCTGTTGGTTTATTAATAAATTTTACTCCTTTCTTTATTAGCTTTTGAAAAGAAGCATCTACATCCTTAACTTTTAATATAATTACTATTTTTTCTCTGGAATCAATAGGTAATGATTTTTCAGAGTTGCCGATTACTTCAGCCATTAAATCAGTTTTAAAAATAGAGATCCCAAAAGGGAGGCCAATATCAAAACTGGCGAAATTGCCGCCAATTTCACCCCAGCTTACTTTTAGTCCTAAAGTTTCTGAGTAAAACCTGAAACATTTGTCAAAATCGATGACGAGAAGTCGTATGCAATTGAATTCCATGGTATTATTTTAAAGTATATTCCTTTGATTATTTAAGTTGAACATTTTTTAGTGTTATTGGAGCTCAATTTGAAAGTTTCAGTTGTTAGGTTATTTATATTTCTCAATTATTCCAGGTTTGCAAATTTTTCTTTACCTGTAAGAGAAATTCTAATTCAATTAATTGAATTAGAATTAAGTAAATGAGTATTATTCCTCCATAGCTTCAATAAGTTTTTGCAGACTATCTATTAATTGATTCCTTTCATCTGATTCAAAAATCTGCATAATCTTTTCATTATGGTTTTGTACAAGAGGAATAAGTTCTCTGAAAATTTTAGTCCCATTTTTAGTAATTGTAATTCTGTATTCTCTTCTGTTTTCCTTACTTCTGTTGCGTACTACCAAGTCATCACGTTCCATTTTATCCAGTATTCTGGTAAGGTTAGTTTTATCCTTGAAAGCCTTTTTAGCGATCTCTGTTTGAATTAGTCCTTCATTATCCCATAAAGTGTTAAGTATGATCCATTGTTCCAGGGTAATTGTGTACCCTGCATTTTTAATAAGATCTGATAATTTTCTTTTCATCAGGACAGAAGATTTTGTTAAGAGATAACCCTCCATTCCTGTATAGATATATTTTTTCATATAAAGTTGCTCTGACTAAAGTAGATACAGCAACAATTATAAAATATTTTTTTTACATTTGCAAATAACAGATTGTGAAATTGATATTTTGCTTCCGTTCTACTTGGAAAAAATTGAATTGTTTCTGTTGGATCTTTTGTCGGCAAATAATTTAGGAATAATAAATAATAAGACTCGGAATAAGGATTGAGTATACAGATAATTCCACATGTTAAGCAACTTATGAATAAATTTGATAAAATATTGGTGGATGGTTTAAAACAAGGAAATTATTCAAGTTTTAACGAACTGTTTTACCAGTATTATAGTGGATTGTGCGCTTATGTTGATAGTATCGTGCAAGACACGGCTGCTTCAGAAGATTTGGTTCAAACCTTATTTTATAAACTATGGGCTAATCGATACAAATTAGGTATTCAAAAGAATATTAGTCAATATTTGTATAGGTCAGCCAAAAACAGTGCTCTGAATTACTTAAAATCAGAGTCAGGTAAAAAAGCTGTGTGTTTAAACTCAAATTTAATTGATGAGCCCTGTGATGAAGAGGAGTTTTTAAGAAAAGAGACTTTTTACAGAAAACTGGAAGAATGTATTGAACAATTACCTGAGCGCTCGAAAGCTGTTTTGCTAAAAAGTCGGTTTGAAGGACTAAAACAAAAGGAAATTGCAGAAATGTTTAACATCTCAATCAAAACAATTAAGAATCATATTTGGAAATCTTTAAGATTTTTAAAATCCTGTGTAGAATTCGAAATCTCTATTTAGTATCAGGACAACACCCTCTTCATCTTTTTAATTTATTTTGATAAAAATAGGTTCATTTTGAGTAGGACCTTTTGAATATTCATTGTCATAATGGTATAAATCCGATGATTATAAATTGAAATTCTCATCTCGTTAACGATGCATTCAGAAAAGAATATAAAGGATGTTATAATCGATCACTTGTTAAATGTTGATCGGAATGAGATTGAAGAACAACAATTGCTTGATTGGGAATACATGCAGGAAGAGGACAAAGGTCTTGCAATAACTTTTATCAAATTGTGGCAGGGGATGTATCAAATAGCACAAAGGCAAAAGTATGACAAAGAAATGGGTTGGCAGCGACTGAATCTTTTAATTGAAAGGAAACAGAGAAAGAACAGGAGACGAACAATTACGCTGTTTTCAGCTGCGGCAACCATTCTTGTCGTATTTGGCTGGATGATATTTTTCAAATCTGATTCATCAGTCAAATCGGTTCCCCTCAATTTTAAAACAGAAGCAGGTAGCAGGTCTGAAATTTTACTACCCGATAGCACTTCTGTTATTTTAAATGCCGGATCAGAGTTGACATTTACAGAAGACAGAAAACTCGGAATCAGACGCGCTACATTAAGCGGTGAAGCCTATTTTTCTGTCGCCAAAAGAAAAGATCCGTTTATAATAAGCGTGGTAGATAATTTTTCGGTAAAAGTTCTCGGTACAAAATTTAATCTAAATGCTTATCCTCAGGATAAGGAAATAAGTACCGCATTGTTTGAAGGAAGAGTTGAGCTTGATAATTCTGGTCAACAACAAGTGATGCTTTCTCCCGGGCATGAAGTGGTATTTAATAAGGAGACAAAAAAATTCATGCATTCTGAGACTGATGTAAAACACAGCATAGGCTGGATCGAAAGAAAAATCTATATGGATAACATGTCTTTCTCCGAATTGTGCAATATCCTGGAGAGGTGGTATGGTGTGCAGATTGATGCTGGAAATGAGCTGACAAAAGAACTCCACTTTACCGGTGTAATTCAGGAAAAATCAATAAACGATGTTTTTTACGCGTTAAGTATAATTAGCCCAATTACCTATATAATTGAAGGAAAAAAGATTATTGTCTCACCTAAAACAGAATTGCCTATGCAAAAATAACTTGAATGTCCATTTTAATACAAAAGCGAGAAATGGTAGGACATTTCCCGCTTGTACAAATTACATCTAACGTGTCAAACATTAGATATTAATTCATTTAAACTTTTACAAATTTATGAAAAAAACTTATGACATAAGGAGGAGGTATAGTCCTTTCCTTAAAAAAGTATTACTGACAATGAAACTAACAACAGTCATTCTACTAATTTCAATGGTACATGTTTCAGGGAATGTCTATACACAGCATTCAAAATTATCACTGAACATGAAGGATACATCTGTAAAGAGTGTTTTACAGAAGATTGAATCATTAACTGAATATCGCTTTCTCTACCAAAACGAGCAGCTAAACTTAAATGAAAAGACCAACATAGAGATACATGAGGGCAATGTATTACAGATTTTGGAGCAAGTTCTTGATCCGGAGAAGATTGATTATCAGATAACTGAAAGTAATTTGATATTGTTAAAACCAGCAGTGCTACAAAGAAATGAAAAAAATGCACCACAAAATAATTCTATTTCTGGTAAAATTATCGATAAAAACGGAATGCCGCTGCCAGGGGTTTCGGTGGTGTTAAAAGGAACCACAATTGGTACCGTTTCAGATGGCGATGGGCAGTTCTATTTGGAGGATATTCCCATAGGATCAGTTATTGTCTTTTCATTTGTTGGGATGAAAGATCATGAGATGGTTTTTGATCAGTCTCAGGCAAACGTAACTATTATTATGGAAGAAGACGTAATTGGAATGGATGAAGTTGTTGTAATTGGATATGGCCAGGTAAAGAAACAAGATGCAACAGGAGCTGTTGTTGCCGTAGGTGAGAAAGATTTTAACCAGGGATCAACAGGAACTGCACAAGACCTGATAACAGGAAAGGTAGCAGGAGTGAATCTTGTTACAGAGGGTGGACAACCCGGTTCTTCTGTTAAAGTGCGTATACGAGGAGGATCTTCTATGTCTGCAAGCAATGATCCTTTATATGTAGTCGATGGAGTACCTATTGATGATCGCGGAATTGATGGAATGAGCAATATCCTGAGTTCAATAAATCCAAACGACATTGAGTCAATAACAGTCCTTAAAGATGCATCTTCAACAGCAATCTATGGATCGAGGGCGTCAAATGGAGTTATTATTATTAACACTAAAAAGGCAATTAAGGGACAAAAGCTGGCAGTCTCTTATAATTCGAAGTTTTTGCTTGGTTCTGTAGTGGAAAAGGTTGAGCTTTTATCTGCCGATGAATATAGAGAAATCATAAATCAACGTCACCCGGAAGATAATGACGTTGATACAGCCATAAGAAACCGTGTTGGAACAGCAAATACAGATTGGCAGGACGAAATCTATCAAACCAGTATCGGACATGACCATAATATTAGTATTGCCGGATCTTATAAAAATATCCCTATACGTGCTTCTGTAGGTTATACCAATCAGGAAGGAATTCTACGTACTTCTCAAATGAAAAGGACGACAGGGACTCTTAATCTTAATCCTTCATTGTTTCAGGATCATTTGCATATTAATGCTGGATTAAAAGGCATGTATATTGATAATCGTTTCGCTGATAATGGAGTAATTGGTGGGGCTTTGCATTTTGATCCCACCCAGGTTGTGAAGAGTGATGCCCTAGAGTTTGATAAATTTGGTGGTTATTTTACATGGTTGCTAAACGGAGAACGTAATATTAACGGCACAACCAATCCAGTTGCAAGATTAGAGCAACGAAATGACAAATCGTATGTGAACAGGGTTATTGGTGATTTACAATTTGAATATAAATTACATGGATTACCTGATTTGAAGTTCAATCTTGTTACAGGTATCGACTATACGGACAGTAATGGCAAAGTAGTAAATGCAGACGATGCATCGTTTACAGAAGCGGATAATTCTGAATTAAAAAGGGATTATACGCATGAGTTGAAAAACGAACTCGTGGATTTTTACATTAACTATAACAAAGCGTTTGCGTCCCAGCACAACCTTGATGCCATGTTGGGTTACGAATGGCAACACTTCTGGAGCAAATCAGAAAGTGAATCAACCTTACGAAATGTCAATGATATTGCTTTTTCTTCTGATGAAACAGAGAATTACCTTGTTTCCTTTTTTGGAAGGCTAAACTATAGTTTGAATAACAAGTATCTTCTTACTGCGACTATCAGACGAGATGGCTCGTCACGTTTTCATGAGGATACCAGATGGGGGACTTTCCCATCTGTAGCATTAGCCTGGAAAATTAAAAATGAGGAATTTCTTCATAAGTCAAAAACAATCAGTAGTCTAACATTCAGGTTGGGATATGGAATCACTGGTCAGCAATCATTGTTGGATAATGACTATCCTTATTTGGGTACTTATACACGAAGTGATGAATTTTCTCAATATCAGTTTGGCTCAAAGTATATATATACACTGCGACCTAACGGTTATGATGAAAAATTGAAGTGGGAGGAAACGACAACCTACAATGCAGCTTTTGATTACGGTTTGTTTAATAACCGTGTTTATGGTAGCCTTGATATTTATTTCAAAGAAACCAAAGATTTGATCAATACTATACCTGTTCCATCCGGGTCTAACTTTACCGATTTATTGACTACGAATGTTGGGAACCTGGAGAACAAGGGAGTTGAATTTTCATTGAATTCTCTGGTGTTAAGCAGGAAGAATTTAACATGGGATCTTGGCTTTAATATCACTTATAATAAAAATGAGATAACAAAACTTACCAACTACGAAGATCCTGATTATAGTGGTGTGGAAACCGGTTCAATAAATGGTGTTGGCGTTGGTAATTATATACAAATCAACGCAGTTGGTCATCCTTTAAATTCCTATTACACCTATGAGCAAATATATGATAGCGAAGGAAAACCCGTCGAAGGAGAATATGTAGACCGTAACGATGATGGTGTTGTTGACTCAAAAGATAAGTACTATAACGGAAGTCCTGATCCAAAAGTGTTCTTGGGACTTTCCTCAAAATTCGAATATAGAAACTTTGATTTTAGTTTTAACGGTCGGGCAAGTTTTGGTAACAATATATACAACAATACGGCGGTTACAGCCAACTACAAAGAAATGGTTGTTAATGATTACCTCACGAACCTCCCGGCATCCATTAAAGAAACTGAATTTGAAAGACCACAGCAGTTTTCTGATCATTACATTGAAGACGCCTCGTTCTTTCGTATGGATAATATGACCTTGGGGTACAGTTTTAATTTGTTCCCCAAGGCTGAAGGGAATACGAATGTCCGGGTATATTCCAGTGTGCAAAATGTTTTTGTAATAACGGATTATAAAGGAATCGATCCGGAGGTGACAAATGGAATCGATTATAACGTCTTTCCGCGCCCGAGAACATTCATTTTTGGAATTCAGGTTAACTTTTAAACTAAGCTTAGAAAATTATGAAAAGAATAAATTTAAAATTGATTTACAGGATAACTTTGTTTCTTGCTCTGATGGCAGCTCTTGCTTCATGTGTTAACGATCTTGATACAGTTCCTCTGGATGAAGATATTCAAACCGATATAAGTAGTGATGAAGACTTTGATGCTTTATTAGCAAAATGCTATTCGGCTTTTATACTCGGAGGTCAGTCTGTAAATGATGCAGATATCCGAAGCATAAACGTACATTTCTCTTCTTACCTGAGACAATACTGGAACTTACAGGAGTTGCCTACCGATGAAGCGATATGTGCCTGGGATGATGGAAACCTGAGAGATTTGCATGATATGGACTGGAACTCTCAGAACGAATTCATAACTGCGATGTATAGTCGCATTAATCTTGAGGTTACCTATTGTAATAAACTGATACAATTAACACAGGATAAGGAACAATATTCGGAGCACTATTTTGAGGCACGTATGTTAAGAGCATTATCGTATTGGCATCTGCTCGATCTTTTCAGAACAGGACCTTTTGTACTGGAAGATGATCCGGTTGGTTCTTTCTTTTTCCCGGAACAAGGTAGTGCCGGCGAGTTATTTAGTTTCATTGAATCCGAATTGAAGGCCATTGAGGATGAATTACCGCAGCCTGGCGGGAATGAATATGGACGAGCCGATCGAGCATTGGCGTGGATGGTACTGGCAAAATTATACTTAAATGCAGAAGCCTATATCAATGAAGCTAAATATACCGAATGTCTGACCTATTGCAATAAAATTATAAATAGCGGTAATTATTTTTTGGAAGCAGACTATCGTAACCTGTTTTTGGCAGATAATCACCTCAGAACAAACGAGATAATTTTTCCCATTTGTTCGGACGGTAAACGAATTCAACAGGCAGTTGGAATGTCCTTTCTTATTCATGCTGCTATAGGCGGTACGATGAAAGGTAGTGATTTTGGAGTAAGCGGAGGTTGGGGCGGAAACCGCACAACCAGCGCTTTTGTTACTAAGTTTAATGACATTTCAGGTGAAACGGATTCCAGGGCAATGTTTCATACGGATGGGCAAACCCTTGAAATCGAAAATGTATTGACCTTTACTCAAGGGTATACCATTACAAAATACCGTAACATAACCTCAACCGGAGAAGCAGGTTCGGATGCCGAATATGTTGATACTGACTTCCCGATGTTCAGGTATGCGGATGTGCTGCTAATGTATGCAGAGGCAGTGTTAAGAGGAGGTTCCGGCGGAGACAGTCAGACCGCCTTGAATTATATCAATACACTGCGCGAAAGAGCCTACGGTGATGTTTCAGGTAACATTTCAGTTTCAGAATTGACCCTGGATTTTCTTTTAGATGAAAGAAGTCGAGAGTTGTACTGGGAAGGTCATAGACGCAGCGACCTGGTGCGTTTCGGCAAGTTAACCGGTGGAACATATTTGTGGCCCTGGAAAGGTGCCGTTGCAGAAGGTATCGCCACGAACAGTAAATATGATGTTTGTCCCATTCCATCTACAGACATAAATGCAAATCCTAACCTGATTCAGAATGAAGGTTATTAGTTTGGTTTGAGTTAGATTCTTTAAGCTCGGAGGCAGTTTTATACTGCTTCTGAGCTGTTTAACAAACGATTTTAAAGAAAGGTGATTTGTCGCCAGACAGGTTGCATAAGAATTTTATAGACTTTTTTAAGCAAATTATATGCATTTATTTAAAAAATACACTCTTGGAGCTTGTATTATCATTATACTTCTTAACTGTTGTAAACCTTTTTCTAAAAGAGAAAAAATAGAACCTGATTTTAGTTGGGATAATGCTACGGTTTACTTTTTGTTTACAGATCGGTTTTGTAATGGGAATTCCTCAAATGATAGCTATTACGGGCGTAGAAACGATTACGGAAACGACACACTCAATGCAGCTACTTTTCACGGAGGAGATATTGCAGGAATAATTCAAAAGCTGGAGGAAGGGTATTTTACAGATCTTGGAGTAAATGCAATCTGGCTAACTGGTGTATATGAGCAGATACATGGATGGGTAGGAGGTGGCGAAAAGAACGATTTTCCGCATTATTCCTATCATGGGTATTATCCTCAGGACCTTACCTGTATCGATAAGAATTTTGGGACAATTGAAGAGTTTCGTACATTCGTTAACCTTGCCCATTCAAAGGGGATAAGGGTTGTAATGGATGCAGGATTAAATCATGCCGGATATGCAACTTTGCTTGATGCTGTAAAGTTTGATTTCGGAGGAGTTAACCTGAGCCCGGAAGAAGCGGTTGATTTTATCCCAGGTCAGGATTATCAGAATAAATTTGCCTACAATGATGCATCCAGTTGGGAAAATTGGTGGGGAAGTGATTGGATACGGTCTCAAAAGACTGAATCTATGAATGTTTTAACCGAAAGTATTGAAGGTTTGCCAGACTTTAAAACAGAATCTTCTGAACAGGTTAAAATCCCAATGTTCCTTCAAAATAAATGGAAAAATGACAGTAACCAGTTATGGTCCGTACCAGCTGCATTGAATTACCGAATTAGCCTTGATCTTGCACCTGCAGAATATTTGATTCAATGGTTGGCTTCCTGGGTACGTGAGTTTGGTATTGATGGTTTTCGATGCGATGTAGTTGAAAATGTAGAGCTGTTCAGGTGGAGAGAATTGAATGATGCCTGTAACAATGCTTTGCAGGAATGGAGGGGCAATAACCCAGAGTTACCCGGATCAACATGGGAATCAGCTTTTTGGATGACTGGGGATATTTGGGATTCATCAATTCAATACAGACCAAAATACGCATCGTCAGGATTTAATTCCATCGTTAATTTTACTTTTCCTAAAGACGGTAATCTGAAAACTATCGGAGAAACTTGGCAATGCTATGCTGATTCATTGAACAGCAGGGATGATTGGAATACGCTTTCATTTTTAAACAATACCTATAAAAGAGATGTAGATATTTCCAATATGATGAATTGTGGAACTGCATTATTGTTGTCACCTGGTGCCATTCAGATTTATTATGGAGATGAAGTGGCCAGAAAGAAAGGAGCAGGGCAATACCTCTCTGATTCCATTCAGGGATACCGGTCTGACTATCCCTGGGATAGGCAGGATCTGAAGGTATTAAAACATTGGCAGATACTTGGTCGATTTAGAAACCGTCATCTTGCTGTAGGTGCTGGTATTCAAAAGCGATTGGGAGAAGGTGTTTTTGCGAGGATTTATGAACGAGGGAAACAAAAAGATGGAGTAGTGATCGCATTTCCGGAATGCCGAGAGAGTTTTATTCAGGTCGGGGATGTATTTGAAGAAAGAAGTGAAGTCATCAATGCTTATACCGGAGAAATAAGTACTGTAAACAATCATCAGGTACATCTGGTAATCGGTTCAAAAGTGGCTTTACTTGAGGCATATTAGCCTAACTGATATCGAATTATATTATTCAATTAAATAAGAAAAGTCATGAAAAGAATTATTTATACTTATTTTTTAGTTTTTGTAGTTTTCGCAACGAAGGCCCAGTCCGGGGTGGATCGTATTGATCCACCTTGCTGGTGGGCCGGTATGAATAACCCGGAACTTCAATTGATGGTTCATGGAGATGATATTGCGAAATATGATGTTGAAATTAATTTCCCGGGAGTCATACTCGAATCGGTAAAAAAGGTTGAGAATCCCAACTATCTGTTTCTGAATTTAATCCTGGGAACAAACGTAAATCCCGGAATTATTCCCTTGAAATTTATAAAAAATGGGAAGACCGTTTTTACAAAAGATTATACGCTGAACGAGAGAAAACAAGGCTCAGCCAAACGAACATCTTTTTCTTCGGAAGATGCGGTTTATTTGATTATGCCGGATCGGTTTGCTAATGGAGACTATAGCAATGATATTCTAGGACCCATGTCTGATAAGGAAGACAGAAATTATGCAGAAGGAAGACATGGTGGAGATATTCAGGGAGTAATTGATCACCTGGACTATGTTAAGAAAATGGGATTTACCGCGATATGGTTAACACCTGTACGTGAAAATAATATGGATCGTGCCAGTTATCACGGATACGCTATCACTGATTTTTATAAAATTGATCCTCGTCAGGGAACTAACGAGTTATACAGAGAGCTTTCCAATAAATGCAAAGAGAAAGGAATAAAACTAATACTTGATGTTGTCACCAATCATTGTGGAACTAATTATTACTGGAAAGATGATCTTCCAACGCAGGATTGGTATAATGATTATCCGAATTTTAAAAGGGGAAGTTTTCGTCCCGGCACCTGGTCAGATCCTCATGCTGCAGAGTTTGATATTCATGAAAATGAGTCGGGTTGGTTTGACACGGTAATGCCTGATTTGAATCATCGTAATCCTCTTGTTGCAAAATATCTAATTCAAAATACTATATGGTGGGTGGAATACGCTGATCTGGATGGGCTCAGAAGTGATACACATGTTTACAATAATCGTGAATTTATCGCAGATTGGGCAAAAGCTGTATTGTATGAATACCCTAAACTGAACATTGTCGGTGAAGCATGGTTGCAGAAACCTGCAACCTTGTCCTACTGGCAAAAAGATGCAGTGAATAAAACCGGCTATAATTCTAACTTACCTATGGTGATGGATCTCCCTTTACATTTTGAGATGCGAAAGGCATTTAATGAACCGACAGGAAGAGAGCACGGTCTGGAGCGTTTATATGATGTAATCTCCCAGGATTTCTTATATGCCAATCCTAATAATTTAATGCTTGTGATTGACAATCATGATGTGTCGCGTATTTACAATTTAATGGATAAGGATGTAGATAATTATAAGATGCTGATGACCTTCTTGGCAACAACCCGGGGAATGCCACAACTTTTTGCAGGATCAGAAATCCTGATGGAAGGAGCAAAAGAAGAAGGTGATGGTGTTATGAGGAGAGATTTTCCCGGAGGTTGGTCGGATGATAAAGTGAATGGATTTTCGGGTAAAGGTTTATCAAAAGATCAGATAGACGCACAGAAGTACGTGAAGACCTTATTTAACTGGAGAAAAACAAGTGAGGCGGTCTGCAAGGGTAAACTTATTCACTATGTGCCACAAGACGGTTTTTATGTGTATTTCCGTGAATGTGAGGATGAATTAGTAATGGTGATATTAAATTCTAACTCTGAGAATAAACCTTTGAGCTTACAAAGATACGCCGACAGAATTCAACAACGCGAGAATGCCCGCAACGTGATAACACAGGAGAAGTTCTCAGACATGAAAACGCTACAAGTACCGGCTAAAACAGCTTTAGTTTTTGAGTTTTATTAATAAATAGTTTTTACAAGGCGGCCTTTTTTGCTTATCATGCCAGAGGGCATCTAAGTTACGAATAATCCTAGCCGCCTTGTTTTTCTTAATCCTTGAAGGATAATTAGGATCTTAAAATAGCACATTTCTATTGAAGTAAGCAAGCATAAAAAAAACAATGAACAACTTGGATTATGAGATAAGGGAAATATGTCCTCAAGACAGCCAATTGATTGCATCATATATAACTAATTGTTGGGGGGCTCCTATGAGCGTCTCAAAAAGGAGAATTCTGAACACTGTTGATTTGCCTGGATTTATTTATAAAGATGGTGATAAAGTAATTGGACTGCTAACCTATAAGATTGACGAGGCTGATTGTGAAATTGTGACATTAAACAGTGAGCATAGTAATTTGGGATTAGGAACACAGTTGATAAATAAAGTGATTGAGAAGGCAAAAAAGACCGGTTGTAACAGAGTATGGTTAATAACGACAAATGATAATACAAATGCCCTCAGATTTTATCAAAAAAGGGGATTTGAATGGATTGGATTTTATAAAAATTCGATGGATGAATCAAGAAAACTTAAACCAGAGATACACAATCTTGGAGAAGATGGAATTCCAGTTAAGCATGAAATTGAGTTTGAGCTACGACTTTAGATGAAAATGAATTTGAGTGACAAAAATAAATTACGCTTGCTAACAATTTGTCATATGGCAGGCGGGATTCATCTCGGTTTGACAAGTTAAACCAGTGTTTTCACTTTATTACGGTCTGACAGGACTTCTGTTGGAAACCCTGCCCGACCACATACAAGTGAGCGATGTAACTTATTAATACTTCCAATGGTCAAACAAATAATAAAAATGCTATGAACACATCAAACTCACAAACAAAAATTATTGATATTCCACATAAGTATTGCGAGAATGCTTGTATGGTTAATGGTCTGGAGGATTTGTACGTATGGAAATCCGGGCATGACATTCCTGATTATCTTCTCTACTACACAGGAGGTATGGTTGGATTTACCTATGTTAAAAACAAAAAAGAGGCTATTCCTAATACGGTATACTGGGGAAATGGACTGGGGAAAAAGATGTTTGCATTTCTTTCTGATATTATTGGTTATACCTGGAAAATGAAAGAAGGTGGTTCCTTTAAAAATGCACTAAGAAATGTAAAAAGGTGTATTGATAACGATGTGCCAGTTGTATTTGGGAAGGTGGATATTTTCTATCTTCCATATTATCAAAAATATTATCATAAACACCATATTCCTGCCCATTTTGTATTGGCTGTAGGCTACAGTGATGTTGAAGAGAAAATCTATGTCAACGATTGTGGCAGAGAAAAAATGCAGTCAATACCCTATTCTGAGCTGGAGTTGGCTTGGAAAGTGAAGATAAAAGGAATTTGTAAAGAATACAGGTATTTCACCTTTCAATTCTCAGACGAGATAGCAAGTCCAAAGATGATTCTGAAATCGGGCTTAAAGAAAAAAGCTGAATTTAATTTGAATCCTCCGGTTAGCTTGTTTGGACTTAAAGCAATGCAACGGTTTGCCAATGATTTTACCTCATGGAAGAAAGAGATGCCCGAAGAACAATTTCAGAAATGTCTGTTGCATTTAATTGAATTTGCAGGAAGTTATGTTCCTGTTTTGCCTACACAATTATCTCAGATTCCGTTAAAAGAGGAAATGAATGTACACAAAGGAGGGCGTGATCGCTTCGCAATATTTCTTCGGGAATCTGGTGCAAAATATGATTTGCCACAACTTAACGGAGCATCGCTGCTGTTTACCGTAAGTGGCGAGTTAATACAGGATATGGTAGATATTCTTGTGGACTTTTTGATGAAGCGAAAGACTAATTTGTTACAAATTCCGGATATAATGAACGAGGTCATTAATATCGAGGCAAAGGCCTTTCAGCTATTAAAGCAGTAATGAAGTGAAATCGATTTTTAATTAAAGTATTCAATAAAGAAAATAAGTCATGAAAAAAATAATGTTATTGTCGTTCTTTCTAGTTGGTGTTCTTTCGCTATATGCCAGGGAAAATTATGTTACAACATCAGATGGTGTTCAACTTTTTGTAACAGTAAAGGGAAAAGGTATTCCGTGCCTTTACCTTCACGGTGGACCTGGAGCGGGATCTTATTTTCTGGAAAGGCTGAACGGAGAATTTCTGGAAAAAAAATTTCAGATGGTTTACCTGGATCAAAGAGGTGTAGGTCGATCATCAAGTCCAGCCGATGGAAACTATTCCATGGAAAGGATGGTACAGGACTTTGAAGAAGTAAGAAAGGCTCTTAACATTGAACAATGGATTACACTGGGTCATTCGTTTGGAGGCATTCTTCAAATGGGGTATGCTACCAGTTATCCAGAAAAAATTAAAGGGATGGTTATGGTCAATTGCTGTCTTGATGCAAGTGATTCCTATACCAGAAGCTGGGCTCCAAAAGCTTTTTCTTTGCTTGATATTAAAGAAAAAGAGTTTTACCTGGATGAAAGCCTTTCTTTGAAAACCCGTTGGGATAGTCTGATAACTCAGTTAATCGATCAGAAGATTATCTGGAAAATGGGTTTCTCTAACTTTGATGATGCCCGAGCGATGGGAAACGTTTGTAGTGAAGTACCGGTTGGTAACACTGATTTTGAAAACGTGGCCTTGGGAATTAAAGAATATCTGTACGATTTCACTGTTGATACAAAAAAGTTGGAAATGCCGGTTTTGTTTTTCTATGGGAAAAGAGACTGGATGGTTGGTCCGGCGCATTTTAAACGTATTCATTTCCCTAATATGTTACCATGGGAAGCTGATACAGAGCACATGACTCCTTTTTTGTCTGATAGTTTAAAGTTACATGATGCGATAAACGCATATGTGAAAAATTATAATTTGGGAGTACCTCAAGAAAGTAAATAGAAGCACTTTTTAATCTGGTAATATCACACAATTGATGGCAATTCTAAATGTTGAAATACTGATTTTTAATGAAGTTGAAGTACTTGATTTTGCCGGTCCATTTGAAGTGTTTTCACTGGCTGAACAGGATTCACGGAAGTTATACAACGTATATACTATTGCTGAACGAACGGACATCGTTCATGCACGAAATGGACTTAAAATTCAGCCTGACTTTTGTTTCGAAAATCATCCAGATATGGATATTCAAATAATACCGGGTGGTTATGGTGCGGAACATATTGAAATCAAGAACGAGCATGTACTTGAATGGATCAAAAAACAATTCTTGAAGGTAAGATTAATACTGTCTGTTTGCACAGGTGCATTGCTTCTCGCTGAGAGTGGTATTTTAAATAATAGAAAAGCAACAACACATTGGATGGATATTTCACGGTTGGAGCAAGATTATCCTAACATAAAAGTAATTCGCAATACAAGATTTGTTGATCTGGGAACAGTGATTACCTCGGGAGGCATATCCGCAGGAATTGACATGTCGTTTTACGTGCTAAAAAAGTTATCTGGAGTTCCGATCGCAAAACGTACTGCACAAAGAATGGAATATAAATGTGAGTTTTTGGATATGTCATCTTCTTTTTAAAATTCCAACTAGATAAATACTGTCTGATCTATTCTAAATGTAAGTAGTCCATATGCAGAAAAGAGCATTGTACGTCAAATGTTCAACTATATAAAGCCATAAATTTGAACAATAACCCAATAAACAATTATGCAAACATTAGAAAGAATTCAGAAAGTACTGGATCAAATTGAAACCAAAATTGAAAGCCCTTATTATGACGTAAATGAATGGGCAGAAACAGCATGTTTATCTGTCTTTCATTTTCAACGCCTGTTTAAAAAGCTGGTAGGGAAATCACTGAAAGAATATGTTCAGTTGAGAAAACTTGCTTTTAGTACCAGACAGCTTGGAAAAAAACGAATCGGAGAAATAGCCTGTTTACATGGTTTTGATAATCATGAAACCTACACACGATTGTTTAAAAAGGTCTATGGAATCACTCCTTCTGCCTATGTTAAAGACAAAAGATGGTTAACTCATTATGAGAAACCCGATCTGTTATCCCTGCATCTTAAAGATAAAAACAATATTCCCGTTGTCTTTGATGGTATGGTGTTGGAATTTGAGGAGCTGGCATTGATAGAGGATCGTTATTTTGTGGGCTTGAAGGAGCAATGTAAAATGGAATATAATAATCCCGGAATAAACAAGGCAGGAGAACTATGGCAAAAGTTTCATAAAATTAAATCTGATATCTATTCAAAGTATCCCAATGTTGAGATTGGAGTAACAATCTCGGGTGAACAAAAAGATTGTTTTACCTACTTTGTGGGCAAACAAGTAGCAAAAGAACAGGATTGTAATGGTTTTGAAAGTTTTTGTTTTACCAAAGGGAGATACTTGGTTTGTTCCTATGCTGCTGAGGATTTTGCCACTTTGGTTAGCAGTATCATTAAAGTTCTGAATTATACAACTTATGCAATCTTTAAAAAGGATGTATACACATATGACGAGAATCGCAAGTTTTCACTTGAATACTATTCAGGAAAATCATTTAAGAATGAGAATCCTAAGATAGATATTTATTTTCCCATAATATGAGATCACAAAAGCATCGATCAAATACCATTCTAGTTCATCCCCTTATATGTAAAATGCATTGAATTGATTCCTGGTCTTGTCTCACAATTTATTATAAATCGTAAACTTTATAATCCGGAGCAAAAGACCAGTAACCCGAAATATGAATTGTTTTTGTTGAATAGCTAAACACACCAAAATGGACGTTAATAAGTACCAGAAAATTGTAGATGTATTAAAAACGCAATTAACGGATTTATTTAAAGAAGATAATAGAACCGTTACAGAAGTTGAACATGCCATAGGATTATGCCGAATAGCCTTGCAGGATTTAAAGAATCTTGTTTCCAGTGATGGATTTGGTGACATTAAGGAAGAGATCAATTATTTTAAATACATAAAACCTGAAGTTAGTGGAGAGTTGATTTTTAATATTGAGTATTTAATGTTAGTCTCCTTTCTTCCTAAATTTTCGGTTCAGGCGCAATTAGGTTTCTTTCAGCGAGAAATACAGCGGATAAATAAGTTTTTTGAGGCACATAAAGGATTTGTTCTTTATTACCGGACAAATCAAACTTACCTTGATGACAAATATTTTGTCCGTAACAGTCCTTCCTTAGTGTTGAATTGTCCAAGTTATAACTATATACTTGATCCTGATTTTTCAACGGTCTATGATGCGATTGTTTCAAGAATTATTGCTTATGACCGTCTGGAAGAGTTTTTGTCTAAAGAGATAGCAAAGTTGAGTGGGGATAAGATAATTGGTGAAGGAACAATTGACAACAGGAGCAAGTGGACAGAAAGCGATGTGGCTTTTGCTGAATTAATTTATGCACTGGTAGAATCATGCGCTATTGATAATGGAAAGATTACCATTAAGAAGCTGGTTGAATTATTTGGAGAGATAATGGAAATCCCCAGCGGTAATATTTACAGCGCTTTTCGCGATATACATTCAAGGAAAAAAGACAAGGTAGTTTTCCTGGATGAATTACAAAAAGCCTTAATACGAAAAATTGATGAAGCGAATAAATAGAAATAGTTTTTAAACATAAAAGATTAATGATTTGAGTTATCTTTGCAGAACATATTGGAAATATCTATCTCATGAATGAGAAATTGATATAAATGATAATTGAGCGTTAGCTTTAATTCTTGTATCAGAAAATCGTCAAATTTTAATTACCACAAGAATGCAAGTGACACGCCCACGTATTGCGTGGGCTGCACTGATTTGTGGTAAGGGTGTTTGACGATACCTCTGATACGAATTTGCTGTAGACCCACGCTCTTTTTATCTCCCTATTACGTTCTGATAATAATTGGAGGTAAATATGACTACAAAAAAACACCACAGATTTGCAAACCTGTTGATCCCCTTTAGTTCTTGTCCTTTTCAACAAGTGGAAAAAGATTGTCCGTTCGTTGCTTATTGGGATAATAACGGAACCGGGGAACAGTTGAAAATAATTGAGGGCTTGAAAGAAGAGGAACTTTTACGACTACAGGATCACCATCGCATTTGTATGAGAAACAAGATCGAAGCCGGAGAGTCGGTTGTAACCATAAAAAACCAGATGATTTGATATTTATTTGTCACAGGTGAGAAGTACTGTGGTAAGATATATTCGGGAAAGTTCAAATTTTGGCAAAACGCAAAATGTATCATTTAAAATTAAAACGTTATGCCAACAGAAATTGTAACTACCGATGATTTACGCGAATTCAAAATCGAACTTCTAAAAGAATTCAAACAACTTCTGGCTGTCCATCATGGGCAGCCTACAAAAAAATGGCTAAAATCCTTTGAAGTCAGAAAGCTTCTGGGCATTTCGCCTGGTACTCTTCAAAACTTAAGGGTTAATGGTACGCTGGCTTATACCAAAATAGGCGGTGTAATTTTTTACGACAGTGAAGAGATTCAGAAAATGATGCTCGACAACAAAGTCCGGAATAAATTTGTCTTTGGTAGAAGAAAATGAACTACATCAGACACCAAACCGGTTTGTTTGAACGGTTTGCCGAAGATGAGAGAATCAATCCATTTCATATCAGTCTTTATCTCGCGTTGTTCCAGTTATGGAATAGAAACCGGTTCCGGAATCCATTTCCGATTCAAAGGGAAGAAATAATGTTTCTTTCTCATATAGGATCGGTAAATACCTATACGCGAACCATAAAGCAGCTCCATCAATGGGGATATATCATTTATATTCCTTCATTTCATCCTTCTAAAGGAACAAAGGTCAGCTGTATCAACTTTGATAAAGCTGCACATAAAGGTAATGGAGAAGCTAACGTTAATAGTGGTAATAAAACCGACGATAAAGGAGCTGATAAGGCTCAATATAAAAGAACAAACATTGTAAACAATACAAACAGTATTAAACAGGAGCACCTCAAAAAAAATAACAATGGAAAAGAAAAAGAGTCAACCGGACGATTCCATGTCAACAACGACAAAGACTATTCGGAACCCTTATAAAGAAATCGCTCAGTTTAAAAATGGTATGTTTCGTTTTGGTTTTATACAGAGCAGAAACTGGCTGGAAGACCAGGGAAAACAAATCTTTGGTAATCATTTTTTTATTGATCCGCTGGATCACCCTTTGATTCATGACTTACTGATCTATGCTATTGGCGATAAAGAAATAGCAATAAAACGAAATCTTGATTTAAATAAAGGAATTTTGCTTTCGGGGCCGGTTGGATGTGGAAAGACATCCATCATGATGTTGATTCGTTATTTCTTTCCACCAGATAAAAAATATCGGATAAGGTCTACCCGTAAGATTAGTTTTGAATTTGAGAGTGATGGTTTTAAAGTGATAAAACGATATGCCCCTGAATCCGAAGTAAAGAACACCAATTTTCGTGCACCCAATTACTGTTTTGATGACCTGGGAATTGAACAGGTTCAAAAACATTTTGGAAATGAGTGTGATGTAATGGGAGAGATCCTGCTAAGTCGGTATGATTTATTTATCTCGGAGAAAGTTATGACGCATGTCACAACAAATCTTTCTGCCTCTGAAATTGAACAACGCTATGGTAACCGTGTCCGAAGCCGGATGCGTGCCATGTTTAATCTGGTAGCTTTCGATAAGACAAGTGTAGACAAGAGAATATGAAAGTGTTGAATAATATCTACAAAATAAGTATATTTGTAGAAAATATTCGACATTATGAGGCCGAAGAAAAATATTATTTTCCCCAAACACCTGCAGATATTGGAACGTTTGGGAGAAAATATTAAGCTGGCTCGAAAAAGGAGAAAGCTAACAACGGTTCAGGTAGCAGAGCGTGCAGATATCGACAGGACAACGTTGTATCAGATAGAGAAAGGGAATCCTAAAGTATCTATGGGGGCTTATTTTAACGTCCTGAGAGTTTTAGGCCTGCAGGATGATTTCCTAAAACTGGCTGCTGATGATACGCTGGGCAGAAAGTTACAGGATTTGGATTTGTTGTAGAATCACGGTTACACATAATTATGAAGAGGTAATCATAGACAACAGAAATATGGCAATAGGGAAAACAGACATATATGTGTATGCACACTGGAAGGGACTTTCTGATCCTCATTTGATTGGTGTGCTGTCGGCTCACGCTGCAAAAGGAAGAAAGGCATTCAGCTTTGAATATGATGCTGCCTGGCTAAAATCCGGCACTCACCATTTGTTGGATCCGGATATCCAGTTTTATAGTGGCCCTCAATTTCCCAATAGCAAGGAAAATTTTGGCTTGTTTCTGGACAGTATGCCCGATACATGGGGGAGAACCCTTATGAAGCGGCGGGCAGCTCAAGACGCTGCGGAACGAGGGGAGAGGGCAAAAACCTTGTACGAAGTAGATTATTTACTGGGAGTATTGGATGAAAGCCGTATGGGAGCTTTACGGTTTAAAACAGACCAGGATGGACCTTTTCTGGATGATAATAGAGAGTCTCCTACACCTCCCTGGTCATCTGTCGCAGAATTGCAGGAAGCTGCAAGTAATATTGAAAACGAAACCGACAACAATACTGTTAAAAAATGGTTGGCTATCCTGATTGCTCCGGGATCTTCACTGGGTGGGGCCAGACCCAAGGCCAACATATTGGACAAAGAGAATAATCTCTGGATTGCAAAGTTTCCAGCCAAAAATGATATGGTGGATAAAGCAGCTTGGGAATACCTGGCCTGGCAACTGGCATTAAAAGCCGGGATCAACATGACAGAGTGTAGGATCGATAAAGTAGTAGGTAAGTATAACACCTTTTTTACCAAACGTTTTGATCGGGAAAAAGAACAACGTATTCATTTTGCATCTGCTATGACCATGACCGGAAATAATGAAGATACGATCCGCGATAATCCTGCCAGTTATCTGGAATTGGCTGAAATTATTCAAACCCATGGCGCGCAGGTTAATGACAATTTGGAGCAATTGTGGAGAAGGATTGTTTTCAATATAGCCATTTCCAACACCGATGACCATTTACGAAACCACGGCTTTATTTTAACTGATAAAGGGTGGGTACTATCACCGGCGTATGATATAAATCCATCGATTGATAAAGACGGTCTGGCCTTGAATATCGACATGGACAACAACGCTTTGGATTATGATCTTGCGAAAAGTGTTGGTGAATTTTTTCGTTTAGATAACGCAAAAATGGATCAGATCATTGAAGAAATCATTACTCCGGTAAAGAATTGGCGTAAAATGGCAAAGAATATTGGGATCTCGAATAACGAGCAGGAGTTGATGGCCAAAGCATTTCGTGTATAATTTATCTTTTATATTTTTTGTTGGTATCTCTCCAGTGCCCCGGCCCATTCCCTGACGGGCTTCAACGCTCCCTAAACCCGTTCGCTCACTCACGGGAAACGGTCGCTGGTTTTGCCCTTACAGTGAAAAGCGCCTACAGGCACCGCTTGGAAAGAGCCATCCTTTCGTTTCACTGCAGTCCTGCACTTTCCTGTAGCCTGCCCACATATGTAATTTAATGGTTGTTAGTTTTTAAAAGCTTGAAAACAAAAAAAAGACGCCCAAAGATCGCCAGCCTCCGCTAAAGCCCACGCCTGTTAAACCGCAAGGCTAAATAAATGTCCCGTTTTATTTGCTTAAAAGCTAAATCCGGAATTTTAACAGTTACGGGACAGCCTTGCCGTTTATCCACGGCTGGCAGTCCCCGGGCTTTCTTCTCTTTTTTTTCTTTTTTTCTCTTCTTTTGGGGATTAGTTCTTTCATCAATTCAAATTAAACATACCTGTCTTTTATGGAGATTAAGATTGTTCTATAATGGAGTCTATCAAAACGCCTGCATATTAGATTATAGCATGTGTAACATTCACGGTTCAAAGGTGAAGAATAAAATTTCACAGGTGGGAAAAGGTGTGGAAAAGTAATCATTTTCCTTTTTGAATTTTGCCAACAGTTTCAACCATAAAAATACGAATCATGTTTGGCTTAGATGAAATCACCTGGAAAGAATTTATTCAGTTTTTAGTTTTTCTATTAATTGCCTGGTATACACTGGTCTTTTGGGTGTCCTGGATTAAAAGCCGGGAAAAACAAAACAGTCTGTTTGAAGAAGGCCATCCTACAAAAATGTCTGTTTCGGAAGGGATTGAACCCATTCATGTTGTTTCTTCGAACTTCCCCTCAAAACTGATTTCCACCATTTCTGAAAATTCGATTCCACTTGAAGTAAGTATTTATGAAGAAACCGGACCGGATGACGGAATTCATATCGATTACCTGCTAAACGAGTTAACAGGAAAACTGGAAAAGCTGCTTCCCGGGATTCAATATCAATAATAACATTTAATCACAAAAAATTATGAGAAAGCAAATGCAGGCGATTTATCGCAGGGGCATGGCAGTGTTAGCCATGCTGGTTTTGGGAGTGTATAACGCAATGGCACAAAGTTCAGCCGGGATTGACCAGGCCACCACGGAAGTAAATTCCTATGTGGATCCTGTGGCTAACCTGATCATAGCTATCGGAGCAGTAGTGGGCCTGATCGGCGGTGTACGTGTCTACATCAAATGGCAGAGTGGGGATCAGGATACGCAGAAGGCCATTATGGGCTGGTTTGGTGCCTGCCTGTTCCTGATTCTTGTTGGTGTAGTAATCCGCTCATTCTTTGCTTAACGGTCCATGACCGCGATGTTAAATGAGGAACGACAGTGCTTCGTTCCTCACTTTTTCTCAAACATCTAATTCTAATAAGAAAATGAAAACGTACACCATCCAAAAGATAGATACCAATCTGTATATCAAAGGATTTTCAGGGCAGCTGGTTTACCTGGTACTTTACGGAATTCTTGCGGCACTCATTCTCTTTGTAATCCTTTATATCGCTGTAGGAACTTTTGTGTCAGTAATCGTTTGTGTACCTGCTTTTTTTGCCTGGCTCTACCGGCTGAACCGTATCCAGAAAAACTACGGACACCGGGGCTGGCATAAAAAACGGATTGCCCGCCAACTCCCTGAATTTATCACCATCAAACAACGCATTTATCAGTAGTAAAATGAGAGTGAAACCAATACAAATAAGTCTGCCAGTTCTTGGGTTTGACGGAGATATCCTGATCTCCAATAACCTGGATATGGGATTCGGACTGCGACTATTTTTACCGGAGTTGCTGTCTTGCAGCACGGAAAAATTATACATGCTTCACGATACCTTTCAGCGGGTAGTAAATATCCTCCCGGAAAATACCCTGCTTCATAAACAGGACTTCTTTTTTCCCGAAGATTTTTCCGCAAATCGCGATACGGCGTTAAAGAACCAACAAAGCTTAACGGGAAACTATCTTGATCATTTTCAGGGAAGAAGCTACCTGAAACATGAATGCTACCTGTATGTGAGCTTGTTGAATACCGGCCTTTTAAAAAACTACCTGGGTTCTTCGCTGATCTTTTCACGCAAAGCACGGCTGGAAGAAGCCCGCTTGCAGGAAAAGATCCGGGAACTGCAGACCAACCTGGCCTCGATCTTCCGTCAGGTAGGAATAGAAAGTATACCGATAACCAGAGAACAAGCCATGGGGACAGCCTCAGAAATTGGCCTGATTGAACGCTATCTGACGCTTAACTTCAGGGAGGGACAGCCCCTGCTGGGAGGAATCGATTTCCGGGACAGGTTAAGGGTGATGGACCGTTTTGTGGAAATCCTGAGTCTGAGTGATTATTCACATCTGCCTTCGGAAATTCGTCCCACAAGCGGCCATCCCCGCACCGGGCTGCCCGTGTCACTGGTTTATCCGCTGAGCTGGCACCTGCCGTATTCACATATTACCAACCAGTTTATCTATGTGCCCGGACAGCAGGAAGTAAAAGCAAGGCTGGAAGGCGATTACAAAAAGATCTATAGCCTGTCCAAATTTTCCTCCGAAAACAAGATCAACGCCGGACTGATCGAAAACTTTCTTGACACCGTGCAAACCTCGGGAGAGAAGATCGTTAAAACCCACTTTAATGTGACACTGCTGGATACTTCGATCTCAAATTTGAAGAAAATCAAAAGCGAAACGGCCACCGCTTTTTCGCTGATGAATTGTTTCCCTTACCAGCATACTTTTGATCTGCCGTTTTTGTTTTTTGCAGGGTTGCCTTTCAGTACTCAGCTACCCGAAACAGAACTGTTTTTGACGCAGGTACCGCAAGCCTGCTGTTTTACCAATTTTGAAGGCGCGGTCAAGAACTCAGATTCAACATTTACTATTCATCTGTCGGATCGGATGGAAGGCTGCCCGGTAAAAATTGACCTGTCGGATGAGCCCATGAAAAAGCACCTGATCCATAACCGCAACAAAATTATTATCGGCGGATCGGGATCCGGAAAATCCTTTTTTACCAATCACCTGTTGCGGCAGTATGCCGAAAGTAAAAACTGCCATGTTGTGTTACTTGATGTGGGGCGTAGCTATGAGATCCTGACCCGATACCTGGACGAAAGACTAAAGGAAAAAGGCGGGGCCAGAATGATTGAGTTCTCAGAAACCAATCCCATTTCATTTAACCCTTTTGTGGTGGATGGTTCTCCGGACCTGGAACGCCGGCAAACCATTCTGTCGGTTATTTACACCATTTACAAAGAACAGCTTACCGAAATGGAAAAGGATGTCATTGCCCATTCGGTTGGTACATTCTTTAAAACAGTAGGCTGGGAACATTCTTTTGACGGGTATTATGAATTCTGTAGAGAATATATTCCCCAATTAATAAATGAACAGAAATTAGAATTTAATACCCATGAGTTTTTCTTTATACTGAGTAAATATTACAAGGGGGGAGAATACGATTACCTGCTGAATAAACCCATGCAAACCGACGAGTTTTTCTCTTGTCCCTTTCTGGTATTCGAGCTGGATGCGATAAAAGACCACCCGGTAATTTTTCCGGTGGCCACACTGATCATCATGGATATTTTCCTGCAGAAGATGCGGAAGCTGAAACGCACCCGAAAAGTGATTTGTCTGGAAGAAGCCTGGAAAGCCATAGCCACACCACAGATGGCCGATTACCTGAAGTATTTTTTCAAAACCATCCGAAAATTTTTTGGTGAAGCCATGGTGGTAACACAGGAAGTGGATGATGTGATCTCATCACCCATTATCCGTGATGCCATTATCAACAATGCAGATACAAGGATTTTACTGGACATGGGCAAATTCAAAAACAAGTTTGATGAGATCAGTCGCTTTCTGGGACTGAATGCTTTTCAAAAAGAACAAATCCTGTCGATCAATAAAAATCTTCCATCCAACCGAAAATTTAAGGAAGTATTTATCTCGCTTGGGGAATATTCACGGGTGTTTGCCCTGGAGGTTAGCTGTGCCGAATACTATTGTTACACCACCGAACAAACCGAAAAGGAACAAGTGCTGGAACAGCTGATCGAAGACCAATCCATTCTTGAGATCTTAAAACAAATGTAAAACCATAAAAACAGAAAGAACATGAAAAATTTAATCGTATTCATTTTAATTGCCCTTCTTGCAGCAGCTGCAAATACAAGCAAAGCTCAGACACCGGTAACGGATGTGGGAGCCGGAATACAACGTGAAGCCCTCTGGACAGAGGAAGAAGGAATTCTCTCAAAAATCAACCTGTACAATGTGCTGATCAAAGCCCTGAACGGGGATATCAAAGGGCTTACCGGAGAAATATTAGGCATCGATCAAAAGATGCTGGAAAGCCTGGAAAAGGTTTCCCTGTTGATTAAAGATTATAAACGTATCAAGGAAACCAAAGACATCCTGCAGCAGATCATCGCTGTCTATACAGAAAAGGTACCGCTATTGGTACAGGACGGAAATTTTACCACCCAGCAGGCGGCTGCCATTGTGCAGAGTTTTGACCTGATTCTGGATGATAGTAAGGCATTGGTTACGTCCATTCTGAATATCATCGTTAAAGACAACCTGTTTATGATGGATGACAAACAGCGTTACGATGCCATCAACGGAATCTACCTCAGTGTAAAACAACACTACGGCACCATCTGCTACCTGCACAATAAGCTCCTTTATGCTTCCTACCTGAAAAGCCATGACAGTGGTACGCTGGAAGGTTTTGCTATGTATTACAGCCTGTATAACTAACAAAACAAAAATCAATGAAACGATTATTTAAATTGATAGTATTGGTTCTGCTGCTTTTTGCTGCAGCAGAACATTCAAAAGCACAGCTTATTGAAATCAAACCCTGGCACGGTTACTATCCGGAAATGGAAGGCACTTATCCGCTTACGTTTATTGCATTTACCGGCTGGCTGATTCCCATTCCTCATGTTTTTGTTCGTACCTGGCCAACGCATTATTATGTGGAAGTGGGAGCACTGCCGGTTACCGATGGCGGAGAGATTGCCGGACAGCTAAAAACCGGTCTTTTGCGATTGGTCGCCAAGGCCATAGAACGCAGTCAGATGAATGGCAGACAAAAAGAAACCGAAGGAATAAAAGTCAATACGGACTTCACTCAACAGATCAGTGATAAATTATTTGATGCCCGTTCGGACGAACTGAGTGATATCTACAACCTGGCAGCACAGTTTATAAAACTCTATCAAAAGGTAAACAAACTTGGAGGACTGAGTAACTCCGGAAAAATTTATTCGATTTATGAGAAAGAAGCCGATCAGCTGTTGATGGAGTTTTTAATGGTAAACCTCTTTCAGACCGATCATGGCCGCAAGCTCGATGCTTTTACAGTGATCAGTAAGGAGCTTTGGAAACTACTGGGGGAACTGGATTATACCCACGGCAAACTACTCTTTTTTAACAGCTTCTCTAATCAGTCGTTGAGCTATTCCTTTTTAAGCAAATAACAGTTAACCGATTAACAGAAAAAGTATGCTATTACAAGTACTGACAACCAATGATTTTTTTGCTTTTACCGATACACTGGTGGATTCCGGTGTGAACCATGCACGTATCCTGGTGGATATGGCACGGGCTATTGGCGGGATCGCTGCTTTCTTTTACATCTCCAAACGGATTTATGAGCAGCTGATCGCTGATAATCCGGTGTCTATTTTGCCCTTGCTACGGCCTTTTGCACTGGTACTGGTGATCACTTTCTGGGGACCATTTGTAAATCTACTGCTGGCACCTACAAAAGGGCTGACGCATCTTTCGGAGGCCGTATATGCCGATAAAAAGCACATTGTAAAAGAGCGGCTGGAGGACAAGCAACAGGCCATTCTGACAACAGATCTGCCCCTATTCTATGAGAACGAAGAAAAGGAAGCCGATCTCTGGGATAAAGGGGTAAACCTGATCCTGACGACCTACAATATTTTTAGTGGCCGGGCAATACATAACCAGATTAACTTTTATATGATGGATGCCACGCGTCAATTGCTGGAATCCTTTTTTGAGGTTTTGGTTTACCTGATTGCTTTTCTGCGAACGGTATTCTGTGTGCTGCTGGTAATCTTCGGACCGCTGGTGTTTGCGCTTTCCATTTTTGATGGTTTTCAGGATAACTACCTGCAGTGGATTGCCCGCTTTATCAATGTCAATTTGTACCTGCCCATTGCCCTGCTGATCCTGTCCATCGTACAGGAAATCCTGATCTATGTGCTGGAAATGGAAATTGCCCAGATCAATGCCATGCTGATCTATGAGCCCAAGCTGTTTTTTGTTTCCAACCTGATTGTGCCGGTATGTGGAATAATCGGTATGGCTATGGTCCCCAAAATCTCATCATGGATCATCCATGCTTCAGGAACCAACTCCGGAGGAGGAAGACTGGTACGCACCACAGCAGTGATGGCAATAACCAAAGGAGCCATGAAATAACGGTCAATGACAGTGATGGATATTGAGGAACTCCTGATTTTCAATCATGGATATAACAAACAGGAAGCTATTACTCAATACTAACTACGTAAAATCTCAATACTGAAAAAGAAATGCAAAAACAATTTGATATACAACGTAAGTTCCGCTTTATCGTTTACGTGCTGGTACTGATCAGCCTTTCGCTGATGGGGGTAAGTAGTTACATCTACTATGAGTCGGTGCAGCTGGTAGAACTTTCCAAAGAGAAGATCTATGTACTTGACAACGGAAAATCACTGCTGGTCGCCCTTCGGGAAGATATCAGTGAAAACAGGGACGCGGAGGCCAGAGATCATGTAAAACGTTTTCATGAGCTGTTTTTTACCCTGGAGCCCGATAAAACTTACATCGAAAACAATGTCAGGGAAGCCCTGTATCTGGCTGACCGGAGTGCCATGGAGCAATACCAGGCCTTTAAGGAGAACAACCTGTATAACCAGGTGATCGCTTCTGATATCAGCATGACCCTGCAGACGGATTCCATTCGGCTGGATTTTTCAGCATATCCCTATCGTTTCACATTTATCGGAAAGCAGAAGATCGTTCGTAAATCCAACATTACCATCCGCAGCTTAAAGACCTCCGGTTACCTGAGAAATATCTCCAGGACGGATAATAATCCGCATGGTTTTCTGATGGAAAACTGGCGGATCGATGAAAACAAAGACCTGGAAAGCATCCGAAGAAAATCATTCTAACAGCTAATACCATGAATAATCAAAACAACATTCCAAATCCGAAAGATCACAGCCGTTTTACCCGCTGGGTAAACGATCTGGACGATAAAGACAAAAACCTTGATCCTTTGAAACGAAAAAGCAAATGGATATTGATTACCGCTTTTTTGTTTGCCCTGTTTGCCATCTCTTTTATCTGGTTCCCGACCGGAAAGGTAAAACCACAACAGGTGGAAGCACCAATGGCCGGACCGTTAATCGATGCACCAACAAACGCTGGCCATTCTGCTTTTGAGCTGCCCGTTGATTCATTTGAAAACCAATTAAAATCATACATCAATGAAGAAAATTTTGATAAAAAATAAGGCGCTGTTTATCCTTCCACTGGCATTATTGCCCTTTGTGATTTTGATCTTCTGGGTATTGGGTGGTGGAGGAGCTCAAGAGGAAAAGGAGAAGCTTGCACAGTCTCCGGGTAAAGGAATAAACTATGACCTGCCGGATGCCGATAATTCCATTGAAATCTACGATAAAATGGAAGCTTATCAGAAGGATGAATCACAAGTGGCACAGGTGCCTGAGGTCGACGTAAATGATACAACGAAGCAGGAAGAAGTAAGTAATCCGGATACAATGGAGCAGGACAACACCATGTTGGATGAAAATGCCGATCAGAAAGAAATCCTTGCTCATATCCGAAATAAAGAAAAGCTGGTACAACAGGAACTACAAGGAAAACCGGAAGTTCGAAAGAGTGGAAAAAAAACATCTCCCCAATACCAGAGTAAGCCTATAAAACCTGTAGTTAAGATACATGCGGAAACAACAAAATCAGTAACGCCGACAACCGGAATTGAAGAACTGGATGAGATCATAGATAAAAACGTCTTGCTCAGTCGTAAAAACGATTCCCTAAATTTTTATCTGCAACAGGCACAGGGAAGACTGCAACAGATTGAAGCCATACAAAACCGGTCCTTTACCCTGGAGAAAAAACGATCATCAGGATTCAAAAGGGAAGAGCCAATAAATACTCCGCCTATAAAAGCTGAGATCTATGAAACAACAACGGTGCTCAACGGTAACCGGGTAAAACTACGCTTACTGGAAGACACCCAAATCAGTGGACAGTCGATACCTAAAAACAGCTTTATCTACGGAGTTTGCCAGATCAAAAATGAACGGCTGCTGATTGAGATCACACAATTACCAGTAGAAAATTCTTTTGTCCCGGTAAAACTTACGGTCTGTGATCTGGATGGACTGGAAGGGTTGTATGTGCCGGATAATGCTGCCCGAAAAGTTTATCAGGAAGTGGGTGCTTCTACCAATACCTCTTCGCTGATGGGCGTTACGAATAATCCGTTGACTTATACCGGAATCCGTGCAGCCGACCGGGCTGCCCAAACCATGCTCAAACGGGTACGCCTGAAAAAAGTAACCGTCAAAAAAAACACTCGGATTTATATCATCAATCAAAAATAATCGTCATGAAACAAACAATATTTATCATCGCATTCTTTCTTTTTTCACTGGCAGGATATGCCCAGAATCAAATAGAAATCTGTCAAAACAAAACCACACACCTGATCGCCGAAGAAAAAATTACCTATCTGCAGGTGGGTGATCCGGATAAGCTGATTGCGGAGGTAGTTCCTGAGCAGCTCAATATGGTAAGGGTAAAAGCCGTGGATGATTTTGAAGGTGAATCTTCACTGACAGTAGTGAGTGCCAACCGTTCTTATTCCCTGTTTGTAAAGTATTCAGATACCAACAAGATCTCCTTTAAACTGGAAGATTTTCATGGGGAGAAAGCCGGGGATCTAAAAATTGGCCCGGTTCCGGAATACCTGCTAAAAGAACTTTGCAGCCAGATCCTTCGGGAATGCACCCAAAAACCGATTCAGACAAGAACCAAAAAAGACGGTATTATTTTTCGTTTACGAAATCTCTATCTAAAACAAGACCTGCTATTCTTTGAACTGGAAATCACCAACACCACTAATATCATTCTGGATATGGAGGCCATTCACTGGTGGATCGATGACAGGAAGCAGGTAAAAGCCACTAATGCGCAGGAATACCAGGTGGAAGAATTGTACCGGCATTATAAATGGGAGCGCATTCCTGCTAAAACCACACTTCGGGAAGTCGTTGTATTGCCCAAGTTTATTGTTCCCGATAAACGCATTTTAAAGATCGAACTGTTGGAAAAAGCCCTTGGGAATACCGGAAGGAAACTAACGCTGGAGGTGAAAAACAAAGCCATCCTGAAAGCTAACTCATTCTAGTATTCTGATCTTCTATTATTCTAATCTTCCAGAAAATGCTTAACGAATCCAGGGAATTACAACGTCTCCATGAAGGTTTCAGGTTTTTTTCTTACCTGCTGCTGTTTCTGTCCTTATACATCGATCAGTTGGTATGGTTCAGGGAACAAGGAATCTATATCCCTGAGTTTTCCATGGTACTGGAAAAGATACTTCAGATTCAGTTTTTTGCCAACACTTTATGGGCAAAAACAGTATGTATTGCTTTTCTGTCTATCACATGTATAGGTACCAAAGCGAAAAAGGACCGGGACCTGAAAGTTTCTTCCATCGTTTTGCAGGTACTTACCGGCCTGCTGATGTATTGGGAAAGTCTGTTGCTTATCGTTACCGTTCCTTTGGCGTATTTACTGTTGTCATTTTTTGGTTTTGTGTTCCTGAATATTGGTTTTGATAACATCTCCAAACTGATCAATGTGAACCTGATGAAAGATCGCTTTAACCTGGAAAATGAAAGCTTTCCCCAGGAACAAGGCTATGAAGAAAATGAGTATTCCATCAACCTGGAAACCATTTATCAATACCGGAACAAACAACATGAAGGTTGGATCAACGTAATCAATCCCTTTCGGGGAACCATTGTGATCGGAACACCGGGATCAGGAAAATCTTATTCTGTAGTACTTCCCTTTATCAAACAACATCTGGATAAGGGATTCTGCATGTGTGTTTATGATTTTAAGTTTCCTGATCTGTCTGGAGTGGCTTACAATCACTTTCTAAAGGCTCAGAAGAATAAGAAACTACCGGAGCAATCCAGGTTTTATGTCATCAATTTTGATGATATCCGAAAATCTTATCGCTGTAATCCACTGGCACCGGAACTGATGGAAAGTCCCATTGATGCTTTTGAATCTTCACGGACGGTACTCTATAACCTTAACCGCGAATGGATTCGTAAGCAGGGAGAGTTCTTTTCGGAATCGGCAGTTACCTTTTTTGCTGCAGTGATCTGGTTCCTGAAAAAGTACAAGGACGGGGAATATTGCACCTTACCACATGCCATTGAATTGCTGCAATTGGAATACGACGATCTGTTTGAAGTGCTTTCGCAGGAAAAGGATGTGGTGAATATCATTAATCCTTTTATTAACGCACACAAGCGGGGAGCCAATGAACAACTGGAAGGACAACTTGGGAGTTTAAAGATCGCGATCTCAAAGATCATTAGTAAAGATATCTACTGGATCTGCTCGGGTAATGATTTTTCGCTGGATATTAATAATCCTGAGCGACCAAAGGTAGTTTGCCTGGCCAATAATCCCCTTCGCATTGAAATGTATGGGGCTGTACTCTCTCTCTTTATTACCCGGATGTTGAAAGTGATCAACCGCAAAGACCAGCTGAAAACCTCATTGATTTTTGATGAGTTACCAACCATATATTTTCGTGGGCTGGACACTTTGATTGCCACGGCACGGAGTAATAAAATTTCTACGCTGCTGGGCATACAAACCATCGATCAGCTGATTCGGGATTACGGAAAAGAACAGGCCAATGCTATTCTTACCAACATCGGAAATGCATTTGCCGGTCAGTCGGTAGGAGAGACAGCCCGATTTATTCAGAGTCGTATGGGAAAAATATTGCAGGAACGTCAGTCCATAAATATCAACCGCAATACCCAGTCATCAACTTTCTCAACTCAAATGGATTTTTTGGTGCCGGAGGGTAAGATAGCTACGCTGCCACAGGGATATATGGTGGGGCAAGTGGCCGATAATTTTGGGCAGCAGGTTGGTCAGCGCAATTTTAACTGCCTGATTGACGTGGATACAGACCAAATTGAAAAGGAAGAACGGAATTATAAGGAGATCCCCGAAGTATATAAAATCGACGACCTGCAGGCACTCTTAGAAAATAACCGCACCCGGATCTGTAATGATATCAGTAAAATCCTTTTGGAAATCAGTAAGGACTCAAAATAGTCACCAGTAATTATTCACCTATTAAAATTAATAAGTATGGAACAAAGTACAAGAATTAAAAAAGAAGAGATCCCTTTTGACAAACTGGAAAAAGTGGGTGTAGACAAGGAATTTGTAAACCGCATGGAACCACAGGAACTGAATGCTTTTTTGAATGGCTACCGTTCAGATAAACTGTATACGGTAAATGCTAAAATCAATGACCAGGAATTTCGGATTCCGGCTAAACTACGACTTCAGAAAGGAGAAGACGGTGCGGTTAATGTAAAGGTGCATCCCATTCAGCGCCTGAATATCCCTGAAAAATTTATGGGACACAAGTTTACCGAGGAAGAAAGAAATGCCTTGCTAAAGGATAAGAATCTGGGGAAAACCATTGAACTGAAGGGGATTGATGGGAAAAAGGATCAGTATTATATGGCTATAGATCCGAAAACAAATGAACTGATTCCGCTGCGTACGAGTAATATTAAGGTACCTGATAAAATTAAGGGTGCGACTTTGTCTGAAGAACAAAAGCAAAAGCTGGCAGCCGGTAAAAAAGTATTTCTGGATAAAATGACCGGTAGAAACGGACAAAAATTTGGCGCATCACTCCAGGTGGATGCAGCCAATCGAAGCATCAACTTTTCCGGTTTTAAGCAGGAGAAAAAACTCACTGAAGAACAAAACGAAAAACAGACAAAAACAAAAGGGGCTAAACAAAAAGTTGGTTAGCCTAAATCCGGTTGATTTGAATTTTGAAAGGGGAACAGGAAAAACTGTTTCTCTTTCTTCTTGCAAGCCCGAAGTCCTTGCTATAGCTGGTGGGGGAGGGGTTGGCAAGATGTGATTTTGTTTCACAAAATCGCTTGTGCCTGTCCGGCAGGGACTTTTAATCTGGTGATTAAAAGCTTGATTAATTCTGCGAATTAAAGTCTTAACAGTTAACATTTAGAATCCATGTCTCTAAACAGGAATCCGAGAGTTAAAAAAACAGAAGCGGTCCGTGTTCGTTTTACTCCCTTGGAAAAGAAATTACTTTGCGACCGGTGCAATAGAGAAGGCTATAAAAACCTGAGTAATTTTTTTCGGGCAAAGGTTATGCGCCACCGTGAAATTAAAAAGATAGAAGTCTCCCCCGAATTTACCACCCTGATCAAAAGCCTGGATTTTAACCTAAACAAAATTGGGATAAATTTAAATCAGGTGGCAAAACAGATTAATACTAAAAAGAACAATAAGCTCACATCTGCCGACCGCCATACAATGGACAGGGTACAACAGGAACTTAAAAAGTGTTTTTCTTCCCTTCAGAAATACATGGATCTAATCCGATAAAATCCGAATTAAATTTTGGCTAATGGTAATCGTGTTGCATAAGAGTGCTTATACTGAGAACGTGGTGATGTACAATGAAAAGAAGGTAAACGAAGGAGTTGCCACACTTTTCCATTTTAAAAACACCAAGTCAGCTAATCCGTTTAACTACGATGAACATCACCGCCTGAAGATCTTGCTGGATATCGAAGATGAAAATCCCCGTGCCTGGAATAAGTGTTTTCATGTATCGTTTAATCCCTCAACAGAAGATTATAAAATTCTTAACGATGCCACAATTAAACAGGAAATTGAAAATATGATGGAGCACATGGGCTATGGACATCAGCCTTATTTTGTGTACCGCCACGAAGATTTAGAACGTGTTCACTTTCATGTCGTCTCAACGCGAATTGATTGTGTAACACATCAAAAGATCAAGGATAATTTCGAAAGGATTAAAATGCAACGTTTTCTACATCAGTTGGAAGAAAAGTACAATCTGCCACAAAAAGAAAAACCTCAGGAGATCAACTTTCGTTTTTCAGCTCGCAGCAAAAATATCAAGGAAAACCTGGAGAATCTGTTTAAGCATTTAAACGGATTGGATGAACTTACCAGTAAAAATCTGTATGATCAGGCCTTGCTAACTTTTAAGGTTGAGGTTCAAAAATCAGGAAGAGGCCACATCGTAGTGGTTCTGGGCAATGATGGCAAACCAGCACGTTATCCCATTCGATTGTCGAATTTTAAAAATAAACCTAAATTTTATTCCAAAGAAAACAGGTTGGCAGAACAAGAAACGGAGGGGAAGCAACAAAAATTCGATAAATCTCAGAATATTGATTTAACCAAGGTTGGAGTTATTGCAAGGGATTTGAATCGGTCGGTGGAGCGTAACAGTCAATCGACTAAGTTAACAAAACCAAAGATTAAAAGGAGAAAAAAGGGGAGGTCGAAAGGATTTTAGATCTCAGGAGTTCACCGGCTCAGATAACCTAGTTTTAATTCAACCTGGGACTTTCTGTCCTGCGGAACTTTTAGCCAGTGCAGTGCTGGTTCCAGTGCCGAAAAAACTTGGTATTTTGATGAATGTTTATAGCTTCTAACATACTGTACTGCTTTATTAAGCTGCGATTCGGATGCCAGAATGGCAAATTTATTCAATCCCGTTTCATCGATGTTATCAAATACAAAGTTGCTTAGATCCTCAATCTCTTCAAAATTCAATTCAGTATTCGCACTTCTAATATCTATCAGGATACAATATTCCTTTCGAAAAAATGGATTGTTATTTAAATCTGTAATTACTCTCTCAACACTTTGCTGATCGAGAACATTGTTATGGGAAACAATTATCAATCCTAAACTTTCAATGATATGCAAATTTTCACTTGAAGATAACATTACATCTTAATTGGTAATACAGGCATTAAAGTAAGCTAATTTTATTCTGATTAAATTTCAAATTTAGATAGTATTTCGAAAATTTTACCGTGCAAAATTGTTTGATAACAACAAAAGACCACTAATTCACCCACTCTAGATGAAATTTTGTCCTAATTGTTCCAGTTTTAGTTTCATTTTTCTACATTTATTGTTCAAATATATAATACTAATCTTTTACCACCATCACTATGGACCTAACTATAGTTGCACCCAAAGTTGACATGGTTTATACACCAGCTGTTAATTATGCTATTCAGCAGAATAAAATTCCATTAGTTCGAAAGATTGTAATAGAAAATGCCAGCGATAATGACTGGGAAAACTTAACTGTTACTATTGAATCTGATCCTGAATTTGTAAGGAAGTGGGAACAGCATATTCAATATCTACCCAAGGGACAGAGTATTGAGTTGAACGTTGATGGAATTAAGCTTTCTGCTAAATATCTTTCAGAATTAACTGAAAAGTTAGCTGGTGAGTTTAGCTTACAATTGTCAGAAAACAATGGCGAAATAATATTTCAGGAGAATTATTCCGTTGATATACTAGCTTATGACCAATGGAATGGGATAGGAGTTTTGCCCGAAATGTTAGCTGCTTTTGCAACTCCAAATCATCCACAAATTTCAAAGATTCTTTCAAGTGCATCTAAATTCCTTGAAAATTGGACCGGCGATCCCTCTTTTGATGCTTATCAAAGTCTGAATCCTGACCGGGTTCGAAAACAGATGGCCGCAATATATGAGGCAATCGCTGAGCTCGACATTGTTTACTGTTCACCCCCGGCAAGTTTTGAAAGAGAAGGGCAGCGAATCAGATTGTGTGATACCATTTTTTCTCAAAAGCTTGCAACATGCATAGACATGGCGCTTTTATATGCCAGTTGTTTGGAGGCTGTTAGTTTGAATCCACTTATTATAGTTACTAAAGGTCATGCATTTGTTGGTAGTTGGCTTATTGATGAGACATTTGCTGATAGTGTTAATGATGATGTTTCATTAATAAAAAAGCGAACAGCATCAGGAATAAACGAAATTGCCTTGGTCGAATCTACGCTCATGAATGCTGGACAAAATCGGTCTTTTGATGATGCAGTGAATAATGCCAATTATAAATTAGTAAACGAAGATAATTTTATTCTTTTCGTTGATATAAAACGGGCACGCTTTGGGCAAATAAAACCTTTACCTCAAAGAATCAAAACGGACGGAGGTTGGGAAATTGTTGTTGAACCGGAAAAATCGAGGCCAAATTATATCCCCGATGATATTTTTGTGGACTCATTAAATATACCTGACAGTCAAGAATCTCTAACCAAACAGAAATTATGGGAACGTAAACTTCTGGATTTGAGTTTACGGAATAACTTATTAAACCTTCGGGTAACTCAAAGTACGATTCAGCTCATTTCAGTAAGTCTTAATTTGTTCGAAGATGCTTTGGCAGATGGAGCCGAATTTCAGGTTTTACCAAAACCGGGGGAATGGATCAACCCATTAAGTGTTTCTGGAGTTTATCAATCGGTAAACATGGCTGATCCGGTTGTTGGTTTATTAAAGGATGAGCTTGAACATAAACGCTTACGATCTTATCTTACTGATGGAGAACTTTCAAAAGCACTTACTAAACTATACCGGTCCAGCCGATTGTCGCTGGAAGAAAATGGTGCAAACACACTCTACCTTGCTTTAGGCTTTTTAAAATGGTACGAATCGGATAGAAGTGAACTTCCACGTTATGCTCCAATATTGTTGTTGCCTATTGAAATCATTCGTAAATCTGCTCAAAAAGGATATGTAATTCGAAGTAGGGAAGAAGAAACATTAATGAATATCACGCTTCTAGAGATGCTTCGTCAAGATTTCGAGATAGTGATTGGAGGATTGGATGTATTGCCTAAAGATGAAAGTGGGGTAGATGTCAAACGTATCTTTAATATTGTCCGTAAAGGCATTATGTCACAACCTAGATGGGACGTTGAGGAACAAGCGTTTCTTGGTACTTTTTCATTCAGTAAGTTTATCATGTGGAATGATATTCATAATAATGCAGATAAGCTTAAGGAAAATAAAATTGTAGAAAGTCTCATTTCCGGAGCTATATCATGGGATGCAGAAGAATCGCTTATTGAAGAAATTAATCTTGACCAACAATATTCGCCTTCAGATGTGGCTTTGCCCATTAGCGCAGATTCTTCCCAGCTGGAAGCAATATGCGATGCCGTTCAGGATAAAAGTTTTATTCTACATGGACCTCCTGGAACGGGGAAATCGCAAACCATTACAAATATTATAGCAAATGCCCTTTATCAGGGTAAAAGGGTACTTTTTGTGGCCGAGAAGATGGCGGCACTCTCGGTCGTTCAGAAACGGCTGGCAGACATCGGGCTCGATCCTTTCTGTCTGGAACTTCATTCAAATAAATCGAAAAAGTCAGCTGTGCTGGAACAACTTCAAAAGACAACTGAAGTTGTAAAGAAGACATCTCCAGAAGAATTTACTATTGAAGCAGAAAGGTTACATTCACTTAGAACAGAACTGAATAACTACGTTGAGTCTTTACACAAACGACACTCGTGTGGATTCTCCTTGTATGACTGTTTTACCGGATATGCACAATTAAACGGAGCTTCTGATTCTATAATGCTTGAAGGCCGGCAAATACAAGCTTTGTCGGGAGAAATGTTTGAAGAATGGTGTGATACTATTGAAGAACTTCAAAATGCCGGATCTCTGTGTGGCCATCCCCACAAGCATCCTTTATCAGAAATCAATACAACCAATTATAGTCAGTCAATCAAATCAAATGCACTTGAGTTAATTAATGAATATATAGAATTACTAAGTCAATTTAAAGAAAATAGGGAAACACTGTGTGAGCTATTAAAAATTGATACGCGCATAGCTAAGCAAGAACAGGATCAATCAATAAATATTCTCGCTGATCTGCTTACAAAATTACCAGATACTCCACCGGAAATTATGACAGCTGGTAATGTTGACAGCACACTCGGAGAATTGATTGTTCTCGCAGGTCATGGAAGAAAACGAGACGATTATAAAAAATCTTTATTAAACGACTTCAATAATCAAGTATTGCTTTATAATGCAGAATCCGGGTTATCAGCCTGGAATAGGGCATCTGAAAAATGGCTTTTAGCTAAATGGTTCGAGCAAAATAAAATAGTTAAAGCGTTAAGGACATTTTCTAAAACAGGGAAGGTAAATAAACAAGATGCTCCTAAAATACTGGAGTTGGTGATTAATTACACCAGGGAACAAGAAGTGTTAGATAATAATGCTGATACGATTACAAAGTTGCTGGGATTTTTATGGAAGAACGGAACGTGCAACTGGGAAATCCTGGTTGATATTTGTAAATCAGTAATTGAAATACATAAACAAACCATTTCAATTACTGCGGATCCTTTTAAAGCCAAGCAAATTCGAGAAAATATTGCATCGGGACTTTCGGATGGAATCAGAACCTATTTACAGATAAATGGAAAAGTGTTTAGGAACTATATTGCTACCCGACAACAGCTGAACCAAATTGAAGACCAAATTCACGAATTATTAAAAATCAAATTTGGAACAGAAGATAATACTGAACAGGATTGGATTGACATTTGGCAAAATAAAGCAATCTCGTGGAAGGAAAATTTGGATTCGTTAAGAGATTGGACTACCTGGATCCTGGCAGTAGAGAAAGCAAGAAAAAGCGAATTATCTCCAATGGTTTCAGCTTATGAAAAAGGAGAACTCCAAAGTAATGAAGTATTAAATTCGTTTAAGAAATCTATTTATCGTCAGTGTTCAGAATTAATTATATCGGCTGATACTAATCTGTCGACATTTAATGGGAAATTATTTGAAAATAAAATCAGGAAGTTTAAAGAGAAAAGCAAGTATTTTGAAGAGCTCACCAAGGCTGAACTTTTTGCAAAGTTAGCATCGGGGATACCTTCTTTTGCGCGAGGAGCTGCCAATAGTTCTGAGATGGGCATACTTCAACGAGCTATACGAAGTAAAGGCCGGGGAATGTCAGTTCGTCATCTTTTTGATTTGATTCCGAACTTATTGCCTCGTTTGTGCCCTTGTATGTTGATGAGCCCGATTTCTGTAGCTCAGTATTTTGAAGCAGATCTGTCCAAATTCGATCTTGTTGTTTTTGACGAAGCATCTCAGATGCCTACTTGCGAAGCTGTTGGAGCAATTGCAAGGGGCAAGAATGTCGTTGTGGTAGGAGATCCAAAACAAATGCCGCCAACAAGTTTCTTTTCAACGAATAAGTTTGATGAAGAGAATGCAGATAAAGAGGATTTGGAAAGTATTCTGGATGATTGTCTTGCGCTGTCCATCCCGTCTAAACATCTTTTATGGCACTATCGGAGTAAACATGAAAGTTTGATTGCATTTAGTAATTCCAATTATTACGAAAATAAGTTGATGACTTTTCCTTCACCTGATGATTTAGCTACCAAAGTAAGTTATGTGCATGTGCCGGGGTATTATGACCGTGGAAAGACAAGACAGAATAAATTCGAAGCTGCCGCAATTGTGAAAGAAGTCCTGAAACGATTGTCTGATCCTGTGCTGTCTCAACGAAGTATTGGTATCGTAACATTTAGCTCTGCTCAACAAAATCTTATAGAAGACTTACTCAATGAAGCACTGAAGAATCAACCGGAATTGGATGCCATTGCGATGGAATCATCTGAGCCAATATTTATCAAAAATTTGGAGAATGTACAGGGTGATGAACGTGACGTGATTCTTTTTTCGATGGGATACGGGCCGGATAAAGATGGCCATGTAACCTTAAATTTCGGACCACTTAACCGTGAAGGAGGATGGAGGAGATTAAATGTTGCAGTTTCCCGGGCACGTTATGAGATGAAAGTTTATTCAACGCTTCGTTCAGATCAGATTGACATAACCAGAACAGCTTCAGAAGGAGTCGCCGGAATTAAAGCTTTCCTGGAGTATTCTGAGAAAGGTAAGATTGTTCTAACTCAGAAAAATTATGAAAGAAAGGCGAAGAGAAATTCATTTGAAAAGCTGGTTGCTGAGGAAATTGAAAAAGCAGGATATACTGTTCATACCGATGTTGGCTGTTCAGGTTATCGCATTGATATTGGTGTTGTAAATCCAGAAAATACCTCTGAATATATTCTGGGAATCCTGACGGATGGAAATAATTACCGGTCGGCAACAACAGCAAAAGATAGGGAAGTAGTTCGAATGGACGTGCTAAAACTCCTGGGATGGAACATTTATAAGCTATGGTCGCCTGATTGGTGGGATAATCCACAACGAATAGTACAAGAAATATTAGATGCTATCCAGGATGCCCTTAATCCAAAAGAATCAATCCCGGAACCGGAAACACAGACAGAATCTGAAGCTGTATCGAAAAACGAACAATTTGCTGAAGTTAAACTTCAGGGTATAACCCAACAAGTTATTCAACCAGAGACAAAAGAAGATGAGAAGTATTTGGTTTGTAATCTACCTTATACCTCACTAATTGTTTCTGATGAATTTTTTGATACGCGATATACCAATAGAATTCTTGAACAAATTAATAATGTAATTGAGATCGAAGCTCCCATAAGTCAAACTCTATTGTCAAGGAGAATATTGAACGCATGGGGTATTACAAGGCTGGGTGTAAGACTAAATAGTCATCTTTTGTCCCAGTATAAAAGACTAAATCTGAAACAAACCCGGCAGAATGGAAGTGTCTTTTATTGGCGGCAAGATCAGGAACCTGAGAATTACGACAAATTCAGAGTCCCTGGCGATGATTCAGATAAACGAAATGCTGATGATCTTCCAAAGGAGGAAATCGTAGCTGGTATCAGGGAAATACTTTATAACCAGATAAGTCTGCCGGAAGAAGATATGGTTCGTGAAACAGCTCGATTATTTGGCTATGCGCGTATAGGAGGGAATGTGGAACTAGCCATGAAGCAAGGTATTGAATATGCTTTACAGAAAGGAAAAGTAACCAATAACAACGAACGAATACTATTAACCTAACCAAATTGAAAATGAATTTTGTAGCGATTGATGTTGAAATGGCTCAGGGAAGCCGTTGGAGTATTTGCCAGATTGGGCTGGCTATTGTTGAAAACGGAGAAATTACCCAAACAATCTCACGACTTGTACAACCTCCCCGGAACGAGTATTCGGAATGGAACATCAGGGTGCATGGAATTACCCCTGACATGACCTCGAATGCACCATTTTTTGAAGATGTTTGGAACGAAATAGAACCATTGGTAGAGGGGAATAAACTTGTTGCACACAATTCATCATTCGATATCAATTGTTTGGAACAGACCCTGGATTTTTACGGGCTTACAATACCAAATATGGAATGTGACTGTACCTATGCCAGAACCGGAGTAAAACTAAACGAAATTTGTGATGCTTTTGAGATTGAATTCACAAACCATCACAATGCAGTCAGTGATGCTGAAGCGTGCGCTAAAGTTTATCTGAAATTATTAAATGGGCTAGAACCTGATTTTTCTAAAATTGCGCCTCGCATACCTAAATCTGAAAATTTCTTTCAGCAGGAAGGCCATGAACGACTTTGTGGTAATGTTTTAAAACCCGATTTGGAGAATGCTGACAGTAGCAGTCCGTTTTACGCTAAGAAGGTTGTATTTACAGGTGTGCTGAACACTATTAAAAGAAAAGAGGCTGCTGCCTTGGTTAAAAAGCTCGGAGCAGACATTGATACGTCGATAACTAAACGAACCAACTTTGTCATCACTGGTTCGGCTCCCGGGCCTTCCAAAATGAAGAAGATCGAGCAGTTTAATTCTCAGGGATGCGATATCAGGATTATTTATGAAGAGGAGTTTTTGCAGATGTGCAAACAGTAATATTACTCTCAATTTAATTTCCATAAATTATGTACATTAACAAAATCGAAGTTCAAAATTTCAGGTTACTGCAAAGCTCAGTCCTTGATTTAGAAAATCAAGAGAATAAAGACCTTTCAATCCTTATCGGTAGAAATAACAGCGGTAAAACATCGTTTATAATGCTCTTTGATAAATTTCTAAAAAAATCATCATCGTTCAATTTTGATGATTTTCCGGTATCATTAAGACAGAGCATTTTTGAAATAAATGAAGAAACTGATATTAATGATATTTCTATTAGGCTTATTATTGAAATAACATATACAGATAAAGATAATCTTGAGAATTTATCTGAATTTATTCTTGACCTAAACCCTACTGAAAATAAAGTACATATACTGTTTGAATGTAGTATTGATAAAAAAAGACTTCTTAAAGAGATTGAAAGTGTTAAAGCAGAAAGCCGTAAGCGGTTTTTAAAGAAAAATCTGTGTAATTACCTAAACACTAATATATATACGTTTGCTACATACGATAACTTAAAAGCTGAAAATAGGAATAAGCTTATTGAGAAGGATAAAAAATCCATTGACAACCTAATTAATTACCAGGTTATTCATGCAAAGAGAAGCGTTTCAAGTTCCGAAGCCGGTGAAAGCTCAAAGAAGGTGCTTTCAAATTTGGCTACAAAATACTATGATAAAAAAACTGAGAATCAACTTTCATCAGACGACCTGGATGTAATTAATGCTTCGCTTCTTGAAATGGATAAAACCCTTGAAGGAAAGTATGAAGAATTTTTTGATAACTTTTTGAATAAATCAAAGGACTTTCTGGCTATGACCGAATTGAGGGTTGTATCAGACTTAGAATCAAAAGAAATTATATCAAATCACTCCAAAATTGTGTATGGTTCGGAAGATGAATCATTACCTGAGCATTTAAATGGGCTTGGTTACATGAATATCCTTTATTTACTGTTGCAATTGGAGATAAAAAAAGAATTTTTAATCGAAGGGAAAAAAGACATTAATCTATTATTCATTGAAGAGCCAGAAGCTCACACTCATCCACAAATGCAAACAGTATTTATCGAAAAAGTAAAGACTATTTTAGAGGATGAGAAAATTCCATCTCTTCAAACCTTCATTACCACTCACTCATCCCATATTGTAAAGAACAGTAATTTCAAGGATATAAGATATTTCTACAATGACTTAGACAAAAGGAATGTAATAATCAAGAACTTTTATACTGACCTCCAAAAGAAATACGAAAATGAAGAAGATGAATTTAATTTTCTAAATCAATATTTATCTATTGCCTCTTCGGAGTTATTTTTTGCTGAGAAGATAATCTTTATCGAAGGCCATACGGAAAAACTTCTTCTTCCGTATTTTATTCAACAATATGATAAGACAAATACTGACGACGTTTTGCTCTCATCTCAAAACATATCGATACTAGAAGTTGGAGCAAATGCTAAAGCTTTTAGTCATTTTATAGACTTCTTAGGGATAAAGGCACTAATAATTACCGATATTGATACCACTGCAAAAAAGATAGCAAGGAGCGAGAAAACAGGAAAAGATAAAACAAGCTACCCTGCTCATCCGGTTAAGGGTGCAACGCATATTAGTAATGCTACTATCCGATACTTTTATAATTCTCCTGAATTTAATGAGGAGGAAAAGTGGAACGAATGGTTTGAAAACCTAAAACTGGATAAGCACCATTCAGAGGATTCAAAGATTAAATTGTCATTCCAGTTGGAAGAAAATGGTTACCATGGTAGAAGCTTTGAGGAATCATTTATTAATATAAATATCGAAAACCTTAAAAATAATATAGGTGGAATAATTGGATTGAAAAGTGATGCTAATGAAAAACTTGATACACTTTCTGACATCGATGAATTAACAGGAGATATTTTAGAGAAGAAATCTGATTTTGCATCATCATTACTGTGGTTAGCATTTACTAAAAATGTTGAGTGGAATATGCCTTTATACATAAAAAAGGGATTAGTATGGATAGCAAAATAACAGCATTAGAGCAAGTATTTAACTGTATAAGGAAAGAGCAAAATTTTGTTCTTCAAGGTGGTGCTGGTAGTGGTAAGACTGAATCCCTTAAACGTGTAATTGAGCATATATCAAAAAACTACCCCGGAAAAAAGATTGCTTGTATTACACATACCAATTTAGCGGTTGATGAAATTAAGTCTAGGGTTGATGATGATTATACCATCTGTACAATTCACTCTTTCTTAAACGACTTAATAAAAGATTACAAGAAAAATCTTCATGAGGTTATTGGTGATATCTTCAAACTTAAAAAAGTCGATAATACAGAGCATAAGGATTATAAAAAGTGCTATGAAAAATATGCTTCATTATTGCATTCTGTGTTGAAAGAAACAGTACCAAAGGTAGTTGGTAAAAGAGAGTACGACAAAAGTGCAGTAGAGTATAATAATGATTTAAACACCAATATTGAAAATCTAAATAATGAGATTGAACGCCTTATAAAAGAACACGATTATAATGAAGTAAGGTACAATGAAACTCGGTTTGATCGTTTTAAGGATTTATCATTTGGGCATGATAGCTTATTGCAAATTGCATCCTTTTTATTTGAAAGATATCCTTTGCTATCCAAAATATTACAAGATAAATACGATTTTATTTTTGTAGATGAATACCAGGATACAAATAATGCTATTGTTGATATTTTCCTTAATAAAATTCCTTCTGATAGTAAAACTATAATTGGACTTTTTGGTGATTCAATGCAGGGTATTTATGATGATGGAATTGGATATGTTGAAGAATATATTGCAAATGGATTGCTTAAAAAAGTTGAAAAGGAAGATAATTATAGGTGTTCAGAACAGGTTATTGAATTTATAAATCAACTTCGCGATGATGGCTTAAAACAAGAAGTAGCTTTTAAAACAAAGAATGGCGAAGTAGAAACAAAATTAGATAGACAAGGTGCAGTTAAGCTTTATTATTCCATTTATGACGGCTCAAGAACCGCAAGTGGTAATCCTCAGAATAAAGAGGAATATTTACAACATCTAAATTCTGTAATTAAGCATGTAGATGATAACAATAACGGTTATAAAAAGCTAATGCTTACAAATAAGTCCATAGCCAGCGAAGTAGGCTTTGAAAATCTATATAATGTATTCAATGACAGATATGTTGATGTTAAGGAAGAAATTGAAAAAGATTTAACTAGACTTCAACTCTTAGATTTAGCAGAATTATCCAAAGCGTATTCAAGAAAGGATTATAATTTCATTATTACTGAACTGAAAAAAGCTGGATTTCTGATAACTACCATTGAGGATAAAAAGAAAATCAGTTCTATTCTTGATAAAATAGTAGCTTCCAAACATGGAGCAATTGAACTTTTGGAACTTGCTTTTGAAAATAGACTTCTTAAAAAGTCGGATTCATATAGTTCATACATTGATAGAAAAGATTCATTCTTGACTGATATTAAGGATGATGAGTTTTATCCAACTTTTAAAAGTTATTATGAAGGTGGACAAAACACATTTACCAAAATGGCGAAAGAAGTCGATGGATTAAACGAAGAAGTATTTAAAGAATTCCAAAGGTTATATAAGAAAGAAAGATTCTACAATGATTTGTTTTCTAGTAAGATAAAGTTTAAAGAGATTTTAAACTATTTCTCTTATTTGAATGAAGAAACAAACTACATAACCATGCACAAAACAAAAGGGTCGGGTATTGAAAATGTTATGGTTGTGTTAGATGAATATTTTTGGTATCAGAAGTATAAGTTTAAAACAATCTTTGATGAAAGTGAAATTAACACTTCTAAGAGGTTGTACAATCAAAAGTTATTCTATGTTGCATGTTCAAGAGCTATTGATAACTTAATCTGCATTAGACTTATTGCTCCTGATGAAAAAGATGATTTGTTAGGTTATTTTTCGAACCATGAAGAAATAAAAATATAGGATGAATTAGCTTTACTTAAAAAAATTAGAGAAATTAATCAATAATGAAAATACTACATACATCCGACTGGCATTTAGGTAAACGACTCGATGATTTTTCCAGACTAGAAGAACAACAAGCTGTTTTGCAGGAAATTTGTGAAATTGCGGACAATGAACAAGTCGATGCTGTGTTGGTGGCTGGCGATTTATTCGATACTTTTAATCCTCCAACAGAGGCAGTCGATTTACTATACAAAACGCTAAAGCGCTTAACCAACAATGGTCGCCGTTCGGTAATTGCCATTGCCGGCAACCACGACTCGCCCGACCGCATTGAGGCACCTGATCCACTGGCCCGCGAGTGCGGGATAATTTTTGCCGGTTATCCAAATTCCCGTGTAGCTCCGTTTGAACTCGACTCCGGGCTAAAAGTACTGCATAGCGAAGAAGGCTTTCTGGAAGTGCAGCTTCCTGAAACTACTGTTCCGTTACGAATACTGCTTACACCTTATGCCAACGAATACCGTCTAAAAACCTGCTTAGGAGTGGAAAACAGCGAAGACGAATTACGAAAAGTCCTTCAGGAAAAATGGGAAAGTATGGCAGAACAATATTGCGATGAAACGGGTGTAAATATCCTGGTTTCACATCTTTTTATGATCAGAAAAGGAGATGAATTGCCAGAGGAACCCGAAGATGAAAAACCAATTTTGCATGTAGGAGGAGCGCAGGCGGTTTATTCCGAAAATATTTCTTCGAAAATACAGTACACTGCATTGGGGCATCTTCACCGGATGCATCGTGTCGATAATGATTCCAATCCGGTTTATTACAGCGGCAGTCCTCTATCATACAGTTTTGCTGAAGCCAATCAGAAAAAGTACGTTTTGTTGATTGATGTCGAACCAGGACAGACCGCAAAAGTCAGAGAAATAGAATTAAGTAGTGGAAAGCGATTGTTACGAAAACGTGCAGAAGGTATGGAAGACGCCTTGCAATGGTTGTCCGAAAACCAGGATGCTTTAGTGGAATTAACATTGGTCACAGAAACATACCTGAATGCTACAGACCGCAAACAGTTAAATAAAACTCATGCCGGAATAGTTTCAATTATTCCCGAAGTAACAAATCCTGATAATCTGGGTGGTAGTCAGCAAAAAAAGATTGATTTGAGTCGCAGCATGGAAGAACTTTTTTGCGATTATTTCAGGCACGAAAAGGGACAGGATCCGAACGATGAGATCAAGCGTTTATTCACGGAAATTTTAGCTGAAGAGGAACAATGATACCCGTACAACTTACCATACAAGGTTTGTATTCCTACCAGGAAAAACAAACCATCGACTTTACAAAACTAACAGCCGCAAACCTGTTTGGGATCTTCGGAACTGTAGGTAGTGGAAAGTCCTCCATTTTGGAAGCCATTACCTTTGCCATTTATGGCCGGACTGACCGGCTAAATCTTTCAGGTGACAATCGTTACTACAACATGATGAACCTGAAATCGAATGAACTACTCATCGATTTTGTATTTGAAACAGGCAAGGAACAAACGGCCTATCGGGCAACGGTAAAAGGTAAACGCAACGGTAAAAACTTTGAAGATGTAAAAGCGCTGGACCGTTCGGCTTACGAGAAAAAAGGGAAAGAGTGGATTCCCATCGCAACGGCTGACCTGGAACAGGCAATTGGTTTAAGTTACGACAACTTTAAACGTACGATTATCATCCCGCAGGGACAGTTTCAGGAGTTTTTACAATTGGGAAATAAAGATCGAACTCAAATGATGAAGGAACTTTTCAACCTCGGGAAGTTCGAGTTTTATTATAAGGTAACTTCGCTCGAAAGTAAAAATAATGCACAAAAGCAGACCCTCGAAGGTCAGTTACAGCAATTAGGAGCTGTTGATCCTGAACAATTGAAAGTATTCAAATCTCAACTGGAGCAACTTGAGAATGAACTCAAAGAACAGAATGCAAAACTTGCTGAATATCAGAAGTCCGAAGAAGACCTTCGGAAACTTCAGGACCTGGCAAAACGAAAATCAGAAGCTGAAAAAGCATACAAATCGTTGCAGGAACAAGAGCCGGAAATTAAGCAGTTGGAACAAAAAGTTTCCCGTTTCGAACAGTGTGTGGTTCAGTTTAAACATTTGGTGGATGGATTAAAATCGATTAATGAAAAAGTGCTGGCCCGCGAAAAACAGATTAAGCAGGATGAGGTAAAACTGAAGTTGCAGGATGATGAACTCGGAAGCTTAAACCGAAAACTTGAGGTACTTAAGCCGGCTTATGAAAAAAGAGAAGAGTTGAAACAGAAGGCTGAGGAACTTGCCCGATTGGTTCAGATAAAAACCCTGGAACAAACTATTTTAAAAGAAAGTGAACGGTTAGAGAAAGGAACTCAGGTTTGTAACGAAACTGAAAAAAAATTGGAACAACTAAGGACTCAGAAACAGGAGTTGGAAGGACTGGTCAAAGTTTCGAAAGAGAAAATGCCCGATTTGGAACTCTTGTCAAGCGTGAAAACCTGGTACACCGAGAAACACTTTCTCGAAAAGGAACTTCCGGGAACTCAAAAGGAGTTGGCAGAAAATGAAAAAGCAACTTCAAGTCTGCAAAATTCCGTGGCCAAACTACTGGAAGAAGCTGGCCTCACACAACTACCGGAAATTGAATATTCCAATATCCTTCAAATCTTAAAGGATAAAACGGGAAAAGCAAAGGAAAGGCAGAAAGCACTGAATGAGCAGGAAAGTCATATACGTGTGAAAGAACAGTTGAAAGCTTATTCTGAAAACCTGGAAGAAGGAGCGCCATGTCCGCTTTGTGGTTCGGTACATCATCCCGATGTATTGAAAACTGAAGACCTGAATGATACGCTGTTGAAACTTTCGGCAGAAAAACAGGCAAGCGAAAAAGATCTGGAACAGCTTTCGGATTGGATAAGCCGTATAAATCTGCTCAATAAACAGCAAGAGATGATTCATCAGCAGAAAAACTCTTTGTTGCAAAAACAAAAGGCTCAGCAGGAAAGAATTGAGGCTCATGCAAAGAAATTTACCTGGGAGAAATATCGCGTGGAAACCGAACTGGAAAAGGCGTTTCAGGAAGCAAGACGTATTCAGGGCGAATTGAAAAACCAGGATGATTTACTGGAGAAGTTAGGGAAGGATATTGATAAGAAAGGGAATGATTTTAAACGGTTTCAGGTGGAAGTCGATAAGATCAGAACCGTTTTAACCGTACAGCAAACTGAACTAAAAACGCTGGAAAAGCAACTGCTGTTGATAAAAGCCGAAACTTATCAGGAAGTTAAAATTGAACAGATTGAAGCAGAAAAAAGTAAGCTGCAGAAGGAACATAGCCAGCTGGAAAAATCTTTTTCCGAAATAACTCAGCAGATAACGGAGAAAAGCAAACTGCGCGACACCTTGTTTGGTTCGGTACAGGCCGGCAAAAAGGAACTGGAGCAGGAAAAACAAAGCCTGGAGAAGCTGAAACTGCAAACAAAGGAACAGCTGGAGAAATCGATGTATAATTCCATCGATGAGGTTACGGCGATTTTGTCGGAACAGTTTTATCCGGATCAGGAAAAACAACGAATAGCGCATTTTAAAGATCAGTTTTTACGTGCGAAGTCGTTGCTGGAACAATTACAGAAAGACATCGGCGAACGTGTATATGATAAGGAAGCACATCAGAAATTGAACGCAGAGATTGCTTCGTTAAAGGAACAGCTTGTTCGGAAGAACCAGGAGCAGGGGAAAATTGCTGAACAGTTGAAAAAACTACAAAAAGATTTGGAAAGCCAGGCTGCTCTTCAGAAAGAACTGGAAAAACTGGAGTTGCGGGCAGAGAATCTGAAAACGATGAAATCGTTGTTCAAAGCCAGTGGTTTTGTTAATTATATCTCGTCGGTTTATTTGCAAAATTTATGCAATGCTGCCAACGACCGTTTCTTTCAGCTTACGCGACAAAAGCTGAGTCTGGAAATCACTCCCGACAATAATTTCCAGGTACGCGATTTTATGAATGGAGGAAAAATCAGAAGTGTAAAAACGCTTTCCGGCGGACAGACATTTCAGGCAGCCTTGTCTCTGGCTTTAGCCTTGGCCGACAACATTCAGAAAATTACCGAATCGAATCAAAACTTTTTTTTCCTTGACGAAGGATTTGGTTCCCTGGACAAAGAATCGCTGGGAGTTGTTTTCGATACGCTAAAAACACTGCGCAAAGAAAATCGCATTGTTGGCGTGATTTCGCATGTTGAAGAAATGCAGCAGGAAATTGATGTTCACCTTCGAATAGATAATCAAGAGGAGCGTGGAAGCCAAATTTGGACAAGTTGGATGGAGTAATCTAATTAAGATTAAGGGAAAATGTTATTTTTTGTACATATTTAGCTTTATTAAACGGATCCTTCATCTATAAAAAAAATGTTACATTGAAAAAACTAAAAGTATTTATATCAAGTGTTCAGAGTGAGTTTGCCAATGAACGGGCAGAGCTGGCAAGTTATCTAAGGCTGGATCCGTTACTTGGAACATTTTTTGAACCTTTTATTTTTGAAGAAGTTCCTGCCAATACTCATTCTCCAGGTAAGGTGTATTTGACTGAAGTAAAGGAATCGGATATTTATATCGGGTTATTGGGAACATTATATGGCTTTGAAGATGAAATGGGTGTTTCGCCAACTGAAAGAGAATATGATCAGGCAAAAGCAGAACATATTCCCAGATGGATTTTTATAAAGGACATTGTTGGAGCAGATCGCCATCCCAAAGAAATTGCCTTAATACGGAAAATTGAGCAGGATGTTTCCAGAAAGAAATTTTCCAATCTTGATTTGTTGAAAAAGGAAGTTTATAATTCAGCAGTTCTGTTTTTAAAGCAAACAGGAAAAATTGAAAGCCACGATTTTGACGATTCGTTACATCCTTCTGCTGACATCCAATCATTGGATGAAAATAAAGTAAAAGAGTTTGTCGTTCTAGCGAGAAATAAGCGAAACTTTCCCTTAAAAGATACATCATCAGTTGATCAAGTGTTGAAACATCTAAGAATGATCAAGAATGGAAAGCTCGTAAACAGTGCTTTACTTGCTTTTGCTCCTGATCCTCAGTTGTTTTTTCCATCATCAACTATTAAATGCGCTCATTTTCACGGAGTACAAGTGCAGAAACCAATTCCTGATTACAAAGAGTTTGGCGGAACTGTATTTGAGGTAGCAGATGAAGCTGTAAATTTTGTTCTTTCTAAAATAAACTTATCGACTGGTACCAGGGAAAAAAGTAATCAGGTTGAGACTATTTACGAAATTCCTCGTGCTGTTATCTCTGAAGCAATTATTAATGCAGTTGCTCACCGTGATTACTATAGCAAAGGGAGTATACAAGTTTCGGTTTTCAGGGATCGAATTGAAGTAACTAATCCTGGTAATTTGCCCCCAGAGTTGAATATTAATGATCTGAAAGAACCACATAGCTCTTATCCTCATAATCCGTTACTCGCAGGTTGTATGTTTTTGACAGGTGAAATTGAACGCTATGGTACGGGAACTCTTGAAATGTTTAAACTCACAGAAGAAAGAGGATTAAGACCACCACTTATTGTTCTTGATGAAGGTTTTAAGGTGACGATTTGGCGACCTTCAGCTGAAGCCATACATGATGCCGAACATGATACCATACATGATGCCGAACATGACAACATACATGACGTATCCGAACTATTTTCGGAGATAGTAGAATTGCCCCATCGTTTAGTATTGGTTTTAAAGGGTGAAATGAGCAGGACTCTGCTGATGGAGATTCTTGAATTGAAGAACAGACCGCACTTTGCAACCAATTATCTTGAACCAGCATTAAAAGAAGGGTTAATTGAAATGACTTTGCCTGAAAAGTCAACTAGTAAAAATCAAAAATATCGATTAACCACCAAAGGATTGGGGTTGAAAGAGAAGTTGGAAGGTAAAATACGGAAATAACAAATCACTAAATGAAAAAGTGAGCTAAAATAAGGATGGCTAAATTTGAAAAGATAGAAGATTTGCTTGGCGAGCTATATCGGTACCGAAAGCTTTTTTCCGGAATGTTTGATAAACGGATGTCTCCGATACAGGAAGAAATGGTCGTTTCGTTGGTTGAGCATGATACAGAGAAGCTGGAACGGCTGGCCGTTTTTGACCTTCTGTTCAGAAATCAAGGCCTGATCAGCCTAGAACCTCGGTTGCAGGAATTTTTTGAGGAATTTATGGAAGTTGACGAAACCGTTCATGTTCTGTACATCCAGGAGAATCTTGATCAGATTAAGAAAAATCAATCCTATTATTTAAAAGAGAATCAACCCAGCAAACGAGATCAATATCTGGTCAAAATCAAGAAACACTTGTACCGGATTAACCAAACTACGTTACAAAATATAAAGGCACTTCGAGATAATACTGATGAAACCTATAAAACAGAAACAAATTTTGAGATAAAGAAGGAGAAGTTAACGGATATAAGAAATCAAAGAGATGCACTGGAGGGAGTAATTAAAGCTGTTGAAAGGGTATTGCAGGACGATATATTTTTCAAAACAGCGGCTGATACGGAATTGCAGCTTATCGTCCATCGGTTACGACTGGCCTTGAATGACAGCTTCCATAATCTTATTGAAATTCAGCAACAGATTATTGAATACCTAAACCATATCGAAAAACGGGTACATGTTGTCGAAAAAGTTCTACGATTGAAGATGCTTCGGGATAAACACTACTTGAAAGAACGAACCAATTTTTACTGGATCATCGGATCCAATCAGGATCTTCCTTTACGGAAGACCGAAGGTTTCCGTACCCGACTATCTATTCAGGATATGTTGAATGAGGAAGAAAAACGGAAGCTGATTTTAAAGGTTAGGGAAAAACAGCAAAACCAGCGACTTTTAGCACAGAATACCGCCGGCAGCATATCTGATGAAGCATTCAATGATAAGAATGAGATAGACAGTGTTTTCAATTACCATGTATTGAAACGGGTCTTCATGGGAAAAAACCAGGACCTTTTTTCCTTCGTCATGCATCATCAGTTTGCTGAGGAAATCTCCATCAACAAACGTATTAAGCTATACTGTCGGCTTGCCTCGCTATTCGAAGCGGATTTTACTTTCTCGGAGGAAACCGGCCGATTTGAAAACCTCGAGTATGCACTTATTTATCCGGCGTCGAATTCAACAACAACCAATCCTCAAACTACTAACACGATAAACGATCCAGGCTAATGAAAGATTCAAACTACAGAACTGCAGAAATATTTGATATCCTGAGTAAAGGGCAGTTTATATGCTCTAATGCGATAAATTCACAACGTCGTTATTTGTATCAATATATTGAAGAGAATATTGATGAATTGGAGCCTAAATTCATAGATATTGGATATCAACTGGAAAATGGGAACAACTATTACTATTTCTCACGACCAAATGAAAGCACCCAGAATGTGGAAAACAAGATAGAAAAGGGTTTGCGCTGGCTCGATATTCTGGCATTCTTTACAACTTTTAGAAAGGACTTGTGCCGAGGGGCGCGTTTCAAACTTTTCGACATCTTGCAACAGATCGATATCAATATGTCGTTGAAAGAACAGTTAACCGATTTACAAAAACGTACAAATCCGAGCAGAAATTACCAGGAGATGCTCAATGATCTGATTCGAGAAGTGCAAAAGGAAGGCTTTATTGATCTTGAAAATGAAATGGATCAAACCTGGAAGATCATGGATTCATGGGATTACATGGAAAAGTTAGTAATGGCTGTGAATATTCAAGACGAAGAAATTAATAACCAACCACAGGAATTAAACTGAGATGAAACAATTAAGCCGCATTGTGCTGATTAATAGCGCGACTGTTGATTTTTACGAACTTCAACTGGATGGAAATATTCATTTTATTGGAACACAGGGAACAGGCAAAAGTACATTGCTCCGGGCTATTTTGTTTTTTTATAATGCTGATGCCCGCAAGCTGGGAATTTCGAAAGAGAAGTCGTCTTTTAGTGATTACTATTTTCCTTATGCCGATTCCTATATTGTTTACGAGGTGAGTGAGGAAAGCCGAAACTTCTGTGTTTGGTTGTATAAAAAACAAAATCGTTTGTGTTTTCGATTCATTGATGGGCCATATAATCGTGAACTTTTTATCTCTCAGCAGCAGGCATTAACAGAAGGGCAGGTGATCGAAAAGGCCAATCAACAGGGATACAAGGTGCACCGACCAATTCATAACTTTACCGAATACCGTGACATTATTTATGGTGCGAACAAGGGAATGAACCGGTTTCATGTACTTCAAAATCCTGGCTATCAAAATATCCCCAGAACGATTTCAAACATCTTTCTGAACTCTTCGCTTGATGGAGGTTTTATCAAAACGACGATTATAAACTCGTTGAGTGATGATCCATTTGAACTGAATCTGGATGCCAACCGGCACCATATTGAGACAGCCAGAAATGATTACCGTGATGTTTCAGAGTATCTCCTACATGAGAAAAAGGCGCAGAATATAGTGACTCAGTATGAAAAGCTTCTTCAAATGGAAGATGGAAAGAAGGAGATGGCGTGGCAAATCGGTGCTTCATATAATTTGGCAAAATATAAGGAGCTTGAATTGGAAGACGATCAGAAAGTGATTGGACAAAAGGTACAAGATCAATCCGGTAAAATTGGAAAGATCGAAGCTGAATTTTTGGTGAATCAACGGCGCATCCAAGACAAACTATCCCTTGTAAAAAGGGATATTGCAAAAGCCAATCAACTGGCAAAAAACTACGCTGCAAAAAATATCCAGCAAATACTGAATGAACATGCTAAAAAGCCAGAATATGAAACAGAACAATCTCAAATAGAAGCACAACTGTCTTTGCTGACTTCAAATTTAATAGATGTTGAGAGTCAGTATCAGACTGACAAGCAGCGGCTGGAAACACAATGTCAGCAAATCATTCTGGATTTTGAACGTTCCCTGTCCAAAGAGAAGGAAAATCTCCAAAAGGATTCAGCTGATCTGCTTAATACATTCTATAAGAAAAAGGAGCAGATTACAAAAGACCACAACGGTAAGCTGGACGAACAAAAAGAAGATAAAACGATCGTTGACCAGAAGCTACGTGATATTGACCATCAAATTGAAGGCATTCAGAAGAGGCCTTTTTTGAAAGAAGAGGTAGAAATGCAAGTTAAGAAACAACAGGAACTTTCGCATAAAAGGCAAGCCCTCGTTTCGGAAAAATTGGTTGCAGGGATAAAGAAGGAAAATGCGATAAAGGAAGGTGAACAAGAATCCGAGGTTTTCGGTCTGAAGAAAAACAAAGAGAATGAGGTCTTGTCTGAAAGGAAGAAATCACTGGAAAAAGAGATAGAACAATTGCAATCGGAACTGCAGGCTTTATCCGGTTCACTTTTAGAGTTTTTGGACCAAAATAACCCAGACTGGCACCAATCAATTGGAAAAGTAATTTCTCGGGATGTTTTGCTAAAGAGTGATTTAAAGCCTTCAATGAAAGATGGAAATAGTATTTATGGTCTGGATATTTCCCTGGATCAACTTCAACCGCTGGAAATCTCAAAATCAAAACTGGAGGAGAAGTTGGACGCTTTCAATAACCAGTTGAAAGAACAAAACAAGCTCGTTGAACAACATCAACAGAAAGCCCAGGATCAGAAAGATAAACTTCAGAAAAAGTACAACAAGAAAATTTCAGAGCTTCGTCAGGAAATCACCCAAAGCGCCTTTCAGGTAGATAAGATTGATATTGACCTTGAAAAATGTGGAATCGCTCTGGAAGAATTAAAGGAGAAAGCTGAAAACCTGAAACGTCAGGAATTGATCAAAAAAGACGAAGAAAAGCACACGCTGAAAGTCGAACAACAGAAAATTCTGAATTTTCAAGAAAAGCTACAACAGCAGTTTCAAAAGTCCATCCATGAACTTGAATCAATCAAAAGAGGACAAGAGAAAAAGATCAGCAATCAGTTGTTGGAACTAGATGATAAAATAAAGTCAGGGAAAAAAGAGATTACAGAAAAATTCAATGTTCAGATCCAAACTCTGCAGGAACAACGAAACTTGCTTTTGAAAGAAAAAGGGGTGGATATAACCGAAATTCGGCGATTGGAGGATGAGCAAAAAGCCATAAAAAACAAATTATCAGAAATAGAGAAAAACTTCCCGACAATAATTGAGTACAAAAAAGATTCGACAGAATACATTGACCGATTAGACGAGTTCCGTCAAAATCGTAAAACTCAGGAAAATGAATTAGAGCATTTGCAGCAACTCCATACTAATAGAATAAATAAGGAGAAAGCTGAACTGAAATTATTACAAAACCAAAAAGAAGAGCTTACCAAAACAATCGGAGAACTACGGCGCGAGTTAAGCGCTTTTGATCTCTTTAGCAAGAGTCATTTGTTTGACGAACTACAAAACTTTATTGAACACCACGATAAAGCAGAGAAGTGGGACTGTGATCAAAATATTCGGAAGTTGCAGGAGTTGGCTCTTGAATATGAAAAGCATGATAAACTATTCACAGAGCGGATTACTGAGTTTTCCGGTTATTTCAGTGAACACAATTGTCTTGGATTTGAAACCAGCTTATCCGGCAGATTGCAATATCGGGCCTTTTCTGAAAATTTGAGAGAGTTTGTTCGCGAACAGAAAATTATAGATTATAAAACAGAAGTGACGCGGAAGTATGCAATGGTATTGATGAATATTGTCAATGAAACCAATGAGTTGCTGCAGAAAGAAGAAGATGTTGCAAAAGTGATAAAACGGATCAATACCGATTTTAAGAAATCGAATTTTGTTGGTGTTGTTAAAAGTATTGAAATGCGCCTTCAGGAAAGTTCCGATAAGATTATTCAACTTTTGAGGAAAATAAGGAAATTCCAATCCGAGAACAATCTAAACTACGGAGAAATCAATTTATTCAACCAGGGAGGTTCGAACAGCAATAATGATGAAGCGGTAAAATTGCTGGAAAGCTTACTTTCGCAAATAGGACAGGCGAAGTCAAAGGTTCTGAAACTGGAAGATGCTTTTGACCTGGAATTTAGGATTCGCGAAAACGAGAACGATACAAATTGGGTCAGCCGTCTGGCAAATGTAGGATCAAACGGAACTGATGTTTTGGTCAAGTCAATGATATACATCAATTTGTTGCATATCTTTAAAAGTAATGGTTCCACCCAAAAAATCGATACTATTTTACATTGTTTGATTGATGAAGTAGGAATTCTACACGATAGTAATGTGACAGGGTTAATTACCTTTGCCAGTGAACGAAACATCCGCCTGATTAACGGATCTCCAAATTCACACAATGAGCAGGATTACAAGCATATCTATATGTTTCGAAAGAATCCAAAGTCTAATAAAACAGGAATTACCAAACTGATTAGTCATGAACTCTAAGCCGTTGTCCCTGTCATTTGCCCGTTGTTTGATTCGCATGCAGGATGGTGAGCAACTAAATGCAAGTGAGGTTAAGTCAAAAAACTTACTGAAGCGATTTTGTGAGGATGGAATTATTCAAAAGAGGGCTCTAGGTAACCGCAGATCCGGTTATGTTTGTACAAACGCGGAAGTATTGCAAAACTATCTTAGGGTACAGAATGGTATTCTTTCGTTGGAAAATTATATTGCAGAATTTGAGAATGATACTTCTGATGGGGAGAGTTCGCTTGGGGCTTCCAAATCCACCAAAACTTTTCGTGGAAAAAGCTTGCAGGGATTTTTTATTAAGGCGATAAATTCTGAAATGAGTATTTCTGGAAATATCGTTCAACCGGAGCCTCAAGGCATCGAGTTGTTTGTTCATCAGCCGGAACACTTGCAAATTTCGAAGACAGCGCTAGTTGTGGGGATTGAAAATCCGGAGTGTTTTCTGAAAATTGAAAAATTAGCTCATCGTTTCCCTCAGGAAGAATTGGTCTTCGTTATGCGGTATATGAGTAGCAGTCCAAACCGGTGGCTTCAGACCATCTCAAACAATTATCTGCATTTTGGCGATTTTGATCCGGCAGGTTTGAGTATCTATATTCACGAATACAGGAGGCATTTGCCCGCTCACAGATGTGATTTTTTTATTCCTCCCAATATTGAAAAACTAATTAGTCGATATGGACTATCCGACTTATATGATCAGCAGATACATTTGTTAGAGAATATCGATCGCGAACAGTTCCCTGAGATAGATAAACTATTAGATATCCTCGATACACAAAAGAAGGGGCTTGAACAAGAACGCTTGCTGGCTATTTAGTAAGATTACATTATTTGCTACTTCACAGCCATTTAACTGAAGCAGGTACATTCCCTTAAATCCTGTCAAAGTTACTTCGCCGTCCGGAAAAGTCAAGGGCGGCTGATATTGCCCATTTTTTGCCAGCCGTCCTTTGGAGCTGTTCAGTTTTTATTTCGCACACTCATAAAAACTGACATAGCCCATTGACAAGAATCCATCCGGCTCAATGGCATGCGCCAAAATTTAATGGCGTGCCAGAAGCTGAAAAAAATCCCAAGGGCATGGGTGGATTCAATGAGTAAATTTGATATTTATGAAACAGTAACAAATTTGATTGTAGAACGTCTGGAAGCAGGAGTAATTCCATGGCATATGCCTTGGAAAACTGCAAGTGCCATTCCTCGTAACCTGGTGTCTAAAAAACCTTATAGAGGATTCAATTTCTGGTACTTGTTAAGCCTTGGGTTCGAAAGGCCTTATTTCCTTTCCTTCAAACAAGTTCAGGATCTTGGTGGAAAGATCAAAAAGGGATCTTCATCATTTATGATTGTATTCTGGAAAATGGTGGAATACGAAAAAGATGACAAAACCAAAGAAATTCCAATGCTTCGTTATTATCGGGTATTTCATGTTGATGATGTAGAAGGTATTGATCCTGATAAAATTCCAGAGAATAGAGCTCACGATCACGAGTTTGATCCAATTGCTTCTTGTGAGCAGATCATCCAGTTCTGGTCAGATTCACCCGTGATTAAATTAGATCAACAAAAAGCCTGTTATATTCCTTCATTGGATGAAGTCCATATGCCTGGTGCAAGAACCTTTTTTCAGGATGAAGAGTTTTACTCAACCATATTTCACGAACTATGCCACAGCACTGGTCACAGGAAACGGCTCAATCGTCACGATAGGTTCTCCAATCTGAATTTTGCGAGCAAAGATTACTCGCAAGAAGAACTTGTTGCAGAAATGGGCGCTGCTTACCTATGTGGAATTTGTGGCATTGAAAATATCACGATCGATAACAGTGCAGCCTACATTCAAGGTTGGCTAAAGAAGCTGAAAAGTGATAAAAAGTTCATCGTGATGGCTTCCGGTTTAGCTCAAAAGGCTGTTGATTATATTCTGGATCATCAGGTTTCAAATCCTGTATCAGAAAATAAAAAAGTTTTGTGTAAAAAACGGAAACAGCTGGAAAAAACAATGTCCATTGCGATGTAGGCAATGGACATTGAAATGTTAATCCTCAAATTGCTTTTTTCTTTGCACCAAGTTTTGTTTGAAGCATATCCATATCTTCAGAGATTTTCTGATCCAGAACTTTGGCATAAATCTGCGTCGTTTTTAATGAAGTATGTCCAAGAATCTTAGAAACAGTTTCAATAGGAACACCATTGGCCAATGTAACAGAAGTTGCAAAAGTATGCCTTGCAATGTGCATTGTAATGTCCTTATTGATGCCGCAGATATCACCAAGTTCCTTGAGATAACTATTCATTTTTTGGTTAGTTAAAACCGGAAGCAACTTTCCGCTATTTTCGTTTGCGGGGTACTCTGAATATTTATCTAATAATTCCTTTGCCTTGGGAAGCAATGGAATTCGGCATCGAGTACAGGTCTTTGTTCTGTCGATAATAATCCAATCCTTTTTGTCGATACCTTTATGAAGGTGACTTTTGTTCAATTTATGAATATCAGAATAGGAGAGACCTGTATAGCAGGCAAAAACAAAAATATCGCGTACAATAGCTAATCTTTTAATCGGGATCTTTTTTTGTTCCAGGCGATCAAGTTCGTCGGAAGTAAGTATTTCTCGCTGAGTGGGTGCTAAACCAACCTTGTATTTTTTATACGGATTAGTTGAAATATGCTCCATTGAAATAGCCAAATTGAGAACTCTTCTCAAATGTTTATGATAGTTCCATGCGGTATTTTGATGCACCTTATATTTTTGTTTGAGGTAAACATCAAAGGCATCAAGAAAACCAAACTTAATTGTCTGTACGGGATAATCATTTTTCTTGTAACGATCTTTGATAAAAGTTGCCAGCCTTTTTCTCGATGATTTATAATGTTTGTAGGTTTCTTTCGAATAACCACCGGTTTTGGCAAGCATACTTTCCAGGTAATAATCAAATACCTCCAGAACGCCTGTCTTGTTATCTACCTCTAATAGGTAGTCCTTTATTGTACTTACAGAGAACTCTTCTCCGGATGATCGTAATTGATTGTAATAATCCTGGATCTCGGTTTTTAACTTGTCAAGTCTTTCATTGACAGTATACGCATTCGGCGCACGGTCTTTAACTCTTCCTTTTGCTTCACTCCAATGTTTGGGTTGAATAAACAATCCGGTGGAAAGATCTACTCTTTTTGATTTAACCGTGAATCTAACATAGATGGGTAGTTGACCATCATCATTTAACCTCGATTTTCGAGGATAAAAATGGATAATAACTCTCATAATTACCTCCTTTTAAAATTGTTAATAAATGATTCCGGTTGATGCTTAAAACTACTGAATATTGAGTAAAATGAAAACAGTAAAAAGCACCAAAAAGAACCAAATAAAATGTTAAAAATCAAATAATTATAGAGTTTCGAGGGACCATGGATTTGTGAAATTTGCTATGGTCCCTCTGTGGTCCCTCCAAATAAGGCTATATATGACCTTTTTTGGAATTTCATTAAAAAAGAAAAGCGCTTAAAATCAAAGATTTAAGCGCTTTTGCTATTTTTTAGTTTCTTAAAACGTGCCCAGTAAAGGACTCGAACCTTCACATTCATAAGAATACTAGTCCCTGAAACTAGCGCGTCTACCAATTCCGCCAACTGGGCAATTTTGTTTTGAACTTTCCCAAATCTTCCGGGGTTTATTCCGCTTCGATTTTGGACGTGCAAATATATAAAAAATCCGCCTTCTTGTTTCTTTAAAAAGGCGGATTTTGCTGAAAACAGTTATTTCTTACAACATTTTTATTTGGTCTTCTGCTGTAATCTTTTCACAGTATTTACATTTTAAAGCAACCGGACTAGAGTTAATGACTTTAAAACAGGTAGTTATCTTTTCGTGGTTGGTTATACACTTCGGATTAAAGCATTTTACAATCCCTGTAATCTTTTGTGGAATCTCAACAATTTTCTTTTCGGCCACCTCGTAATCTCTTATGATATTGAGCTTGGCGTGTGGTGCAATTAATGCTATTTTGTTGATCTCATCGTTTTCAAAAAACTTATCCGATACTTTTATAATGGCTTTTGCCCCCAGTTTTCCACTTTCCAGATTAGTTCCGAAAGTAATTTGGTTTACGATCTTATCAAGTCCCAATATTGAAATTACCTCAAATAAACTTTTTGCCGGAATGTGGTCGATCACGGTTCCATCTTTAATGGCACTAACTTTTAATTTTAGTTTCTTCTTTGCGTCGTTTTTATCCATGGCGGTATTATTTAAGGTTCATTACATGTGAGATAATCGCTTCGCGGGTGAATACCCCGTTCAGCGCCTGATCGAAATAATAAGCTTTTTCGCTGCTGTCAACATCGGTGGCAATTTCGTTAACACGTGGCAGCGGATGCAACACCCGAACATTTGGTTTGGTATTTTCCAGCATCGCTTTATTTAAAATGTAAACATCTTTCACCTTTTCGTACTCCATCGGGTCCGAAAAACGTTCTTTCTGAACACGTGTCATGTAAATAATATCGGCTTCCGAGATAATATCAGTAAACTCTTCGTGCTCAAAATAACGAATGCCTCTCTCTTCCAGGTGGTGCTTATAGCCACGTGGCATTTGCAAACTTTCGGGTGCAATGAAATTAAAAATCGGATTCTCGAATTCGGACATTGCCTGCAAAAGTGAATGTACTGTCCGTCCAAATTTCAGGTCGCCAACCATAAACAGGTTCAGGTTATCAAGCGTTCCCTGCGTTTTTAAAATGGAATACATGTCGAGCAGGGTTTGAGTTGGGTGCTGGTTGGCACCGTCGCCGGCGTTGATAATCGGCACACTTGAAACTTCGGCAGCATAACGTGCTGCACCTTCCAGCGGGTGACGCATAACAATCAGGTCGGCATAGTTGCTTACCATTCGTATGGTATCGTGTAGTGTTTCTCCTTTTGTTGCACTAGAGCTGTCAGGATCGGCAAAACCAACAATTCGTCCCCCCAAACGATTAATGGCCGTTTCGAAACTTAAGCGTGTGCGTGTTGATGGCTCAAAAAAAAGGGAGGCAACAACTTTCCCTTTCAAAAGTTCCTGGTTCGGATTTGCTTCAAAATCCGCAGCCAGTTCCATAATTCTCAGATATTCATCTTTCGAGAAATCTGTGATAGATATTAAATCCTTCTTCATTGCCTTAAATATTGAATTTGATAATGTGGTTGACTGAAAAAAAGAAGACCAACATTTCGGAAAAGAAAATGTTGGTCTTCGTTAATTGGTAAAAAAGTAGAACCTTTTTTATAGAAAAAAACGATTGCTTTTAAAAATCGTCTGATGCCGCAATGGGAAAAAGAGATCTTCTCAAAGCTTTTTTTAGTGCCTCGCTCAAGAAAATTAAAGTGGAATATCACGCGTAGCATCATAGTTCAAAAATACAGTGTTAGTTAACGTTTGTCAAAAATTATATGGCGTACTTATCAGCATTTTATTAACAGAAAAGAATGCTAATCCAGCCGTTTTATTCCGATCCCGTAGATCTCGCTAAACGATTGAAAAGCCCTTTCATCCTCTGATTTACGGGCTTTAAATATCAGTCGGCAGCTTTCCTTAAAATCGGTTGTTACAATATCGTAATTATCCTGTTTTAGCTTATTCATAACAGTATTAAGCATGTTGTATTCAAATTTTAGTTCATACTGAATTTCAATAAGTTTTGATAAAATTTCGGCATTGTTCAGTGCTTCAACAGTGGCTGCCCGGTAGGCATTGATAAGACCACTTACACCAAGCAATGTGCCGCCAAAATAACGAACCACCACCACTAAAATATTGGTTACCTCGTAGCTTTGTAATTGACCTAAAATGGGTTTCCCGGCTGTTGATGAAGGTTCGCCATCGTCGTTGGCACGGGTACGAATTTCCTCGGTGCCCAGTCGCCAGGCATAACAGTGATGGCGCGCACTGTGGTGTTCTTTTTTTAATGCGGCAACCAACTCTTTTACTTCTTCTTCATCTTTTAAAGGGTAGGCATACGAGTAGAATTTGCTGCCTTTGTCTTTGAAGTAGCCGGTACTCGGTGTTTCTATGGTTTTATATTGATCGTCCATTACAACAGGAAATATAAACTGATGAGTGCTAAAACAACACCCGCAAAGTTAATTTTATTCAGTAGTTCTTTAAAAAGTAGCTTGCCTAAAATGGCTGTAAATGCTACAATTGCCATGTTATTCAACGCGAAAACCAGTGAGCTTTCCAACCCTGATTTATTCAATGCTTTGATTATAAAATACAGTGAGCCAAAATTCACTACACCCAGCAATGTCCCGAAAATTAGTGTTGCCGGATTTAGACGTTGCCTGTATGTTTTTGTGAATACTGATACTATAATTCCGCATAAAAAGGCAACGGCAAACACCAAAATGGTGTACAACGAAGTTTCGTTGTCGGAGATTTTTACAGCCTGTACATATTTTACCAACGAGTCGATCAATCCGCTTCCTAAAAACAGAAACAGCGGCAAAACAATATAAATTAGGTCTGTTCGGTTGATTTCCTTTTTATAAACCGTTAGCCCAATTGCTATTATGGCCGTAACAATTCCGATGGCTTTTAAGGTTGAAAGCTGTTCGTTAAAATAGATCAGCGAGAATGTTACCGGGAAGACCAGTGATAGTTTATTGGCCAGTGTTGTTACGGTAATTCCTGCTTTTTGTGAGCTGTAGCCAATCAGGTAAAACATGGCAATAAAAAGAATCCCGAGGATTACAGCGAAAGGCATCCAGTGGGGTAGTGCAGTCGGAGTATTGCCATCGGCAAAGGGTTGAAATAAAAGTATGCCCAGTAAACTGGCCGCCAAATAGTTTATCGTTATCAGCGATTGAAGTTTGCAGTTGTAATTTTTTGCAACTCTGAAAATCACATAAATCATTGATGACGAAAGGATGCACAGTATCAGATATATCATACGGGCAAAAAAAAGGCAGGCTTAAAAGCCTGCCGGTATTACATTTTTAATTTCTTTTCTATGTCCTCGACAAACTGTCGGAAATTTTTATCGGTATCTTTCAGGTTGTTCACTGTTTTGCAGGCGTGGAGAACTGTGGCGTGGTCTTTACTGCCAATTTGTGCCCCGATACTTGCCAGTGAGTATTTCGTTAAACTTTTCGAGAAATACATGGCAATTTGCCGTGCCTGAACGATTTCGCGTTTTCTTGTTTTGGTTTGCAAAGCATCAACCGGCATGCTGAAATAATCACACACTACTTTCGAGATGTACTCGATAGAAAGCTCTCGTTTCGAGTTTTTAACCAGTTTGTTTATCAACTTGGCAGCCAGTTCAAGCGTAATTTCGCGCTTGTTCAACATCGACTGTGCCAGCAGTGAAACCAATGCACCTTCCAGCTCGCGAACATTATTGGTTACGTGCGAAGCAATGTATTCCAATACTTCATCCGAAAGTGTAATGCCGTCTTTATAAATTTTACGACGCAGAATCTCCATTCTTGTTTCAAAGTCGGGTGTTTGTAAATCAGCAGTCAGTCCCCACTTAAAACGCGACAAGAGTCTTTGTTCCATTCCTTTCAATTCAATAGGCGGCTTGTCTGATGTTAAAATCAGCTGCTTACCCATTTGGTGCAAGTGGTTGAAAATATGGAAGAATGTTTCCTGTGTTTTTTCTTTCCCTGCAAATTCATGTACATCGTCAAGAATCAACACATCAACCATTTGGTAGAAGTGTAAAAAGTCGTTTCGGTTATTATTACGTGTTGCCTCGGTAAATTGTGTTTGAAATTTATTTGCATTTACATACAAAACCACTTTGTCGGGGAAGTTTTCTTTTACCTGGATACCAATAGCTTGCGACAAGTGAGTTTTCCCCAAACCTGAGTTACCATAAATCATCAAGGGATTAAAAGCTGTTCCTCCTGGATTTTGTGCAACGGCATAACCTGCACTGCGGGCCAGTCGGTTACAATCACCTTCAACAAAATTTTCGAAAGTGTTGTCCGGTTTTAATTGCGGATCGATCTGTAATTTTTGGATCCCCGGAATTATAAAAGGATTTTTTATTGTTGCTTTTTCCTCCGCTTTTAATGGCACTGTAAGTGGTTTATTTTGAATTTTGTTATTGTTATTCGTTGGATAACTAACAGTATACGGTTCATTACTGTTTTTATTGCTTAAAACAACGTTATATTCCAATTTGGCTCCGTTACCCAAAACCATACGAAGTGTCTTGCGAAGAATGTCGATAAACTGTTCTTCAAGGTACTCGTAAAAGAAGGCACTTGGTACCTGAATTGTTAATACTTTATTTTCTAATTTAACCGGTTCGATTGGTTCGAACCAGGTTTTAAAGCTGCTGCTAGGAACGTTATCTTTAATAACGTTAAGGCATTTTTCCCATGCAGATCTGTATTCGTTGTTCATTTACAATTGCTGGATAATGAGGTTCTACAAAAAAATTTCCCTAGTGGTATTCCGAGAACAAAAGTTGCGAAAAAAAAGTTAAAAAAAAAATCATAATTCTATTGGAAAAACAACATTTGTCATAGTTGGTTATAAGTCAGGCGTTTAAAATATTAAATTTCTAAAATATTTATAAGTCGTTATAAATCAGCTGTTTATTTTTAAGTGATTGAGCGATAACTATATAGCTGGTAGGGTCTGGTAGGGGTGAATTTTAGAGCGAATAGCTATTAACAATTCATGGTTAATTACCGCATCTGTTTCAACGCCTTTTTAAGCTTGAGAAGTCGGCCATTTTTAAAGGCAACAATACTCGATTCAGGAAATTGAAAACGTAAATTTTGATAGATTTCTTCTATCTCGCTATACTTGCTTGTTGCACCGGTTAAATAGTTATAAACATTCCCTGTTGTGTATTCTTCCACATCATCTATTTCTTCAAAAATTTCAGCATCGGTACCCAGTTGGTTTTTGGTTGAAAGCAGGTGAACTTTGAAGATAATATCTTTTGACGCAGCATCGTCTTTGGTATTAATATATACTTCTTTGCCAAAATCGAATGCCGAAACCTGAAGGTAACGTTTTGGATTTTGCTGAATATCGCCGATAAGGAATCCCATATTCTCAGAAAGTGTATTTATCGACTGGTATAATTCATCGTCATTGAGCAACAAGCCTGCAGAATTATCATCGCTGTTCAGTTTCTCCAGCATGTTTTCAATTTCGGCCGATGCGTTGGCCAGATTATTTAAAATAGGAGTAACCGAAACATTGGCTAATGTATCTGAGAAACTATTCAGGTTTTGAATGGTAGCTTCAAATTCGGCTGCATTGTTTTTAAAGGTAGCAGTTAACTCCTCAATATTCGAAACAATATTTTTTACATTTCCTTTTTCCGAGGCCATTATTTCCTGAAGATCGGCAGTTGTAGCTTCTATGTTTTCAACGGTCTGACTTATTTTGGCAAAGCTGGTTGTCAGGTTTTCCCGTGCATCTTCGTTAAAAATAATGGTAAGTACTGTAATGGCTGAATCGACGGTGCTCAGCAATTCTTCTGCTTTATTTTTTAGCGGAAGCACCTGCATGCTCACCTGGTCTTTCAGTCCTGCTTCAATCGATCCCTGGATGGTATCGTTCGATTCATATAGCTCGCTTTCGCCACTGTACACAATTTCTATCGATCGCGTTCCCATAATATCGCTGCTAATAATACGAGCAGTAGAATTTACAGGAATTTTGAATGATGAATTAACCGCGAAAGTTACAATCAGCCGCCCGCTGTTATCGGGAGCAAATTTTAAATCCGTAACCTGGCCGATCTTGAATCCGTTAAGTGTTACGTCGTTCGATTTTAAAAGTCCGTCAACGCGGTCATAATACACATGGTAATAGTCGTTTTGTTTAAATATGTCGTTGCCTTTCAGGAAACTTAATCCCCAAATAAGTATGGCTAGTGAAAAGACGATTAAAATTCCAAGTTTTGTGTATTTTGCATTCTTCATGGCGGAAAAATAAGATTTTAATGTAAAAGTAGCCAATTCCAAAGGGATTAATCAATGCTCGGTCACCTTTTTTACAGAAATTAACTTATTATTTTTGAAAGCAACCACAAAGGCGTTGGGGTATTTCGAGCTAATTCGGCGTTGCTCCACCCCGGCTTCTTCAATTGATTTAAACCGGCCTGAAAAGTAGCGGTTGAGGTTTTGCCCTTCTATCAGAAAGATATTTTGTTCGCCCTTAAAATTGGCCGGCGTAGCTTCCTGTTTTCGTGTTAAGGCCATTATTTGCACCGAATAAAATACATCATCAGTCTTTTGCTGTGTCGCCTGGCTTCCTGATTGAGCCAACGGTAATTCCGATGGAGCCGAACCGGTATTTAGTTTGTTTTCCTGTTTAGTGTTGGTTTCGGTTACCAGATGAAAACTGCTGCGTTGTTCAATATCTGATTTATATTCGCGGAAAGCTCTGAAAATGGCGTAAGCAAGTCGTGTTCTGCCTGCTTCGCTGGTAAGGTATTGCCGCTCGCCACTATGGCTTATAAAACCTGCTTCAATTAAAACGCTGGGCATAGTTGTTTCGCGCAATACCAGGAATCCGGCCATTTTTACACTACGATCGAGTCGTTTGGCATAATCGCGAAATTCGTTCTGAATACTCGATGCCAGCATAACACTTTGCCCCTGGAATTCTTCCTGCATGGTTTCAAACATGATGTACGACTCGGGTAAATTCGGATCAAAACCTTCGTACGTAGTACTGTAATCATCCTCTAAAAGAATTACAGCATTTTCCTTTTTGGCCACTTCCAGGTTGTCGTCATTTCTGTGAAGCCCCAGAACAAAAGTTTCGGTTCCCTGCACACTTCGTGCGCCAACTGCATTTATATGTATCGAAATAAAAAGATCGGCTTCGTTTTTGTTTGCAATTTCCGCTCGCTTGTATAATGGTATGAAAACATCGCTGGTGCGCGTGTAAACCACTTTTACATTGGGGTAGTTTTCTTTTATTGTTGTTCCTAGCTTTAAGGCAATATCGAGCACAATGTTTTTTTCAACGGCATTGCCAAACGATGCGCCAAGGTCTCTGCCGCCATGTCCAGGGTCAATAACCACAACCGAAACGCCTTCTTTTTGGTTTTCATCCGAAAACGGGTTTGCAGAAAAGGAGTGCATTGTAAAACAAACGCTGCAAATGAACAGAAGTAACTTTAATCCTTGTTGTGTCATATAAATATCTGATCTGTATTCGTATATATAAACAGATAAGAGCGAAGTATTAGTATTTGTTCGATACCATTTTATTTATTTGCTTTGCCCCGCTTACGGCTTATAAACGTAAAAATAGAAATATTAGCATTATTTTACATTTTATAGCACTTTAGTATAAGCCATATTTATATTTTTGTGCAGCCAAGTAGATTTTGAAACGCAGAAAACATTTTGTATAAAATAATCATCACATATTTATTCCTGGTAGCTCCATTTTTGATTTTAGCTCAGGAACCAACAATTAGTGTGGCTCCACAGCAACAGGTTCCCGATTCTATATTATCTGAGTATATCAGCGCACAGGATACCATTTTGATTGATACTACCGGTATTGATACAATGGGAATGGTAAAGAACGAAAAGCAGGTAATTGATGCGCCCATTGATTATGCAGCCACCGACTCGATGATTGTTTCGCTCGACGGGCAAAAGGTGTATTTATATAACCAGGCAAAAGTGACTTACCAAAATATTGAACTGGAGGCGTATTATATTGAGCTGGATTTGGAAACCAAGGAGATTTATGCAGAAGGAGTTCTGGATTCGGTGGGTGAGATGACTCAAAAACCTTTGTTCCGTCAAGGGGCCGAAGAATATGAGTCGGAAACGATGCGCTATAACTTCGAAACGGAAAAGGCTTTTATTACCAAAGTTGTTTCGGCACAGGGCGAAGGTTTTATTCACAGCGACCGTACTAAGAAGATTGGCGAAGAAGTGTTTATTACCAAGGATGCCAAGTATACCACCTGCGATGCCGATCATCCGCACTTTTATTTGCACCTTACAAAAGCAAAGGTTATATCGAACAAAAAGATAATTACCGGGCCAGCCTACATGGTTTTAGAGGATTTCCCATTATATTTCCCTATTATTCCGTTTGGATATTTCCCCAATTCGCCAACGTACTCGTCGGGAATATTAATTCCGAAGTACGGTGAGGAACAAAACCGTGGATTCTTTCTGCGCGATGGAGGGTATTACTGGGCAGCAAGCGAATATTTCGATTTGGCTGTTCAGGGCGATATTTATTCGCGTGGTTCGTGGGGTACACGTATTAGAACAAATTATAAAAAACGGTATAAGTTTGGTGGAAACTTCGGTTTCGAATATGCCAAAAACAAATACGGAGAACAAGGTTTGGATAATTACTCGGTAGGCACACAATATAAAATTTTGTGGTCGCATTCGCAGGATTCAAAAGCCAATCCGAACCAAACATTCTCGGCTAGTGTGAACGTTTCGTCGAGCGGCTACGATAAGCAGAATGCTTATAATATGAACGACTATCTGACGACAACAAAATCTTCGAGTATTTCGTATTCACGAAAATTTGAGAATACACCCTTTAATTTGTCGATGAACCTGCGTCATTCGCAAAACACCAAGGACAGCACCATGTCGTTATCGTTGCCCGAAATGACTTTTAACATGGCAAAAGTCTATCCGTTCAGGAAAAAGAACCGAAGCGGATCGGTTAAGTTCTACGAAAAATTTGGTATTAATTATACGGCCAATTTTAGAAACACAATTAATGCTAAAGAAAGCGAAATACTTAGCAGTTCGTTTGCTACCGACTGGAAAAATGGTATTCGCCACAATTTGCCTATCGCGTTTCCGAGTTTTACCTTGCTGAACCACATCAATTTTAGCCCGGGCATTAGTTACAACGAAAAATGGTATTTCAAAAAATACAACTATAATTACGAAGAAGGGGGCGAGTACACCGGAAATCCTTCAGCTATTTCCGACAATGTTCGGATTGATACGATTACCGGCTTAAACCGTGTTTACGATTACGCCTATAGTATAAGTGCTTCGGCCAATATTTATGGTATGTACATCCCGCGAAATCCGGACTCTAAAATCAAAGGGATTCGCCACAAAATGTCGCCATCGGTGTCGTTTAGTTACCGTCCCGATTTTGGTAAGGAACACTACGGATACTGGCAGGAAGTACAGGTTGATGAAGAAGGAAATACCCGCTACTACGATACCAACTTAGGTGGTATTTACGGTGGCTCGCCAGGAAGAGGCGAATCGGGATCTATATCTTTCTCGCTGAATAACAACCTGGAAATGAAAAAACTCGACGTGCGCGATTCAACCAAAACCGATGAAGAGCAGAAATTCAAGAAGGTGAAAATTATTGACAACCTGAGTATTTCTTCATCGTATGACCTGATTCGCGACTCATTAAATTTAGCTCCATTTTCTATTCGGGCACGTACTACGGTGGGCGGTGTTAGTATTAATATGGGAACAACGCTCGATCCGTATATGGTGGATGACAACTACCAACGTATTCATAAATATGCGTGGAACGAACGTAGCGGTATTGGCAAACTTGGACGTGTAACCCGGGCCAACCTTTCGTTTGGAATGAATTTTAACTCGAAAGACAAGAAAAAAGAAGAAAATAATCAAGGTAGCGATGAGGAAGGTGCACCTTTACCAGAAGACGAAACATTGCTGCCTATATACGATGATTATATTGATTTTAGCATGCCCTGGGATTTTGGTTTCGACTATAGTCTGAACTATACCGGTGCGAACAGGGCTAATCCGAATGGCAGGGTAACTCAAACTTTAGGATTGCGTGGTAATGTTAGTATTACCGACAAATGGCAAATGAGTGCCATGACTAACTTCGATATTCAGGAAGGAGAGTTTGCATTAACTTCGTTTCGCTTGAACCGCGATCTGCACTGCTGGAATATGTCGTTTAACTTTGTGCCTTTTGGCTATCGTAAAAGTTACAGCTTTACTATTAGTGCCTCTTCGTCGATGCTACAGGATCTGAAAATCCAGAAACAGCAAAGCCACTATGATAACTTTAATTTCTAAGCGATAATTTAGTTGTAAAATAACGCATATTTGTCTTTGAAGGGCAGCATTTTTTCCGAGCAAATGGCCCCTCCGCATTTAACAATATGGGGAATATGCTTTGTTTTCTTTCCATTAATAAATTTTATTGGCTGATTACCGATCTTGAAAATTGGGGTATATTCTTGTATCTTCACACGAAAAATTTTAAACAGATGAAACGTATTATAGCTACAGAAAAAGCACCTGCTGCAATTGGTCCATACAGCCAGGCTGTTGAAGTAAACGGAACACTTTATATTTCAGGACAAGTACCACTCGATCCGGAAACGATGAAAGTTGTTGAAGGCGGAATTACCGGGCAAACCGAGCAGGTAATGAAAAATATTGGCGAGATATTAGCTGAGGCCGGTTATTCGTTTGCCGATGTGGTAAAATCGACTTGCCTGTTAAGCGATATGGCCAATTTTAAAGCCATGAACGAAGTTTACGGAAAATATTACAGTGAAACTCCACCAGCAAGAGCTGCTTTTGCTGTAAAAGAGTTGCCGCTGGGTGTGATGATTGAAATTGAAACGATTGCCGTAAAATAGTTTTATAGAATGGATAAAGCGATTCGCCTCGAACTACTGGAAGAGAAAGACTTGTGTCTGGTTAAAGACATTTACAATTATTACATCGCTAATTCAACAGCTACCTTTCATACCGGTTCGGTAAGCGAGGCTGATTTGAAGAGTATTTTACCCATAGGTGATAGGCGTTTCAGGTCGTTTCTGATTTACTTTAATAACGAAGTTGCCGGGTATTGTTACCTGGGGCGCTATAAGCCGCGTGCTGCTTACGACCGTACTGCTGAAGTTACCATTTACCTTAAACCTGACTATTTTGGTAAAGGCATTGGCCGCGAAGTTTTGTTGCAGATGGAGCAAAAAGCGCAGGATGTTGGAATAGTTGTACTAATGGGAATTATTACCGCCGAAAACGAATCCAGCGTAAAATTGTTCGAACGAATGGGCTACGAAAAATGCGGACACTTTAAACAGGTAGGAGAGAAGTTCGGTCGCATACTGGATGTGGTGGCTTATCAAAAGTTGCTTGCTTAATAATCTACGAATTTATCGAATTGCAGCAGTTGAATAAAAGGATGTCATCTTTCTGAAAAGATGACATCCTTTTTTCTTTGAAGCACCTGACGTATGTTTTAATATTGCGTTACAAACAACTTTTATCGCTTCAAATCCAATTGTTGACGGTAAATGGTCGATTCCCTTTTAACTTTACTTTAAATCAGTTCGTCCTGTTTTTTCAACATAGGATTTCATCACAAATTCCGTTATTTTTGATCTGCTTAAAAAATTAGAAATCAATAATTAATAATTACTGGAGCCGGTTTAACCGGTTAAAGTTTTGTTCCGGAGAATTGTTATCAATTTCCGGCTAAAAAATAAACAGACATGAGTATTAGCGCATTACAAAAAGAAAGGGCTAAATATCAGCCGAAACTTCCTAAATCGTTAAAAGGCAATGTAAAATTGGTTGAGGGGGCAAAAACCGAATCGGTTGCCGACCAAAAAGAAATTGCTGAGTTATTTCCGAATACGTACGGAATGCCGTTGGTTTCTTTCGAAGTAGCCGATGCTGCAGCCGAAAGACAACCTGTTAACGTTGGTGTAATCCTTTCAGGAGGTCAGGCTCCGGGGGGACACAACGTAATCTCAGGTATTTTCGATGGAATTAAAAATATCCATCCTGATAGCAAATTGTATGGTTTCTTAGGTGGTCCCGGTGGATTGGTTGACCACAAATACGTGGAGCTTACTTCTGATATTATCGACGAGTACCGTAATACAGGTGGCTTCGATATTATTGGTTCGGGCCGTACAAAACTGGAAGAAGAAGCACAATTCGATAAAGGTCTTGAAATTGCAAAAGATCTTGGTTTAAATTCACTTGTAATTATTGGTGGCGACGACTCAAACACAAACGCTTGTGTATTGGCCGAATACTACGCTAAAATTGATTCTGGTGTTCAGGTAATCGGCTGCCCAAAAACAATTGATGGTGACCTTAAAAACGAAATGATCGAGACTTCGTTTGGTTTCGATACTGCAACAAAAGTATATTCAGAGCTGATTGGTAACATCCAGCGCGATGCCAACTCAGCAAAAAAATACTGGCACTTTATTAAATTGATGGGACGTTCGGCGTCGCACATCGGTTTAGAGTGTGCTTTGAAAACTCAACCAAACATTACTTTAATCTCAGAAGAAGTTGCTGAGAAAAAACAAACTTTAGGCGAGGTTGTAGATTATATGGCCGGTATTGTAGCCAACCGTGCTGCCGATGGAAACAACTTTGGTGTTGCTTTAATTCCTGAAGGTTTGATCGAATTCATTCCTGAAATGAAAACACTGATCTCGGAATTAAACGACCTTCTTGCTGAAGGAACAGATACAGAAAAAGAATTTAAAATGTTGAAGAAAAGTCACCGTAACGAGTGGGTGGCTGGTCAATTGAGCGAAACTTCTTCAAATGTATTCAGTTCATTACCATCGGGTATTGCTACTCAGTTAACTTTAGATCGCGACCCACACGGAAACGTTCAGGTATCGTTAATCGAAACTGAAAAGCTGTTAGGTGAGATGGTAAAAACACGTTTGGACGAAATGAAAGAAGTTGGAGATTTTGTTGGAAAATTCGGTACTCAGTACCACTTCTTTGGTTACGAAGGACGTTGTGCAGCTCCATCAAACTTCGATGCTGACTATTGTTACTCATTAGGTTACACGGCTTCTTTTCTTATTTCAGAAGGAAAAACAGGTTACATGGCTTCGGTACGTAACACAACGGCTCCTGCTGATGAGTGGATTGCAGGTGGTGTGCCGGTAACCATGATGATGAACATGGAAAAACGTCACGGACACATGAAACCGGTAATTCAAAAAGCATTGGTTGAACTGGAAGGCGCACCATACAAATACTTCGTTACAAAACGTGGTGAGTGGGCAACAGGAACCGAGTTCGTTTATCCTGGTCCTATTCAGTATTTCGGTCCAACAGAGGTTTGCGACCAAACTACAGAAACATTAAAATTAGAGCAAGCGTAATCAGCTGCTTTATCAATCGATATTTTAAAAGCCTCCCTGAGTTAATCGGGGAGGTTTTTTGTTTTAAGCCTTTTTAGTGGAGAGAGCGTGCTTAAAGTCAGTAACTGAATGTTTCCTCAGTAACTAAATACTTCCAGTTAGGAAACGACTGCTTCAGGTTAAGAAACTGGCATTTGAAGTCAGGCAATAATCGTTCTATGCAGAATGTTAAGCGTGTATACAACTTTTTCTGTTCGGAACGGTTCTTAATAAAAGTTAAAATATAGTACGATATTTAGCGATATTAAATTTTAGAATAGTGATCTTAATTACTTTCGCTAAATATTTAAATATGTAAAATCGCCACGAAAACAATTATCTCGGATAAGTGAACACATTTATTTGGGAATAGAAAACATAGTCAGTTGATTCTCATTATATTAGCTGTTCATTAGAATGAACGTATGATAAATGAGGCAATTGCTTATTTATTATGGAAAACAAGATCAGATTAACAATACTCTTTTTACTGTTCGTATTTGTTTCTCACGCCTCGGATGAAGCCACCGAAATATCGGGAAATGTTTACGATAAGAATACCAATGAGCCCATTCCATTTGTAAACGTTTGGGTGAAAGGAACTACACGCGGAACGATTACCGGTATGGACGGACACTTTCTTTTGTCGGCCACAACAGGCGACGACATTAGTTTCTCATCGGTAGGCTACCAAAAACAAGAGTTAAAAGTAACGGCAAAACTGGAAATGCCGCTCAAAATTTATTTGACACCTGATGTCCAGCAAATTAGCGAGATAAAAGTAAGGCCCGAAGAATCGCGTGCCAAAGTTCTGTATCGTAAAATAATGGAGCATAAAAAGGAGAACCGCGATAAGGTTGAGAACTATAACGATTATAAGGCTTTTGAGCGAACTTCGGTTTATATGGCCATCGATAGCACATCGAAGGTGAACCGTATTATTCCGAATATGAATGAGGTGACGATGAAACTGGATGATAGGGATATTCGGTTTTCACCCATATACATGGCCGAGCTGGCAACTTTAACAAGCAACAATAAAGACAGTATTGTTTACAATAAAAAGGATGGTATTTTCCCAAAACTCAATCAAACCATTGAAAGTTTGATTCTGTTAAATGTGGTGATCGATCTTGATTTTTACAAAGATCAGATCAATATTTTGGGACGTGGTATTGTTTCTCCGTTAAGCAACACGGCACGTTTACACTACGATCTATACTTAAATGACAGTACGCTTATTGATAGTGTTTGGCATTATAACTTCTCATTTACGCCAAAAAATAAGTACAATGCACTATTTACCGGACGGTTTACTGTAGAGGGCAAAAACTTTGCGCTTACCAGCATTTACGCTTATGTGCAGGAAGAAGCCAATATTAACTTTGTAAACGGCTACAGGTCAAACGTACAATACCGCAAAGACGAAGACGGAACATGGTTTTACGATAACCAGCAAATTAGTTTGAATTTGTCGCTAACGCTGAATAAGGATACGGTGTCGAGGTATGGTTCGCAACGAATTGATCAAATCTCGAACGGAAACTGGATGGTGAATAAAATTACACAGTATTCCACTTCGGAGCACCTGAATGAAATACGCGGGTATAACTGGCGTTCGCAGCCTGAGTTTGCAACCAACTTGATGTCGGACGGAACATATGAGCGTGTTGACAAATTAAAGGAAAACAACGTGGTAAAAGGTATCGACGCTATTGGAGGAATGGTGCTTACCAGCTATATCGACCTGGGAAAAATTGAACTGGGGCCGGTATTCGATATATACAGTACCAACGCTATTGAGGGACAGCGTTTTTCCTTGCCTTTCCGCACCGGCGAAAAAATGTGGGAGCGCTTTACCATTGGAGGCTTCTTAGGTTACGGTACCCGAAATAAGGAATTGAAATACGGAATGAACTTTGGCTGGCAATTAACACCGGACGATAAGTTTATTTTGCGTGGTAACTATTCCGACGATTATAATCTGGTTTCGCAGGACAAATACCTGAGGTTTATTAAGAAAAACCCGAATACCCGTGGTAACGGTAACTTTATTGCTGCCATTACTTCGCGCGAGGAGAATCCATATTTACAACAGGAGAAGAAAGCAAGTCTGAATTTAGAATATAATACCGATAATGTAATTCTTGAAGGGGGCGCTTATATTTCTTCCAATCACAGCACGCCATCAATTCATTACGTTAACAACGGGGTAGATTACAAGCATTATTCGGCCTATGGGGCGCTTTTTAACGCACGTTTAGCATTTGGCCAGTATTACGACCAGTATTATTTTATGCGTGTATATTATATCGACCAAACACCGGTTATTAACTTAAGCTGGGACATTGGTCAGGCTTATGTGCCGGGCGATAACACTCCTGATTTTGGAATGTATTCGCATTTTCACGGCTCGATAGTTGGAAAAGTAAACTGGGGACCTACATTTATGCGATACATGGTTAACGGTGGATATTTATTTGGCGATGCTCCTTACGATTTATTGGATATGCCTGTTGGGTCGCAATCGCTTGGTTTTGCAAAATACCGTTTTAACCTGTTACACCAGGCATCGTTTGCACACAACGTATATACCAACGTTCACCTCGACTGGGTTGGCGGTGGAATAATCTTTAATAAATTGCCATTAATTAAGCGCTTGAAACTTCGTGAAATGGTATCGTTAAAAGCGCACTATGGCGACCGAACAAGCTCGTACAAACCAATATTCGATCTTCCTGAAGCATTCTCGCAGGATTTAACAGCTCCATATGCTGAGTTAGGATTGGGAATAACAAATATATTCAAAGTACTGCGTGTCGAGTATATTCATCAGTTGGGTGGCACTTATATGGATAGAAGTTTTACCGACAACAGCGGAATACGTTTCAGGGCAGAGATGAGCTTTTAATAGACGAGAATTTTTATTTGGCATCGTTTGCCCTTTTCCAGCGCTCGCGAGCCAGTTTCTGGAGGTCGGCTACTTTGTCTGATTCGTCAATGATTTCCATGCCAAAGAGTGTTTCAATAACATCTTCCATCGTTACCAGACCAACTATAGTTCCAAATTCGTCGGCAACCATTGTCATGTGTTGCTTTTCCAGAATAAGTTTATCGAGCAAACCGGCAACCGAAAGGCTGTCTTCAACGAAAAATATTTTTCTGCGAATTTCTACTGCCTGTCTGCTGTGTTTGTCGGCCGCAATATTTTCCAGAATAGCATCTTTCAAAATAAACCCGGTTATTTGGTCGGTGGTATCGCCGTAAACAGGTATACGCGAAAACTGGAAAGGGTTGTAGGCAGTAAAAATTTCTCCCAGCGTTTGATTCTCATTCAGCGTAAACACCACACTGCGGGGCGTCATAATGTCTTTTACCTGCATATTCTCTAAACGTAACAGGTTTTGGATAATCGATTTTTCCTCTTTGTCTATGGCGCCGCTTCTTAATCCGGCATCGGCCATTGCGGCAACATCGGCTCGGTTCAATACGCTTTTTTCACCTTCTCTTTTTATCAGATGTGTTACCCACTTACTTAACCAAACAAAAGGTGCCAGTACGATCATCAAACCTTTTAACGATCGCACAGTAAAAGGTGTTAGATTTTTCCAGTAAGTAGCTCCAATAGTTTTGGGTATAATTTCAGAAAGAATAAGTATGGCCATTGTCATCAATCCTGCAATGAGCGATTCGTAAGTGGCCTCAAAAATATAGAGGTTAATTTTTGCTGTTCCGAAAAGTTTTCCGGCTTGTACACCCACTCCAATAGCACCAACGGTGTGTGCGATTGTATTTAGCGTTAAAATGGCCGATAACGGGCGGTCAATGTCTTCTTTTAAATAACTTAATCGTTTACCTAATCGAGGTTTTTCCATTTGCATGCGGCTAACATACGATGGTGTAATGCTGAGCAAAACAGCTTCCCAAACGGAGCACAGAAACGAGAAAAATATTGAAACGACAAAGAAAAAGAGTAGTATCGCCATAAAAGGTATTACAATGTTTTATACGAAAATAAGTAAATAATTGTGAAATATCCTGATCTGCAGAAATCTCTTTACGCTGTTTTCTACTATGCCAAATAAAATGATTGCAACTGTTTTTCGAAGAAAGAGATCCCGGGCGGAGAAGATTGACCTTATTTTAGAAGATAATCAATTGTGTAAAAAAAAATAATCCGTTTCCTTTTTATCAGAAAACGGATTAAGAGGGAAACTTTTTAGGAAGGAGTCTACACTGTGTGAACAGAGTATATTCGCTTTCATGATTTAAAAGTAGATACAATGATTGACTTAAGCGTTCGGGATTATAAAACAGGACACAAAATTGTGATTTTGCAGTTCGAACTTATAAATGCGAAATTCTAACTGTTTGGAATATTGTTGTTTATCTTGTATTGGGCAGGAGTGGTGCCTGTTGTCTTTTTAAAAGCTTCGTAAAAGGTTGTTTTCGAATTAAATCCTGCTTCGAAGCCAATTGCAGAATAGGTAAGTGACGAATTTTTGGAATCCTCAATAAGTGAAATTGCCTTTTTTACCCGATAAGTATTTATAAATTCGTAGAAATTCTGATTGAACGATTCATTAATAACCTGCGAAATTTGGTGGCTGCTAATTCCGGTTAAATCAGCCAGGTCTTTAATCCGAATTTGCGATTGAAGGTAAGGTTCATGTTTATCCATAAAGGCCTCGATCTTTTCTTTCAGTTTTTCTGACTGTTTGCTAGTAAGCATAGAACTTGCATATTTAATAGGCTGGTTAATGTTTTGCCCGTCTTCCAGATGAATTTTTTGCCATTCTTGTTTTATGGTTGCTGAAAATTTGTAAGTGCTTAAAGCATCGTATCCAATAAGTACCAGTATAAATAATTGAACGATATCGTATATGTTATAGAGTTCGGTATTAAATGGTAGCTCGTAGTAGGTAAGGAAAACCGAAAAAAGTTCTAAAGTGTAGATTGCTATACAAAGTCGTATTAAAATTTGTGTTATACGTAAGTCTGCGTTTTTTATGTTTGAATATAAGGTTTTTATTTTTTCATTATAATTTCTAAAACGCCGTAATGCAGCTGCAAAAAAAGTAACGTTTATGCTAACCAGAAAGATCCATTCCCAAACAAAATTTTCAACATCCGATTCCAGTTCGCCAAATTGTTGAAATTCGTTGATCTTGTCAGCGGCCGACATGGCATATACTGGCAGGTAAACGAGTAAGCTTGCTAAGAAAGGGGTAAAAAGCAGAAAGTCTGTTTTTATTAATTTAAAGTTCTGAAATTCCTGGCTTCGTGCATACAAATATATCATTGGCCCTACAAGAATATTTAAAGGCTCGTGTACATACAAAAGGTGTGGTGTGTTAACGATGGTCCCTGTTTGTAATAAAAACTCGATGTAACAGTCGATCATAACCAACAGCACATAAATTGCCAGAGGAAGATACCAGTTAAGTTTTGTACTAACTTTTAGTAAGAAAAGGAGCAATATAAAGCCAAAACCAATTTCGGCAAGCAATATTAGGTTCCATATTGTAATTTCGGGCATATCGGGTTGTTTTAACAAAAACGACTTAAAACTAATAAAATTGGGCAATTACATATGTTAACGAAATGTGAATTATTATTCACTTAATCATTAAACGACCCATAATTCGGGAGAATGATATTTTTAAAGTTTAAAAGTCAGGAGAATTTGGGCAGAAAACAGGGCAAAAAAAAAGTCCGGTTTAAAACCGAACTTTTCATCAAAGCAATATAATAACTATACTAGTTTTACATTTACTGCGTTCAGACCTTTTTTTCCTTCTTCAAGGTCAAAAGTTACTTCGTCATTTTCTTGAATTTCATCTTTACATCCACTTACATGAACGAAATACTCTTTTGTTGATTCTGCATCTTTAATAAACCCAAATCCCTTGGCGTCGTTAAAGAATTTTACTGTTCCTTTATTCATTTTATTCTTAAAAAAATTATTTGCGCAAGCTACAATAAATTTTTGAAAATAAATAACATAAATTCCGGGAGTTAACTTTTTAGTAGTATTTTGCACTATATCTCCCCAAAATATACTAATAATCAGTCCTATGCTTACCTGATTTTCTCATATAGAAAGATCAAAAATTAAAAATGTTGTTCCAATGCTGATCTCCACCACGAGAAATAGGTGCTTTCAAGCTCGTGTTGTTCAGGAAACGGATAAAATTTGTAATTTTCGTTTTCGCCAATAAAAAATCCATTTTCAATGGTTCGGTAAGGGAGTTCGCTCTGTCGCACCCGCAAAACTGTTTTGGTTAGTCTTTCGGCCGATTGGTGAAGTTTAATCAAACATTCCCTGAGATGCGCCGGATTTCGATAAGGCAAATTTTTTATCGGTAGCAGCGGGTCGTTTGCCAGGTTGTTTAACTGAAGTTCAACAAAAAATAATTTAGGCACAGAAACCGGTTTTGTAGTATCGGTTAAAAATTTGATGAACTCGGGAGGATTTAGTTTACTGGCCACCATGGTTGAAAATGGATTGTATTGCTGGTACAGGTGAATATCCTTTTTCCCTGATGGCTGGTATTCAGTATCCGAAATTTCAAGCACCTTGCCATCGTCGGTTACCAGATAAAGCTTCAAAAGTGCTTCCAGTGGGATAGTCTCAAAAACACGGTAAATAGAAAGATATACCGAACGTTTGGGTTCTCCGTTTTCGTACGGAATGAGTTTCTTATTCACATAATCCTCCGGTAATTCTGTTTTGGTTGGATCGATCTCGAAGAATACCGATTGTGAGCGCAGGTTTTTCTTCGTGCCAACTGCCATATAATTTCCAAATTCGTGAGGACGTAAATGTGAAACGATCAACGATTCGGGAGTGGCTACAAGATAGTAATGTTTTTCCATGACGATATCTTTTAAGGTTTAACGGCAGGAAATCATGAAATAAGAAGAACAATGGTTTGCTGAACGTATTTTTCGTTTTTATGTACGTATTTTAGAGGGGAGGGTTTTCCGAATTTTAAAAACGATGAATGCAAAATCAGTACAGAATAAGATTTGGAAAATATATACCAAACATCTATGCACAAAGATGTTTCATAATAGTAGCACATTATGTTTTAATAAAGGAATGAAAGATTATCTTTAATAACTTGAGTTCGACTTCAAAATAGCTAAAGCTGTGAAAATATTTTTAAGCCGAACTCAGGTTAATAACTGATAAAACTCAAAATGGCTGTTATGAAACGAACATGAATTTTCTTCATTCTAAATTGACAAACCTGCCTATCGCAGGCAGGCAAGAATGATTAAAATTTATGTGAGAGCGGAGCGGTTACATCCGTTCTCAAATATTAAAGTAATTTGTTGGAAACTTGAAAATTTTAAATGGATGAAAGGATGTATTTACTGTTTGTTTGCTGCTCTGTTATTTTTGGTTGCTTGTAATTCGGACTCTAAAAAAGAGTCTCAGGATACTACAAGTGAGGAGACCAGTGGATTGGAAATTATTAAACGGCCATATCGTAACTCCGATCAGATTGAGTACGAAATATCGGTTGTTAAGGGAACAGCGATAAAGCACGGCACCCAGAAGCGCTATTACCTGCACGGGAGTTTATATTCAGCCATACCTTACATTGCCGGCAAAAAGCAGGGTGTAGCCTACACCTATTACCAGGCATCGTTAGACAGTGAACCACAGATTTGGAAAGAGCAATCTTACGAAGAAAATGAGCTACACGGTATTTGCAAACGCTATCACCGTAACGGGACATTGCAGGCCGAATACGAATATAAAAACGGATTACGTGCTGTAGGTTTAAAAGAATACACCGAATCGGGAAAGGAGATTGAGGAGCCAAAATTATTACTTACAAAACACCGCGTTGCCACCGGTTACTTAATTGAAGCCCGCTTAAGCGACGACTATGATAATGTTGATTATTTTATCGGCGAACTGATAGAAGGAAAATATCTGCCCCAAAAAATGAAAGGCCTGCAGACCAGAAATGATGTTGGCGAAATAATTGTGTCGCAAACGAGCGGGTCTGTTACAATTACTGCTGAATATTCTACCCGCTACCGAAATCGGGGAGTGGTAAGCAAAACAATTAATTTATAGGTTTTAGTCGACGCGTACCCTTCATTTAACACTTCCCTTGTCCACAATAATGCTGGACTTATCCATTGCGATGCAGAAATGCTCTATTTTCATCTCGGAATTTCCTTCAAGACACCTAACTATTTTCTTCGTTTGTTACGAGGAAAGAATCCTAAACTTTTCAGATCACTTTAAGCATCAATAGCTTTTCCATTTCAGGAATTAATTTATCGAAATACAAAGATTCCATTTTATCTGCTATTTCAGTTTTTTTATTTGGAGTAGAGGTTTGCCATTGATGCATCAAGCTATTAAACTGCTTAAGTAACTCAAATGATTCTGTCCCAAATACAAATTTGAATTCTGATCTTGCATCAAGATAAAAAGCTTGGTATTTTACAAAATCATCTCTTTTAAAGGCTTCTCCATCCATAAATAGTAATTTTTCCAATTCACTATCACTAAATGGAAAGGATTTTTTTAAACGTTTATAATATTCGAATCTTTTTTCATACATATCAAGCTGATATTGATAGCCTTGAAGTTTCTTCTGTCTTATTTGAATAACAATTGTTATAAGACCAATGATCGTAGCAGCACCAAAACCTAAAAGTCCAATAATCAGATTTAGTGCATTTTCTAATAGTGTGATAAGTAATTCCATTCTGTAATTATTTATTATGTAAAGATACAACATCTAAAAGTAAGCACGTAAAAAGCACTTTTAATCCCACGGTCGTGCTTAATTTATAAATGGTAGGAGCTATGTAGATGAAAAAGTCTAAATGAATTGTTAAACGAGGGGCAGAATAATGGGCATAAAAAAGCCACTTCCCAAAAAGAGAAGTGGCTTTGAAATATCGTTACTGGATTCTCGATACTAGATTCTGGATGCTAGATTCTCGATATTCAGTAGTAAGTTCTTGGTTACGATCCAAAGTCGTCGAACAGTACGTTTTCGTCCGGAACACCTAAATCGTAAAGCATTTTCTGAACGGCGTCGTTCATCATTGGTGGTCCACACATGTAGAAATCGATTTCTTCCGGTTCTTCATGCTGACTCAGGTAGTTATCGTGAATTACCTGGTGAACAAATCCTGTTTTATAGGTTACACCTGCTTTATCAGCTTCAGGATCTTCACGGTCCAGTGCAAGGTGGAACTCAAAATTCGGGAAGTTTTTCTCGATATCCCTGAACTGATCGTAGTAGAAAACTTCTTTCCACGAACGTGCTCCGTACCAGAAAGTAACTTTCTTTTCCGATTCTTTCAAAGTATGGAACAAATGGAACAAGTGTGAGCGCATTGGCGCCATACCTGCACCACCACCAACAAACATCATTTCGCTGTCGTTGTCTTTCAGGAAGAATTCTCCGTAAGGACCCGATACAGTTACTTTGTCGCCAGGTTTCAGGTTAAAGATGTATGATGAACAGATACCCGGATTTACTTTCTTAAATCCATTGTTTGCACGGTCCCAGGGTGGAGTTGCAATACGAATGTTCAACATTACAATGTTACCCTCGGCAGGGTGGTTCGCCATGGAATAGGCACGGAATGTTGGTTCCGGGTTTTTCATAACCAAGTCGAACATGCCGAATTTTTCCCACTCTTCGCGGTATTCTTCTTCAATATCCATGTCCTTAAAGTTGACGTCAATTTTAGGAACATCGATTTGAATATATCCACCTGATTTGAAATCAAGGTTTTCGCCTTCAGGTAATTTAACCACAAATTCTTTGATGAAAGTAGCCACGTTGTGGTTCGATACCACTTCGCATTCCCACTTTTTAACACCAAGTACTTCTTGTGGAATCTTAATTTCCATGTCTTCTTTTACTTTCACCTGACAAGCCAAACGCCAGTTGTCGTTTTGCTCTTTACGCGTAAAGTAACCGGTTTCGGTTGGTAGAATTGAACCACCACCGTTTTCAACCTGGCAACGACACATGGCACAGGTTCCACCACCACCACATGCTGATGGAAGAAGAATTTTATTTTCACCAAGTGTTGATAGCAGTGTACTTCCTGGTTCTGTTTCAACTTCCAGGTCGCCCTTGTTAATGCTAATTTTTACAATTCCTGACGGAGTAAGTTTCTTTTTGGCGAACAAAAGTAAGGCCACCAACAGAATAATTACACTCAGGAAGAAAACAACACTGGTAATAATTACAGTTGATTGTGCTGACAATAATATCATCTTGCTAATTGTTTTTTAATTCTACAATTTAATTCCGCCGAATCCCATAAATGCCAATCCCATTAAACCGGTTACAATAAATGTAATTCCAAGTCCTCGAAGCGGGCCAGGTATTTGTGAGTATTCGATCTTTTCCCTGATAGCAGCAATACCAACGATTGCCAGCAACCAGCCAACGCCCGAACCCAAACCGTAAACGGTAGCTTCGCCAACGTTAATAAAGGCTTTTTGCTGAAGGAATAACGATCCTCCAAGAATAGCACAGTTTACTGCAATAAGCGGAAGGAAAATACCCAGCTGGTTGTACAGCACAGGAGCAAATTTCTCCACAATCATCTCCACCAATTGAACCATTGATGCAATGATGGCAATAAACATGATAAAGCGTAAGAAGCTTAGGTCAACATTGGCAAATCCTTCGCCTAACCAAACCAAAGCACCTTCATTTAATACAAATTTCTCTAACAGGTAGTTAACCGGTACCGTAATTCCTAACACAAAAACTACAGCAATACCTAAACCGGCCGCAGTACTTACTTTTTTCGAAACAGCCAGATATGAGCACATTCCGAAGAAGTACGCAAATACCATGTTTTCAATAAAAATTGACTTAACAAATATATTAATCAGATTTTCCATTTGAATTTTGTTTTTGCGTTACAATTAATCTTCAATTAGTTTAGTGTTACGGCTACGCTGAACCCAGATAATTACACCAACAACAATAAGTGCCATTGGAGAAAGTACCATCAATCCGTTGTTTTCGTAAAAACCACCGTTACTAATGTACCAGCTATCAGGAATTACTTTAAAACCTAGTAGTGAACCGGAACCTAAAAGTTCGCGGAAAAAACCAACGATAATAAGTATAAAACCATAACCGGCAGCGTTTCCAATTCCGTCCAAGAACGATTGCCATGGGCGGTTACCCAACGCAAAAGCCTCTAAACGTCCCATAATAATACAGTTGGTTATAATTAATCCAACAAATACAGAGAGCTGCTTACTAACATCGTAAACGTAAGCTCGAAGTACCTGATCGACCAAAATTACCAGGGCAGCAATTACTACCAGCTGAACAATAATGCGGATACGGTTAGGAATTGTATTTCGTAATAAGGAAACAATAACGTTTGCAAATGCTAATACAGCAGTTACCGAAAGTGCCATAACAATTGATGGCTTAAGTTGTGCAGTAACAGCCAGCGCTGAGCAAATACCCAAAACCTGCACGGTAATCGGGTTACTGTCATTTATCGGGTCCGACAGTAATTTTAAATTTTTCTTTGAAAATAATGGTTCGCTCATCTCTCTTAATTTTTATTCTTGTTTAAGAATGCTTCATATCCTGTAAAGTCGTCTTTCAACATTGCTTCCAAACCTTTACTTGTAATTGTTCCACCGGAGATTCCGTCAACCTTATGTTCTTCCGGTGCCATCTGGCCGGTTTTTGCAACCAGGATAGAAACCATTTCTCCTGAATTATCAAAGATCTTTTTTCCTTTAAATTGTACTTCAAAGGCTGAAGTTGAAATCTCAGCACCTAATCCCGGAGTTTCACCTTCGTGATCGAAATTTGCACCGAAAATAGTATTCATATCGTCGCTAACCGAAACGTAACCCCAAATAGGTCCCCAAAGACCGGCACCGTATACCGGGAGTACATATTTTCTTCCGTCTTCTGTATCGCAAACAAATACCGGAAGCACCATTTCTTCGAAACTTTTAGCACGTTCCTTTTTCAGGTCGGTTGTGAAAGCATTTCCATCAACTTTTTCACCTTTTGTATTTACAAGATACTCGTCAACAATTTGATCGGCGTAGATAGCTTCTGCAGTTTCCGCTGTACTTTCAATATTTACCGATGCCAGGATATTTTGTTTTTTCTCTATCTCTACGTTCTTTTTCTGCGCAGGCTTTAATGCCATTGAAACCGAAGCAAGAACGGCAGCCACAATAATTACCATAATGGCTGCATATAAAAATGTGTAAGTATTACTATTTCTGTCCATCTTTTCTTCGTTTTAATTATGCAGAAACTTTTGCACGTTTAATTCTTCTCTTAACATGACCGGCTACAACGTAGTGGTCGATAAGCGGAGCAAATGTATTCATCAGCAGAATAGCTAACATCATTCCTTCAGGGAAGGCCGGGTTGATAACACGGATAATAATAGCCAGAATACCGATCAGGAATCCGTAGATCCACTTTCCTTTTTCGGTTTGCGATGCCGAAACAGGATCGGTTGCCATAAAAATGGCACCAAACATAAAACCACCTAAAATTAAGTGATGCCAGAAAGGCATTGCAAAGTAGGTAGCAACTTCAGGAGATAAACCTGCACTGCCGGAAACAGCGTTCAGGATAAGTCCCATAACTGCTCCACCCGCAATAGTTGAAACCATAATTTTCCAGCTTCCGATTCCGGTAATGATCAAAAATACAGCTCCGATAAGAATGGCCAGCGTTGATGTTTCACCGATCGATCCCGGAATAAAACCAAAGAATGCATCGGCAACACTGTAGTTTAAGTGACCTGCAGCTGCATCAGCCATTGGAGTTGCTCCGGAGAAACCGTCAATTACTTTATCAGTATCTTTTAATGCGATCCAAACCGATTCGCCCGACATTTGCGCCGGATAAGCAAAGAAAAGGAAAGCACGTGCTACAAGCGCCGGGTTCCAGATGTTCATTCCGGTACCGCCAAATACCTCTTTCCCAAGAATAACGGCAAAAGCTGTTGCTACTGCAATCATCCAAAGCGGGGTATTTACAGGCATAATAAGCGGAATAAGCATACCCGATACCAGGAAGCCTTCCTGAATTTCGTGTCCGCGCAATTGAGCGAAAACGAATTCGATACCTAAACCTACTCCATATGATACGATAACGATTGGAAGTACTTTAATTAAACCAAACAGGAAGATTTCAAAAAATCCTGTAGAGGCCAATTCGCCAATGGCTTTAAAGTGTTGCACTCCTACGTTGTACATTCCGAACAACAAAGCCGGAACCACGGATAAAACAACAATCGACATGGTACGTTTCAAATCGATGTAATCGTGAATGTGCGTACCCGTTTTCGACGTGGTTTTTGGCGTGTATAAAAATGTAAAGAATCCGTCGTGTACCGATTGGAGCCAATGGTATTTGCCTCCTTTCTGAACCAGCGGTTCTGTTCTTTCAAAAAAGTTTTTTATGAATTTCATCTTAAAAGACTAAATAAGTTACGTAATTATTAACCAAGCTCTTTGATCATGGTGTTAATTCCCTCGCGCAAAATTTTCTGAACCTCGATTTTTGAAGTACAGGCGTATTCACACAAGGCGAAGTCTTCTTCTATCACTTCATAAATACCAAAGTTTTCCATTTTGTCGATATCGTTTACCAGAATAGCTTTAAGCAGGAATACCGGAAGAATATCCATCGGAACCAGTTTTTCGTATTGGTTCGACAAAACAAATGCGCGTTCACCACCATGAATATTGGCATTCATTGTATACTCTTTTTTTGGGAACAATTTTCCGAAATAAGCTTTGGTTGCACTGAATTTATTAAAACCGGGATCGGCCCAGCCTATAAATTCATACTCGTCGCCTTCAGGAATTACACTGATCTGCGAATCGTAAAAACCAAGGAAGCTTTTTTCAGTTACTTTGGTTCCGGTAAGTACGTTGCCGCTGATAATACGCTGTTTGTAGTCGGCGTCAACCAATTTGCCTTCAACCAAGGTAGCCATTGGGGCACCTACAGTTGTTTGGTAATATTTTGGAGCTTTAACTTCTGATCCGGTTAAAGCAACAGTTTTTGTAAAATCAACTTTGCCGGTTTCGAACAGGCGACCAATGAACAGTACATCCTGTACACTGATGGTCCAAACCACTTCGCCTTTGTTTATTGGAGATGTATTGGCAATTTGAATACCAACGTTACCAGCAGGGTGTGGTCCCTCAAACGTATTAACTACAACATTTTTTAGCGATGTAAAAGCCGAATCCTTTGAAACTCCAAGATTTACTTTTCCTTCGGTAAGCTGAGCCAATGCGTTAACACCGGTTTGGAAGGTGTCCCGTTGACCATCGATAACAAAATTGTAATCGGGAGCCAATGGAGCCGTGTCGAATGTTGAAATATAAATGGCTTTCGGTTTCTCCTCCGGGTTGGCGATAATACCGTACGGACGCTTTTTGATAAACGGCCATATACCACTTTTCAAAATTTGTTCCTTCACCTCTTCCGCCGATAAGCTCGATGGGTCAGCTTTCTTAAATTCGGCTGAACCAACTTTCTCGTCGGTTGCAATAACTACTTCCAAAATTTTACGACGCTCACCACGGTTAATCGATACTACTTTTCCTCCAAGAGGAGCTGTAAATAAGATTTCAGGATGATATTTGTCGTAGAACAAAGCGTCGCCGGCTTTAACCTCGGCGTCAACTTTTACACTAAGTTTTGGAGTAAGTCCCGGAAAATCGGTGGGTTTCAGAGCTACTGTTGCCGGAACCGGCAATTTGTCAAGTGCCTTTTCTGCACTTCCTTTTAGCTTTATATTAAGCCCTTTCCTTAACTTAACTACTTCTGACATATCTAATTAAGAATGTGTTATTTTTAAGTGGGCAAAAGTATTAATTTAATTGGCTTTTCGCAATGCTTTATAGCAAAAGTTCAACAGTTTCAAATATGAAGATATGTGTATATTGCAATAGCATGTGTAAGTGGCAGGTATTGAGTAAAATAAAAAATCATTTTTGACGTTATTTATCTTCAGATTAAATTAACATTTTGTTACCTGTTTTTGCGATTTAACTATAAAAAGCCAGCATGTTTATATGAAATTTGTGTTTTCGGTTTTGATATGAGATACGAATTACTGATTTTTACGTTTTAACAAGGCAGGCACTACTTTTGCAGTACAATATCCAATTACTTTATAACCTTTTTTAATGGGGTGTTTGTAAAGAAAGATGTAAGTGGCAATAAAATACCAATATTAACAAAGCAATTAGCAAATGAAAACCGTTTTTTTAACCACCATATTTTTTCTGGTTTTAAGTGCCGTGGCAACGGGGCAGGATGAGAATTTTTATTACGAAAATGCCATTAACCGTGAGAACATAAAAACAGTGCAAGCACACCGGAATGGTTTCGAACTCTCGAACCCGATAATGGGATTGAACGAAAACATGACATTGATTTTTAAATTCGACGATCTTTCGGAAGGAGTTAAAGATTACTACTACACCGTGGTTCATTGCGATGGCGACTGGAACGAGAGTTTTATTTCGCAGGACGAATACATCGATGGTTTTATTGATAATCCGGTTGATGATTATGCTATGTCGTTTAACACCACCTTTAGCTATGTAAATTATCGTATTGAATTACCCAACGATCAAATGCGCTTTAAACTGTCGGGAAATTACGTTCTGGTAGTCTACGAAGATCAGGATAAAGAAAAGGTGGTCTTAACGAAACGTTTTCATATATACGAAAATGCGGTACGTATTGAAGGAACCGTGCGGCGTGCAACAATCGATGCATTTAAAGGCACCAACCACGAGGTGGATTTTAAAATTTTCCATCCCAATCTATCGATCTTAAATCCACGAGAAGAAGTGAAGGTGGTAATTATGCAGAATAGCCGTTGGGATAATGCTATTCGTGATTTAAAGCCACTGTACATTCGCGACCAGGTTTTGGATTACGATTATAACCGCGAAAATGTGTTTGCGGCAGGTAACGAGTTTCGGTATTTCGACAACCGAACCAACCGGATGAATGGAGAGAATGTAATTGCAACCGATTTTCACCGGCCATATTTTCATAAAACAGTAAAAATTGATGAGGTACGCGCCAATAAACCGTTTTTCTCGTACGAAGAAATGAACGGGATGTACGCCATCCAAAGCCAGGACCAGGAGGTGCGTGATTATGATACCGAGTGTGATTATACCTTCGTGCATTTTACATTGCCATTGGAGGCGCCTTTGCTTGGCGGATCGGTAAATGTATTTGGCGCACTAAGCAACTGGAATGCCAACAAAAGCAACGAAATGACCTATAATTTCGAGCGCGGAGAATATGAGCTTACGTTGTTGCTCAAACAGGGATATTATAATTATATCTACGTTTATGTTCCGCAGGGATCAAAAGTTGCCGACCATACCAACATTGAAGGCAGTTTTTGGGAAACCAATAACGATTATCAGATTTTGGTGTATTACCGTGATTTAGCCGGCCGTTACGACAGGTTAGTTGGATTCCGGCAATTAAACTCTGTTTTAAACAGGTATTAAAAAAGTTCGGATAAAGTTGCTCATTTGAGCTAGTTAACGATTTTCATGTAGCCGCGGCCTTCATTAAAAGGTAATGTAAACCAGAAATTACTTCCTTTATCCACTTTCGATTCAAATTCCAGCTCTCCGCCCAATAGCGTAACGTAATGCTGGGCGATTGGTAATCCAATTCCGGAACCAGAAGTAGACTGGTTTATCGAATTCTGTACCCGGTAAAAACGGCTAAAGATGTGTTCATAATCTTCCTCGGGTATACCAATTCCGGTATCGGCAACATAAAATTTCACAAAATCATTCCGTACCATCTCAAAACCAAAAGTAACCTGTCCGGTTAAGGTGTATTTTACTGCGTTATCCACCAAAATCGTCATCACCTCTTTAAGCAGTTGATGATCGGTTGAAAAGCCAAATTCCGGGGTAGCAACGTCTGTTTTTAAGCTTATACGAATATCCTTGCTATCCGGGAGTTCAGCAAAATAGGCATTGTAAATATCGCGAAGCAGTGGATTTATTTTGCTGAAAGAGGTATGGACCGGAATATTCTCGGTTTCAATTTTTGCAAGGTGAATCGTATTGTCGATCATATTCAGTAACTGCTGACCGTTTTGTGTGATGGCATCGGTAAGTTGCAGGCGTTCCAATCCATCAAGCGAATCATCGGCCAACATGCGCGTAAAGTTGGTGATGATGTTCATTGGTGTACGAATCTCGTGCGACAGATTGGCGAGGAAAGCTGATTTTAACCGATCCGATTCTTCCGCTTTAACGAGCGCTTTTTCCAGACCGAATTCAGCTGTCTTGCGTTTGGTAATATCGCGTGCTACCGAAATTACAGCATTGGCATTTAGTTTGGCCAGGCGCATTTCGAACATAAATGTTCCGTTGGGTGTATTTAAGGAGTATTCAATACTTTCAATCGAGTCGTTTTTAATACAGTGCTGAATGCAAGAATAGATTTTATTTGCCATTTTATCCGGGAACCCGGCGTTAAAAATAGAGCTGCCAATAATATTCGAGTCTTCAATCTTAAACAGGTCGCCTTCCTTAATTACAAAGTCTTCGTAAATACCATCTTTATCAATTACAAAGAAAATATCAGGAATCGCTTCAAGTAGTACTTTGTAACGTCGTTTGCTGGCTTCAAGATCTGCAATCTGCTTTTTGATTTTACTAATGTCTTCAAAAACCAGGTAGTACGAATTATACGAAGGATTTAATACACTAATTTTGTACCATTTGTCGAGGTCATTCGAATAAAACTCAGTTACATTCTTTTTATTGAAAAGAACGGTTTTGTTTACATCAAACCGGCCTTTAAAAATAAGGTCGAATACGTATTCTGCTTCCTGCTCCTGTACTTCATATAAATTGCGTTTAAAAGCCGCTTCAAATGCATTGTTTATTTTTTCAACCACCAGGCTGGTGATATTTCCGTCTTCGTCCCGTTCTGCACGTAGTCGCGCAATAAGAAACGATGAGTTTTGTAAAACGCGGTTAATTGCTTCGTTTTTGGAGTCAATTTCCTCTGTCAGAACTTCGATGTTTGTAATCAGTTTTTTACGGAGATAGAATGTTACCAGGAAAAAGGCTGTGAATATTAAAATGGGGTTGCTGGCAAAAGGGTCGAAATAGCTAAATGCATCGCTTAAATGTCCGGCTTTGAACAGCTGGAAACAAATGAGCGCCAGCGACACAAAAAAGTAAAGGATAACCCGAAATTCCATCATCGAGAAATAATACAGAAAAACCAGTCCGGCCATTAGCCACCATAACGAAAGATGTACTGTTTCAATTAATGGTGCATGTTGCGTTAAGTCCGAGATATAAAAGGCGTAAATAAATATGGGTAACGAAAAAATAACATTGGTGGCACAATTCTTTTTTGCATTAAAGGTGCATACTATGGCTAAAATTGAACCCGATAAAAGAAGAAGATAACCCACCAGGTCGCTTTTGGGGGCTGAAAGTATTAATTCCCGAATGGAGAAAAATAGCGACAGTACCCCTGCAACTCCCCAAAAGAATAGAAGCTGAAAAAGCTGCCTTTTTTCATTATCAGTTTTAGCAGCCCAGAATTTTTCTGCTAATATTTTATATATCCTTTTTAACAATAATGTAAAAATATTAAAAAACAGGTACGTCTCGCCAAAACAAACGATTTTTCGGGGAAAAATTGTCAAAATGGGAATATGAAAACCTGATTTTTGTTTCGTTTTTGGTGTTTTTTCTTATAAATAACTGGCAATAAGAAGGTTGATTTAAACTCTATTTTTCGATTATGATTTTTGTTATGCTTTGTGAGAATGCGATTTTTTAGTTTTGCATAAACAGATCAGAAGAATTACAAACGATAAATATTGTAGAATTATGCCAAAAGGAATTTACAACGTTCCGGTTGCTAAAAACGAACCGGTTTTAAGTTATGCTCCGGGATCTCCGGAAAGAGCAGAGCTGCAGGCTAAATTGCAGGAGTTGCGCTCGGATGAACTTGATCAGCCAATGATTATTGGTGGAAAAGAAGTTTATACCGACAGAAAAGTTAGAATGTTTCCACCTCACGAAACTGCGCATACTTTAGGTCATTATAACCAGGGCGATGCCAGCCACGTTGAAATGGCTATTGATGCTGCTTTGGCAGCCAGAGAAGAATGGGCAAACCTGTCGTGGCAACACCGCGCATCTATTTTCCTGAAAGCAGCTGATCTTTTGGCAGGTCCATATCGTGCAAAAATCAATGCGGCATCGATGTTGGGACAATCAAAAAATGCTTTCCAGGCAGAAATTGATGCAGCTTGTGAGTTCGCTGACTTTTTACGTTTTGGTGTTCAGGTAATGACTGAGATTTACAAAATCCAGCCTGAGTCGGCAAAAGGTATCTGGAACTACAACGAATACCGTCCGTTGGAAGGTTTTGTCTTTGCACTAACTCCGTTCAACTTTACATCAATTGCCGGAAACCTTCCTGCAGCACCTGCTATGATGGGTAATGTTGCGGTGTGGAAACCATCAAAAACTGCTGTTTATTCAGCTGGTGTAATCATGGAAATCTTTAAAGAGGCCGGTTTACCTGATGGTGTTATCAACCTGGTTTATGCATCGGGTCCTGTTGCTGCCGATACTGTACTTACTCATCCTGATTTTGCCGGAATTCACTTCACCGGTTCAACTGCTGTATTCCAAAGTATTTGGAAAACTATCGGCGAGAACATTTACAAATACAAATCATATCCACGTATTGTTGGCGAAACTGGTGGTAAAGACTTCATTTTTGCTGATAACACAGCTAAAAAACGCGAATTGGCCATTGCGATGCTACGTGGTGCATTCGAATATCAGGGACAGAAATGTTCTGCAGCTTCAAGATGTTATATTCCTTCAAGTATCTGGCCTGAAGTTAAAGAGATTTTAGGTGCTGAGCTGGCTACCGTAAAAATGGGACCACCGGAAGATTTTACCAACTTCGTAAATGCTGTTATCGATGAATCGTCGTTTGATAAGCTGAAAGGTTTTATCGATCGTGCAAAAGAAGACGAAGATGCTGAAGTTGTCTTTGGTGGAAACTGCGATAAATCAGTTGGTTATTTTGTTGAGCCAACAGTTATTCTGGCTAAAAAGCCAGATTACATTACCATGAAGGAAGAGTTGTTTGGTCCCGTTCTTACTGTTTACGTTTACGAAGACGAAGATATGGATGCAACTTTAGATCTATTGGATAAAACATCCATTTACGCACTTACAGGTGCAGTATGGTCGCAAAACCGTTACAATATTGAGAAGTTTGCCAAACGTTTGGAAAACTGTGCCGGTAACTTCTACATTAACGACAAACCGACTGGAGCCGTTGTTGGTCAGCAGCCATTTGGTGGCGCTCGCGGTTCGGGTACCGATGATAAAGCAGGTTCTATTTTTAACATGCTTCGCTGGACGGCAATCCGTACCATCAAGGAAACTTTTGTCCCACCGGTAGACTACACTTATCCGAACTTTCAACCGGATAATGATTAAGATATTAAATACCTCTGAATTACTTTGAGTTCAAAATCAGGTTATTAAGGTTAAACTGTTGAAAAGGGGAATCGGAATTGTTCGATTCCTCTTTTTTTTGGTCGCGAAAGATTCTACTTTTGTAACAACTTTTAAGAAACATGAACAAGGGAATATTTAAATCCGGAATTTTCAAAAGCATCGGTAATAAGTTTGTTATCGCCTTTATTCTTTTTGCTGTCTGGATTATATTCTTTGATGAAAACAGCATTGTGTCTCACGCGCAAAGCAAGCGTCAGCTGAATGAGTTGAAACAACAAAAAGAGTATTACCAGGAACGAATTGCCTCTGACAGGCAAAAGCTTCAGGACCTGAATAAAGGAAAAGAGGAACTGGAAAAATTTGCGCGCGAACAATACCAGATGTCAAAACCCGACGAAGATGTTTTTATTATTGTTGAAGAAGAGTAGATAAACTTTTGGTAAACAATAATTTCCCGCGATTAGAACATTCTGTTAATTAATTCGTTACAAAGTAGTGTAAGATAAACAGCTATTTGATAGCCAATATAAATTTCTTATATTGCTTTTATAATGAATGAAAATCTTGACATATTCAGAATTAAATCGAACAACATTGCACCACAAAAGGGGCGGGTATTGATTGCTGAACCATTTTTGGCCGGTAATTATTTCAACCGTTCTGTGGTATTTTTAGTTGCCTACAGCAAAAAAGGCGCAGTGGGTTTTATTTTGAATAAAAAGGTCGATTTTCCTGTGCAGGATGCTTTCCCTGACTTTCCTGATTTTAATGCTGAAGTTTATTTAGGCGGTCCGGTTTCTACCGATTCAGTTTATTTTATCCATAAACTGGGCGATAAGCTTCCGGGAAGTATTCATGTAGTGGGCGACTTGTATTGGGGCGGCGATTTTGAGGTGTTGAAAAGAGATATTCGCAGCGGAAAGATAGATTCATCAGATATTCGGTTTTTCCTTGGCTATTCAGGCTGGGATGGTGGTCAGTTAGAAGCCGAGTTAAAAGAAGATTCGTGGCTGGTAACCGATGTGGAACAGAACGAAGTAATGAAAGATTTGAGCGAATCTTCGTGGTTCGATTTTGTTAAAAAAGCCGGTACCCGTTATTCGGTATGGGAAAATTTTCCTGAGAATCCCGCGCTTAACTAAACGCTTTTCATTTCTGATTTTCCGTTTTCCTTTCTAAAAATTGATTTAAAGCAGTATAAATCCGGTCGGACAATTCGTGAACGTAACGTCGGTTTTCAAATCCTAAAACCCATTGTATTCCTTTCGTTTCAGAAGCAAAGAATATCTCATCCATTTGCAGCAGGTGTTTGGTTTCTACATCATCAACTTCTACCACCTTCATATTTATTTCATTTGCAAGTCGAATAATTTCAGGATGAATTACATCTCTGTAGCAACCCGTTTTAATCGACGGCGTAAAAAGTACATTCTCTTTTACCATAAAAAGATTGGCAGCAATACCTTCGCAAACAAAGTCCTTTTCGTTTAAAATTACTGCAGCAGCGTTTGGTGTCTTTATACATTCAGCTTTTACCTGTTCCCAAAATGGAGCCTTTGTAAAACGAGAGTTATAAGCGAGAGATTGGCTAAACAGTTTCAGTTCTGGAACCTGCAGGAGAAGCCCCTGTTTGATACTTGGGAAATCAAAATCCTCGAAAGCTTTACAGGTAATCAGGTAATCGATTTTTTCTTCAATGATAAAAAACTGAAAAGTAATTTGTCCGGTCCGGAAAAACCGGTTTTTATTGAGCATCCGTTTTAGCAGCCTGAATAATTCGCGGCGGTTTTTAAATAGGTTAGGAAGATCACGTCCGAGCGTTTTTAATTCTATTTCCAGGATATCCAGGTTTTCGTCGAGCAGCGGAATTCCTCCAAAACCAAACCAAATGCTGTGTTTATACACATCGGGCGTGTTTAACAGAAAAAGTGTAAGGTTGGTTTCTGCTTCTTTTAAAATTCGATTATTTATAAGCAGGTATGCCATATACTACAGGAACGAAAACAAATTATCGATAAAGCGGGTAAATAATTCGGGCTTTAACAAAATTGGGAAAACGAAACCAAAAACAGCTCCTAAAAAGTGAGCATCGTGTGCCACGTTGTCTGATTGTCGTTTACTCATTTGGTAGGAGTAAAAAAGATATCCGGCTGCAAATAAGATTCCGGGAATAGGAAGTACTGCAAATAAATACAAGGGCTCCCACGGTTGGAAAAATATGGTTGCAAACAACACTGCCGACACAGCACCTGAAGCACCAACGGCATTGTAATAATAGTTATTTTTATGCTTTATCAGGCTCCAGATATTAGAGGCCAGAATCCCACCGAAATACAGAAGTAAAAAATAGGCTGTTGCTTTATTGCCAAAATAATAGTCGAAGTAAACCACAGTATTTCGTCCGAAGAAATAGAGCACCAGCATGTTTACACCCAAATGCGACCAGTTGGCATGAACAAAGGCGTGGCTCACTAAACGATAGTATTCGTTACGGTGAATAATTTGCGCCGCATTAAACTGTAGCTTTGCCAATAACTCTCGGTTTTGAAAGGCAATATATGAGATTACGGCAGTTACGCCGATGATGAACCAAACTATCATTAGTGTAGAATTTTATAAATCATTTCTTTTTGCAATTCTCCGGTTTCAACCATTGTTGATACGTTAAAACCCTTACTTTTCATGTCGTATTCGCGCAAAATACCCATAATTTCGTAGAGTTTGGTAGGAGAGTAGCGCTTGGCTGCCGAAACATAATCTTTAACAAAAAAGGGATGAACGCGAAGTTCTGCAGCAACATTTCGTTCCGATTTGTCTTTTAGGAAATGATAGGTAAACAGTTTTGAAAAATAGAAATACAGCCCGGCAACGGTTTTCTGTATCGGGTTTAATGTTGGGTTAGATCCAAAATAATTGATGATCTGATTGGCTTTTAGCACATTCTTTTCTCCCAACGCATTCTGTAGTTCAAGAATGTTAAAATCTTTGCTCAGCCCGATATTCTTCTCAATATGCTCGGGTGTAATTTTGGTGGTATCTTTTACGGCAATTACCAGTTTGTTTAATTCATTGGCAATTTTGCTTAAATCCGTTCCCAAATACGAGGTGAGCAATAATGCAGCCTGTGGCGTGATGGTGTAATTGTGAGTTCTCAAAAAGCCATCTATCCAGCCCGGAATTTTGTTCTCGTACAGTTTCTTTGAGGTAAAAAGTACGCCGTTCTTTTTTATGGCTTTGGCGAGTTTTGTTCTCGAATCGAGGTTTTTATACTTGTAAGCCAACACCAAAATAGTTGAAGCCAGTGGCTTTTCTGCATACGAAGTCAGCGTGTCGATTTTGCTCAGGCTTTGTGCTTCTTTCACAATAATCACCTGCTTGCTGGCCATCATCGGGAAACGCAACGATGCTTCTACTATAGTAACGGGATCTGAATCCTTTCCATAAAAAATGGTTTGGTTAAATCCCTTTTCAGCATCGGTAAGCACATTGTCTTCAATATAATCCGATAGCTCATCTATAAAATAAGCTTCTTCACCCTGAAGCAGGTAAATAGGGTGGTAGATGCCTTTTTTTAGGTTGCGCAGTATGTCGCTGTACTCCATTTTAGAATCGTAAGTGTTTTACAGAAAGTCCGTGGTTTTTAATTTCCAGCAAGGCATCAATACCGGCCTGAATATGCCTTTCTACATACGAGGAAGAAACATACTGATCGCTTTTGTCGGTTTTTACGCCGGTAGAGATCATGGGCTGATCGGAAACCAGTAACAAAACTCCGGTTGGAATCTGGTTGGCAAAACCAACGGTAAACAGGGTTGCTGTTTCCATATCGATGGCCATTGCCCGTGTTTTTTTGAGGTATTTTTTAAACCGGTTGTCGTACTCCCAAACCCGGCGGTTTGTAGTTAATACTACACCTGTCCAGTAATCCTGTTCCGAATTTCGGAGAATATGCGAAACTGCACGTTGCAGGTTAAATGCCGGAAGTGCCGGAACTTCTGGTGGCAGGTAATCAGCCGATGTTCCGTCGCTACGGATAGCAGCAATCGGAAGAATAAGATCGCCCAGCTGATTTTTCTTTTTTAATCCACCACATTTCCCCAGAAACAAAACAGCTTTTGGGTGAATTGCACTAAGCAGGTCCATCACGGTGGCCGCATTGGGACTTCCCATTCCGAAGTTGATCATGGTAATGCCTTCAGCAGTTGCACTGGGCATGTTTTTGTCGGTTCCTTCAACCGGAACCTCAAATTTGCGTGCAAATCGTTCTACGTAATCCTGAAAATTAGTGAGCAAGATATACCTGCCAATTTCATCAAGTTTTTTGCCTGTATATCGCGGCAGCCAGTTGTCAACAATTTCTTTTTTCGTCTTCATAAGCTGAATTATTCTACCTTTGAACAAATAGGAAAACTTTTGGTTTTAAGGCGAACACAAATGTACATTTTTAGAGCTCGCCAGCCAAGTTGAGTTAACCTGATTAATTCATAAAAATGAATTAATCACCCAAAGGGCTGACGAAATAATTGAAAAGTGATTATTTGTCAGGGTTAACCTTGATATTGAAAATCTTTACCTTGATTTAATTAAAAAGAATATCTTGCAGATTTTCAATCATCAACACTATGTGTGAAAAATTTTGTGAATTTTTCAGGTTAATAAGTTATTAAGAAGATTATGTACAAACTGAATTTGCCGGAATATACTTTCCGAACAAAAACAGAAAATGATAAGACCTTGATATTTGATACGATACGAAAGAAATTTGTGGTGCTGACGCCGGAAGAATGGGTGCGCCAGAATTTTATTCAGTATTTGATACAGGAAAAGAGTTATCCGCAGAATTTAATGGCTGTGGAAAAGCAAATTAAAGTAAACCAGCAACAACGCCGTTTCGATTTGCTTGTTTATCAACGTAACGGAAATCCACACTTAATTGCCGAGTTTAAGGCGCCTAACGTAAAAATTACCCAGAATGCTTTTGATCAGGTGGTGCGCTATAACATGACTTTACGTGTTGAAAGGGTAGTGGTGTCGAACGGAATGCAGCATTTTGCCTGCGAAATCGACTACGAAAAGAACAGCTATTCTTTTTTGAAAGAAATACCAACTTTTGGGCAGTAGCGATTTATCCAAAAGCTCATGTTATCCAAGAAATTTTTGATAAAACAGCTCATCTTTCCAGCCTGAGAAAGTCTTAATCCAGTCTTTTTTAATGCCGCTCCGCGCAAATCCTGCTTTTTCGAATAACTGTATGCTTCCCCAATTATCGGATGAGATGTTGGCGTATAATTGTCTTAATCCCAGAAATTCAAACGAATAGTTGGATAAGGCCTCCAGTGCATCGCTGGCGTAGCCTTTTTTGCGGTCATCGCTTTTGTGTATAAGAATACCAACTCCGGCCCGCATGTGAAAAGGTTCAAAATCAAAGAGGTCGATGGCTCCTACAGGTTTTTTTTCTGTGGTCTCAATAATCAGACGAAGCTGTTTAGTTTCGTAAATGTCTTTTGCCGATTCCAACAGGTATTGGGCGAGAATGTGTTTGGAGAACGGAGTTTTGGTGTTACTCACTTCCCAAATTTCGGTGTTGTTTTCCCATTGGTATAACAGGTCAATGTCCTCCGGTTCAAGGGGACGGAGAACTATTTTTCCAAAACTTAGCTTTTCTTTCATCTTTTTTGCTTTTTATGATTATCGGTCAAGATGTTTCCAGCCTTTCAGCATAAGCTCAATGTCGGAAAGCAAATTATAATCTTTTGCATACAATCTGTTCAACTGAACCGATTTTTCATCATCCAACTTTAAGCCTGGAAATCGATCTCCCGGATTTAAAACTCCTTCTTTTATTGTTGGGAGTTTACTCTCCGCAGCAACGCCCGGAATGTACCCAATCCAGGATTTCTTTCCTGCAATTACCCTGAAAATATTTTTGTTAAAGTTTCCTTTTTTTCCTGTGAACCAGATTAAAACCGGACTTAGGCATAAAATTAACAGTGCAGCTAGCAGATCAAACAATCTTTTTTTACGCTTGTTGCCCAATTTTGAAATGGCATTCAGATTCACCACGTAAAGGTCGCCGGCAGTGTGAATGGAATTACTCCCGATGATACTTGCACTTTCGGGTGGCGCAATCTTGTAATCAACGTCCAGGCGACTCAGGTCGAGCATTGCTTTTATGATCTCGGCCGAACTGATGTTTTCGGCACAAAATACAATTTCATCAATGCGGTTAATCCGAATAATCTCCTCCAACTGGCTTAACTCGCCCATGTAGTGTTGTCCTTTATCGCTGCTGTCGAGGGCAATAAATCCTGCCATTTGCGAGCGGATGCGGGTTTCTTCCAATAGCTGCTGAACACGGCGTGCTTCTTTCGAATGGCCAACAATAGCAATTTTACGTATGCGCTGCGAGTTAAGCCTAAAATCGCTGACTTTTAGCCAGTGCCCCATCAACCGGTAGGCAATGAGGATAATTGTAGCCCAGGCTGTGCCCAATAATATTAAGGCGCGTGAAAAGCGGTATTGTTCATCAACCAGCGAATAAACCAGTAGTAGCGTAATAAGCCCCCAAAATATTCCCTGACCTACTTTGTAAAGGCTCATGGGCTTTTTGTATCCTCCCGAAAACTGAATACCAAACAAAAAAAACATGCTGTAAACCGGTACTACAAATTTTATAAATTCCGGAGGATAATAATCGGGCTGATGAAAGCGGAACTGTTCCCAGGTAGGAGTGATTAGCCAGAAGCCTGCAAAAATCAGCAAAGCATCAACAACTGGAATGTATATTTTTTGAAATACTCGTTTTGAGGCCGATAACAAAGCCCGGAAATAAATGGCAAAGTTAATTAACAGTGCAAATACACTTGCTTTACTTTCCGAAAAATGTTTGCGCGCAAAAATTATCATGGCATTGTAAAATACCTTCACATAGTTCAGTGAGCCCTTTTTAGTGCTTTCTCCTTTATAGTGGATAATCGTGGTTTCAGGGTAGTAATAATTTTTATATCCTCCTTTTTGAATACGATACGATAGGTCGATATCCTCGCCGTACATAAAAAATGATTCATCCAGCAATCCAACCTTATCAAGTACTGATTTACGCAGCAACATGAAAGCACCTGCCAGCACATCAATTTCATGAACTTCATCCTTATTCAGGTAAGAGAGATGATATTTGCCGAATTTACGAGATCTGGGGAAAAGCTTCGAAAGGCCAAACATTTTATAAAATGCCACCCAGGGAGTTGGTAATCCACGTTTTGATTCGGGGAGAAAAACTCCTTTACCATCAATCATTTTTACACCAAGACCGCCGGCTTCGGGGCGTTCTTCCATAAAAGAAATTACCTTTTTAAAGGTATCTTCCTCAACAACGGTATCAGGATTCAATAGCAAAACATATTTTCCTTTTGCCTGTTGGATGGCCTGGTTATTGGCTCTCGAAAAACCAACGTTTTCAGTATTTTGGATGAATGTAATCCAGGGGAACTTTTCATTGATCAGTTGTGCTGAGCCATCAACCGAGTTATTATCAACAACAAAAACTTCGCCCTGTACATTCAGCAAAGCCTTCTCAACCGAGTGAAGGCATTGTTCCAGAAAATACTTTACGTTGTAATTGACAATAACTATTGAAATATCCATAGTTCAGCGCTGGCGTTTTCAAAAAGACTGGTCAGTTAAAATATTACTGGGCAGAGAAAACGACTTTTATAGTTGCATAATAACCTTTCTCAAATGTAAGGTTTCCTTTTCATAACGAAAAGAAACCGGCTTTCTGATGCGTAATTTATTTTCCCAGTGAACTTTCGAAGGATACGCGGTTCATTAACGAACGGCCAAGTGTAACCTCGTCGGTGTATTCCAGCTCGTCGCCGATAGAAACACCTCGCGCCAGTGTGGAGATATTTACTTCTTTGCCTTTTAATTTTCGGTAGATGTAAAAGTTGGTGGTGTCGCCTTCCATAGTTGTTGAAAGTGCCAGGATAACTTCAATGACATTCCCGGAATTTACGCGTTCAATCAACGAATCGATTTCCAGCTCGGCAGGGCCAATTCCATCCATAGGGGAGATTATACCTCCTAATACATGGTAAAGTCCGTTAAACTGGTGAGTATTCTCCACCGACATTACATCACGGATATTCTCTACCACACAAATTACACTGTCATTGCGCGACGGATTGGAGCAGATTTGGCAAGTATCGTTATCCGAAATGTTATGGCAAACTTTGCAGTGTTTAATTTCGTTTCGTAGTTGTATCAAGCTGTTGCCAAACGTATTAACATCTTCTTTGTCTTGCCGCAAAAGGTGTAAAACCAATCGTAAAGCACTTTTTCTGCCTATGCCGGGTAATTTCGAAAACTCGTTAACAGCGGCCTCCAGTAATCGCGATGGATATTTATCGATGTTCATAAAAGCAAAAATAGTGTTGAATTTTAAATTATGGTGTGTGAAAGCAAGTTTTCATTGCCGAATTTGTTGCTTTGAGACCTAAATTTTGTGTATTTTATTCTGATTATACTAAAACCATAAGCCATGAGAATTTCTTTTTTACTTGTTGTACTTGTCTTTTTCGTAGTATCCGGATTTGCTCAAGTGCAGGATACAACTACAGTTAGCCAACAGGAAGAAGAAAGTTTACCCAATCCAAAACTCGACAAAAGCCGGATATATTATGGCGGCTACGTAACTATGAATTTTAGTAAGAATTACAGTGTTGTTGGGGCTCAGCCTCTGGTGGCTTATAAACTTACTCCAAAATTGTCGGTTGGAACACAGGTATCATACGAATACATTAGCGATAGCCGGTATATTGAAGATCAGAATGGTTCGAATTACGGAACAAGTATTTTTAGTCGTTATCGTGTAACACCAAGTTTGTACACACATACCGAGTTTTCGCTGATGAGTTATAAATGGTTTTTTTCTAACGATGATGATAGAAAACTGGCCCCCAATGTTTTATTTAGGAGGTGGTTACAGTCAGCCGATTTCTCAAAGTATCTGGTTAAATGCACAAGTGTTGTTTGATGTGTTAAACCATAAAAACTCACCGTACAAAGATTGGGAGCCATATTTCAGTTTAGGTGTTGGAGTTGGGTTTTGATAACAGTAAAAAAGATTGCGATCAAAAAAAGAATGCCGGAATTCATCTGATACCGGCATTCTTTTTTATAAGTAAGAAGTTTAATCTTCATGGGTACTGCTCGCCTGGGCATCAATAACAGCAATGGCTGTCATATTGATGATCTCACGCACCGTGCTGTCGCGTTGTAAAATATGGATAGGTTTGTTCATACCCATCAAAATGGGCCCAATCGCCTCGTAAGGGCCCAATGCCTGTAAAATTTTATAGGTAATATTTCCTGAGCTCAGGTTGGGGAATATTAGTGTATTGGCATCTTGGTCACCCAGTTTATTAAACGGATAGCGTGAATAACGTAATTTGCCATTTAATGCGTAGTTGGCCTGCATTTCTCCGTCTACAATTAAGTCCGGATCACTCTCATGGAGCTTCTGCACTGCTTCTTTTACTCTAATGGGGCTGCCTTCTCCTTTATAGGCTCCAAAGTTGGAATACGACAACAGGGCAATGCGTGGCTCGATATTAAACTTACGTACTTCGGTTGCGGTAAGTAATGTGGTGTCGGCGAGTGTTTGCGCCGAAGGATTCATATTTACTGTTGTATCAGCAAGGAACAACGGACCGCTTTTGGTTAACAGCATATACATTCCTGCAATGTGGTTATAATCCTTCTTCACGCCAACTACCTGCAGTGTAGGGCGAATGGTAGAAGAATATTTTCTGGAAAATCCTGAGATAAAAGCATCTGCCTCACCGGTTTCTACCATCATCGACCCGTAATAATCGCGGTTGTACATTTTTTCTACCGCTTCATTGTAGGTCATACCTTTACGCTTTCGTTTTTCGTAGAGAATTTTTGCAAAGTGATGACGTTTTTCATCGTTTACCGATTCATAAAGATCGATAACTGGCACATTATCAATATCGAGTTGGTTTTCCTTTATCAGCTCCTGAATTTTCTCTTTGTTGCCCAGCAGAATTGGTTTTGCTATTCCTTCTCGAATCACAAACTGAACGGCTTTAAGAATGCGGAAACTGCTGGCCTCGGCAAATACAATACGTTTCGGATCTTGTTTTGCCTTGGTACGAATGGTCATTATCAGACGGTTGTCAATTCCCAGGCGTTCGGTTAATTCCCGCTCGTAGCCTGCCCAGCTTTTTATGGGCTTACGCGCCACTCCGGATTCCATTGCAGCATGAGCCACCGCTGAAGATACAGTGGTTATCAAACGTGGATCGAGTGGTTTAGGAATGATATAATCTTTGCCAAATACAATGTTTTTCATGTTATAGGCTTTGGCCACCATTTCCGGGACATATTCTTTGGCCAGTTTTGCCAGTGCTTTTGAGGCCGCAATTTTCATTTCTTCGTTAATTGTGGTTGCCCGCACATCCAATGCTCCTCTGAAAATAAAGGGGAATCCCAAAACGTTGTTGATTTGGTTGGGGTAATCGCTGCGTCCGGTAGCCATAATAATGTCTTTTCGTGCTGCAGTGGCATCTTCGTATGAGATCTCGGGATTGGGATTGGCCATGGCAAAAACGATAGGATTTTTAGCCATCGTTTTGATCATTTTTTTATTGACCACGTCGGCAACAGATAGTCCGAGAAATACATCGGCATCTTTCATGGCCTCTTCCAGCGTATTGATTTTTCGGTTGGTAACAAATTGTTGTTTGATCTCATTCAGGTCAGTACGTTCTCGGTTAATCACGCCCTTGCTGTCGACCATTACAATGTTTTCGGGTTCAACCCCCATGCTGATGTATAATTTAGCACACGATACAGCCGCAGCTCCGGCACCGCTAACTACCACCTGGATGTCTTCAATTAGCTTTTTGTTTAACTCCAAAGCATTTAGTAGTGCCGCCGCAGAAATTATTGCTGTTCCATGTTGATCGTCGTGAAAAACAGGAATATTAAGTTGTTTCCGAAGCGTTTCTTCAATTTTAAAACATTCGGGAGCTTTTATATCCTCCAGGTTTATACCTCCGAAAGTTGGTGCAATAGCTTTAACAACCTCTATCAATTTGTCGGGATCTTTTTCGTCCACCTCAATGTCGAAAACATCCACGTCGGCAAAAATCTTAAACAACAAACCTTTTCCCTCCATAACCGGCTTTCCGGCTTCCGGCCCAATATCTCCAAGTCCCAAAACCGCAGTACCGTTCGAAATTACTGCAACAAGGTTCCCTTTTGCTGTGTATTTATAAGCGTTATCCTTGTCCTTCTCAATTTCGAGACAAGGTTGTGCAACCCCAGGCGTGTAAGCCAGTGAAAGGTCGTATTGTGTATTATGAGGTTTAGTTGGTATAACTTCTATTTTTCCGGGACGATGTTTTTTGTGGTAGTTGAGAGCATCAATTCTACGAATTTTAGGCATGACAGTAGATTTTTATGGTTTAATCTAAATTTACATAAAATACACTGCCTATAAAATGTTATTAATCAGAAATAAAAGTGTTATGCAACAAATTGAAAAACGGATTTAGGGATGAAAAATCAGACGGATTGCTGTCAAGGTAAAAGGAGAAAGTGTTGAGGAAATTGAAGAAAGATTGAGATGGATTAAAGGGATAAGCCAAATCCAGGAAGCGAAAGTTGATTGATAAAAGTTTGAAGAAGATTGAGAAAGATTGAAAGGGAGATTGTTAGTGATTCTGACTAACTGTTTTTATATTTAGCGTTGCGCATAAATTTCGTAAAGCGTGCCATCCTATTGGCTTAATAGAACAACTCAACAAGAAAACAATAACTCGCGTTAGTGATCGTCATACCAATCAGCGTATCGAATTCTGATAGTTATGAAGAATATGCTTTTTTAGTCCTTTTTGTACGCAGCACATAAGATGGTACCATCGAGAATCCAAGACCAATCAGTAAAATAATAACAAACTGCAGGTTTACATTTAGCCGCCAGTGGTTGAGGCCAAGTGCAATTGCAATTAACACAACATTGCCTGCCAAAATGGTTAATGTTACTTTTAAATGCGAATGAAGCAATGATAGCAAGCGATGGTGGATATGGTTTTTATCCGGCGAAAATGGTGAGCGTCGTTGTGCTATCCGTATGGTCATCACTCTTAATGTATCAATAAGCGGAACAATTATAATCGCAAACGATACAGCTGGTGCTCCTCCAATTCGGTAAGGCTCCGGTGCGGTCAAATTCAGTTCGTTAAAAGAAACGACCATTACCGAAATAAGTAATCCAATTATCAACGAACCTGTATCTCCCATGAACAGTTTGTTTTTGTTGCCAAAAACATTATAGAGGAAAAAGCCTGCTAAAGCTCCAACTAAAGCAAATGCCATTATTGCCTGTGGATAATTCTTACTTAAGTAAAACCAGGTTCCAAAAACAGATGAGGCCAACATTCCTAAACCGGAGGCGAGGCCATCTACACCATCAATTAGATTGAAGGCATTTATGATCACAATTATTGCAAAAAGCGACAACGAAAAACTTGTTAGACTTCCGATCTTGTATTCGCCGAATACCCCGTGTAAGTTCGTGAAATGAATATTGGCAAAAGAGATGAGTAATATAACCGTTACTATTTGAATGATTAATTTTTTTCGGGCCGAAAGAACCATTAAATCATCCTTTAAGCCCATGAAGAACATAATTATAACGGCTGCCATGATATATTTTAAAGAATCAAATGCTAATCCATCTGTTGCAAATATGGCACTAATAGTGAAGCCAATAAAAATAGCAACTCCTCCTAATGGGGGAACTACTTGTGTGTGTACTTTTCTTTCATCAAAGGGCTCAAATAAATGTTTGGCTTTAGCGGTGCGAATAATCGGGGGTACTACTATAATTACGAGTAGAAAGCTAAGAATAAGTGCAGATAGGATTAAGATAATTTCCATATCAAAATGTTATGATCGAGTTGTTGTGTTTATATAGGTATTTTAATGAACAGTAAATCCATACATGTTGCTGAGTGACAAAATTAGTTAAAATTAATTTAAACAAGAATTATATCTCAAAAAAGTTAAAATATTTAACAAATTGTTTTACTAAATGTGGTCTTTATAAAGTTTAATTACTTAGTGTATAAAAAGTTTTATCAGAAACGAGGTGCTGGAATTTTTATTCATAGAAGTGATAGTTGACTGAAATCATTGCTCCCAGACGAGTGGTGCTTTCTCCATTATCATAAACACTTCCATGATCGGCTGTGACCGATGTTGAAATGGTAAACTTTTTAGTTTCTGGGTGCCAGGAAAGCTGTCCCAAAGCTGAAACTTGATTTCGGGAGGGATCTATTGTTGTGCCTCCCTGACCATTGTGGCGGCCAATATTATTGGAATAGGTAAACAGTCCTTTCCAGAATAAGGTCTCAGATATTAATCCATCAGCTCCCAAATGGAGACCAGCAAAACGCGTATTTTCAAAACCTCTGCTTGTACCATCTGCTATAACTACCGGGCCAAATAGTGGACTTACCATCGCCATTTTATTATAGGTTGCTCCTGAAAGGTAAATCCCATGATTAAAATAATCATCAATTCCGCGACCACGTCCGTTTTCGTCGGGAGCTTCACCGATAAGATACGCCCCACTCTGGTTTTTGGTATGAAAGTATTCCAGCACCAAATTTTGCAGAGGTGCATTTTCTTTGTTAAAAGCAAGGTGAACACCAATCAGGTTATCGGAATAGTTAACCAATTCCATTCCGGAATGATCTTCATAAGGATGGCTGACATATAATGTTGCATTCAGTTTATCCCAGGTTTTCTTGAATTCTAGCTGATAGACTCCATAGCTGTTGCCCATGGCATTTAGCCGTTCTTCTTCTATAACGTTATTGCCACCGGCACTGGCTGTTAAATATTTGAAGTAGTTTTCCCAGCCTGGAAATTCGCCGTACACAGGATGTGTGCCCCACCACATTACAAAGTGTTCAATCCCAGCAGTTACCTGAATCGCTTTAGGTTGGCCAAAGCGAAAGTATAAAGCTCCCCGATGTAAATGAATATCTTTTACATAGCGGTCGTCGTTGAGTAAGCCCTCTTCATAAAAGCCATTGATAAAAAACCAATCGGTAAAAACAGGAACATAACGGTTAAAGCCTGCTCTGATTTTTGGATGTGGCCTTGCGTTACGCGAAGCTGCCAGGTTGCCGTTGGTGGTTGATAGGCCGGCATAAACTTCATCCTCTGGGAAAGCGCCAATTTGCAATTGAAGAAATTTCCAACTCATGCTTCCAAAAAGCTGGGTGAAACGGATGTCGTTTTTGTCGGCCAATAGCAGATCAAGATCAAGTCCAACCTGATAGCTAAAATCAGAACCTCCAATTTGTTGCGCATGAAAAGCATTTAAACTGAAGTTTTGAATTGTACTGCTGTTTTTATCGAATTGTCCTAGCCGGTTGGCCCATAGCCAAAATGGCAACTGGCCTTTTGTGCCTGCCAAAGTATTTGATTCCAGACTAATTGATTGGGCAAATAAGCCGGTTAGAGGGCCAATGCACAAGAGTAGTAGGAGAGCTACTGTTTTTTGGGTTTGTTTTTGCATTAGATTTTAAACGATTGTATTGTGGGTTTATTTTATTCAGGAATCAACATTTCTGTCAATGGTCTTAATTTATTTCATATCCTTCTTCCTCTTCGTTCTTTATTCTCGCCTAAGTTGTTGGAATTAAGGTAGAACTTATAGTCTTTGGAAAATTAATCAATGTTATTTGTACCGTTTGAAACTATAAATTCCTTCCAGAGAACAATACAAGTGCCTGCGAACAAACCTATTAGTGTAAGGCTGATAATAGTGAAAATTGTTTTGGGCTTACTTTTCTGCTGGGGTACTTTTGCCGGTTCAATTACGGTAAATACGGGTGTTTTATCCTGAACGAGTATTTGTGCCTGTTCACGTTTTTGCGCTAAACTTTTATAGAGGTTTGAGGCTAAGGTGCTTTCAGTAACTAACCTGTCGCGGCGCGATTTTGCTGATGCCAGAATTACATTTACATTACTGTCGTCGTAATCGGCTAAAGCTTCCTGTTTTTCAAAATACCGGGCTTTGGCTTCCTGGTATCGGGCCTCGATAAAAGCAAGGTCTTTTTTCTCTTTACTGGTATGATAATCAATAATGTATTGTTTTAAACTGGCAATCACTTTTTCGGTTAATAGTGCTGAAACATAAGGATCTTGTTGTTCCACACTTACTTTAATAATTTTACTGTCGCCACCGGTAATTCCACCTTCCGATTTAATAATGTTTACCTCGATGGTGTTAGCCAGTCCCTTAATCAAATCCAGATCTGCCTGAGAAAGGTTTAAAGGTTCTCCTTCGTTTTTTTGAGGGATCAGTCTTTTCTCGCCCTTTGGTTTTAGCAAGCTCAGGGCATAACCCGGCCATCCCGAAATAGTTGGTTTAGTTTGTTCCTGCAGGTATTCGCCAACCGACATTGTAAGTTCTTTTTGGGGTAAATACACATTTTCCTGCAAAATATCGATAAGGAAAGTTGTACTCTTTACCACTTCCGGATACAAGTCGGGCGTTAAGGCACTGTTATTACTTCCACTCATATCCATGCCCATTAACCCTCCTACGTCAAATCCAGCAAGGTTTCCCAGTTGTCCCATTAAACCATTTGCCGGGCTGCCCGAGTTGGATTCGGCTAATAAACTAACTTCTGTTTTATATACCTTCGGAGTGAAAACAACAATAAATACTCCTGCCAAAAAAGCAATGACAGCTGATTTAATAAGTATTCCGCGATTTTGTTTTAGCTTGATAAGCAGATCTCTTATTTCGAGGTAATCTTTTTTATTTATGATAGCGGTATTCTTACTCATTTATGATTAGATGAAAATTTACAGTGAATTTGTTACAGCAATAATTTCTATTAATTAGTACGGGTGCTTACCGTTATCACATGGTATTGATTAGAGAGACAAGAATCAGAGAGAGAGAGGCGGCTAACGAAATGGCACCTGTTTGGGAAAGTTTTCTTCGTTCGCCTTTACTTGGAACAATTATTTCGGCCCCTGCCTGTAATTCAGGGTATTTACGACCAAATAACGTTTTGTCAGTCTTTCTTACTGAGCCATTGGCGTAAACCACATAAATATGACCGGGCTTTGATCTTTTTGTTAAACCTCCTGCATTTGCAAGGTAATGCTTCACACTAAGCGATTCGTCGAAAGGAACTACATTTGGATTGTATACCGAGCCACTGACCTTTATGGTTTGTACCGATTTTAATATGCGTATTGAATCGCCTTCCTGCAGAACCAAATCGCTATTGCCTCCCGGGTTGGAAAGAATACTCGCCAGGTTAACAGCAATTATATCAAACTCGTTTCTGATGATATTTATATTGTTAGATGATTCTTTTTCCATTGTAATGTTGTCAATGGCTTTGTCCGTCAGTGTTTTGTTTGGGGTTCTTTTCCGAATTAAGCTGGCACCGTTAATGTAGGCTTCTGTTGTAATACCACCCGACCTTTTTATTAAATCGGAGATTCGTTCCGTACGGGAAGTTATCGAGTATTTCCCTGGGAAGTTAACTTCGCCGTTAATGCTTACCAGCATTTGCGGAATGTAAGCAGGAGATTTGCGAATAAATACCTGATCGAAAGGTTTTAATACAAAATTGGATGCTTCGTCGCTTAGCGCTAATGATTTATCGATTGGGAATTTAATCACATCAGCAAGTTTTACTGTTGTAACTGTTGAAGTGTCGTTTGACACGCGTCTGGCAATTTCAATATTTGCGGTAGATGCCGTTTCCAATAATCCTCCGGCCTGAATAATAAAGTCTTCAACTGTCGTATTTTCGGAATAGGGATAAATTCCCGGCAGTTTCACTTCGCCTTCAATTTGTATAGTGCGTGTTTCGCGCAAATCGTGGATCGAAGGAATATGAATGGAGTCTTCACGTTGCAAGGTAAAATCGAGATTGGAAGCTAATAAATTATTCAAATCAACAGCAATATGCTCCCTTGTCAAATCGTCTTGTAAGCGAAAAACTGAGATGCGGTCTTTAAATACATCTTCGCGTAAACCATCGGCTTTGTTTATTAGTTCTTTTAAAGTGGTTCCTTCGTTGATGGCATATGAACCCGGGCGAAATATCGCTCCCGAAATAAATACCCGGTTTTCAAAACGGTTTAAAACCGCATCTATTTGAACTTCGTCGCCATTTTCCAGTCGAACGGCATCTAAATAGTCCGTAGCAATGTCTAATATGCGTTTTTCTTTGCCGGTTTTCCGAAGGATTTTAACACGTTCGGTATAAGCATTTCCAGTAAATCCTCCTGCAAAACCAATTAAATCTTCCAACGATTCGTCAGGTTTGATATCGAAGGCCATGTGGCGTTTTACCTCTCCGTTTATCCTTACACGATTTTTATAAGGAGGGATGAAAATGATGTCCTGATCTTGTAAGCGGATGTTATTGGATTGCTTGGCATCTATTAAGTATTCATAAAAGTCGATGGTTGCAACAATTTTATTGTCACGTATTATCTGTACATCCCTTAGTGAACCATTTTCCGCAGGACCTCCGGCTATGTACATGGCGTTAAATGCCGTAGCCATTGCCGAAATATTGTAAGTTCCGGGTAAAACCACTTCTCCCACAATATTTATCTGAATACTCCGTACTGCACCCAATGTAACTTTCATTGAGGTTTTTCCATCTTTAAGTCCTGAGTAAATCCGGCCTAAGATTGTTTCCAGTTTATTCCCGGCATCTTCTGTCGTCATTCCGCTTAAGAATACGGGACCAATATTTGAAATTATTATACTTCCATCATTTGAAACCACTTCCTGGTAACTGTGTTGCGAGGCCCCCCAAACATCTATGTTTACCAAGTCACCCGGACCAATTAAATAATCGCGCGGCGTTAAAACATTAAAGCTGGGTTCGAAGGTGAGGTCGGTATTTTTAAACAGCGAAAAACCAAAATTATCGTTTGTCTGTGTTTTTGCAGTGTAGGGAAGTCGTTCTTCCAGACCTTCAGGATACTCTACCGTTGGGCGTGTGTTTATTTTTACCCCCTTACTGCCATCCTCCATTATTTTGTTATCGTAAAGACGTTCAGCTCGTTCTTTAAATTTCTCTATTTCGCTTTCATTCATCCCCCGCGACCGGGCTAAAGATTCGATCTGGTCAGGTGTCATACCCGACTCAATAGCACGTTGCATGATGACTCGCATTTGGGCATCCGAGATCTGGCTTGATTTTATTTCAGAAACATTTTGTTCCATCGGATTTACGATCTGGGCCATCAGTTTCCCCTGGATCAGAAACAGGAATAGTAGAATGAAAAAGGAATATTTAAGGATATTAAATCTCATATAAATAGCTTATGTTTTAGGTATTAAATAATATACAGTATGATTAAATTTTAAGCAATAAAAGTAATAAAATCTCATTTCAATAAACTCATCCGTTGCTGTTCTTCGTCAGAATTGGAATTTTAATTTAATAATTTTCTCTGGCTAAGCCATGGGGTTCCGCTTTTTCTCCCCTGTTGATGGGAGACGTCATCCGTCAACTGACGGATGACAGTGGGGTGAAATAAAGAAAATTCGGTTTTAGCGAGTTAGCTGAAATGAAGTTGGCATAATACTACTTGGTGCTGACATGGGATAATCAACTTCAAGAATTTTATTTATTTGCTTTTTCTGAATTTCAACTGAAGCTTTTTGGCAAAAAGAAATAACGCATAAAATAGTTTTAAAAAGTTTTGCAAAAAGATATTTGTATCGGCATGAAATTTATGAAAAACGATTCTGCTATTCAATAAATGCTGAAGTTGTGCCAGATGATTCATTTCTTTGCTGATAATGGTGGAGTTCTCATGAAAGAAACCAAGCTGTAAGGCCAGGTAATTCTTAAGCCCGGCTTTTTTTACTTTTAGCCCCAGAATGCGCTCCTCTTCATACAAAAAGGTACGATCGTCGAAAAAGTCTAATTGTATAAATGTTTCCAGTTTTCCCATAAAAAAGGAGCCGGTAAGACAATCCACTGCCATTGGTTTTTGTTGTGTGGGCAAATCATAATAAACAGCTTCGTTGGCTTTTGCCCTGTTAAAACCGACGACCGTGCGGATATCATAAGAAAAACCCGGAATTTTCCAGGCAGCGTTACGGGCGGGTCGCCCATCCATGTGCATGAGGGGCGAAATAAATGCAATATCGTTACATTGTTGGTAACTGTTCGTCAGTTGCTCTAACAGCTTCGGATTATCAATCGAAATATCGTTATTGCTTACAACAACAAAGGTGTTTTCAGGTATTTTTTGCTGAAGGTATTTTAAACCAAAATTATTTCCGTAAGCATAGCCTCCATTGTATTCTGATTGGATGATATCTACGTGTTCTTCGTCTTGTAAATGTTGACCCAGAGCGGTATAGGAATTATCCGTTGAACAGTTGTCGACCACTAATATGGAAAGCATTATACCTTGCTGCAGCTTTAATTGCCGGATGTAGGCAACAGTGGCTTCCCACGAATTATAATTCAGAATTAGTACAACTATACGAGGAGTTTCCATATTGAGTAATGAGTATTGAGTATCCGGTATCAGTTTCGTTTTTTATAAAAAAAGCGAACCATTAAAAGTATAAACATGGTAATCCGAAAAGAAATTTTATAAAACAGTGAATTGGAATTGGTCTTTGAATCCAACGGTGTTTTGTTAAAATCATGCCTTCTGTATTTTATAAGTTTGGCGGGGCAGAATACCGGTTTTGTATACAATTCTGCATTCAGCCCGATCCATAAATCGTGCATGGCAATTTTTTTCGGGAAGGGGATTACAATCGGTAATAAGTCTTTATGAAAAGCGATACAACAACCCATGTAAGAGTTTTTTACGAGGTTCTTACAAAAGCCCTTTCGTGAGTTATAGATGTCAAATATTGATGAAGCAATTTCTTTACCCTCCTGGTTTATTACCACTCCGTCCGAAATTACCAGTTTACTTATAGCCAATTCATTGACCAGAACCTCAACTTTGTCGGGCATCCATACATCGTCCTGATCGGCTAAAAATATGTAGTCGCCTTTGGCCTGTTTTAAAGCAAATTCGAGGTTGAAAATTGGATTTGAAAAGCGTTGCTTTTCGAATAACTTTATTTTTGGATGGTTATACGACCGGATAATTTCAACCGTTTTGTCGGTCGACGAATCATCCGAAATAATAATTTCATCTACAGCCCGGGTCTGGTTCAGAATCGAATCGAGCTGTTCCTTTATGTAGAGCTCGCCATTATAAGTAGGTATACAAACCGAAATAACCATTTTTTCAGAGGAGTTTAGTCAGCGATATGCGTAGTTTGTACCAGAAAAGTTTAAGGAGTGAATAATCATTTGATAAACATTTCATCATTTGGTAGCTTTCCTTATTTCTTTTTACGGTGAGCGATAAATTGGCCATTCGCGATAACAGGTAGGTGTTTTTAATGGGCTCTGCACCAACTTTATTTTTTTTGTGTTGCCGGTATAGTAAGCCCGGCTTTTTTATGTAGTCAATTACCCCTGATTCTGCAACTTTTAAAATAACCCACCAGTCGTGCATCCTGGCTTGCTCCGGAAATGGCAGAACCAGTGGTTTTACCTTCTTGTTCATGATAAAAGTACAACCCGGAGCCGGATTATTAATTAAGAGTTTGTAGGCATTATAAACATTCTCGGGATTAACTTTCGAGTAGTTCCAGAATGATGGATTTATGGTATTTAATTGCTCATCCACGACTTCCAGATCGCTAAAAACCAATGCCGCTTTATCGGGGTTATTCTGCTCCAGTTGCTGAATACAAGCTAATGATTCTTCAATTTTATGAGGTAGCCAAACATCATCCTGATCGCAAAACATGATGTATTCAGCAGAACTGTATTCCAACAGTTTTTCGAAACTTCGCATTGGCCCCAGATTTTTATCACTGCTCAATATTTTAATCTCACGGCCTTGTTGCTTTTCAAACTCTTTAAAAATAGCCATGGTTTGGTCGTCCGAACCATCATCGTGTACCAATATGTCCCAGTTGGTATACGATTGTGCAACAAGCGAATCGAGAAGATCCCTGAGGTAATTTGCGCTATTATATGTTGCCAGTAAAATCTCTATCTTCATGATCGTTCATCGTTTTGGGGACCCACAGAAAAAGTTTGCGAAAAAACATAAACCAGTACTAACATTCCTGTGGAACTTAATAGGAGAGGGTTGGTACCTGCAATAAAGAGATAAGCGAGGTAGGCAATAAACAGGTGACTTATAGAGCCGCTTTTTATTTCATAATAGATTGGAATAAGTAGAATGAAGCCAAAGATTATTGAAACGGGTAATCCCCAAACTCTTATCAATTCAAAATAGGTTAATTCAGTAACGCTTACAACACTATTAATTCCCGAAGTGTACATCGTACTTCCAATTCCCTGGCCAAAGAGTAAAATCCCAGTATGGTTTGAAAAATGTTCGATATAAGAAAGTAAGTGGCCGAGCTTTACCTGGTTGGAAAGTTCGGAACGGTTTAAAAAAACTTCAGCCAGTATATTTGCCCCATAGAAAAGAGCCGCCAAATAAATAAAAACTGTAAGTAAAGCAAGTGGTTTTGAATTTTTATAGTTATAAAAAAGGAGGTAAAAAAGCAGCATAAATCCCATGGCCAAAATATTTGCCCGTGTACCGGAAAGAAACAATGTGGTACATAGCGCCAAAATAAATAAAATTTGAGCGCCCCTGTTTTTTTTAATTTTTAAAATGAGTAGCCGATGCAGGTAATAAGCCAGTGGAAATACAAGTATTGGCGATGTTTTGTAGAACACCATTAACAGGGTAAAACCACCGTAATTCCTCAGCGCATAAACGGCGACTTCCTTTTCCATCACAAAAAATGCATAAAGCTTAGCAAAAAGGCCGGGATTGATTAAGGGAAGAAAATAGGAAAATGCGGTCATAGCGATAAGTAGTATGGCCGATACATTCAAAACAGGGCGAAGCTGAATGTTTTCGGTTATGATAACCACCAGCAGGAAAAAGAAGAAAAAAGAGTTAAGGTAAACCAGCTCTGCCATTGTGCTGTTATTGGCAAAGTTTTTTATAAGTCCAACGGATAAGGCATAAAATGGCATAAAGAAGCCAATAAAGGCCACAGCAAAAAGAATTTGTTTCGAAAGGTATATTGTTTTTTTATAGTGCAGCGGAAACCAAAGCACAAAAACTCCCAGGAATAAAACATATTTACTGTGAAATATCTTATTGCTGGGATCAATAATTACATCCAGAAATAACAAGGCTATACATACATATAGCAATGTTTTATAATTCTTCCCGTAAAGGTATTTTATACGATTAGTCAATGGAATAAACGATAAAGAGTTCGTATGGGCTTTAGCAGTATTGTTCCTAACTTGTATTCGCGCGACTGAGTAATTAGTTCAAATTCAAAAGATTCCTGGGGGTCCAGTAAGTGTTTTGAGTAAATATTCTGGTGATTTAGATAAATTTGATGCCTCAGTTTACGGTAATGCTCCCGGTTTGAGATTACGGAAGCATTTCTTGAATTTCTTTTAATCCGATAAAAAAATCCAGTGTCATTTAAGGTATGTACAGCACCTCCGTTTTTTAGCAATGTTATCCAAAAATCCCAGTCCTCAAAACCTTCCCTCATGTTCGGATTATATCCCTCTGTTTGTTCAAAATCCGATCTTCGGAAAATTGCTGAAACAACAATAAAATTTCTTGCCAGCAGCTTTTCCAGCGAATAGGTTTCAACAGGTAAAATACCATTTTTTGTCCCAAAAAGTGCGACTTTGCAATTTGCCACTTTAATGTCTTCGTTTTTTTCCAGAACTTCAATTGCCTGCTGAATAAAATTTGCTCCGATTTTATCATCGGCATCCAACGGTAAAATGTATCTTCCTGTCGAATTCTTTATTCCCCGGTTGCGGGCAGCGGAAACGCCCCGGTTTTCTGTTTGCAGAACAGTTACTTTGGGGTGCGAAATCTCTCGTACTGTTTTGTTGGTATGCGCGTCGGTACTGCCATCATTTATTACAACTATCTCGTAATTTTCGTAGCGCTGTGAATGAACACTATTGAGACACTCAGTCAGATATTTACCCTGATTGTAACAAGGAACGATAATGGAAATTAATGGAGAAGTCTGCATTGGTAAAATGGTATAATACTGGTCGTTTCGCTTGTTTTTTTTGTCTGCTGATCAGCTAATTTTATGGTTAAATCTAATAATTTTCCCTGCTTTTATATGAGGTTCTGCTTTTTCTTCCCGGTTGAGCTAGTCTTTGTACACAATTTTTCCTCAATAGTACGCTTTTGGTTTTATAACGATTTAAAATCAGTAGTGTCTGAATAATTTTGATTTCTTGCTGCGCTTCGGAATGACAGGCTTTTGTGGTTTTGGTTGAGAGATATCAAAACCTGTATGATATACCCAATTGTGTATGCAGGTTAATTGTGTTGTCAGGATGTGTCCAGTAATCGGCTTGCACTTCGGCAAATGTGGGTTCGTAAAGCCACTGGTAATTTCTGCTGCTAACCAGCTTTATTTTTCCGTATACCAAAAAGTTTTTATAATCCCAGTTGGCAAAAATCGAGGTGCTTAAATCTACCCAGTTGGCCCGGAAATCTTTGTTGTAATTGTACCAGAAATTATTATTGTGCACATAACGTTCAAATTCGACACCCACTTGTTTAATGTCTCGGTTCCAACTAATCTCTAAGGTTTGTGTATTGCTTCCCGGCTCGATTCCTGCACCCAGTAACTGTCCTTTGTGGGTATAACCATGTGTAAGTTGATAATGGTAATACCATGTCCCTGCCTGTTGCTTATAGGTGCTCCTTCTGTTTACGTTAGTCTGACTTGCAGCCATTTGGGTAATTTCTCCCCGCACCTGGAAATAACGGTCTCCTTTAAAGCCCAATAATTTATGTGCGCCAAGAATATAGGCCGAAGAATGTGAAGGTTCCATCAAAAAGTCACGCATGTCCCAGGAATGGTCTTCACGGCCAAATTCAAAATAAATCTCTGCATGCGATTCCGGGAAAAGCCATCTGGCAAACATTGAAATACGTTGATCTTGTCGCTGACTATCCACATCTTCGTTGGAACCGCCCGAGCTTTTGGAGAGAAAACTAAGTACCGGCAAATAGTCCGAAAATCCTGACCCCATATCTTCCGAATAGGTCATAAAACTGCGGGTAAAGCCTAAAAACAAACCCGGTACCCAACGGGGTTGGTAGCTCAATACCATGGCATTTAAATAACGCCAGTCATCCGGTAAACCTTCCGTATAACCTGATTCTTCCAGTCTCCCACCAATAATTTGTCCTTCGAACGAACCAATGGGGGTTTTTACAGGGCGTACGGTATTTAAAGTAAGGTGTAAAAAACCGGGTGCTGAGTTGGTCATGAGCAGGGAATTTTTATATCCCGGGCCCCACCAGAGGTTTTCGGATGATAAGCCAATGGAGATGGGTTTATAAGTTAAACGCACACTGCTCTGGCCTAAAAAGAATTTCGTATAATGAAAACCACCGATTCGCTCCGGCAGGTCAATGGTCCCTTTCGAGTTTGGAAATTGCATATCCAGCGTGGTTTTGTAGCCGGCAGGAAAACCGTCATACAGTTTATTGTGGGCATACACCAATTCCGGATTAAAGGTTATACTCAGCAGGCTGTATTTAAAATAGAACCCCAGGTCGGCGCGCATTTGTGCACTTCTAGCCGGAATCATCGATCCATCGTTAATGCCCTCCGGATGATGGCTGTTGAATTGATTCATTATGCTCACCGGAAGCAGGGTAAACTGTCCTCTTTCTTTGTGAAAGGTAAAGTTGTCGTTAAAATTATTGAGGTTGGAATGCCTTAATGTATTTTCCGGATCGAAAATATCATCCTTGTCCAGTGCTTCCGAGAATAAAGGCCGGGAGGTAAAAGAAATGGTCGAATCCACATTTCCCAGTAATTGCTGACGACGGTAATAGTCGTTCAGGTTTTGTTTGTTTAAGGATAAGGATTGAGCCCTACTACTTCCTATGGCAATAAAAAATAGTATGGATAAGAAAATCAGGTGTTTATATTTTGTGTACATGATATGAGATACTTGATGTTTGATACTGGATTCTTGATCCTAGGTGTTGGATACTTGATATTATAGAATTGTTAAACTGATAAATTGAAAAATTGTAGTTCTTAACATTCTGTCCAATTCTCTGTGTAACTCTGTGATTTCTCGGAGTAACTCTGTGGTATAATCGTTTAGATCTTTTTTGCCTTTATACTTGATATTGGATACTGGATTCTTGATTTTGGTTAGCCCGATCGGCAAAGCTGTTCTCAACTTTTTCCTTTTTCCTTGATACTGGATTCTGGATGTTGGATCTTGATGCCCCGACGATTTCTGTCAGGATTCTGCTTTGCTCAACTTGATACTATAGAATTGTTAAACTGATAAATTGTAAAATTGTAGTTCTTAACATTCTGTCCAATTCTCCGTGTAACTCTGTGATTTCTCGGAGTAACTCTGTGGTATAATCGTTCAGATCTTTTTTGCCTTTGTACTTGATACTCGATACAAACTCGTAACTCGTGGCTAGTGACTCGTAGCTTGCAACGCTTTTGCTCTGATACTAGAAACGATACATAATTCCCAACTTACCATGGAAATTAAAAACATCTTCGCCACTACTGTTATCCCAGTAATCGTTCCAGTTAAAGTCATAGACCCATTGGTAGTTTTTGGCTCCAACAAATTTTAAATTTAATGAAAATAACAGGTTTTTATAATCCCAGCTCCCGTTTAATGCGGCTGCCAGATCTACCCAATGCATTCGTATATCCTTTATGGTTTCATTGTGGAAATCTTCGTTGTGGGCATATCGTTCCAGTTGTACACCAATGGCTTTCAAACCTTTGTTCCATCCCGCATTTAAGCTCATCAGGTTACTACCCGGCCCGATACCTGCACCCAGTAGTTGTCCCCGGTGGGTATAACCCTGCCGGACACCAACTCCGGTGTACCAGGTTTTGCTGCCCTGCTGGTAAGCGCCCTGTGTTCCCCTTAATACCGAGGTTGGATTTTTTGCCAAATGGGTGATCTCCATGCCCACCTGTATAACCTGATCTTTTGCCGGGAGTTCAATTAGTTTTCGGAATCCATAATTAAAGGCTCTTGAGTGTTCCATTTCCACCATAAAATCTCTTCCGTCCCAGTGATTGTCAGCCAGGCCATATTCCGCATATATTTCAACATGAGCTTTGGGCCACACATAGCGCATAAAAAATGAATAGTATGCGTCTCTCTTCTGGTGATTGCTCAATTCTCCTTCCTCAGTGTCATCAGCCTGTTCTTGTAATTTCTTTTCACGGAAAGAACTAAAAATGGGTAGGTAAGCGTCGAAAGAGTCGTCCATATCGATTTTATACATTTGAAAGCTACGTATCAGGCCCAGATGCAAGCCTTTTACCCACTTTGGACTGTAATTCAGGATCATCCCATTAAAATAACGGTCGTCTTGTCGTTTGGGCGAATAAAAAAGCATGCCGTTATGATCTTTCACTTCGCTGTTGGGAGGGAGGTAGCCCGACGCGATTAAATTTCCAATTACAATTTGTCCTTCAAACGAGCCTACAGGTGTTCGAACAGGACTGGTGGTATTTAGGGTATAATGGCGAAAACCAGGTGCCGTATTGCTCATTAAAAGACTATTCCTTCTGCCGGGGCCCCACCAGAGGTTTTCGTTGGAAAAACCCAGCGAAATGGCTTTGTAGTTTATGCGAACACTGCTTTGTCCCCAGTTAAACTGGTTGTAGGCATCATTGCCAAAACGTTCCGGCTGGTCGATATAGTTTAAGGTATTAAAATAATATTGGGCCCATCTTAAAGTTGCCAGCTCCGGGTTTTCACGGGTTAATGGGAACCCATCATACTCGGGATTGGAAGCGTAGATATATTCAGGTTGTATTTTTATGGATAACGAAGGAAGGTCATCCCTCAAGGCAACATTAAAATAGAGGCCTCCGCTAATAAAGGTCTGATAACCTTTGGCAGGAATCATAGCTCCATCGTTCCAGTCTTCCGGATGGTGCGAATTGTATTGATTGGTCCAAACTAAAGGAAGCAGTTTGAGCGAGAGATCTGAGGGCAAACTTTTACCCAAAAGCTCATTAACATCCTTGTCAAAAAAATTTCCCGTGGTCTCATTTGGCCGGTGTGGATCATTTACCCCAAAAGCCTTGGTAGGGAAAAGGGGATAAGATACAAAAGAATAATCGGTCTCGATATTACCGAGTAATTGTTCTCTTCGGTAATAATCTTCCAACTGATCGAAGTTGCTTGAAAGCGCTTGTGCACCAACTTGTTCGGTAACAAGAAGTATAAAAGCTACTAATAGATAATGTTTCCAGATCATATGCTGTTTTTTCTTGTTTTTGATGGGAGTGTAGTATGAATTCATGTAATAATACAATAAGATACAAATTGTCTTATTTCACCGTTTTTCAAGGCGGTGATCGTTAATAAATCCAGTCAGCAGTGGTTAAATGTGTTTGTTTTCATTACCCCTCACCCTGTCGGGAGCTCCCCTCAAGATGGGAGCCGGTTATTGGCTACAGCTGTGGATTCGTAGCTAATCAGATCTTTTTCCAGCCTGGCTTTAAATCCGTTCTGATAAGATCGGGACAGTTTTCATGTGAAGCCTTGAAGTAGCCAGACACCATAAATCGTTCCATTTGTTTTTAATCCCGCAGAGATTTGATATTAATAGCTCCGGGTTTCCTGCCTGCCAGTAGGCGGGTAACCCGGGGTAATGAGCGCAGCGAATAAGGCGGCGCAATCACCCCGTTTGTGTATGCCTTAGCGTTTAATGCGCCGCAGGAATATGTCGTTACCAATTTCGTTTTTCCTGTGGTCTTTTCAATGGGATTTTTTGCTATCTAAAGATTCCCCGGATTTGAGTTTTTATCGCTGTAACTTACCAGGGGATTGTTTTGTTTGTTACCCCTGATCCGCCAGCTGGGGGGACGTTCTTGGCGTGATTTGAATAAGTTATTTGTTTTTTGATTATCTGTTTATCTGTTGTGTCGTCCCTAACGGGACTTGAGTTCATCGAGTTGGACAGTGTTTTACCAACCTTCCGTCCCTAACGGGACTTTTTATTCAAGGAGTCCGCGCCAGCGAAGGATGATGTCGAAGAATGGCGGGGCTTTGCCCCTGATCCGCCAGCTGGGGGGGACGTTTTTGGCGTGATTTGAATAAGTTTTTTGTTTTTTTAGATTATCTGTTTATCTGTTGTGTCGTCCCTAACGGGACTTGAGTTCATCGAGTTGGACAGTGTTTTACCAACCTTCCGTCCCTAACGGGACTTTTATCCAAGGAATCCGCGCCAGGAAGGGTTGATAATTAGACAGTTCAACTAAATATGATTTTTTTGAGTTTTACTAATGATCCAAAACGGATGTCCTTTCAGGACAATTTGAAAATAAACTTCAGTCTGAAAGTAGTTGCCTAAAGGAATTTGTTTTCAATATTCCTTAGCCTGTCTTTTTTCTTTCAACAGAGCAGCCGGGATCCATCCTTTGGTTCGGGCATAGACAAAAGCCTCATCGATTAAGGGGTTTTTAAATATCCAGGCTTGTAAACCAAAATACACCAATGCCGACAGCGGAACAGCAATTAAAAGACAGATGATTTCATTCTCCGAAATCGTACGCACACCATAGGCAATGGGAATAAAAAGTAAACAGGACAGAAAAGCTTTCGACAGCATTCCCCAATCCAGTTTGAATTTTATGAATTTATACGCAAAATAGCCCGCGATTCCGGTTACTACAATTTCGCTTGAAACAGTTGCTACAGCCGCTCCTTTATCCTTAAAGCTGCTAATGAGTAAAAGATTTAGTACAACGCTCACGCACACCCCTGCAAGCGTTGCCCAGAGGTATTTTCGTTCGTAACCAGCCGGAATTAACAGTTGAAACCCAAAAATATGGGCAATTCCTATAATCAGTGCTAAAGGTGCACTTATTTTCATGGTAAGTACTGCGTTGGCAAATTCCGGTCCTGAGATGGAAGTAATAAACTCATTGGCAAAAAGAAAAAGCCCAAAACTAATGGGCACACCCAGTAAACAGGTAAAAGCAAAGGATTGGTTAATCAATTGATTTACCTGAATTTCGTCTCTTCTTTCAAGGCTTTGTGTAATACGCGGTATTAATACCGTACCCAAGGCTATCAACACCGGAATGGTAATCTTATTGATCTTTACGGCTGCGGTATAAAGTCCAACTGCCGTTTCGTCGGCCAGAAAACCCAGCAACAAGGTATCAATAACCGAATAAATGCTAATGGATACTGAAGTGCCCAGCAAGGTTAGCAATGCCGGAAGGTGTCGTTGGAGCTCCAGGGCTTTGAAATGAAAAGAGATAATAGTTCGGATTCCCCATAAATTCCATAGGTGGTTGGCTAAGATGGAAAAAATAACCACAGCAAAATAGACCAGCAGATCCTCCTTCGATTTTACAAATACAAACAGCGCCACTAATGAAAGTGCCTTTATACTTATGGAGCGCATGGATAAAAAGCGAAATTGCTCCATGCCGTTGTAATACCAGTCGAGGTTAGAAAAGGCACTTATTACAATTAAACCTCCCAGCAGGTAGAGTTGCAGATCATCGTGAAACCAGGGAACCACAAACAGAATTCCCAGGTATACCAAAAGCAAAAGAAACGAACTTATGCCATTTAGAAACAGCAGTTCGGAAACTGTTTTGTTTATTTGTGCCTGGTCGTGGCGGATTTTTGCAATCTCACGTACGCCGTAAATGGGGATTCCAATGGCCGCCAGTAAAACAAAGTACTGGGCAAATACCAAAATAAACTGAATCTTTCCAAAAGCTTCGGGACCCAATACCCGCGACGCATAGGAAAAGCTGATAAAAGGAAACAGTAAGTTGCTCAACAAGAGCAGACTATTGTGAAATAAATTCCTTTTTATGGATGCTGTTTTATTCAAAATTTAGACGCGAGCGTGACTGTTTTGCGGTAAGAAGAAAAGAAGGTGTTTATTGGTCATTAGTCATTGGTCAATATACGGTATCTAGTAACCAGAATCCAGAATCCAGAATCCAGTATCCGGGATCAATAACACGCTAAGTATTCAATTATCATCAATTTGAAATTTTTTCTTTCGTAGAAAGTTATTTAACCGAAGCCTTGTGTTTATTCAGTTCCTTCTTCGCCAGTTTATATTCCAGCTCTTCTAGTACACGTTTATTGGTTTTTCTTCTGTTGGGATCGAAAAACCAGCCCCACTTGTTAAAATAGCGAATGGTATTTACCATATGTACCAGCATCATACGGCCACTTTTGTACGAATGCCGGTGATGATAATGTGTAATAGAAACTTTGGGATAATAGATGGTCTGGTATTTCTCATGAATTCTTCTCGATAAATCAAAGTCTTCAGCATAAAGAAAATAGCGTTCGTCGAACATGCCCACTTCCTTTAAGGCTTCTACCCGGAAAAACATAAAACAGCCGGAAAGGCACGGTGCTTCCATGGTGGTATTGTACCCGTTAAAAGCCAGCTGGTATTTGGTACGTTTCTTTTTTAGGATATTGTCTGGTAAAAATAAACGAATCAGTAAATTCGATGGAGTAGGGAGGAGCTTCGCTAAATACTGAACCTCGCCCCTTAGGTTGAGTACCTTGGGTAAAACAAGGCCTACTTTGGGATGTTTGTTTAAGTATCCTACGATCCTGGGAATTACGTCGGCCGAAAAAAAGATATCGGTGTTTAATGCCAGGTGGTAATCGGATTGATCGATTATTTTTCGAATAGCAATATTATGAGCAGCACCATAGCCAATATTCCTGCCATTAAAAATGTATTCAACCTTTTTGTCGGGAATAATATTTTTTAGCCGGTCATCAGGTGAATTATCAACAATAATAACTTTTGAAAAGATGTCATCCTGAAACAGCGATTGACATACCTTCTCTAACTCGGCCATTGATGTTTTATAAAGTACAATACTGGCTGTTATTTTCATTAGTCGTTTTGTTTATCGTTCTTCATTTGTGCTTTTATCTCCACTTCCTTTTTTATGCCAGGCTCCTAATTTTGGCAATTATAACGTGGAAGGTGTTGAATATTGCTGCCCGCAATTTAATCCGTTGAACGATATATCATTTTTTAAAAAAATAAGATGCTGAAAACCACCGTCCTGTGTGGTGATACTTGTAATCTGGGTAACTTTTTGTATCATGATGCTGTCTTCAATCGTTTTATTATTTTTTGTTTATGGGAATGCTAAGGTATAAAATGTTTGGTTTTTTCCATGAGTTTTCCAAATTACTCCATAGCTTCATACATTGATGTCGTTTACTTCAGGACTTCTATCTCATTGTGTTTTTTGTTGTTATACGATTTTATTCCTACCCCTGAAAGAATGACCTACAGAACACATTTTATACTGTTTTTTTCTTTGTCCACGAATTACACCAATTTCTCTAATTACTACATGTTTCGTTTCTTCTCCTGACCCCCTTTGTCTGACGGCAGTCAGGCAAGTTTTCCACCCTTGGGGGGAAAACGGTTTGTACAATTTCTGTATTATTTTAAATATATGCACCAATTGCGCGGATTACACGAATCGGGTTAGAATGGTTTGTTTATGATAAAAACCTGGTCTTTTGGAAAACACCCGAAAGTTATTCGTGTCACGGTAAAACCTTATTTTTCAGAACAACCTTAGTAGCTATATGGTAAAAAGAAGATTAAAACCTTATTAAGCTTATTATTCGTTTCTGAAGGTTTCGTGTTGGTATGGTTACCTGTTTCCCGTTGTGTCGTCCCTACGGGACTTGATTTCATGATATATTCTGTTTTTACCAATATTCCGTCCCTCCCGGGACTTTGGATTGATATAGCTTTCTATTTTAACGATATATCGTCCCTGACGAAACTTGAGACTATAGTTGTATTGCACTTTACAAATCTTACGGCCCTACCGGGACTTTTTATACACTAATTGCACGGATTTCTTTTGTTAGCCCCGTAGGGGCGATATATCTGTAGCTCCGGGTTTCCTGCCTGCCGGTAGGCGGGTAACCCGGGGTAATGAGCGCAGCGAATAAAGCGGCGCAATCATCTCGTTGTTGTACCCTCGAACGCTTTATGCGCCGCACGAATTTGTCGTTACCAATTTGGCTTTTCGTTATCACATCTCATGGGGCTCTGATTTGTCACGATTACCTGTTTTCTGTTGTGTCGTCCCTACGCGACTTGATTTAATGGTATATTCTGTTTTACCAATATTCCGTCCCTAACGGGACTTTTATCCGCTAATTGCACGGATTTCTTTTGTTAGCCCCGTAGGGGCGATATATCTGTAGCTCCGGGTTTCCTGCCTGCCGGTAGGCGGGTAACCCGGGGTAATGAGCGCAGCGAATAAAGCGGCGCAATCATCCCGTTGTTGTACCCTCGAACGCTTTATGCGCCGCAATGATGCAAACGTGTTTATTTATTGTTTTTCTTTTGTGCCAAAAGAGGCACAGATTACAAATCTGCGCCAGCGGTGTTCGATTCTCAGTATTCTGGAATATATTGCTGCCAAAGGACAACAATCGATTGGCAGTGGCTGTTAACCTCTCAGGTAATGTTCGTACATCAGCTTTATACCTTCTTCCAATTCTATCTTGTGTTTCCACCCCAGTCGATGTAACTTGGATGGATCGGTTAGTTTTCGCATAGTCCCATCAGGTTTTGTTGTATCAAAATTAATAGTTCCCTGAAAACCAATTTCCTTTTGAATAACTTCTGAAAGCTGTTTGATTGATATTTCCTTACCCGTTCCAATGTTGATATGGGTATTGATAACTGCGCCATCACATTCGGCTTTTACATCCTCAAAGTTTCGGTTCTCCATCAAAAATACGCAGGCATCTGCCATGTCTTCCGACCACAGGAATTCGCGCATTGGTTTGCCGGTTCCCCAGAGGTCGAGAGAGACGTTGAGACGGTGGGACGTTGAGACTGTGGGAGCATTCTTTTCAGGTTCGCACTCTATGCCATATTTGGATAAAATGCAGAGGATCTCCTCCTTATTAGCTTTGCCGTTTGTGCCTTCAACAGGTCGACGGTTCAGGTCTTCGCGGATCGCTTCCCAATTGTTGTCTTGCAGGCATTTTGATAAATGGATCTTACGTACCATGGCCGGCAAAACATGTGAGGTCTCCAGGTTAAAATTATCATTTGGACCGTACAGGTTAGTCGGCATCACCGAGATAAAATTGGTGCCGTATTGCAGGTTGTAGGACTCGCACATTTTTAATCCTGCGATCTTGGCAATGGCATAAGGCTCATTGGTGTACTCCAGTGTATCGGTCAACAGACAATTCTCCGGCATGGGCTGAGGAGCCTGTTTGGGATAAATGCAGGTAGATCCCAAAAACAACAGTTTTTTTACGCCATGGACATACGCCTGGTGGATAACATTATTTTGTATCTGCAGGTTTTCGTAAATGAATTGTCCGCGATAAGTGTTATTGGCTATAATACCTCCTACTTTTGCCGCTGCCAGAACTACATATTCGGGTTTTTCCTGTTTAAAGAAATCGGCTACCGCCTGTTGGTTCATCAAATCCAGTTCTTCCAGACTCCGGCCAATCAGATTTGTATAACCTTTGTTTTGAAAATTTTTCCAGATGGCCGATCCTACAAGGCCTTTGTGGCCGGCTATGTATATTTTTGCTTCTTTATTCATTGTTACTTTTTTTTGTCCACTAATTTCACGAATTATACGAAGAGGATGAGACTTTGAGCTCTGAGACTTTGGGCACCGCGAGTGTGAGCACTGAGCACTGGGACTTTGAGAAATTATGTATTAATGTTTCTCATCTTCTCACCGTCTCACCGTCTCTATTTCTCATAGTCTTTCTTACAGTCCTGTTTCTCTTCGCCTGATCTTTATTTTCATACTCCCTTTAGGTTGTTGGTCGTCCACCAAAATCATATAACCACCACCGCCTGCTCCGGCTAGTTTCCATGCCAGGGCCTGATCTTTATAGCTATCAATCACTTTTTCAATTTCCTGATTGAGCATGGCAGGGAACATAGTTGTTTGTGCTTCGAATGATCTTTTAAAGTACCGGGAAAACTCCGATAAGTCTTTATTCAGAATTGCTTGCCATGCACCATCAGCAGCATCAGCCAAAGCCTTAACATTTTCCGGATTGATGTATGTTTCTTTCAAAAGGTCGGTACCTGCAGGGCGTGGCCAGAGTAATACCATAAAGAGGTGGTCTTCCAGCCAGTCGAGTATATTTTCATCATGTACCGACTCAAATTGTTTGGGCCAGTATGCGTTGTCGTAATAATGACGAACCAGTCCGGGGATACAGATCCCGATGGCATCCTGTGCACCTGATATCAACGTTGACCCGGGCGTGTTTTCAAACTTAAAAAGTATCTCTGCCAGCTTTTGCGGTTTCTCCAGCGGCAGGTAATAGGGCCAGATCTTTTTGGCAGCATTACGTGTTGAAGTGCTCATTCCGCAACGTTCATTGTATTCAATAACCGGCTCCAGGGATAAGGTAATCGCCCATCCCGGGTGGTACTTCGATACATATGGCTGATCGATCCAGGTTCCTGCCAAATCGATACGGTAGGGCAGGGTGCAGTTATCGCCTGTACGCATAGATGTCGTTGATCGTGCAGGTAGGCCGGCATCGGGAATGCGCTCCAATACCTTCAGTTCTATGCCCATTGAATTACACAATTCCTTTTTTGTTGGCGAATAACCATCTTCATTCACTACAAAATAGTCGGGTTGTAATTCTTCGAGTTCGTTTTTAAAGTCCATAATACCACTACCGCTGTTTACAAAAGCATCAGTAACATATTTAATGGATTTTACCATATACAAACGTTCCTGCTCACTGTTGATGGTGTGGCGTCCTTTGAGGTCGGCAACCGTTTTATCCGAGCCAAGACCCACATACACATCACCAAATTGTGAAGCTTCTTTAAAAAAGGCCACATGACCACTATGCAGCATATCGTAACAGCCGGAGACGAATACTTTTTTATTATTACTCATTCTTTCTTAATGCGGTTTGTTTAATGCTGAGTTTAATTGTTTTATCCACGAATTGCACAAATGACACTAATTTTATTATTAACCTCGTAGAGGTTTAATATCTCTAGCCCCGGGTTTTAACCCGGGGTAAATGCGAAGCATTTAAACGCGGCGCAATCAGTTGGTTGATCTGGCAGGTTGCGTGTTTGCGCCGCAATTTTATCCCGAGTCTATTACCTATCCGATTGTCGTTACAAACGACCGGATGTAAACCCCTCGTTGCAAACGAGGGGGAGGAATAGCAATTCAACTTCGTGAAATTAGTGTAATCCGTGGATACTACAAACTACTCAAAATAATTCAAAGTTTGATAGCCTCCTTCTTTCAGGTAGCAGTCTTTTTGCATGAGTTTGATATCGGATTGCATCATGTCTTTCACCAGCCCATTCAGGTCGTATTCCGGTTTCCAGCCCAGAACGGTTTGTGATTTAGTCGGATCACCGATCAGCAGGTCAACTTCCGTCGGGCGGAAGTATTGCGGATCCACTTCAACGATTTCTGTTTTCGAAGCTATTTTCTCCTTGATAGCTGATAAGTATTTCTCTCCAACTTTTTCGCAGAAGATCTTTTCATCCACAGTGGCGATCACCCCTTTTTCATGTACTCCTTCACCGCCAAAAACAATCTCCAGCCCCACTTCAGCTCCTGCCATTTTTATAAAATCGCGAATAGTAGTGGTAATACCAGTAGCAATTACGTAATCATCCGGCTGATCTTGTTGCAGGATAAGGTACATGGCTTTGATGTAATCTTTGGCATGTCCCCAGTCGCGTTTACTCGACAGGTTGCCCATATATACTTTTTCCTGTAGACCCAGGGCAATACGGCTCATGGCACGCGTTACCTTACGGGTAACAAAGGTCTCTCCGCGTTGCGGACTTTCATGATTAAAAAGAATACCATTACTGGCGTGCATGTTATAAGCCTCGCGGTAGTTTACTGTAATCCAGTACGCATACATTTTGGCTACGGCATAGGGCGAGCGCGGGTAGAACGGCGTCTTTTCGCTTTGCGGCACTTCCTGTACCAGACCATACAATTCGGATGTAGATGCCTGATAAATGCGTGATTTCTCCGTAAGACCCAATAACCGAACCGCTTCCAGAATACGTAATGTGCCGATACCATCGGCATTGGCTACATATTCAGGTGTATCGAAGCTTACCTTTACGTGGCTCATCGCCGCCAGGTTATAGATCTCATCGGGTTGAACCTCCTGGATGATCTTGGTAAGGTTCATACTGTCGGTAAGATCGCCGTAATGCAGGATGAGGTTACGGTTTTCAACGTGTGGATCCTGATAAAGGTGGTCGATACGGTCGGTGTTAAACAGTGATGTACGGCGTTTGATACCGTGAACAATGTATCCTTTTTTTAAGAGGTACTCCGCTAAATAACCACCGTCCTGTCCGGTGATTCCTGTTATCAGGGCTACTTTTTGTGTCATGATTGTATTTTTAGTTTGATCAATTTTTCTTTTGTGATACCAAGGTATATAATTGTTGGGTTTGTTAGACTAACTGCACCAGGTGCACGAATGTCCTCCTTTGCAAAAGGCCTGTCTCGATCAAAGCATCGGGGAGGTGTCCGGCAACTGGCGGACGGAGGATTAATTTGTTAATGTCCACAAATTACACCGATTTCTCCAATTATTACATGTTGCGTTTCTCCTCCTGACCCCCCTTTGTCTGACGGCAGTCAGGCAAGTTTTCCCCCCAAGGGTGGAAAACGTTTTGTATAATTTCTGTATTATCTTAAATATATGCACCAATTGCGCGGATTACACGAATCGGGTTGGAATGGTTTGTTTATGATAAAAACCTGGTCTTTTGGAAAACACCCGAAGGTTATTCGTGTCACGGTAAAACCTTATTTTTCAGAACAACCTTAGTAGCTATATGGTAAAAAGAAGATTAAAACCTTATTCAGCTTATTGTTCGTGTCCTTAAGTTTCGCCTTGTATCGTTTACCTGTTACCGATGTGGCGTCCCGACGGGACTTTGGATTGATATAGCTTTCTATTTTAACAATATATCGTCCCTGACGGGACTTGAGACTATAGTTGTATTGCGTTTTACAAATCTTACGGCCCTAACGGGACTTTTTATCCGCTAATTGCACGGATTTCTTTTGTTAGCCCCGTAGGGGCGATATATCTGTAGCTCCGTGTTTTAACCCGGGGTAATGAGCGTAGCGAATAAAGCGGCGCAATTATGCCGTTGGTGTACCCTCGAACGCTTTATGCGTCGCACGAATTTGTCGTTACCAATTTGGTTTTTCGTTATCACATCTCATGGGGCTCTGATTTGTCACGATTACCTGTTTTCTGTTGTGTCGTCCCTACGCGACTTTTTAATGGTATATTCTGTTTTTACCAATATTCCGTCCCTAACGGGACTTTGGATTGATATAGCTTTCTATTTTAACGATATATCGTCCCTGACGAGACTTGAGACTATAGTTGTATTGCACTTTACAAATCTTACGGCACTACCGGGACTTTTTATACACTAATTGCACGGATTTCTTTTGTTAGCCCCGTAGGGGCTATATATCTGTAGCTCCGGGTTTCCTGCCTGCCGGTAGGCAGGTAACCAGGGGTAATGAGCGTAGCGAATAAAGCGGCGCAATTATCCCATTGTTGTACCCTTGAACGTTTTATGCGTCGCACGAATTTGTCGTTACCAATTTGGCTTTTCGTTATCACATCTCATGGGGCTCTGATTTGTCACGATTACCTGTTTCCTGTTGTGTCGTCCCTACGGGACTTGAGATTATCCTTGTATTGCGTTTTACCAATATTTCGTCCCTAACGGGACTATTTTAGGGATTCTCTTCTTTTTGAGATGATTACAAATTCTTCTATTTATCAATAATAATTCTAAATTATGGTTTTTGTCAAACATAAATTTGGTATAATAAACCTATGTTTCTTAACTTCAAGGAAATATTCTAAATGTAAACCGCCGGCTCGTCTTTTTCCCATCCAATAGTAACGAAACCCGGTTAGGCTTAAGAGGCCGGCGGAGCATTAGCAATATATTACTAAATTTTATTATATCATGAATTATCAAGACGATTTTGAATTATGGGAAGAAGCAATCGTAAATGTACCATTAAACGAAATTAAAACTCCAACAGAACCGGTTAAAGACTTTGTTGCCCGGGTTGAAACGCTCGCCAAAGATGCTAACGAAGACCGGGAAGTCCTTGCTGGTGCCGGCATGGACGAACAACTGATCGATGACCTGATTCCACTCAGCGGTGCTTTGCGTTATTGCCAGGCCAACTGGATGAGTGTTTATGAGGCACAGGAAGAAGCCACCCTTTTATGGCGTGAACAAGCTCCCCTTGCCTTTGAATTCCGTGATGAGCTGCTTCATGATTTTTCTTTTGCATATCGTGATCACTCTGACATATTAAAAAAAGTGATGCGCATCCGTGAAGGCGGGAGTAAAGCCGATATGGTGCAGGATCTGCTTGAATTGGCTGTGCTGGGAGCAAAGTATCCCGAGCCGCTGAACCTGATTAATTTTGATCTTATTAAACTGGACAAAGCGCGTAACCTTTCACGGAGTATGGCCGAATTACTGGCTACTGCCAATGGTGAAGCCGATGAAGGCAACGAAACAAAAGTGTTGCGTGACAAGGCCTTTACCTTGCTATTTGAAAAAGACAGCACTATTCGTGAGTATGGCCGATATGTATTCTGGAAAAATGATGACAAAAGATCGAGGTATTTTAGGTAAAATGGTGTAAAACTTTAGTTTTTAATAGCCCCGTGGTAGTTTAATTGCTTCTACGGGGTTTTTTAGTGCTCAATTGGCAATTTAAGCCTCCAATTGGCAATCTAAAGCCGTCTTCCGGCAGTTTAATGCGTAAATTGGCAGTTTAAAGCCATTTTTTTGCCATCTAAACCCAACTTTTGTCAATTTAAGGCACCAAATGGCAATTTGGACCTTTCCATCGGCAAATTAGAGCATCAATTGGTAAGTTGGTACTTCCTTTGGCAATTTAGAGTGTCAAATGGCAATCTAAAGCTTCTATTGGTTTGCTTTTAATCACTACTTGCATGGATGTGGTTTGCTCAGTATTGAAACCTTTAAGGTTTTAAAAACGATTGAAGGTTGGTTGTACAATAGCTAAACTCTTTCATACTTTGTCGTTGCAAGCGACTAACGGACAGATTTCTTTTTGCCGCTGCCATCAAACGAGGTGCTGGGGAGTTCAGTTAAGAAAATAATTATTTTAATGGGTTTTTATCGCTTTTATACCATTCGATAAACGCATTTATACCATCATGCAAACTTACTGATGGTTTATAACCAACTGTTTGTTCTAATTTTTTGGTGGCGGCGTAGGTTTTATAAACATCGCCTTGTTGCATTGGAAGATAGTTTTTCTTTGCTGTTTTACTTATGGCTAGTTCCAGTTCGGAAATAAAGTCCATTAATTTTACCGGTTGATTACATCCAATGTTGAATATATGGTAAAAGACATCATTTTTATCTGGTGAAAACCTTTCATTATTAATTATAATTTTTATTGTTCCTTCTACAATATCGTCGATGTAGGTAAAATCGCGCATCAGATTTCCTTCATTAAAAATATTAATGGGTTGATCGTTACTTATGGCTTTGGCGAAGAGCATTGGAGCCATATCCGGGCGGCCATAAGGGCCGTAAACGGTAAAAAAACGTAATCCCGCTGTTCGAATGTTATATAATTTACTGTAGGCATGCGCCATTAGTTCGTTGCTTTTTTTGGTGGCAGCATAAAGGCTAACGGGGGAATCTACCTGATCCATTTCTTCAAATGGAACTTTATCGTTTAATCCATATACAGAACTTGATGAAGCATAAATCAAGTCTTTTACCTCATAATGCCTGCAACATTCAAGTATATTCAGGAAACCAACTAGATTACTTTGCAAATAGCTGTATGGATTGCTAATTGAATAGCGTACGCCTGCCTGAGCGGCCAGGTTAACAACTTTATTGAACTGGTATTCTTTAAAGAGTTGTTCTAAAGCCTCTTTGTCGTCAATGTCTATCCGAATAAATTGGTAGTTCGGATAAAGGGAACTTTGTATTTTTTTACCAAAAGGAATATCGTTATTATATGTATCAAAACCTGCATCGCTTAAACGGGCATATTTTAAACGCACATCATAGTAATCGTTGATATTATCGATTCCAATTACCCGGTGGTTTTGTTGGGCTAATTGTTCAGCAACTTTTGAGGCTATAAATCCGGCTGTTCCGGTTATTAATATTGTTTTTTGCATGATTTTTTTACAATATTCGATGTAATAATCTGATACAATTGCTCCATGCCGGAAGTATTGATATGTGGCAACGAGGTTATAGATTAATCGAGATTTTGTTGCAGATCATCAATACATCTTTTTATACTGATTTTCCAATGCGGGATATTCAGATTAAAAGTGATTTTGATTTTCTTTATTATTTTACTTACTAACTGGCCGTTATTCCCCGTTATTTTAAAATGCACGTTTAAATGTTTTCTTCCTTAATTGCTGTACATTCAAAATCGCTGATCTCTTCCAAAAACGGGTGTTTTGTATCCTTATCCGAAAGTTGAAAATCTTTCTCAGGCAGTAACCAATCTATTCCAATAGCAGCATCATTCCACATTACACCTCCATCGGCTTCCGGCGCATAATAGTTATCACATTTATAGCTAAACAATGCCGTTTCGCTAAGGACTACAAAACCATGGGCAAAACCACGGGGAATCCAAAGCTGCCTTTTGTTTTCTGCATTCAATTTTACCGCAACATGTTGCCCGTAAGTAGGACTGCCAATACGGATATCGACAGCAACATCCAATACTTCTCCCTGAAGCACACGAACCAGTTTCCCCTGGGTATGTGGCGGACGCTGGAAATGTAATCCACGCAATACCCCGTATTGAGAAAAGGATTCATTATCCTGTACAAACCGGACATTTCCTATATGTTCTTCAATCAGCTCCTGACGAAACGATTCCATAAAATACCCTCTGCTATCACCAAAAACTTTGGGTTCGAAAATGAGTACTTCTGGTATGGTGGTATTTATGATATTCATGTTTTTTACTTTTTTTACGACTACATGAGATTACGACTGCACGACTACACGACTGCACGACTGCATGGGTGTGAATTATAATGTCCATTTGTTTGGGTTATTGCTCATGTTGATTAGCATGGCAATGATATGTTCGTATTTTGTCGTATAGTTCGTTATGAGTTTTGTTGTCAATATATTTAAAAGCCAGCGCTAAATCTAACCACACCTGCGTTTCACCTGCTTCGGTTTCGCAATCATTAATTTTTGGGATACCTCCTTCTACGCCACATTTCAGCCAGGTTCGCACATACCGATCTCGAACTTCTTCGTATTTGATCTGTTAAGGAGTACTTTTCTTCAGGGGGAAATGACTTTGTTATTTCCTGAATTTGCAAAGCAGTCTCAAAGGCAAGCTGATAAACTTTTAGGTCTTTGTGGTTAGTTATTTTTTGCATATTTCTTTTTTACGACAACAACTACACGACTACACGAATGGGTGACCTTTACGAATGGGCGATCTTTACGACTTTACGATTCGTGTCGTCGTGAGTTCGTGACCATCGTGACCGTCGTTTTAATTTTTCACCAGACTCAACAAATACTGCCCATACTGGTTTTTAGATAGATTTTCACCTTGAGCTTCTAGCTGTTCTTTTGTGATCCAGCCACGTTGGTAGGCAATTTCTTCCAAACAGGCTACTTTTAGTCCGGTACGTTTTTCAATGGTTTCAATAAAAGAGCTGGCTTCCATCAGCGATTCGTGGGTGCCGGTATCGAGCCAGGCATAACCACGGTCCATGAGTTCTACTTTTAATTCTTTTTTGTCGAGGTATTCCTGGTTTACGGTGGTGATCTCCAGTTCACCTCGCGCCGATGGTTTAATATTCTCTGCGACTTTTATTACCGAGTTGGGGTAGAAGTATAAGCCAACCACAGCAAAATTTGACTTTGGCTGTTCCGGTTTTTCTTCGATGGTGGTTACATTCCCGTTATCATCAAAAGTACAAACACCATAGCGTTCCGGGTCATGCACATGGTAACCGAATACCGATGCTTTTCCTTCCTCCTTAACGCCTCCTACTGCATGTTGCAGGAGTTTACTAAATCCATGGCCGTAAAAAATATTATCGCCCAATACCAGGCATACATCATCATCGCCAATAAATTCTTTCCCTAGGATAAAAGCCTGAGCCAGTCCGTCGGGAGAGGGCTGTATGGTATATTGTAAGTTTATACCCCACTGGCTGCCATCGCCCAGTAGTTTTATAAAGTTGCTTTGGTCATCGGGGGTGGTGATGATCAGAATATCTTTAATCCCTGCCAGCATCAATACCGACAGTGGGTAATAGATCATTGGTTTATCGTAAACCGGTAAAAGCTGCTTTGACGTCCCCAGTGTTATTGGGTGTAGTCTTGAACCGGAACCTCCGGCTAGTATTATTCCTTTCATTTATCTCTATTTTTGATGTTGGGATTTTAATTTTTGTCTGCTAAATACGTGAATTATTGACTTAATTAGATTGCTTCGGTTGTCGTACCTCCTCCCTCGCAATGACGGATATGTTAAAGAAAGTGGCCGCGAACCGTAAAGGTTTACACTCGGGTAAAATACTACATGGTTCGCGGCTTAATACCCTCTTATAACTGTCATTGAGAGGAGTGAAGCGACGAAGCAATCTTTTTTATTTTATCCGGTATAATTCCTTGTAATATTCTATGGTAGTTTTGGATTGCTTCGGCCTTCCTGTGTCGGCCTCGCAATGTCTACCATTAAAATATCATCTGGCGGCGTAACATGTTTTGTCTTTTTAACGCGTCACTTGAGCGTCGCCGAATAATTACCAAACAAATGTCATTGCGAACCGCGAGGTACGAAGCGGGAAGCAATCTGTTTTTTAGCGTTTCTGATACTGCTCCTCATAGTACTTTTCGTATTCGCCAGAAGTAATATTTTCCATCCATTCCACATTAGCGAGATACCAGTCAATAGTTTTCTCAATGCCTTCTTCGAATTGGAGGGATGGTTCCCAGCCGAGTTCGTTTTTAATTTTGGTGGCATTGATGGCGTAACGCAGGTCGTGGCCGGCGCGGTCTTTTACATAGGTGATCAGTTTTTCGGATGTGCCTGCTTCGCGGCCCAGCTTTTCATCCATTTTTTTGCAGATCACTTTGATCAGGTCGATGTTGGTCCACTCGTTAAAACCTCCGATATTATAAGTCTCGCCAATTTTTCCTTGATGAAAGATTATATCAATAGCACGGGCATGGTCGACTACCCACAGCCAGTCACGCACGTTTTCGCCTTTACCGTATACGGGTAGCGGCTTGTTATTTCGAATATTATTGATAAAAAGTGGAATCAGCTTTTCGGGGAACTGAAAGGAACCATAGTTATTCGAACAGTTGGAAATTACCGTTGGTAAACCAAATGTATCGTTGTAGGCCCGGACAAAATGGTCAGAACTGGCTTTTGATGCTGAGTAGGGACTATGCGGATCATAGCCGGTCTTTTCAGTGAAAAAGCCTTCTTTTCCTAACGAGCCATATACTTCATCGGTGGAAATATGGTAAAAACGTTTGTCCGCCATATTGTCCTTCCAGATATATTTGGCTGCATTTAACAGGTTTACAGTTCCAATTACGTTGGTAAATACAAACTCGGTTGGATTGGCAATGGAACGGTCAACATGCGATTCAGCCGCCAGATGGATTACACCATCGAACTGTTCGGTTTCAAAAAGTTCCCGAATAAAAGCCGCATCCACAATATCGCCTTTAACAAAACGATAATTGGGTTTGTCTTCTACATCTGCCAGATTGGCCAAATTACCGGCATAGGTGAGTTTGTCAAGGTTAACGATTTGGTAGTTGGGGTAGTTGTTTACGAATAAACGAACTACGTGGGAGCCAATGAATCCGGCTCCGCCTGTAATAAGGATTTTCTTCATACTTCTCATCTTGATTGTTTTAATGTTTCAAGAATTGCTTTTTTGTACTCACCTATAATAATCTGTTCATCAAATTTCGATTCTGCAAGTTTCCTTGATTGTCTTCCCATTTCTAATCTTTGCTTTGAATCCAATTTTAGGAACGTTTCCATTTTTACGGACAAGTCTATTGCCGATTTTGGTTTACAAAGCAAACCGTTTACTCCATTTATCACTGTTTCCTTACATCCAGGCATGTCTGTTGTAATTATAGGTCGTCCAATAGCTAGTGCTTCCAAAAGACTTTTTGGAGTTCCTTCCCTATAATATGATGGTAAAACTACAAAGGTGGCATCCTGTATAACAACTTTTACATTGTCCGTTTTTCCCAGATATTCAACAAACTCATTCTTTACTAAATCTTTCATTTCGCTAGAAGAAATAGCCATAGGGTTATTAACCCCCATTTCTCCAAGGAGTTGAATCTTGAAATTGTGATGTCCCTTTTGACGTAGAATTTTTGCCGCATCAACTAATTCACAAATTCCTTTTGGATGTATCATTCTTGCAATTAATAGAAAAACAAGCCCATCTCTGTTTTTAATTGGAGTATAAGGAAACTCTTCTAAATTAACTCCAGAACCGGGAAGTAAGCGGGCTTTTTTATCATTTATGATATTTGTTTTGGTTAATTCTTTTAAATCATCAGGATTTTGAAAAAATACGGTTTTTACCCCGCATTGCGAGACTTTAAAAAGAAATTTTAAAATTGTTCTCGAAAAAAAACCATCGGAAAACAAGGTTCCCATACCTGCCACATTATTTATGCATGAAATACCTAAAGTCCTTGCAGCCAGCGAACCATAAACATTTGGTTTAATAGTGAAGTTTAAAAGCACATCGGGTTTGGTTTTTGCAAGTATTTTCCGAATACGAAGTAATAATGCAAGATCGTATATGGGATTTTTCGATTTGGAGTCGATATCTATATGATGAAAGGTACAGCCCAGCTCTTCCAATTTCGAAGAGTATTCATCGGTAGGTGCAATTGCAACTACTTTGTAACCATCTTTCTGTAGTTCTGTTATAAGGTTCTTTCTGAAATTATATATATACCATGAGGTATTTAGTAGAATAGCTATCGTTTTCATATCATATTTTAAAAAGAACGAGAGTGATATTTTATAAGAGATTTTAAAAGTGAAAGTATTTGCCAAGTTCAAAATCAAAATTATCCGGAGAAAATTGGACATACCCACTCCAAGGATAAAATGTCATCTCTCCAAATAAAATTTTCCCATTAATATTATATAAGTCAACGCGAACAAAAGGAAAGCCTTTAGATATAGCTTTGGCAAAAGCTATCATCTCATTAAAATTGGCAGGTTTCTTAATGTCTCTGTTTGCCATGGGACAATCACTTGCAATTTTTATATGATTCCAATCAGTATCATAAAAATTTCTCTTATGTCCGGAGTATCTATCTACATCAACAACTAAATAATCAACTCTACCATTAAAACAAAAGAACTTATAATCGTCTATTGATTTATCTGAATTATTAGGATCCTCAAGGTATTTTTCTATTATAATTTTCGAGTTTATATTTTCATCATACGCCCATTCATAGGTCATATTATTTAACTTCTTATTTTGCCATTTTTTTAATTTCTCGATACTTTGTTCAATATCAAAATTTGTCTTATCTCTGCATATAATAATATTTTCTCCACCTCCTCCATCAGTAGTTTTAATAACAAACTGGTTAGGGAGTTTTGAGAAATCAATTTTGTCAGCCGAATTATAAACACCATAAAGTTCATTTAAATAGTTTTTATATCCTCTATCCTCAATAAAATAACGAACTTGATATTTGTCGGTACATTTGCGCATGTTTTCGTTGCGATAATTCAACTTGTAATGTTGAAGTTTTTCGGTAAATCTTTGAGGATCTTTGAGGTTTAAACGTCGATTAAATTTTATAAAGTATTGCAATTTAAGCATTGTGCTGGCAGGCAGGTATTGAAACATCTTTAATATGAAGAATCTAACAGTTTGACTGGGAATTATTTTTTTATAATCCATATTTTAGAAAAATAATATCGTTTTTTATACTCGAGTTTAAGGAAGAAGATAATAACTAACTAATTACTGTGAGTTCTATTTAGGAGAGATAATTTCATCTTTCGTGCATAGTCAACATTGACAATAGAAATAGCTTTCTTTGAGTAGTAGATAATTGCATGTGAGAAAATAAAAAGAATATATTGTATGTAATTACCTTTGTTGGTGAGTACATATTTTTTAAGCTCAGGTATTTTTTTTCTTATACTTTGATTGGTTACTCCTCCCATTCGATATAATGCGATGTCTGCATTGATATATTTAAAGACTGCTTTGTGCTGATAAAATCTTGTGAGCAGATCAACATCCATTATATACCTAAAATTTTCATTATAAATGCCAAATTTGACATATGCTTTAGAAGATATGAAGGTACTTTGATGTGAAACATTAAGAAACACATGGAGAACAGGAAATTTCATTGAAGGGACTTCTCTAATTTTCAATCCTGTTCGGTCATTCCAGATGATAGTATTACCTCGATATACATCAATTTCAGGAGTGTAGTTTTTAGCAATATGATGTAATGCATCAGGCAGTAATAAATCATCGGAGTTTATAATACCAATAATATCGCCGGTGGCACATTTAATCCCTTTATTAAAAGCATCACTAATTCCATCATCTTTTTCAGAAACTATCTTTGATATTTTATCGCGGTATTTATGTATTATTTCCAGTGTTCTATCCGTTGAACCACCGTCTATAAGTATATATTCCAGGTTGGAATAATTTTGTGAAATGACACTATTGATAGTTTCTTCAACAGTTTTTTCACTATTAAAGGTTATTGTGATAATTGATATTTTGATATTGTTCATTTTAGTAGTAAAATAATAGCCATTTATAAAAAAAGATCCAGCTATACTATGTTAATAACCTCAAAGGGAAGTAGTTCGTGATTTTTTAATACAATAAAGAAAAAATAAGCCAAAAGCATTATACATAGAATAAATCCTCCTGTATAGATAAATACCTTATTTATCGACTTCTTATACTCATTTATGACATTAGGTAATAAAATAATTAGAACGAATGAAAAGAACATGGCTGCTCTATAAAATTCAGCTAAAATCCCAACTAAAGCATAAATCGCAATGCCAACACTAAACATGTTTAATTCAAAAGAATACTTATTTTTAGTCACTTTAGATCTCAATAAAATTAAAAGCAAAACAACTGCAAAAAGAATTGAATTAATAACTAATGCAGTCATGGTCAGTGTCATTACATCATTTTTTACATAAAAAACTAGTCTTTCTAAGTTTAGCACTGCAAGAATCCTCGTTAAAAGATCAGGTACTATTATCGTGATCATTGAAGCGGCTACAATCATCAGAATATTCCATAATCCAAATTTGATTTTCTTCAATGGAATCATAATAAAAGCAATGATTGCCGATAAGTGAAAGAGCATTGCAAGAAACAGCATTAATATACTTTTCTTTTTCTTATCCTCCCTGAGTGCTATATAGCCATTTATAACAAATGTAAAAGCACAGCAATGTCTTAACAACGAAAAATTTAGTGTAAAAAAGAAAGTGAAAAACAGGAGGTATGATAAGATCAGATTATTAGAGAATTTAAAAATTACTGAGGAAGTACTCAAAATGAACAAAGCTCCAATTGCCGCAAACCATAAATTGGGGCTTGGAAACAACATTGAGAATACTTTTGAACAATAATAAAAGCCTGGGTCTTTAACGAAATAATGACTTACTTGAGATATATCTATGGACTTAAGTAATTCGTAAGAATCAACATACCTGGGAACGTCAACATTACCAACATTTTCAGTTCTGATTCCAAAAAGAATAATTGCAAATACCGAAATTATTGTGCAAGCGGCTCTTTTGGATATCAAACGGCTTTCATACAGTAATCCGGAAAGTATTGTCAAAGATATTAATAGTATAAAATAGATCATAAAATGTCAGTGTATCAGTAATCCATTTTTTTGCAATAAGTACTATTTAAATATCTTTTTACGGTTATTCCATAATTGGGGTAATAAAAATATTAGCTTATAATATCTATGTTGCCAAATTGCTTCGCGCAAAGCAATTTCTTTTTTCAAATGTGTAATACGTTTACTAATAACACTATTGTATTTTTTATTTGTGCCTTCATTATAACTTTCTAACAGAAGTAAGTGTTGGTTACGAACAAAATTGCTATTTACGTTTGTACTTACTGAGTTCCCATTTAAATTCTTTCTATATACAGAAGAAATAATATCGATATATTTTATTTTTCCTTTCAAAAATAAGCTTAGCAGTAGTGCATAATCACCACTATATATTCGAACCATCCAATCGGGGAATTCCAAATGTTCTTTCCTGCACATTATACTCGCTGTAGGAACTACCCATTTATTAACAACATCATCAATTGTTAAATCGCGATCTGATATGAAATTATTAAATAGAAAGACATTTCTTTTGACAGAAGATGTTTCATAAATAATAGCATTATGAAAACACATCGAATACTCCGGATTTTTCTCCATAAAATCAACCTGTTTCTGCAATTTTAAGGGGTCAGTCCAATAATCGTCGCCCTCGCATAATGCTATGTATTTTGATTTCTTTTGAATACTTTGGAAGTAGGGGAACTTAGGCTTTCTTTGAGAATAATGATTTTCTTTAAGATAATACGGTTTTATTATATTTGGGTATTTAAGTTCGTATTCTCGGATAATTTTTGCTGTGTCATCAGTACTGGCATCATCTACTATGATTGCAATGAAAGGAAAATTTGTTTTTTGCATAACAAATCCTTCAAGTGCATCTTTGATATATTTCTCATGATTGTAGGTATAACACCTAATCATTACAGTGAATGAATATTCTTTTTCTGGATGGTTCATAAATTCTATTTGATATTAACTGACAAGACTGGTTCTATCTACATCAAACTTCAGAAAATCAAGAAACATTTTTTCTGGCTTGTCAAGGTTTGGGAAGTAATATGAAATAATTAAAAAGGGCTTACATTAAAGAGCTTTTTTATAATAGTACACTTGCTTTTCGTGGTTCAATACTACAACACGGGCGCATTGAAACAACCCGAATGCCGCTTGCTCTTTGCGGTCCAACCCTTAAAAAAGTACTTAGTGCTGTTGTATCACCTCCCAGTCCCAACGGACCGATATTCGTTTTATTAAGCCTGGTTGTTATCTCCTGTTCCATGTCGCTTTGTACTAAATGATTCCCAAATACCATGGCTTCCATCATTAGCGAGGTGGCTTCGAAATGCGAACGGCCAATGCCTACAGCTAAAGTAATGGGAGAACATCCTAATTTACTTGCCGCTTCAACGGTCCATTCAATAATTTCATCAGTAACTACCGATACGCTGTGTTTATGGAATACACGAAAAGTTTTTCCCCTTATTTCAGGGCCTCCACCATGCATCAAAACATGTAATCGGAGTACATCTTCATTGGTTGGTTTAATAATAAGAGGAGCAGGGAGCATAGCTCCTGGGTCAACATTTAACCCGCCAGACTGATCGATGCGTTCAAAATCGTTGCCCATAATGGCCATTGGACGGCCAGGTAAAGCATTCAACCCTTCATAAATTCCTTTATGAATATCAGCAATTAGCTGCCCACTAACTTTCTGGTTTGGTCCAACTTCAAGGAATAAGTGAGGAATGCCTGAGTCGTCGCACAAAGGACTGCGTTTTTTTTCTGCAGCAAGTGCATTTTTTAATGTATTTTCGAGTACCCATTTGGCTTGTGGTTGCGATTCCTTTTCAATAGCTTGTCGATAAACTTCTTTTTTATCATCGCTGAAAGTAGAACCGGCAGTGATTAAAGTTTCTTTTACTTTATTGATTATTTCTGTACTGTTATAGCTCATCGTATATACTTTTGCCGTTAACTGCAGCAATAATTGCAGGATAGTCTTTTATTTCTAACAGGTGTAATGCTTCCATGCCTAATTCAGGAAATGCAACTACTTTTTTACTTATGGTTTTATCTTCGAGCAGTGCTGTTACGGGAGGAATTACTGCAAAAACGGAATTGTATCTATTTAGTTCAGCAATTGTTTCGGGCTTTAATGCACCTTTTCCCAAATGAAGTTTTACACCAGCTTTTGATAGGGAAGGAATGCTGCTTTCGATATCGAATTTATTACTTGATGTTGGTCCAACTCCTGCCGGACTAACGGCCGTATGGAAGATAACTGATCCTTTCAAATTGATATTAAAAGTATGAAGTTGGTCGTTCTTTATTAGTGAAACAATTTTAGGTAAAACCGCATCGCGACCTGTATAAATGAAACCTGAAAGGGAGACCATATCCCCAACTTTAAGGTTTGAAATGTCACTTTCCGAAATTGGTGTAGCTATGCTTATCATCTTTTGGTTATTTGTAATATTGTATTTAGAGCGTATGCGCTATTACTTCCAGTTTTTCCAGAACTGTGTCATCTACTTTTTGGGAATAAATTAAGTCCAGATTTTCCCTGATTGTATCGATTGGCCAATCCCACCAGGAAATTTTTTCTAGACGTTCGATGGTCCGATCATCAAACCGCATTTTAATTTTCTTAGCAGGAACACCCGCAATAATAGAATATGGCTCAACATCTTTAGTAACTACAGCGCCAGCACCAATGATTGCACCATTACCAATCTTAATATCTCTTAAAATTATTGCATTTGAGGATATTAATACATCGTTACCAATAAGGCAATGTTTCTGGTTTTTAAATGTAAGCTCAAGTTGTTTCTTTGATTCATTATTCCAATGACCTGAGTCAAGTAAATGAAATCTATTCAGAGTGCTTGTTGTGACCTTATCATGTGGATGGTTGCCGCCTCCAATTGAAACATTCCAGCTAATTGAACAAAAATTACCGACAATAGAGGAACGGATCATAGTCCCGATTCCTGTGTAAGTGAATTTTCCAATGTTAGATCGAAAAATGTAGTTTCTTCGGTTAATTGAAATGTTACTTTCTAGTTTTGTTTTTAAAACATTTGAAGAATCTCCAATAGTAACATTGTGACCTAATATACAATTTTTGACCTCTGCATTATAAATTTTACAGTTTTCACCTATTGTATTATTTGATTGGTTTGTATTTTCCGATTTCATATAGAATTGTTATATATTTCCTAGAAAACTAGGAAAAGAGTTTAATATAATCATCTTCACTTTCAATTACTCCATAAGCTTTTGCTTTCAGAGCAATTTTTTCAGCCCAATATCGATGAGGTTTTATTTCGTTCATTTTATTCGATTTCGAACTTTTTATTACACCTCCCGAGGTATCAAGTATTTGTAAAGCATCTTCGTATGCTTCTTTTGTAACTGCCTGCATGGCATTTACATAAGGGATATGGCTCGGATGAATTACCGTCTTTCCAATAAAGCCGTTGGCTTTGTCTAAAATAACTTCACGTAAAAGTCCATCAACAGCTTCGTTAATAATTGGTTGGCGTTTAATTAATGAGTGATGAATACTACTTTCTAAAGTGTCTTGAAATTTCATCTTCTTACTTGCCAAAAAGTACTCCCAAACAGGTGCTGAAATAATATAGTCATCACCTACCCTGTTTAAGAAATTTAAAACATCAGATAAACAATCTCGAACAGGAAGAATGTCGTAAACTGTATAATTCATTCCTCTTCGTACTCCGAACCATGAAGAAAGATCGGTAGCACCAACCCGAACATTAAGGATTATGTTTCTAAAAGGACGTAATAGTGTCTGAATTTTTAATAGTTCAGTATATCTTGACTCTTTTAAAATTAACTCTTTGCTTTCAAGTATAGGCATTCCATAAAGTATCTCACCATACGATTTGTTTAATAGCTCTAATTGGTTAAGGTAAAGGTAGCCATTACTGCTATCAAACTTCGGGAATACAAAACCAGTTAAAACTTTTACTTGTTTTTTGTTTAGTCTTTTTGAAAAGTCAATAAACTGTTGAGTGTTACGTACCCTAAGAAATATTAGGGGTATATCATCTATTGTAATAATATTTTTATCAATGGCTTCTGATATGTCTTCCAAGACTTTTAACACATTACTTTCAGCTTCCGATAACGATTCTTTGGCAATTGCATCTTCAAAGCACATGACCATGGATGTTAGTCCAAGAATTTTTTTTGTTAGAATTGATTGAGTGAAATTCTTTGTTCCTGGCATATATAACGTTGCGCCCAAGCAATATTGCAACAAGTTTTTATTGGTGTGTTTGTTGAATTCACAAGGAGTTTTAACAAACTTAAAATCGGTATTGTAGAGATGATGTTTCATTTTTTTTAAGTTTTATATTTCTATAATTTAGACGAAACCTTAGAGATAAAGCTCTTTCTTCATTAATTGATCTCCATTAATGTCCCAAATATTAATTTGTTCTATTGATTTCCGTTTTTTTTCAATTATTTCAGATATGCTATTCCCTTTAATGATAAACGCACAAACTCGGCTTCTGGTTGACATGTCTGAACCTATCTGCGTTCCTCTTGTTGAAAATTCAAAAAACTCCTCAATAGTACCGTCATTCAGTAATTCATTTTGCCCCACAGTTTTGTTATATACACCTTCATTAGCATAAATGATAACAGATTCTAGATGCATTCCTGAATTATCATTCTCAATCTCAATTTTTGGCTCGATATTAAAAAATGAATCAATAGTTGCATCTAAAAAATCGAACCCCGAATACATCTTTATTAATCGAAAACTTAATCCTCCTCCTACTCTGGGGGCAAATTCTATAACATTTACATCGCCGGTATTATTTACAATAGCTTGAATAAATAATGGAGAGTTATTTAATTCAAATGCTTGTGCAATACCATTTGCAACTTCATTTATTTGCTGTAATGTTTTATCTTCTAATCTTGGCGGGATTGTTGAACCCAGTGTTTGCATTGCAAAATCACCCTCAAGTCGCACATGTTTTTTTTGCCTTATCATAACAACCTGTGCCTTTTTATTTTTTATAAAACAGTCTATTTGAATTTCAAATCCTTCAACAAATTCTTCAACAACAGCTTTATTTGTTCTACTTAATTCAATGGCAGCTTGAATATAATTCTTAAGTTCACTCGAATTATTTGCTTTTCTTACTCCTTTCGAACCTGTACTATCGGAAGGTTTAGTTACCAAAGGGTAGGTAAAGTTCTTAAATAAATTATTATCATATTCCGAAACGGTAACATGCTTACTTGTTCGTACATTATGAGCAGCCATAATGTCTTTCATTAAACATTTATCTGTTACATTTATTGCTGTTTTATAAGAATATGGCCTTGGTAGACTAAGTTTTTCAGCTGCATAACAAGCAATTGCGTTTGCTTGGTCGATACAACAGCTAATTACAACTTCTGCTTTATAATCTTTTGCAATAGAAACAACTAAATCTTTATCTAACGTGCTTTCCTGAAGATGCTCGTCAGCATATTCTTTTGCAGGAGGGTTCTTTGTATAATCAATTAGAACTGTATAGTAACCTCTATTTTTTAAGTTTTCAATTAAAGCAATATGAGGGTTTGTCCCACCTAATACTATTGCAACTTTATTCTTCTCCATCTTATAATAATTTTATAAGCTCTTCAATACTGTTATCTATGATTGAAACAGAATTAAATATTTGATATATTTCTACATCCGACTTCTTTGCAAACTGACATAATGATTTAAATTTGTTCTTGGCTTCATTTTCTGTTAAAGGATTTTCTGGTTCACCTTTAGCTAACTCAACAATTGAAGTGAAAACTGAATTATCATTTAAAACTACTTCAACCTTAGCTGGTCTTTTTTGAGGCACCAAAGCATCTAGTTCTTCATCAAAAACAACAGTAACCTTACTGGTTAAATCTAATATTTCTTGTTTAGAAATAATGTCTTCAGTGTATTCATATAAGCCAGCATTACCTAATATCATTGCGACTGAAATACCGTAAGGAATGCTCATTTTTGCAGATGTAATTCCCTCTATTTTAGTGTGTTCGTGCCCTTTTGTCGCAAGCTTATATGTAAAAACATTAATTCTATCAATATTTGCAATATCAATTATATGATCTTTTTTAATGTTTAATATTGCTTCAATAGAAGGGTGGGCATGTCGACATGCAGCAAACGGTTTCATATATACTTTATGAATTCCTAAACTAGACATTGAAATTGGCGCAATTAATGGATTAACATTGTAACTGTCGGTATACATATTTAATACTCCCCAATCTCCATCAAGCACATTATCTAAGCCAGAAAACATATGGCCACCAACTATTGCTGCCATTAAACCAGATACGGCTGCTTTACCACCATGATAGGGTTTTAATTCAGAGCTGCCTTTTGTTACAGCAAGCATACCGGATAAATTTGTACACGCCGCCGATAATACATCATGATATTTTTCTTTAGAATAGTTTAAGGCTGCAGATACAGCTATTGCTACTCCAACTGTACCACAAGTTGCCGTTGCATGAAATCCAAGATTCCTATGATGAGGTTGAATAGCAATTGCAAGCCTAATAGACGCTTCATATCCTACAATTGCACCACGAATTAAATCTGTTCCGCTGATTTGCCCACTATCTGCTAATGCTAGAAGTGCTGAAAAAATTGGTGATCCAGGATGAATACTCCCTTGTCTTACGCCATCATCTAACTCACAAATATGTGAATTAATTCCGTTAATTAAAGCGGCACTATATATATCAGTTGCTTTGTTATATCCAATTACCTTATATATTCCATTAGTTTGAATTTGCTCAAAATACTTTCCATTTTCTGTTTCAAGTATTTTTGCTCCGGCAATTGTAACTCCAATATAGTCCAACAAAAAACGCTTAACTATACGAATTATATCCTCAGAATATTCTTGTTTTGATAAGTTAAATAAACTATCAATATATTGAGTTGTTATATTTTTCACTTTAACAACTTATTTTCTATTTTTTTAAACTCTCCTTTTTCAAATAATTCAATATTTGAAAATGCATCACGTATCATTTTGCTGAAGGTTTCAATAGTTAAGCCACCAACATGAGGTGTTAAAACAACATTTTTCATTTCAAAAAGAAGGTTGTCTTTTTCGATTGGCTCATTTTCAAATACATCTAGACCTACCCCAGCAATTTCTTTATTTTTTAACGCAGCTATAAGTTCGCTTTGTTTAATAAGTGATCCTCTACCAGTATTAATTACAAAAGCACTATTCTTCATTACCTTAAATTCCTCTTTTCCTAATATTCCTCTTGTTTCAAGAGTTAAAGGGCAATGTAAGCTAAGTATATCTACTTTTGGTAATAATTCGTTAAAATCAGAATACTGTAGATTAAATTTTTCTTCAATTTCAAGTGGTTGTCTTGAAATGTCGGAATAATAGATTTTTACATTAAATGGTTTAAGCATCCTAGCTACATTTAATCCTATATTTCCAAGACCAACTAAACCGATATTTTTGTTTTCTAAACTATGGCATTCTATGCCAATATCATTTTTTTTCCAAACGCCATCTCTAACGCTTGAATCAGCCATTGGTAGTTTTCGTAAAGTTGAAAACAACAGTAATATTGTGTGCTCTGCTACCGCCACAGAGTTAACACCTTTGTTTACGTAAACAGGTATGTTTCTATTCTTTAATGTTTCTAAATCCAGTGTATCTGTACCTACTCCAGTACGTTGAATCATTTTTAAATTTACCGCAGCATCAATGATAGCTTTATCAATTTTCAGCCTGCCACTAGCTAAAAAGTAATCTGCCAATGGTGCTTTTTTCAATAAAGATTCTTTTGCTGAAGAGTCTAATGAATCAAATTCAAAACCAGCTGGAAGTAAGCTTTTTACAACTTCTAATACCGGGCTGCTGTATTTATTAGTTAAAAGGATGCGTGGCATATAATAATTTAAAATTATTCAATTGAACCTTTTTTTGAACCGATTGCTTCTGGATAATATTGATCGATTACCCGTTTCACCAAGCTTACCTGTTTTGCCCGTTGTTTTGCTTCAGCTGCGGTTGTATTCCATCCGTGAGTTTTTGCAACAGAACCACCGGTTTTTAGGAAAACTGGTGCACAATATTTTATCATTTCAGGAACTTCATAATGTCGAATAAAACCTCCAGAAGAGGCAGGATTTTCGGTATGTAAGTCAATTGGAATATTAATTGCCTGTCGAATTGCAGCTAGCATTGGCAACTGCAAATCTCTAACAGGATTAATTGAATCGGCTCCTAGGTTCTGCAAAACTTTTGCCGAACACGGATTCCCATTTCCAGTATGTGCTGAAATCTTAAATTTTATATTTCTTGGTAATTCCCCCATTATTCTCATTTCGTTAAGGATCCAAAGTAGTCCTTCGTCGTATAATAGAAATGAATTGCAGCCCAGGGTATTAGCTCTTTTTACGTCTTCTATTGCTCTTACAATTTGTTCTTGTCCTCTAAGGCGTAATCCCATTCGTTGTCCTTCTGGAGTGAGTACTGATGCACTGGTGTCGTAGGTGGCGCGAGGACCAATAGATAATACCAGTTCAACCTTCCCTATCTTGGCAAGGTTAACCATTTCTTGAATTTCATTATCGGTTAATAACATAATTCCTTTGGTTTGGGTAACTCTATGAATGGTAAGATTCAAATTAATTACTTCTTCCATTAAAGCTTCCATAGAGGCAGGCCCTTGGATACCCGGAACCTCAAAACGATACTGTGCTCCATCTGAAAATCGTTTCTCCGATGTCTGCATATTTGTTAAATCACCTTCCGGCAACCCAATTCTTGATAAAAATTCTCGCGTATTTTTCATAGTCGTATTATTTAATGGCTTTCGAGTTAATATATAGGCAAATCTCGGATACAGTTTCTAATAGTAGATCAGGATAAAGAGGCAAGCAAATTACTTCTTTTGCCATTCTATTTGCCGTGGAAAGATTTTCTGTACATGAAGATTCCAGCCCTTTATACATTGGAAACTCGCTGATAAGCGGGTAGAAGTAGCGTCGGGCAAAAATGTTATTTTGCTTGAGTTTTTCATAAAGTTGATCACGCGAAATTCCATATGTTTTTTCATCGACAAAAATTGGGAAATAGGCATGGTTAGAGTCGGTATTTTCGGGAAGTGGCAGCATGGTGATACCTTCTATATTGGCAAGCCCTTTTCTGTAACTATCAACAATGGTTTTTCTTTTTGTAATATTTTCCTGGTAATGTTTTATTTGCACCAGCCCCAAGGCCGCCTGCATTTCGTTCATTTTTGAATTGATTCCAGGAGCCATAACAGTAGTTTCGCCTGCAAAACCAAAGTTTTTGAGGTAGTCAATACGTTTTTTTGTGGCTTTGTCGTGGCAAACAATTGCCCCGCCTTCCATGGTATTGAATACTTTGGTAGCATGGAAACTTAAAATGGAAAGATCGCCAAAGTTGCAAATGCCTTGTTTTTTATAGTTTACGCCAAAACAATGAGCGGCATCGTAAATTACTTTCAGTCCATAAATGTCTGCAATTTCCTGAATACGTTCTACTTTACAGGGATTACCGTAAACATGAACCGGAAGAATGGCTGTTGTTTTCGGTGTAATAGCGGCCTCTATTTTTTCGGGGTCGATGTTTCCAAATTCCGGTTCAATGTCAACAAAAACAGGTTTAATGTTATTCCACCACAGGCTGTGGGTGGTTGCTACAAAACTGTAGGGCGTTGTAATTACCTCACCGGTAATTCGCAATACCTGTAAAGCGCTTACTAATGCCAGTGTTCCGTTGGCAAACAGCGAAATATAGGGGACACCCAGAAAATCGGCCAGCTCTTTTTCGAGTTTCTTGTGAAAAGGCCCGTTGTTGGTTAGGATTTTATTGTCCCAAATTTGTTGGAGGTAAGGAATAAATTCTTCCAATTCGGGCAGCGAAGGCTGGGTCACGTAAATTGGGTTATCTAACTTTTTCATTTTTTCTGAAGGTTGATATTTTTTCAAAAACTAAAGATTTCAAATAGATATAGTCGTTAAAGCGGCTTAACTCGCCAACGGCAAAAATAAATACGATTCCGCAAAGTACCTGAATGAATAACTTCATAATGGGGGCAAGTTCCAGAAAGTTTCCGAGAATAAAAACGGTAGCGGCCATAAGCAGGGCCAGCAAGAGTGATGGAAATATATCTTTTACCTGCTGGCCAAACGAATAGCCAATCATTTTACCCGACCAGTAGCTGTTTAAATAATAGGCAATTAGGGTATTCACCATCATCCCTGCTATCATCAGCTTTATTCCGAAAAAAATACCGATGATTATTGTCGGTATGGCGAGTATTTTTTTTATGATTTCGAGGCGTAAAAAAAGATCGCTTCTGCCTTGTACCTGCAACATGTTTAAGTTGAGGGCATGTAAGGGATAAAACATACCCACAAAACAAAGCATTTGTAAATAAATTACCGAGGGTAACCACTTTTCGCCAATCAGGGTTAAAATCATTGGCTTAGCCACTGCTGCCATACCCAGCATCAGGCAAAAGGTAACCAACATGGTTGTTCGAATTATTTTTTGATAAGCGAGCCGAAGCTTTTCTTTATCGTCTTGTATGCTTGACAACACCGGATAACTAACTCGTCCAATAATGCTATTAAGGTTTTGGGAGGGGAATGCTTTAAATTGATTGGCACGGGTATAATATCCGAGTTCTATGGCCGAGAAATATTTGCCGATAATTAAATAGTAAACATTTCGGTAGATGGTATCGATTAATCCGCTAATTAACAGTTTACTTCCAAAAGCAAACAGTTCGTTAAAAGATTCTTTGCTAAACACCTTTAATGGTTTCCATTTGGCCCAAATCCATAAGAACAGGGTGTTTAGTCCAAAACGCGCAAGAGTTAATCCGACAAGACTCCATACCCCATAATCCATCAAGGCCATTGTTATTGCAATGGTGCCGGAACCAATAGAAGCTACAATGGATACACGGGTTTGCAGTTTAAAGTTTATTTCTTTGGTAAGAATGGTCCGTTGAATAATACCGATGGCATTTAGCAGTACGCCTATTCCGAGTACCTTTAGCAGCAGGTTTAATTGTGGTTCGTTAAAAAAGTTACTGATGCTACCTGCCGAAACAAAAAGCAGGAAGTAAAAAACAAGGCCAACCAGCAGGTTGAAATAAAATACAGTTGAGTAATCCTCTTGTGTACAGTTCTTTTTTCGTATAAGGGCATTACTAAAACCGCTATCAACAAATGATTGGGAAATGGCAATAAATATGGTTAGCATTCCGATTAACCCAAATTCCCGTGGAGATAGAATACGCGCCAAAACAATACCTACAATAAATTGTACCCCCTGGTTGGCAAAACTGTCGATAAAGCTCCAGAAGAGTCCGTTTATGGTTTTTTGTTTAAGTGTCAATTGTTTTTGATTTTAATCTTTTTTTGTGAACTCTTTAGATTAAAAGATTTTCTTATGCTCCGGGAGTATTCCATCGTTCTTTAAGTGTTTCTAAAATCTCTTTTCCCAGAAGCCAACCAACACCAATCACTGCACCTAAAAAAATAAAGATAACCAGTGTTGTAAATCCGCTAGCATTATCTTCCAAGGGCACAGTAACCGGTTTCAGTACCGAAAAAACGGGCGTATCTTCTTTTACCTGTATTTGGGCCTGCTCGAGTTGTTGTGCCAATTGCGAATACACTTCAAAAGCCAGCTGGTATTCGTTTTGCAGCTGTTCTTCGGTGGTGCGTGCCAGGGCAGAGGTCACATTTTTATTACGGTCGCGGAACTGGGCCAGCGTGGCCTGCGCTTCTTCAAAGGCTTTCTTTTTTTCGTTGTAGCGCTCCCGGATAAAATCGAGTTGTGTGTTGGCTTTTTCGATTTTAAACTCGGTAATGGTATTTTGTAGTAGTGTTTGTGCTTTTGTGGTGAGCTGTGCGGCCAGTTTCGGGTCGAGGGTGGTTGCTGAGAGGGTCAGGTAGCCATCTTTGTCGTTTACTTCGAGATTTACCTTGTCGCTAAGCATTTTACGTACTTTGTCTTGCTTTTCAGTGAGTGTTATATAGTCACTGGTCATTGAGTCATTGGTCATTGAGTCATTGGTCATTGGGGCGTTGGTCACTTGTTCACCTCTTATGGCTTTGATGATTACGCCGGGAAGTCCGATGGTGTATTTTTTCAAACCTTCTAAAAATCCGGGTTCTTTTACTTCCGTGTAGTAGGTGTAGATACTCAGCGCGTCTTCCTGCCCGGGAAAACGAAAGGGGGTGTTCATGAGTTCGAGCTGAAAGGGGACACTTTTTACAATTTGTGGATAGACCATAGGGGAGAGTTCGCCGGAGCTTCCTGTCATGTCGTTCAGGTTAAACCCGGCCATAGCTGCCAATGATGACAGTCCGCCCATTCTGGTAGAGCCCTTGGAAACCTGAGGCACCAACGTGGTGGAAGCCGTGTATTCTTTTGGGGTAAGCAAGGCTACGGCTACTCCCAGAACCATAAAGATGGCTACTGTTATGATTATAAATCTCCGGTTGTCCCACAAGGTCTTAGCGAGGGCGATCAGGTCGATTTCGTCCTCTGCTAGCTGGTTGCTTTTTATTTCTTCGGTCATTTGTATAGCTTATTTTCTTGTTTTTCAATGAATGAGTGAGGCTGCCACGCCTACGGCTCGCAGACTCGCATGATAAAGTATTTTTAGTGTAAAAGTGATGAGGCTGCAGCGTCGCTTGGCTCCTCCCGAAGTTTGATTCGGGATTAGTTCCTCTTTCGACTTTTGGTTCACTTCGTTTCCCACAAGGCGAGAGTCACTGAATCGCAGAATCGTATTAAAAAGTTTGTTTTGGAATATAGATATCCATATTCTAAACATTCTCTAGTGCAAGGTTCCGCGAGCCGAGGAACGAGGTGCGGCGGTCTCATGCCTTTTCTGTCTATAATTTTTCAAAGAGATCTTCCCATTCAGGATTCATCGTTTCGATAAGTTTTATCTTTTTGGTTCTTGAGCCAGCCTTAATCTGTTTTTCCCTGGCTCTGGCATCAATAATTGAATCGAACTCCTGCAGCCACACAAGTTTATCAGCATTATATTTAGCCGTAAACGCATTTGGGTACTTTTTAGTTTTGTGACTTACCATACGTCCTTTTAGATCGCTGGTTACGCCAGTATAAAGAACCCGGTTGTGCGAATTTGTCGTTATATAGGTCCAGGCTTTCATGTGATTGTCTTTTGCGAGAGCAGGTTTGCAGCCCGAAGCAATCTTTGTTGGAACGCTGATAACTCTGATTGTATTGATTTGCGCTGATTCTGTTAGTCGTTTTATTGTTACAGATCCCCTGCCTACCGCAGGCAGGCTCTCTTCGTTCGGGATTACACATACCTGGATTATCCTTTACCGATGCCTTTGTAAGTAAATCCGATTTTTGTTAATTCTTTTGCGTTTAAGATATTCCGACCATCAAAAACAAAGGCAGGTTTATGCATGTTGTTGTATATTTCTTCCCAGTCATAGGCTTTAAACTCATCCCACTCGGTTAACAAGGCAATGGCGTGTGCCTGGTCCATTGCCGGGAAGGGAGAGGTGTGGACAGTAATACTTTCCTCAATCCCCCTTTCATCCCCCTTCGCCAAGGGGGACATGCCTAAGGCTTCCAGGTCTTTAAAGATTTGCTCTTTGGTGACTTTGGGATCATATACATGTATCTCGGCGTGATCGTCGAGAAGCTCTTTGGCTACGTAAATGGCAGCACTTTCGCGGGTGTCGTTGGTATCCTTTTTAAAGGCCCAGCCCAGGAAGGTGATCTTTTTCCCTGAAACGGTATTAAATAGCGAATCAACAATGTTTTTGGCAAAACGGTGTTTCTGGTAATCGTTGAGTTTTACCACCTGTTCCCAATAATCGGCTACCTCGGGGAGGTTAAAGTGCCTGCAAAGATACACCAGGTTGAGTATGTCTTTCTGGAAACAACTACCTCCGAAACCTACTGAGGCTTTTAGAAATTTTGGCCCGATACGGCTGTCCATTCCAATGGCATGTGCCACTTCATCCACATCGGCTCCTGTACGTTCACACAGGGCAGAAATGGCATTGATGGAACTTACACGTTGTGCCAGTACGGCATTCGCGGTAAGTTTGGATAATTCGGACGACCATACACGTGTGGTGATCAGTCGTTCCCTGGGAATCCAGTTGGCATAAACATCCACCAGGGCTTCCATGGCACGTTGTCCGTTCTCATCTTCTTCGCCTCCGATAAGCATACGGTCGGCATACTGAAGATCGTCAATTGCTGTACCTTCTGCCAGAAACTCCGGATTGGAGAGAATGGCAAAGTTATGCTCTGAATCTTCAGCTTCTAAAATTCTTTTTATGGATTCGGCCGTACGTACAGGTAAAGTCGATTTTTCGACAACGATTTTGTCTTCCTGTGCCACTTTTGCAATTTGACGGGCACAGAGTTCCACGTATTTAAGGTCGGCAGCCATTCCTTTACCGGTACCATAGGTTTTGGTAGGCGTGTTTACCGAGATAAAGATCATTTGTCCGTCGCGGATCCCCTGGTCAACATCGGTGCTAAAAAAGAGGTTACGGCCACGTGCTTCGGCTACCACTTCTTTTAGCCCTGGTTCGTAAATTGGTAGGTTTTCGAGGTTTTCATCATTCCAGGCGGCTATCCGCTCCGGATTGATATCGACAACGTTTACTCTAATATGCGGGCAGTTTTTGGCAATCACGGCCATTGTTGGTCCACCAACATAGCCTGCGCCTATACATGTTATTGTTTTTACTTGACTTGGTATCATATTAAATATTCTATCTGATCGAAAGTGGCTGTATTTGAATGTTCTTCAGCCGACGAATTCAGAATGTTTTGTATTCTATTGTCGTAATTATTCTGTGCGAAGGCCCTTTAGGGAATTAATGGGTAGCGCGGGCTTGTGTTGTTTTGTTCACGAATTGCACCAATTATAAGAGATTCCCTTGTAGTTTTTGTTTCACACAGATTACGCTGATTTGCGCAGATTGTTTTTACGCTTTTATTGTTACAGATCCCTAACCTTGTTCGGGATGACAGCTGAATTGGTGGTTGGCAGCTTGAAGCAATCTCAACTAGTTTGAATTCCGGTGAGCGCATTCCCCGATGGCTTTGCCTCGGGGTAAGCTGAACAAAACAATAAAGAAGTCCTTAACGGAATCGGATTCCTCGTCAGCTCTGCTGCGAGGAGTTTCAATTCATCAATCCTCCGTCCGCCATTTGGCGGCCACCTCCTTCGAGAAGGAGGACTCGGTCTGGAACGTGTTTAGTTATTAATAGTCATTTTTTCCTTCTTAATGTGCGGTTGGCCTTCTCCGTCAGCTGACGGGCCAGGGGTAGCGCTGGCTTGTGTTGCATTGTCCACGAATTACACTGATTACACCAATTTTATTGGATTACTTCGTCGTCTCCGTTCGTCGGGACTCCTTGTAATGATGGCACTGCTTAATATGGTGGGCGGCGTTAGATGTTTATTGAGTTGATGGTATTGTTTTTTCGCCGCCGTGTAATTTCAATACCCCTGTCATTCCGAAGAAGGTACGACTGAGGAATCTTTATGTTCTATACCAACTAATCCTCCGCCTTCCTTCGTCAGGCACCTCCTTTAGCAAAAGGAGGACTTGGTTCAGAACGTGCTTATAAGTTATTGTTTGCTATTACTCTATTATTATATTGTTTTTTTCAACTCACTGAGCGTTTGGTTCCCCCTTGGGGGCAGGGGGAGCGCTGGCGTTTGTAATGGTTTTATTCTATTATTCATTCATCAATCCTCCGTCCGCCATTTGGCGGCCACCTCCCCGATGCTCCGATCGGGACAGGCCTTTAGCAAAAGGAGGATGAGGTTCTAAACATACTTAGTGAACTTGTAGCTAAATTAATTTGCAACTCTTATAACTGTAGCAATGGCTACGGCCATTGAGGACATTGTAGATGCTATGGCCAGCCATAAGCCTTGCGGACGTTCTTTTTCCGGTTTTTCGGGAACTACCACAATACTGCCCGGTGTAACTTTAGGGTAATGTCTAAATATTAATCCTTTGGTAACCGCCGTTTCGCCATTGGGGTATTGCACGTATGTTTTTCTCTTATTGGCCTGTGCCTGGAATCCTCCGGTGCGGTTGACATAGTATTTGGCATTACGTCCTTCTTCAAAGGTAATGGAGAAGGGGTTTTGTACGCTTCCGATAATTTTAACGGTTTGCATAAACTCCGGGATATTCAGGTGGTCACTGTTTTTTAATAACAGGTCTCTGTCGCTCTTTGGATTATTGAGAATATTTTGCAGGTTAATGGCTACGCGTTCGGAACCCAGCTCTTCGGAAAAACGTTCGAGTGTGGCCCCCTGAAGGTAGGCTTTCGGAGTAGTTCCACCGGCCATCTGTACCAGGTCGGAAATACGCATTTGTTTGTTGGTAATGGCATAAGCTCCGGCGTAAGTCACTTCGCCCGAAATCATTACCGTTTCGTTTTGACGGAAATTGGGAGCCGTACGAACCGAGATCTGATCCCAGGGACGCAATTTCATTTCAGCATCGTTTTCTCCCAGTTGTAATCCACGTGAAATGTTAGCGATAATTACATGTCCGATGGTATCGGAAAGTACCGCAGCATCGCTGTAACTCAAGCGGCGGGCAATTTCAATAAAAGTACTGTCGGCACCCTCGGTAAGGCCACCTGCCAGAAAAATTGCATCGCCCAATGTCATGTTCTCCGACCAGTTAAAAGGACCGGGTTCCAGCACTTCACCATTAACGGTTATATAAGGTTGTTCTTTTAGATCGAAATGGGTCTTTATCAGTACCTCATCATCGGCTTGCAGCAGAATGTTTTGTTTGCCGCTGCTAATATCTTCCACATCAAAGGCTATAGCAGAAGTGGTACGGTCGCTGTTGTAACGGGTTATCAAGCCCCGGCCTTTAAATGCTTCGGGCAGCAGTTTGTCGGCTTTTTCGATCAGCTTTGCGAGGGTAAGTCCTTCGGTCCATTCGTACTCTCCCGGATGATAAACGGCACCTTCTATACTTACCCTGTTTTCAAAACGATCGGTAGTCAGGGTATTCTGAATGGTATCGCCTTTTACCAGCGGTGTAGTATTAAGCAGGTCGTAAGGAACATCGATAATCTGCTGTCCCTGTTGTGTTTGTCGGACAATTTGCGTGTTACCCAAATAGGCGCCGGCTTTAAATCCTCCGCTAAAACGCACCAGGTCGTTTAGCATTTCGCCTTCTTTTATCTCGAAAATACCGTTGCGTTTAAATTCGCCGTTTACCACCACCTGTTTTTCTGCCGGAGGGACAAGTACGATATCGCCGTCTTTTAATGTAATATTGTCAGAGGGATCAGCATTTACCAGTAAATTGTATATGTCGATTACTTGTTCAATTTTGTTGTTGCGAATGACCTTGATATTTCGGAATGAGCCAATCTCATTAGGGCCGCCCGAAAGGTATAAACCGTTAAAAGCGCTTGCTGTTACGGGTAAGGTATAGGTGCCGGGGGCTACCACCTCGCCAAGCAGGTTTACCCGTATGGAACGCAGCTGTCCCATGTCTAACTGAGCAAAGGTGCCGGGATTGTCGCCACCCATATCGGCATAGATTGCGGTAAGGTTTTTTACAATTTTCTTTTCAGCTTCATCAAACGACATGCCGGCTACATAAATCGGTCCCAGGTCGGGGATAACGATTTGGCCATTGTTATTTACCCTTAGTTGATAGTTGTTTTGTGAGTTTCCCCAAACCTGAATAAGCAACTGATCGCCAAAGCCTATTTCGTAGTTTTTGGGTGTTTGTATGTTTACCTGAGGTTCGAAAGTAAGGTTTTCGTTGTTAAACAGGTAAGCTCCAAAGACTTCCAGATCCTTTTTTAATTCAACCTTTCTTTGTGAAAGATAAGAGTCTTCCTGTTCTTCGGGTAGGGTTTCAGGCTCTTCATAGAGCTCAAACATGTCTTGTTGCGTGGTGTCTTGTTCGCTTAAACGTTGACGCATTTCCAAAATCTGCTGTTCAGTAGCTCCCCGCTGACGGGCCAGTTGTATCGCTTGTTCTTCTGATAATCCGGCATCCTGCATGGCCCTTTTGGCTTTGTTGATCTCGGATTGCGGCAATGATTTAACATCAACATTCTTTACATCCTGCGTCTGCGTCTGTGCCTCTGCAGCCAGCAGCATTGCCGAGCAAAAGAATACCGTTAACATTGTTTGTAGTAAGTGCTTCATATTTGTGTTGTAGTAAAGTTTTTAAGTTGAATACTCTGTTGCAGGTTTTTTACTACTCACCCTGATTGTAACTTCGTTCCAATCGTCCCTCTCTTCGCGAAGAGAGGGGGTGAGTTGAATACCTATCGTTCTTCATTTATTATTTATTTGGTAATATTTAATTATCCGTTTGGTTGAAAAAAACAAAGCTAGAATATTTTTCAGTTAGGTAGAATGACCTGCTTATGAGTCCGAAGTCGGGAGTCGGAAGACGGAATAAAACATTCTTTGGATTGTTTCTCTACTTCGGTCTCCAGTCTTCTGACTTCTGTCAGGGTTTCTCTTCTTTATTCCCTCGACCAGATGTGTAAGGCATTCTGCGTTTTCAGATATTCGGCTTTTTCCTTTTCGGAAAGAACAAGGTAGCGTATTTTTTTATTGACCAGTTTTTCGGCTTTCGACACCAAAGCAACCACAAAGCGTGTGTCGATGTCGTCACCCACCAGTAGCAGGTCGATAATGCCGGATGCTTTCCCTATGGCCAGGTCGCCAATAAGATAGGCCTCGTTCAGATCGCCGACATTTTTCAGGATCTTATCGATAACCGTATCCAGCCCCACTGTTTTTTGCAAGATGCTGTTGATCTCACTGTAAAGCGGGTGATTATCGTTGGCACGGAAATATTTTCGGTTTCCGTTGAAATTGGATACTAGTAAATCAGCGTGCTCCAGCCTGTTCAATTCCAAACGAATTGCATTTGAAGATTCACCAAACTCCTGTTCAAGGTTTCTGAGGTAGCTGGTGGTCTCCTTATTCAGAAAAAACTTGAGTAAAAGCTTTAGCCGGGTTTTGTTTGTGATTAAAGATTCTATCATTTGGCTAATAGTGAGTTATGTGAAGTTTTGTAGTTGGAAAGGTGTGGTGGATATGCTGATTCGGGCACTGCTTCGCCTCCTCAGTTACATGTGCTGTATGAGTAGAAAATTAATATTAGTTGAGTAGCAAAACTACTCAATTTGTTTAATTTATAATGTCGTTCCTGGGGAAAAAAAACAAAAAAGTTATTTGTTAATTAACGTCGGAAATCGAGCATTATGATCTTGTTTGGTTAATTGTTTGGCAATGTGTGCGTTCTGTTGCTTTATATTAGCTATGTATTTATTCCGTATTAACGATTCTTTCTATTAATTATATGCAGTATTATTTCCTGTTATTAGCTTGTTTTGAGTGATTAAATTACTGTTTCCGGCACCGCACTCAGATAGGAGGCAGGAATTTCGACCAAAAAAGAAGTGTTGATTTGTTCGATGCGCAACGCAAATTTATTCTTGCCCCGGCACTCTATGAGTTCTCCGCTTAATCCAACCATGGGCCCTTCAATTACTTCCACCTGTTTACCGGGTTCGAAATTTTCCATTGTAACGTTCACTTCAAAGTCAAACTGATGAAGCATCGTCTGCAAAGCTTCTATTTCGGCCTGACTTACAATAGCTGCTTTTCGCTCGAAAGTGATATAACTTACCACGTTATTAAGTTGTAGTACTTTGTCGTATTCTTTACGGGTGATGTTTACAAAACAATAGCCTGAAATTAAGGGGATTTCTACCCATTTTTTGCGGTCTTTCCACTGGCGGAGTCTTTTTTGCAGAGGAAGGAAGCATTCAATATTGTTTGTGTTAAGTTCTTCTGCTACCTTCTTTTCCGCCCGGGACCGGGTGTAAATTACATGCCATTGTTTTTGAGTTTGTAAAGATGCCATTAGTCTGCTGTATTATCCGAATTTGTGTGACAAAAATATAAATTACTAGGGAAAAAAGAAGAGGATAGAGGATAAAAGTTTTAAGGTGAAAAGAACATGGAAAATTAAGGTAAAAGGTAAAAGTTGAAAGGCAAATGGTGGAACAAGGAAAAAGTTAAAAGGCGAAAAAGTGAATGAGTAATTGAGTAAATGGAGAGTGGTTTGTGATTTTGGGGTAGTAGACAAATTAATGCTTGTAGCTGGAGACTCGTAGCTCGCGGCTTGTTAAAAGGTATACACCAGTGCAAGTCCTTTTTGGCTGCCGGTTTTAAAAGGAAAAATATCGAGGTTTTTCAGGTGTTCCCGATCCCATTTGTATTGGTGGGTGAGATAGATCAGTTCGGTGGAAATCATCCCTATACCGGCGCCAACCATTACGTCTGAAGCCCAATGTGCGCCTTTAGAAATACGCATGATTCCCACAGTGGTGGCACAGGCATACGCACCTGCACTGTACCATGGACTTATCTCGCCGTATTCGTGGTGCATCCATTGGGCTGTTGCAAATACAATGGCTGTATGCCCGGAAGGCATTGACTTCGGTTCGCCGGTTGGACGTTCTACATTTAAAATGCTTTTCAGGCTTTTTGTAATAATAGTGGTCAATACCATGCTTTTGCCCAGTATGGCGGTTTGGTTGCCAATATTGTTTTTCCCCTTTATCCCCAAAGCATTTAACGAATAAACTGCAGCAATCGGTGCAAAACGTAAATAATCATCCAGGTGGCCGGTATAGTTAAAATGTTCCCAGCGCCACTGGTTAATGTCATATTTCCAGTCGGAAAAATGCAGAATCGTTCCGCCGGCAATCAGAATGGATGGAGCTATAAATGGTTTGAATCCTCTTTGTTTATCGGCATAACGAAAATCGATCTTGTGAATAGAATCGTTGTGAAATGTTAGAGCTGGAGCGGTATCTTCTATAAGAAGCGAAATCCGTTCCGGTTTTCCCCTTTCGGAGGCTACTCCTTGTGTTGAGATTAGCAACAAGGCTACTGCCAGGATATTCGTTATGAATGTTGAATGATTTTTCACGGGGCAAAAATAGGAAAAGGATTTGCAAGGCAAAAGGCAAAAGTAAAAAGTCGAAAAGCAAAAGGGGAGAAGTACTGAGCATTGAGATGATGAGATTGAAAAATAGATTGATGTAGATTGAAAATAGATTGAACCAGTGAATAGGTAAATGAGTGAATGAGGAAAGCGGGAAAGGAGGTTGGGCGTTGAGCAATGAGCATTTATTTGGTGAGAAATGGAAAAAGATTGATTTAGATTGAAAAAGCTAATGGCTATAAGCTCGCGGCTCGAAGCTGGGGAATTAAAAAAGCACTACCTCCAAAAATTGAAGATAATGCTTTAAAATCTATGGTGATTTTGCTTAAGCCAAAGTGGCGACCATAACGGCTTTTATGGTGTGCATGCGGTTTTCTGCTTCATCGAAAACCAGCGATGCTTCGCTTTCAAATACTTCCTCGGTAACTTCCATAGCTTCCAGTCCAAATTTTTGGTAGATCTGCTCGCCAATTTTTGTGTCGCGGTTATGGAATGCCGGTAAACAATGCAGGAATTTTACATCGGGATTTCCGGTGAGCTCCATCGCTTTTTTATTTACCTGGTAGGGGAGGAGCAGTTTTATACGTTCCTGCCATACTTCGTCGGGCTCACCCATCGACACCCATACATCGGTATACAGAAAATCACAGTCTTTTACTGCGGTGGCTACATCTTCGGTAATCATAATCTTGCCACCGGTTTGAGCTGTTATTTTGCGACATTCCGCCTGCAATTCTTCAGTGGGTTGACAAGCTAGGGGGGCAGCGGCTCTGAAATCCATTCCCAGTTTGGCAGCACCTACCATCAGTGAATTTCCCATATTGTTTCGTGCATCACCCAGGTAGCAGAATTTTACTTCCTGTAGCGGTTTGTTGCCGTGTTCTTTCATGGTGAGGAAATCAGCCAGAATTTGAGTGGGGTGAAATTCGTTGGTGAGGCCATTCCAAACTGGAGCTCCTGCATAAGTGCCCAGTTCTTCCACAATGTCCTGGCCAAAACCACGGTATTCAATGCCGTCGTACATTCTGCCCAAAACTCGTGCTGTATCTTTCATGGTTTCTTTCTGGCCAATCTGCGAACCGGAAGGTCCCAGGTAAGTCACCTGTGCTCCCTGGTCGTAGGCCGCCACTTCAAAAGCACAACGGGTGCGGGTTGAGGCTTTTTCAAAGATCAGCGCAATGTTTTTACCCGAAAGCAACGGCTTTTCAATGCCTTCATATTTTGCCTTTTTTAACCTCGCTGCAAGATCCAGCAGTTGGTTTATTTCTTCGGTAGTAAAATCAAGTAGCTTGAGGAAATTTTTGTTTTTTAAATTATTTGTCATGGTTGTTTATTGTAGGTTTTTTATCTAAATCGTCGTAATTCAATGTTATTTTCGAACCGTAACTTTTGTCTGCCAGCTTGGTGGCTTCGGTGATAATACTTTTGCTGCCGCCGTTTTTTATAAAGTTGAGGCAGGCTTTTATTTTAGGCTCCATCGTTCCTTCAGCAAATGTACCATTTTCGAGATGTTTTAGGGTGTCGGTAAAATTTAAAAACTCGAGTTTCTGTTGTGTTTCTTCGCCATAGTCTTTGTAGATAAATGGCACGTCAGTGAGGATGTATAACTCATCAGCATCGATATTAGTGGCCAGCATCCCGGACGCCATGTCTTTATCTATTACCGCATCAAGCGTGCGCACGTCGTTGTTTTCGTCGAAATAAACAGGAATGCCACCACCGCCGGCAGCAATCACAATGTTGCCACTCTCCAGCAGTTGCCGGATAATTTCTTTATTAACGATATCAATGGGTTTGGGCGAGGGGACTACCCTTCGATAGCCATCTTTACTTTTTGAGGTGGATTTAAAATCCCAGCCTTTTCGTTTAGCCAGTTTGTCTGCTTCCGCTTTGCTGTACACTTTTCCAATTCGTTTCGATGGATTTTGAAAAGCAGGATCATTAGCATCGATCTCAACCAGCGTAACCATTGAAATTACATTTTTGTCGATACCGTGTTTGTTGAGTACGTTGCGCATCATCCGCTCGATCATAAAACCAATACCGCCCTGCGAGTCAGCCACGCAAATATTCAGCGGCATGGGTGCAATGCCATAAAGTTGCTCGCCGGCATCGTTACGCATTAAAATGTTACCTACCTGCGGCCCGTTGCCGTGTGTCAGCACCAGTTCGTAACCTTCGCGCAGCAGTGGCACCAGGTTTTCAAGTGTGTCGGTTACATTTTTTTCCTGCTGAACGATCGTTCCGTCCTCGTTTCCTCGCAGGATGGCGTTTCCGCCCAAAGCAACAACAGCTCGTTTTTTCATTGGTATAGTTAATTAGTGCCCTGACGAAAGATCAGGCGCCTAACAAACATAGAAAAACAAAACATAAAAAGAAATGTGTTAGAGCTTGGTTTTGTGTTGTTTATGCTATTTTAAAACAGCTTTTTCCGATTGATTTATTAATTCGGAAAACAGGTGATACACTTTCTTACGAATTGCAAGAAAATGAGTGAAATTTGTTAACACTTTTTTCTTGAAATGATTGCAGGAATTAGCAAGCAGGCATAACTTCTACCTGAGTTTTTTTAGTTAAATTTGCGGGCAATTTAACCCACATTATTCAGTTTTAAGAGGAATAATGTTCCTGTTTAGCGGTTAGAGTCGATTTTGTTGAATGATTTTTGGAAACTCAAAAATTGAAATGAAACTTAATCGTTATATTGGAAACTTGTTGTGAATAAAAATTCGGATTAAAAATAATTCCATGGCATTTAGAGCGAAGAAAAAGCCAGCAAAATCGAAAAATAAACGTATCAAAAAGAAGCGTACACCTTTGATTAACAGAGAAAAACTGTATTTCCTTTTCGGGTTGTTTGTGTTTTTAGCAGCAGCTTATCTGTTGATTTCCTTTGTGTCGTTTTTATTTTACGGTGCAGCCGATCAAAGTATAATGGATTCGGGCTGGCGCGAATTCCTTTTCAACACTGAGGTGAACGCTCAGAATAAAGGGATGAAACTGGGTGCTTATTTGTCGGAAGTTATCATGAACCGTGGGTTTGGACTGGCATCGTTTGGTTTTGTGTATTTAATGGCCATTAGCGGTGCGCGGATTTTAGGTCGAAAAACTGGGAACTATCTGAAAAGTGTGTGGTATAGTATTATCTGCTTGATTTGGTTTTCGGTGGCACTGGGATTGTTCTTTAATAAAACCGATGCCGGATCGGCTATCTATTGGGGTGGTCATTATGGTTTTATATTAAGCAACTGGTTGCGTTCGCTGATCGGTATTGTCGGGCTTGTATTTCTGTTGTTCATTTCCGGGCTGGCAATTATCGTTGTACGTTTCGATGGTGCTTTTAATATGCTGAAAGGGCTGTTAAAAAGAAATCCTAAAGAGGCTGGGCTTGAAGAAACCGAGCAAGAGGATGAAGTTACGACCGACGTTTCGGAGGTTGAAGGCGAAGAGTCAATAACAAAAATAATAGAAGATGACGATGATGTGGTGAAAGCCATTTTTGAATCGGATGATGAAGTTGAGCTGCCTCAGGATGAACCGAAGGCAGAAGACGAAGATATTGAAATTTCCCATCCCAAAGAGGAAACGGGAGATGATATTGAGGTGATTCCGATAAAAAAAGAGGATGATCTGGATTTAACGGTTGCTCGCAAACTGGAGGAAGAAGAGTCGGATGGCACGAAGCCGGAGGAACTGGAAGATTATGATCCAACCCTGGATTTGGCCAGTTACAAGTTCCCATCACTCGATCAGTTGGAAGATCATCAGTTTGGAAATGCTGAAGTTAAGAATGAAGAGCTGGTAGCCAACAAGAATAAAATTGTTGAAACGCTGCGTCATTATAAGATCGAAATAACAAAAATCAGAGCCACAATTGGTCCAACAATTACACTTTACGAAATTGTTCCGGCACCGGGCGTACGTATCTCGAAGATTAAAAACCTGGAAGACGACATCGCGTTGAGTCTGGCGGCTTTGGGAATTCGAATTATAGCACCAATTCCGGGGCGCGGTACCATTGGTATTGAAGTGCCAAATCAAAATCCGGAAACGGTATCGATGCATTCCATTGTGCGCTCAAAGCGTTTTCAGGAAAGTAAAGCCGAATTGCCGGTGGCGTTGGGGAAAACCATTTCGAATGAAACGTTTATGTTCGACCTGGTAAAAATGCCGCACATTCTTGTTGCTGGTGCTACCGGACAGGGTAAATCGGTAGGTATAAATGTGATCATTACTTCGTTGCTGTACAAAAAACACCCATCGCAACTGAAGTTCGTTTTTATTGACCCGAAAAAAGTGGAGCTGAATATTTATTCGGTGCTGGAAAAACACTACCTGGCAAAATTACCTGATGCGGAAGAGCCGGTGATCACCGATATTCAGAAAGTGAAAAATACGCTGAATTCGATCAACGTAGAAATGGATGCACGTTACGATCTGCTGAAAGCTGCCCAGGCACGTAATATTAAAGAATACAATAAGAAATTTATATCGCGCCGATTGAATCCGGAGAAAGGGCACCGTTTTATGCCCTATATTGTGGTTATAATTGATGAGTTTGCCGACCTGATAATGACTGCCGGAAAAGAAATTGAATTGCCAATTGCCAGGATTGCACAGCTGGCAAGGGCTGTTGGTATTCATATGATTATTGCCACACAGCGTCCGTCGACCAATATTATTACCGGTGTTATTAAGGCTAACTTTCCGGCGCGTATTGCGTTTAAGGTTGCATCGATGATCGACTCGCGTACCATTTTGGATTCGCCCGGAGCGAACCAACTTATCGGACGGGGTGATATGCTTATTTCGCAGGGAAGTGAAATGACGCGCGTACAATGTGCTTTTGTTGATACTCCTGAAGTTGAACGTATTGTTGAATTTATTGGTGATCAACGCGGATATCCAACGGCATTTTTGTTACCCGAATATGCAGGCGATGAAGAACCCGGACCGGGACAAGTGGATCTGCGGAACCGCGACGAGTTATTTGACGATGCGGCACGCGTGGTGGTGATGAACCAAATGGGATCGACATCGATGATACAGCGAAAATTCTCGATTGGTTATAACCGTGCGGGTCGATTAATGGATCAATTGGAAGCTGCAGGTATAGTTGGCCCAAGCGAAGGAAGTAAAGCGCGACAGGTTTTACTGCAGGATGAATATAGTTTGGAACAATTATTGAATAGTTTGTAGAATTAATTTTTGAGGGTGATACGGGATCGAGATTTAGACATTGGAGAGAAATGATCGTAGCGTTTTCATTTTCTGACATAGGAATAGTACAATAGAGAAATGATGAAAAGGATAGTATTGATGGTTGCGCTAGTAATGGCAGCAGCTTTAGGATGGTCGCAGAGTGATGCAAAGGCCAAAAAAATTCTGGATGAGGTAAGTGTCAAAACAAAAGAAATCGCGTCGTTGTCAGCCAGTTTTGTATTCACAATGGTGAATGAAGAAATGGATATTGACGAAACCAACGCAGGCACCATAAAAATTAAAGGTAAGAAATATTGTGTGCAACTGCCCGATTTGGGAGTTGAAGTATTTTCAAATGGCAAAACATTATGGAATTACATGAAAGACGGTAACCAGGTAACCATTTCGAATATTGACGATGAAAGCAGTGAATTAATGGATCCTTCGTCGTTGTTCAGTATTTACGAGCGCGGTTTTCGTTCTGAGTTTGTAGATGAAAAGGCGGAAGGTGGTAAAACGCTTTATCATATCAATCTTTTTCCTGATTCGGACACTTACGATGTAACGATGATTGAAGTGGCTATCGATAAGGCTGAAATGATGATTCACTCGGCAACACTGCATAGCACCGATGGCAACTTGTATGGAATTCTGGTAAAAGAAATGGATACGAACGCCGGTTTTGATGATTCGGAATTTGTTTTTAATGCTGCTAACCACGATGATGTAGAAGTTATTGATTTCCGATAGCCAGGTGCTTAGTCCAAAAAGAAAAAGCCTTGTTTCAGTTATGAAGCAGGGCTTTTTTTCTGAAAGTCCAATAAAGTATAATAGCAAAATCTACTTCAGACTTTATTGACTCACTCTGATTGAGCCTTCGACACCTTCTCGAAGAGAGGGAATGAGGGAGAGTCAGCTGAAAACTGGCACTACTTTCATTCCTGTTATTGATTCCCGGAAATCATGAATGTTTTTTCTGTTAAAATGTCTTATGACCAATATCGAACTGTCGAATATCTAAGAATCAATGTTCAACGATCAAGTATCCAGTATCCCGATTTCCTGTAAGTAGTTTTATATAAAAGAAAAAGCCTTGTTTCAGAGAAGAAGCAAGGCTTTTTTTATAGCGTAAAATCGTTGTTAACGTATTTCTTTTGGTTTCAGGAATAACCTGTCGGCAGTAGATATTTCGATGAACGATGCACCTGCATCTTCGCCAAAACGTCCACCTACATATATTACGAGGTCGTCCATACTAATTGTTCCCTGGTTAACCAATTCCTGAACAGCTGCTTTCTGGATTTTCATCTTGTTCTTTTTAGCTTCAAGGAACGAAGGATGAATTCCAAATGATAGTGCCAGTTCGCGCATCACACGTTGCGAGTGACATTTTACAAAAACCGGGTAAAAAGGACGATGCGATGATAGGTAACGTCCAGTTTTTCCTGTAGTGGTTGATGTAATAATCGCATCAGGTTTTAATTCGCGTGCAGCTCGTATAGCCGATTGTGCCAGATAAGCCGGAATATCTGATTTAAGTGGTACAGTCAGTTCGCGACGGTCGCGGTCAGGTTCAACCTCCTGTGCAATTTTATCCATCGCTTTAACGGCTTCAACAGGATATTTTCCGTAGGCCGTTTCGCCACTTAACATTATTGCATCGGTTCCCATGTAAATAGCACTTGCTACGTCGCTCACTTCGGCACGTGTTGGTCTTGGGTGCTCAATCATGGTGTGCAACATTTGCGTAGCAATAATAACCGGTTTTTGGAACAATATTGCACGACGAACCAGGTTACGTTGAATAGATGGGATCTTTGATTCCGGAAGTTCAATACCCAAATCGCCACGCGCTACCATAATACCATAAGCGTGCTCTAATATCTCGTCGATATTGTCAACACCCTCCATGTTCTCAATTTTGGCAATAATTTTAATAGGGCTGTTGTGTTCATCCAGAATTTTCTGAACTTCATTAATATCTTCTTTATGGCGGACAAATGAGTGTGCAATAAAATCGAGTTCGTTTTCTGCAGCAAAGCGAATAAATTCCACGTCGCGTTCAGTCAGCGATGGTAATTTAATTTCAACTCCGGGTACATTAATACTTTTACGTTTTTTAATAACGCCCGAGTTGCAAACTCTACACAATAAATACTGGATGTGTTTTTCAACTACTTCAAATTCAGTTTCGCCGTCATCAACAAGAATTTTGTTGCCAACATTCAGGTCGTTAACAAAACCTTTGTAGTTCACACAAATGTTTTTTACATCATCCAGTACTCCGGTAGAGTAAGAAAGTGTAACCAGTTCTCCTTCCTTAACTTCTGTGTCTGAAAGAGTTTGACATGTTCTTATTTCTGGGCCTTTCGTGTCAACAAGAATTGCAATTTTGTCTGAAACCGCGCGAATATTATCAACCATAACTTTTCCGCTTTCGGGAGTAATATGGGCAGTGTTAATACGGGCTACATTCAGTCCGGCATTATAAAGTGACTGTATAAAATCTACATCACATCTTTGATCTGATATCGTTGCAACAATTTTGGTCTGTCTCATTATTTCTAAATTTTAAGGGCGCAAAAGTACAATAAAACCCGATTTAACGGTTAAATTAAATTTAATCAACGATTAAATTTAATAGAGAGTATAGATTAAATTTCAATTTACGAAACTTTGAATTGCCAACCGGTACGATTCAAGGCCAAATCCCATAATACATCCTTTACATACCGGGCCAATAATTGATTTGTGTCTGAAATCTTCGCGAGTAAGTGTATTTGAAATATGCACTTCAACAACAGGCGTTTTTATTCCTGCAATGGCATCGCGTATGGCCACCGAGGTATGTGTATAGGCACCGGCATTTATGATTATCCCATCGTAACTAAAACCATGTTCGTGTAACGAATTAATGAGTTCTCCCTCCACGTTCGATTGAAAATAGGTAAGGTCAATATCGGCGAAATCCAGTTTCAATTGTTCATAATAACTTTTAAAACTTTCTGTTCCATAAATCGACTTCTCCCTTACTCCAAGTAAGTTTAAATTAGGTCCATTGATAATCAAGAGCTTCATTATTTCAATTTTAATATATTTTATAGTAACTTTATTCAAAATGCAACGTAATATTTTTTTGTATCAATAGTTCACTCTTTTGATTGAATTTACGTTGCACAAATAAACAGACATAAAAGTAACCTTAATTTGCTATATTATGAAATGGGAGGAATGTAAAAAGGGATATGAAAATTACTTGAAGTTAGAGAAATCATTATCGCAGAACTCGATAGCTGCATATATTAATGATATTAATAAGCTTGAGAATTTTTTTGAAAAAAGTTTTAAAGGGGTAAATCCAGAAAAGGTAATACTGAGTCAGTTAAAAAGTTTTGTCGAATGGTTAAATGATAAAGGCGTTAGTCCAAGAACTCAGGCGCGAACCATCTCCGGCATAAAATCATTCTATAAATATCTGTTAATTGAAGAAAAGATCACCAGTGATCCGACCGCTTTACTCGAGTCGCCAAAAATTGGCCGCAAACTTCCCGATATATTATCGATGGAAGAAATTGATATGTTAATCAATGCCATCGATTTGAAAAAATCAGAGGGGCAACGAAACAAAGCCATGTTGGAAACCTTGTACAGTTGTGGTTTACGCGTTTCGGAGCTTGTAAACCTGAAAATGACCAACCTGTTTTTTGAGCAGGGATTTATAAAAATTGAAGGAAAAGCCGGCAAGGAGCGATTAGTACCGGTTAGCGGACGGGCAATTGAAGAGATTAATAAGTATCTGGGTAATTACAGAAAGAATTTACGGGTGAATAAGGATAGTGAAAACATATTATTCTTAAACCGCCGCGGAAGAAAATTAAGCAGGGTCATGATTTTTACCATTATTAAAAACCTGTCAGCTAAGGTTAATTTAGATAAGAAAATTAGTCCGCATACATTCCGTCACTCGTTTGCAACACACCTGATAAATGGTGGAGCCGACTTACGGGCCGTTCAGGAAATGTTAGGGCACGAATCGATATTAACCACCGAAATTTATACGCACCTGGATAAGGATTATCTGAAGTCAACGATCCATCAGTTTCATCCAAGATCATAACAGTTATATTATTATAATAACAGAGCGTTACATCTATACTTGTAGCGCTTTTTTTATGAATAAATTAAGATAAAAACATCTTCTTAATCGCAGAATTTCTATTGTTAAGCTAATGTTTAATCGGTGCAAAAAAAAGGTCAAATGGGAGAGATCAAACCTGTCGATTGGAAAATTATGATATTTTTGTGTCCCGATTTAAGTAGACGAAAAATTGTATTATTAAGTTAATTATTAGGTAGTTATGGCAAATTTAGATTTAAGCAAGTACGGAATTGTTGACGTACAGGAAATTATCCACAACCCTTCATACGAGAAACTTTATGAAGAAGAAATGAATCCGGAATTGGAAGGATTCGAAAAAGGTCAGTTATCAGAGCTTGGCGCTGTTAACGTAATGACTGGTGAATTCACAGGTCGTTCTCCTAAGGATAAATTTTTGGTAGATAACGAAGCTTCACAAGATATTTGGTGGACGTCTCCGGAATCTCCAAATGACAACAAAAAAGTTTCAGAAGAAGCTTGGGATTATTTAAAAGAAATTACTGCAAAACAACTTTCTGGAAAGAAATTGTATGTAATGGATACTTTTCTTGGAGCTAACGAAAATTCTCGTTTGAAAATTCGTTTCATTATGGAAGTAGCATGGCAGGCACACTTTGTGAAAAACATGTTTATCCGTCCAACTGATGAAGAATTGGAGAACTACGGTGAGCCTGATTTTGTAGCAATGAATGGTTCAAAAACTCAAAACGATAGATGGGAAGAGTTTGGTATGAACTCTCCTGTATACACTGTTTTCAACCTGAAAGAAAAAATGCAGGTTATCGGTGGTAGCTGGTACGGAGGAGAGATGAAAAAAGGTATGTTCGCAATGATGAACTACTATTTACCAAAAGCAGGTATGGCTGCAATGCACTGTTCTGCCAATGTTGGTAAAGAAGGTGATGTCGCTATTTTCTTTGGCCTTTCAGGTACTGGTAAAACTACTCTGTCAACTGATCCAAATCGCCAGTTGATTGGTGATGATGAGCACGGTTGGGATGATGAAGGCGTATTTAACTTCGAAGGTGGATGTTATGCAAAAACCATTAACCTGGATAAAGATGCTGAACCAGAGATTTACGGTGCTATCAAACGTAACGCTCTTCTTGAAAATGTAACTCTTGATGCTGATGGAAAAATTGATTTCGATTCAGGTCCGGCGAATACTCGTGTTTCTTACCCAATTAACCATATCGAGAACATTGTTGTTCCATCAAAAGCTGGTCACGCTAAAAAAGTAATTTTCTTGACTGCTGATGCATTTGGAGTAACACCTCCGGTTTCAAAATTGACTCCGGAACAAACTAAATATTATTTCTTATCAGGATTTACTGCAAAATTAGCAGGAACCGAGCGTGGTGTTACAACTCCACAGCCAACATTCTCTGCATGTTTTGGTGGTGCTTTCCTTTCACTTCACCCAACTAAATACGGTGAGGAATTAGTGAAGAAAATGGAAGAGCACGGTGCTGAGGCATATTTGGTAAACACTGGATGGAACGGAACAGGTAAAAGGATTTCAATTAAAGATACCCGTGGTATCATTACTGCTATTCTTGATGGTTCAATCGACAAAGCTCCAACTAAAAACCTGCCAATTTTCAACCTTGAAATTCCTACAGAATTAACAGGTGTTGATACTGGTATTCTTGATCCAAGAGATACTTATGCTAATGCTTCTGAATGGGAAGAAAAAGCTAAAGATCTTGGTGGTCGCTTTATCAAAAACTTCGTTAAATATACTGATAACGAAGAAGGTAAAGCATTGGTTGCTGCTGGTCCTCAAGTTGACTAATTCAGATCAATTTTTATATATGCAAAACCTTCTGTCTTCGGGCAGAAGGTTTTTTTATGTATTATCAGTTAATACCGGAACGCTTTAACTCATCAATAATTTTTGATGTGGTTGCCGCAATATTGTAAAACAAGCGCAGTTGCTGTCGTTTTAAACCGGCACCTGTGTCCTTAATTTGTTGTTGCAATGTCATTAGCAGTTCCGACAGATCGGATGAAAACTTATCTTCCATATTGGTGTTTTCTTTGCCGGCTTCCGTAAGCTTTTTATCAATTTGTTGAAACAAAGGTTCAATGTCTTTGTAGCTCTCGATATTTGTTTCGCGGTGTGCTCCAAGTGCCGAAAGATTCGACAATAATGCATGATTTAAATAGGTAATGGTTAATGCATTTTCCATGATGTGCTGTTTGCTTTTAGGCTCCTGTCGCATACTGTTCCAGGCCTGTGCCAGTTCGTTATCGGCCAGGTGCGCCTCTCTTCGGGCAATGCGGTAGTTTAAATCGTCGTTACTCACCTCTTTATATTCTTTTGCAATAGCTTGAAAATAGTTTCTGTTCTTTTCCAATGCCGTGGAAATGAGACCCGAAATACGCCGGTATTGCCAGCCAGGCCACAAAAAACGAATGGTGAGAAACGACAACGTGGCACCAAGCAAAGTATCAACCAGGCGCGGAATCATAATGTTTATGCCACCGTCGTTTGAAATGATATTAAAAGCACTCAGCACAAAAGTGGTTACAAATATTACTGCTACCGAGTATTTTCTTCGCAGCCAGTAGAAAAATGCCATCGCCGAGCCCATCATCAATAAGACTTGCGCGGCAGTGGTTGTAAAAATCTGTAATAATGCGGCTCCGATAACAATTCCGGTAGCAGTGCCCAGTAAACGCTCAAACAGGCGCCGGCGGGTGTCGCTGTAGGTAATCTGGCTAACAAATAAACTTGTTAGCATTACCCACTGGCCTTTGTCGAGATCAAGGTAAATCTGAAGAACGTAGCCAAGTGCAAAGGTTAGGCTAAGCCGCAAGGCATAACGCATTCGCGGGTGGCGAAGAGTGAGCTGCTCCTTTAAACGTTGAAATGGTGTTCTTTCATCGCGTCGTAAACGGGGAATTGAAGTTCCTTCCTCCATGTTATCGAGGTATTTTAACGAAACATGCGAACGATGTAAATTATGATGGAGCAGGATGAGGTCCTGCGTATCTTCCGAAGGCATTGTTTGCAGCTTGTCGTCGATGGCTTTTGAAATCCATTCGAGTGCCGGCGGATGATTGTAAGAAGTTCCGGTAAGCATATTTTCGGCAACCATTCGCGAAGCATAAGCCAACTGGCGAAGCATTTCGCCAAAACCTTCCAAAATCTCAATTTGTTCGTTGCTGTTTCCCAGTTTATCGTGGCGCTGGTGGGTTGAGGCGGCACGCTCATGAAGACTCTGCAATAACATAAAACGCTGGAGATAGCTGTTTAGCGGTTCTGTGTTTTTCATCTCCCGGGCATAATTGTTTAATACGTTTTTTATGCCTTCAAGTGCATTTACCACATTTACGTTTAGCAAGGCCAGGTCTTTATTTATGTCTTCCTGGTCTTTTTTGTGGCTGGGGAAAAGCAGTGCTTTCTTCTCAAGATAATTACCTAGTGCTCTGAAGCCGCTGGCCATTTGCTGGTCGAGTAAACGCCACGGATTCCGGAAGATTAAAATCAATGTAAGAATGCCGTGAAAAAGTGCTCCGGCTGGTAATAAAATTGCCTGCCAGTACCAGGCCGGACTGATTTCGATACCTAGCATGGCATAAATACCCACCAATATAGAGCCGAAGGTAATGGCACGGTAACGTTCGCCAATGCCACCAATTAAAATAAATATGATGGTGGAGAGTATAAAGCCGGCGCCAAGAATCCAGGTGTAGTTATTTAAAAGTCCTACCGAAAAACTCGAAATAAAAAAACTAAGGATGGTTATCGACAACGATTTTACACGGCCATTCGGATGGTCGTCGGTTTCTGCCAAAGCCCCGGCCAATGCACCCAAAGCCAACGTTACCCCAAAAAACGGCAGGCCGGCAATAATAAAGGGTACTGCCAATACGCCCATTGAAATTGTTGCGCGCAAGGCGAACAACCGATAGGGATGTAGCAGAAATACATCGCGGAAAAATTTTATGTTCGTTCGCAAATGGCCTTTTTCCTGGTTCTTCATAGGTAATGTGTAAAAGTATTTTGTACAAAACTAATGAATGAGAACAGAAATATATAGCTAAACCTTCTGGCTCTTAACAATAATATTTTGTAAGGTATCTTTTATTGTTGGGTATTCGAAATAAAAACCGGCTTTCTGCAGCTTTGTAGATGATACTTGAGGTGACGCTGTAAGAAGCGAAGCAGCCTTGCCAAATAGCATTTTTAACGCAAAAGTTGGAATGGTAAAAAAAGCAGGACGATTTACCTGCCGGGCAAAATTGCGGGTAAATTCTTTGTTCGAAATCGTTTCGGGGGCGGTTAAATTAAATGTGTCACTTGTTTTAAGTGTTTCGGTAGCCCAAACGAATGCATTTACCACGTCTTTTTCGTGAATAAAAGGGAACGATTGCTCGCCCGAACCGATTTTACCACCCAATCCCAATTTAAAGGGAAGAAGCATATTTTTTATGGTTTGTGATTCTTTTCCAAAAACAACCCCCAGACGAAATATAATGGTTGGCATTCTGCCGGGTAAAGCTGTAAGTTCATGTTCCCAGTCTTTCACCACTTTTCCAACAAACCCTTCATCGAAGTTGATGCTTTCTTCGGTGTGCGAATCTCCTGATTTATAAATGCCAATTGCCGATGCTGATATCACTTTTCCAGGGCGTTCACTTTCGGGTAACTCAATAATCGCTTTTACCAGGTTGTGGGTGGTAACAACCCGGCTGTTGTAAATGGTTTCTTTATTTTTTTTTGTCCATCGTTGCAAAATGGGGGCTCCGGCAAGGTTAATTACAACATCGGTATTGCGTAACTCTTCTTGCAGGCTGCTTGATGGAGCATAAAGTAAGTCTCTGTTAATGCCAGATACAGCATGCCCTTTTTTCTGCAGATCTGTTGAAATTAGTTGGCCAATGTATCCATTACTCCCCGTGAGTTTTATTTTCATCTTACAGCGGTTTATTAGGATAACAAAAACTTTAGCTATTAGTTCCTTAAAATTTGTTAATCGCGCTTGCTAATTGTTACTTTTACCAGATCAAAAATGGCAAAGCACAGACAGCATATTTGGGTTAAGTTTCACCGGTGGCGTTTGAAACACCTCGGCGAACAAGGTTTTCTAACCTTGTTAAGTATTGTTATTGGTGTTTTGGCCGGAATGACGGCTGTTGTTCTTAAAAATACTGTAAGGTTTACCGAAGAACTTGTACACCGGCTGGTTTCCAATGAGGTGCATAACTACATTTATTTTGCCATGCCCATTGTGGGTATCTTTTTGGCCATTGTACTGATTAAGTATGTTATTCGGTCGGAGGTACGACATGGAATTCCAACTGTTTTGTATAGCATATCAAAACGAAAAGGAAATATTCAACGACATAATTTGTATTCGTCAGTAATAACATCAGCGTTAACCGTTGGTTTTGGTGGGTCGGTAGGACTGGAGGGGCCAACTGTAGCAACCGGGACGGCATGGGGATCGTGGATAGCCAAGGTATTTCGTCTAAACTATAAGAATACGATATTGATGCTTGCCTGTGCCTGCGCAGGGGCTATGGCAGCTATTTTTAAAGCACCCATTGCAGCCATTGTTTTTGCGGTGGAGGTAATAATGATCGACTTGACTGTATTTTCGCTGGTGCCGCTATTGCTGGCTTCGTCAACTGCGGTGGTAACATCCTACTTGTTTCTGGGGCAGGATGTGCTTTACCCGTTTACCGTGGTCGATGTTTTCAAACTGGCAGATTTGCCTTATTATATTGCTTTAGGAATTGTAACCGGTTTTGTGTCGGTTTATTTCACCAAAATGTACCTGTTTATTGCCGGTATTTTTGAGAAATTAAAAAACAGCAGAATCAGGTTAGTGGTTGGAGGAACAAGTTTGGGGGCACTAATCTTTCTTTTTCCTGCACTTTACGGCGAAGGTTATGAATCGATTAACGAATGTTTGGCAGGCGATTTAAACTACCTGTTCGATAATAGTTTGTTTTATTCGTTACGCGAAGAAATGTGGGCTGCCATGCTGCTTATTGTAGCTGTTATTTTGTTGAAGATCGTTGCCACATCGCTAACCTTTGGAGCAGGTGGTGTTGGTGGTATTTTTGCGCCAACGCTTTTTATGGGGGTAAATACCGGAATGTTTTTTTCTTTACTTATCAATCGTTTGGGTGTGCGCGAATTCAATTCAAATAACTTTGCACTTATTGGAATGGCCGGATTAATTGCTGGCGTTTTGCATGCACCGCTCACCGGAATATTCCTGATCGCAGATATTTCAGGAGGGTACAAGTTATTTGTGCCACTGATGGTTACTGCTACGTTTGCATACCTCATTGTTAGGGCATTTACGCCTAACTCGGTTTATCATATTCAGTTGGCACGACGCAAAGAATTGTTAACCCACGATAAAGATGCAAATGTGTTGCAGATGATGCAAGTAAAAAAATTAATTGAAACTGACTTCGAAGTATTATCGCCCGATGCAACTTTACGCACCCTCACTGAAGCCATAACAAGAGCGCATCGCGATTTGTTCCCGGTTGTTGATGCAGACGGAACAATGGTGGGCATGGTAAAAATGGACGACGTGAGAGCGATGATCTTCAAACATGAACTATACGATACGGTGAAAATAAGCGAGTTGATGTATATGCCTGAATTTTCTATCGACCCGAATGATAATATGGAGATTGTTACTGCAAAATTTGAATCATCAGGGCGTTATAACCTGGCTGTAATCGAAAATGGCAAATACATTGGATTTATTTCGCGGGCACGAGTTTTTACCCGCTATCGTAAACAGATAATTGATGTTTCTCATGTTTAGAATATTTAGAATTAACAAGTTGTTGTTGAGTAAGCTTCTTAATCGACTTGTTGCCTGGAGAATTGCAAAAATTCCGGAAAAGAACTTTTTGTATTTGCTTAGTTTGATTGTAGGACTGTTAAGTGGACTGGCGGCCTTGCTGTTAAAGAACCTGATCCACTTCGTTGCTGAAGAGTTAACCGGGATGATTGCAGTTGAAGGATTTACTTATCTTTATTTGTTATATCCTTTCATTGGAATATTACTAACAGTGTTGTTTGTACGTTATGTAATTCGCGACGATATTGGGCATGGAGTTTCAAAGATTCTGTTTTCCATTTCAAAAAAGAGCAGTAAACTAAAGCCGCATAAAACGTATTCATCGATGATTGCCAGTTCGCTTACCATTGGTTTTGGAGGATCGGTTGGATCGGAGGCGCCAATTGTATTAACAGGTGCTTCCATTGGATCGAACCTGGCACGCGTTTTTAAATTGAGGTATAAGTACATTACCCTGATGGTTGGATGCGGGGCTGCCGGTGCAATTGCAGGCATTTTTAATGCGCCAATGGCTGGTATTGTTTTTACCCTAGAGGTGCTGATGCTCGATTTGACCATGGCCTTTTTAATTCCCTTACTGATCTCGGCAGTATCGGCAACGGTAATCTCGTACTTTTTTATGGGCGAAGGGGTAATGCTTCATTTTGACCAGATAGCACCATTTCATATTAATATGATATGGATTTACATTCTCGTGGGAATTTTTACCGGGGTGCTGGGAATTTATTTTACCCGCGGAACCATGTTTCTGGAAAAGCGTTTTGCTGCCATAAATAACTGGTTTGTTCGTGTGCTTATTGGAGCTGTTACGCTGGGCCTTTTAATTTTTATTTTCCCGCCGTTATGGGGCGAAGGGTACACCAGCATTAACTCTGTTTTTAATAACCAGGGAGCTGATTTATTGAATAATTCCATGTTTTTTCAATGGAAAGACAATCCCTATATCGTCTTACTTGTTTTAGGAGGAATTCTCATTTTTAAAGTCTTCGCTATGTCGGCTACAACCGGCTCAGGGGGTAATGGTGGTATTTTTGCTCCAACGCTGTTTACCGGAGCAATTGCCGGTTATTTTCTTGTGTTCTTGCTCAATACTTTCTTTGATCTTGGAGTACCGGAAAATAACTTCGCTTTGGCAGGAATGGCCGGAATGATGGCTGCAGTAATGCACGCACCGCTTACAGGAATATTCTTAACCGCAGAGATAACAGGAGGTTATGGTTTGTTTATTCCATTACTGATCACTTCAACGGTAGCCTATGTAACCATCATGCGTTTTGAGCCGCATTCCATTTATACAAAACACCTGGCACAAACCGGCGATTTGATTACGCACCACAAAGACAAAGCGATCCTTCGCTCTATGGAGGTGAAAAAGCTGATAGAAAACGACTTTGAGATTATTTCTCCCGATGCCAGTTTGCGCGATCTGGTAAAAGCAATTTCTAAATCAAATAGAAATTTATTTCCTATTGTTGACAAGGATGGCTACCTGAAAGGGATGGTAAAACTCTCGAAAGTGAAACATCTTATTTTTGAGCACGAACTATACGACCAGGTGATGGTGAAAGACCTCATGTTTATGCCTGAATTCTATATCTCGTCGAAAGACAATATGGAAACAGTGGCCAAGAAATTTGAAACCTCAAACCGATACAACCTTGCTGTTATCGACGATGGAAAGTACCTTGGATTTATATCGCGTGCGGTGGTTTTCTCCAACTACAGAAAAACACTGGAGTATTTCTCGAACGACTAAACCAAATGTGCAAATTGTGGCATATAACTTATTCCCAAAAGTAGTTTTATTGAGTTGGAGATTCTGGGAAATCTTTAATTCAGATAAAAAAAAAGAATATATTTTTTACTTTTGAAAGAATTTTAAAAAAGTGTCAAGTTATGATTTCTCGTCGTTCCTTTTTAGCAAAAAGTTCGTTAATGCTTGCCGGTGCCGGTGTTGCCTCGAAAGCGTTTTCAAATTCGGTTTTTCTCTCAGCAAATAAATTCCCGGTTGTAATTTCAACATGGAATCATGGTATGCCAGCCAATGAGGCTGCCTGGGAGGTTTTATCAAAAGGAGGACACTCGCTTGATGCCGTGGAAGCGGGAGTGCGCGTTCCCGAAGGAGATCCTAATGTAATTACCGTAGGAAAAGGCGGAATTCCTGATGCCAGCGGAAAAGTAACGCTTGATGCCTGTATTATGGATGAGAAAGGACGTGCAGGAAGTGTAACATACTTACAGCATATCGTTCATCCTGTTTCGGTGGCTCGCCTGGTAATGGAAAAAACGCCGCATGTGATGTTAAGCGGAAAAGGAGCATTGGAATTTGCTCTCGACAATGGTTTTGAAAAAGAAAAGCTGCTAACCAAAGCCCGTAAAAAAGAGTGGAAGAAGTGGAAGAAAGAGAATAAGGAATTCAGTAATAAGATTAATATCGAGAATGTTACTGAAGATAATCACGATACCATTGGAATGCTGGCGCTTGATGAAGATGGACGTATTTCGGGTGCTTGTACCACCAGCGGAATGGGATATAAAATGCCCGGCAGAGTAGGCGACTCGCCGATTATTGGTGCCGGTTTGTTTGTTGATGGCGAAGTTGGAGGAGCTACAGCTACCGGATCGGGCGAATTGGTAATGAAAACGCTGGGTTCGTTTTTGGTGGTTGAATTAATGCGCAGCGGCATGTCGCCCGACAGGGCCTGCGAAGAGGCTGTTCGTCGTATCGCTAAAAAAATTCCCGATTATCAAAGTCATCAAATTGGTTATATCGCTTTGAATACAAAAGGCGAATACGGATCGTTTTGTATACAGCCCGGTTTTGACTACGCTGTAAAAACTGCTGATCAAACCGAACTGATAGAGGCAGAAGCCTGGCTGAAGAAATTATAGAACTTTTTAGGAAGGTATCCTCTTTTTCAAAATTCGAAAAATAAATCTCTTCTTAATTAATAGCTACAACATTAGGATCACCGGTAAAATCCGGTGGATTAATTCTTAATACGATTAATATTCATTGCGGCTGACGGCCTTACTATTTGGCTTGATCCAAATAGTATTCACCCGATAGGGTAAAATCGAGGTTTCTTAAGATTGTGATTTGATAAATACTGAAATCTAGAGTATTACATTTTTTCTTATCCACCAGACTTTAGAGGTGAGCCACAATATTTATTAGTTATTTAAGAACTCATAAAAAAAGGTGCTCGAAAAACGAACACCTTTTTTTTAATATCTTTTCGGAAAGCTTACCAACGGTCGCCACCGCCGCCACCACGACGATCGTAACCACCGCCACCGCCTCTGCGGTCGCCACCGCCACCGCCACGGTTGTATCCGCCACCACCGCCGCCACGGTTGTAACCACCACCGCCACCGCGGTTGTAGCCACCACCGCCGCCACCGCGATTAAAATCACGACGTGGACGATCTTGTGGAGCATTTGCTTCCTTAACTACGATTTGTTTTCCTTCAATTTCAGCATCATTAAGTGCAGCAATCGCTGCATTAGCTTCTTCTTCGTTTGGCATTTCAACAAAACCAAAACATTTTGAGTTTCCCGTTTCTCTGTCAAAAATAACTTTGGCAGACGCTACTTCTCCGTGTGCAGAGAACAGCTCATTTAAGTAGTCACCAGTAATCGATGAGTCTAACTTTGCAACAAATAAATTCATAAAAAATAGAAAAATATAAATGTATAAATGTAAAAATTCGCGGCATTATACCGCTTTATTTTTAAAAAATTATTGTTAAGTATAAAGAACGCGTCAGATGTTAAAACGGAAAATCACAAAAAAAGGTGAAGTGCGAATTAAAATCTTATATCAAAGTAACGGACTAATTATTAGAATATCACAATAAAAACATTGTTTTTTTATTAAAATCTCAAAAAAAGTTTCGAAAAACAAAGCCTCTCCGAAGAAAGGCCTTGGTAAGGTGAGATTTAAATTAATTTCTTCTGATTTTCAGAAGATGTTATTTTGTTACTTCTATTAGCTAAAATAGTAAATTTGTTAGAACTCGTAATGAGGAGCGATAATTTTTTTATTTCGTAATATGTTAATTACTGCGTCAACTATCTGATCGTCTTCCATCGAGGCATAATTAAAAATCACATCAAAATCCTCATTTTCGGCTTTCCTGCCGATTATTTTTTCAATAAAGGCATCTCTCTTTTTATCAGCCAGCGTAATATATTCTGCAGCCTCCATTCTGGTCATGTCTCTAATTTGCATTATGCGGTTAATTCTCCAGTCGGCAGGAGCTTCAAGCCTGATGTTAAGTTTGTTTGGAATGTCTTTTAAAATGGCACCTGACGAACGCCCAACAATAATAGTACGTCCGTGGTAGGCCAGTCGGCAAATAATCCCTTTTAAGGCCGCAATCAGTCTGTCGTCTGAAATGTCGTAAATCGTTTCATCCGAAAAGGCCCGGCCAACTTCCTTTAGAAACACTATCGATTCTTCGGCATCTTCAAAATCCCCCGACTTTAGTTCTTCAATCATTTCATTAACAACACCTATAAACACCGCTTTATCAACATATTTCCACTCCACATCGGTTTTTGTTTCCGACATGTAACTGTAGCCGGTCAGAATTTTCGAGAGCTTAATGGCGATGCGCTTTGCCGAGCATCCGGCTTGTCGTGAAATAGTAAGAAAAGGTCCGGGGTAGTCACCTGATTCGAGGTTAATACATTTCGATTCCATTAGATAACTATTCAGAAAATTTTTCATTTGAGTAGGATTGTTGTTTCCAGCCGTGTCATATTTAACTCGCACCATAAATCCTCTTTTGGGAGAATTAAATGTTGGTGACTGTTTCATAACCGGAATGTTAGTCTAGTTTATCAGACTAATTTACAATCAAATTTTGTGGAATAGAAGCATTTGTGTTATACAATACCTTGTTTATCGAATGTTATTCAGCAACTTTTGTGCGGGAAACTTATTTACGTATTTTTATTGACAAGAATTTTGCGAGTAGTAATTTCATACAATTTTAAGCATGAAGAATCAGGTTACAGTGGCATTGGCTTCGTTTGGTATGTCAGGAAAAGTATTTCACGGACCGTTGTTGAAGGTAAATTGTAATTTCAGGGTAAAACTTGTGCTCGAACGTTCTAAAACTTTATCGAAAGCGTTGTTTCCCGACGTGACGATTGTAAAAACCTACGACACTATTTTAAGCGATAACGAGGTTGAGCTGGTAGTGGTAAACACTCCGGACAAATATCACTATCCGATGGTAAAGCAGGCGCTGGAAGCCGGAAAACATGTGGTTGTGGAAAAACCGGCCACTTTACGGAGTGCAGAACTACAAGAGCTGATTGAGCTGGCAAAAGCAAAAGGTTTGGTGTTCACTGTTTTTCAGAACCGCCGGTGGGATGGTGATTTTAGAACGGTACAAAAAGTAATTAGGGAAGCGCGGTTTGGACGGCTGGTCGAATTTGAATCGCACTACGACCGTTACCGTACCGAAATTACACCCGGCACATGGAAAGAAGAGGGCGATGAATATGGTGGCGTTTTGTATAACCTGGGATCGCATATGGTCGATCAGGCATACGTTTTGTTTGGAAAACCGCAAACAGTTACCGCACATTTAAAGACGGTGCGAACCGGAGGAAAGGTAGCCGATTATTACGATGTCCGTTTGGATTATGGAGGTTTTTCGGCTTTGTTAAAATGCTCGTACCTGGTTATGAATCCCGGGCCACGATATACCATTAACGGAGAATATGGCACGTTTAAAAAGTGGGGAATCGATGGGCAGGAAGATTTATTAAAAGCAGGTAATTTGCCAGAAGGTGAAGACTGGGGAAAAGAAGACGTCGATTATTGGGGAACACTGGTTTACACCGAGAACGAAGAACATATCGAAGAGTTGGTTGAAACCATTCCGGGAGATTACCGCATTTTTTACGATAAAATGTATGAAGCCATCAGAAACGACAAAGCGTTACCTGTTAATCCTGCTAAAGCACTGGAAGTATTAAAAATATTGGAGGCGTGCCTGTTAAGTAATAAAGAGCATAGAACGGTAATAGTTTAGGATGCGTTAGTAACCATAGCATAGTCGAGCGCTTTCTCAAACGAATCTTCCATATCAATGTAGTCAATAACTTTTGGGTTGAGTCTTTTCTCCAGCTCAGTTTTTAGCTGCGAAGAAACACCCGATAAAATCACTTTCACCCCGTTGTTTTGAAGTATTTTAAGTGAACTTTGCAGGTTTTTCATTCCCGTTTCATCAATAAACGAAACATGGCGCATACGCAGAATCAGTGTGTTGCAGCTTTCCCCTATTTCCTGGATTACTTCGGAATAACGACGTGCTGATGCAAAAAACAAGGGGCCACTTATTTCGTATACCGAAACACCTTTTGGCAGCTGCGAATAGTCTTCAATTAAATCGGTGTCAACAATGTTATTTATGCGTTTTTCGCTAATGTCGGACATACGTTTCATGAAAAGAATAGCCGACAGCACCACACCAACCTCAATGGCCACAGTTAAATCAACTAACACCGTTAAAATGAAGGTGGTAAGCAGTACAATTATATCGAAAACTGAACCCTTTAGAATGGAAGCAAACGAGCGCCATTCGCTCATGTTATAAGCAACAATAATTAAAATTCCGGCCAGGCACGACATCGGAATCAATTTGGCCCATTTTCCCAAAAAAAGCATAATCAGCAATAAGGTAATGGCATGTGCAATACCGGCAATTGGTGTGCGTCCGCCGTTTTTTACGTTGGTTGCCGTACGTGCAATTGCTCCGGTTGCCGGAATACCACCGAAAAACGGGGTAACAACGTTGGCAATGCCTTGTGCAATCAATTCGGTATTCGAGCGGTGTTTCCCACTTATCATACCATCAGCAACCACTGCCGACAATAACGACTCGATACCTCCCAGCAATGCAATGGTGAGCGCCGGTGCAAGGTAGTTTTGCAGATCGTTCAAACGTATTTGTGGAATGGTAAAATGTATGGTATTACTGATCTCACCAAAATAGGTTTCGATAGTTGCAACAGGTAGTTTAAAAAGCTGAACAACCAGTGTTGCAAGAATTATAGCAATAAACGATCCCGGTATTTTTTTTACAAATTTTCCGCTTATGAGTGTTATGGCAATCGTTGCCAGTGTTACCAGTAAGGCTGCAACGTTTACACTATCCAGGTTACTAATATAAACATGCCATTTTTCCAGAAATCCCGATGGAAGGTCGGTAATTGTTAGTCCGAGCGCATCTTTTATTTGGGTAGAAAAAATGACCAATGCAATACCACTTGTAAATCCAACGATAAGCGGGTGGGGGATAAATTTTAGCAAAGTCCCCAATTTTAAAAGCCCAAAAATAATTAGAATGACACCGGCCATAACGGTAGAAATAATAAGTCCGTTTACACCGTATTGTTGCACAATTCCGTAAACAATTACAATAAAAGCACCGGTTGGACCGCCAATCTGCACACGGCTGCCACCTAAAAACGAAATAAGAAAACCGGCAACCACTGCAGTTATCAGTCCTTTTTCGGGAGAAACGCCCGAAGCAACAGCAAAAGCAATAGCCAGGGGGAGGGCAACAATACCTACAACAACTCCGGCAAGTATATCCGACGTAATTTGTTTTTTACTTATGCCATTTTTTAAAATCGTAAGTAGTTTGGGTTTAAATATTGTATTCATGATACTTCTGAAATTTCGCACAAAAGTACACGTAATACCGTCTCATTGTTCTGAACTTAAGTCGGAAAATTGACTTGATCTGTTAATTACAGTAAATCAGTATGTTACGATGTGAATATTTTTTAACATTGGCTAGCCTTTCGCCAGGTTTATGAATTAAACGGCTATAAACCTTAGTACAGTTTCTTTAATTCGGTTTCCATTCGCGATATGTAATTGTCAACCTGGTCTTTGGTTTCAAATCCAACGAGCATCAAGTCAACACAGCCTAATCCAAGAACAAATCGCAGTGAGTTATCTATTTTTTTACTGTCGTCACGTAATTGTCCGTTGCCTACCAGTTTCATTCCAATAATGCCTTTTCCTGATTGGTGCAATTGTTGAATAACCTCTACCACTTCTTGCGGATCGGGTTTGTCCATCGCAATTCCATACGGATTGATACGCGCATGTAAAACATCAACCCACGGGTTTTTAACGGCTGCTTTCATGGCGTCGAGCGAGTGTACAGAAACGCCATGTGCTTTTATAATTCCTTTTGCTTTCAGGTTCGAAAGAATTTCCATTTGGGGTTTTAACGTTTCAGTCCAGTCCTCATCAACCATACAATGTATCTGAACCAGATCAATGTAATCGGTATTCAGTTCTTTCCGGAACCGGTCCACCACAATGTCAGCATCGGGGCGTTCTTTTTCAGGAATTCCACCCGGGCGTGTCCATATTTTTGTGGTGAGCGTCAGTTCTTCCCGGTTCATTTTTGTCATCGCTTCGGCAAAAAGCCCGTGCGTGCCATAGGTATCGGCTAAATCAAAATACCGAATGCCTTTGTTGTATGAGTGATGCAACAAATCGAGGCTGGTGTTTTTATCCTGCTTGGTAAGAAAACTAGTACGGTTGGTGGCATGAACACCGGTTCCCATTCCAAGCAAAGTGGTTTTTATCCCTGAATTCCCCAATTCTACCAACTGAAATGGATCGTGACTTCGCGTCGGAATATTGCCGGCATAAAGTGGATTAGAGAATAAAACATGTGCAGTACCGGCACTAAGTGCTCCGATAAATTTTCGTCGATTCAATTTAAAGTTGGCCATAAGGATATTTTTTAAGTCATTTAAATAAAAACAGTAAGCAGATGAATTTGTTGAATGCAAATTTTAAAGTTACCTAAAGTACGAAAAACAAAACAGGAAACCATTATATAATTTCCTGTTTAAGTCTTTGCTGTTTATTTATATGAGGAGGGTGTTATTCCATACTTTCTTTGGCTACTGCTTTTTCTTTTTCGGGAGCCTCTTTTTCTGTTTCTGCTTCAAAAGATGTACATTTCTCGGGCTCTGCAGCTTTTACTTTATGGGTAATGATTTTTTCTACCGGATTTGTTTTTTTTACCAAATCGATTTTGTTGCTGATCTTCAATCCAAGAATGTAAAAAATTGAAGAGATGAGGATAAGAGCTTTCATGGTGTTTTCTGTTTTTATTCGAACACCAAATTATGTAAACGTCAGTAAATACCGAAATTATATCTGTGAATGAGCTGAATTACTCTGCCAACGACATTTTAAACTCTGCGAAAGGACATATCAGATCGATTACTGGTTTGTGCCGAACCGGATAAATATCGTGAGAATTGTGAAATCTTTAAAGATTCAGTTTTGCCAGGTAGTCGTGATGCGTGCCTTTTTCCAGCAAAGTACAGTTATAACCCATTTCGTTGGCAATAAGTTGCAGGGTGTTGAAATCGATAAAAAGCCAGTCGAACTGCTCCTCCTCTTTCCGGAAACTCACTTTATACTGCATTTCGCCGTAGTAGTTGTTATTGGCAATATCAATCCATTCCGATCCGTCTTCTTCTTCAAAAAGGTATTTAATATCCGATGAGTCAATTAAAATTTGGCCTCCTTCCAACAAAAGGCTTTTGAGGTGAGCGAGCAATTTTTTTAAACCTTCGATGGTTCCTCCAATGCCCGATCCGTTCATCAGCAACAAAATGGTATTGAACTGTTTTTCGTTGTACTCAAAAATATCGGCATGAACTACTTTTACAATTCCCTGTTTGCGCATTACCTCAACCGAATCTTCCGATCTTTCAAGAGCTGTAACACTATAGCCTTTTTTTTGCAGGATGAGTGAATGACAGCCTGCTGCAGCGCCAATGTCCAAAATAGTGCCTTTACAATTCTTCAGGGCAACTTTCTCGATTTTGGGAAGTTCTTTTTCGTCGCGGAAAAAATACGATGGGGCAATAGTTTCGCCTTCTGTGTAGTTTGAATCTACCTGAATTTGAGGTGCTTTACCTCGTTCAAAATATTCTTTAATGGCCAGGCCAATCGGATCGTTCATCTTTAATTATAAATATTGAATTTGTGTGCGTTTTGCATTTTTCCTCTGCAAAAGTATATAACTTTCATTTAAGTTAATCTATACATTTCTATAAATAAATTTAAATAGAGTTAGGAGGTACAGCCTAAATGGAAATAAAAGGAATTAAGTGGTTAAATATTAATAGTTCCTACCAGGTAAGTTACTGCTTTGCCGCCTATCTCAACACGAGCGCCAAGTTGTTTGCAATGCAGTACTCCGCCTCTTTTCGATATTTGTTTAGCCACCAGGTTTTGCTTATTCAGTTGTTCCGACCAATACGGAATTAACATGGTGTGCGCCGACCCGGTTACCGGATCTTCGTTAATCCCCACTGATGGTGCGAAAAAGCGCGATACAAAATCGTATTTTTCTGATTTGGCCGTGCAAATTATACCACGTGAAGTGGCTTCTAACATTTTTGTGAAATCGGGCTCCAGATTGGCAATGTCGTTTTCATTTTTAAATATCAGCATCAGGTCTTCGCGTCCTTTAAAACATTCCTGCGGATGAATGCCAAACGCCGTTTTTAAACCTGTTGGAATATATTTAGCCTCCACTTTTGATGCCGGGAAGTTTAATACCAACAGACCGTCTTCTTTTTTTACGCTTAGTTTACCGCTTCTCGAATGGAAACATATTTGATCCGCAGCAATATTTAAATGCTGAAACATAACATGCGAAGTTGCCAGCGTGGCATGACCGCAAAGATCAACCTCTGCCTCGGGAGTAAACCAGCGGATATGGTAACAGTTGTCTTTCTGTATAAAAAATGCTGTTTCCGAGAGGTTGTTTTCCATGGCCAGCTTTTGCATAATATCATCGGGGAGCCACTCGTCATTTAGCGGAATAACGGCTGCTGGATTTCCTTCAAAAATTTTCTCGGCGAAGGCATCAACCTGGTATACTGTTAGGTTCATAGAATAACTAATTAAGTTGCAAGGCAAAGTTAAACGATTCGTTACAGTAGTTCGTCTCAAACACGCTACACACCAAAGTTTTAATGTTGCTTAAACATTACATTATGTAATGAAATCAATATATTGCTGTGCTTTAGAATTTTACTGTAAGTTTTAAGTTGAATTTTCGCGATGTGAGATAATTCGGAACCGCGTATTGGTCGCCATAAATACTCGATACCCAAAAATAGGAGATGGTATTATTGATATCCAGTAAGTTAAATACCTCGAGGCTTAGCCATAAATCGGTAATATGCCTGAAAAACGGGCTGCTGGAGCGATTTGCCCGGCTTATAAATACCTTTGAAAATCCAAGATCGATACGGCGGTAGGGCGGCATACGAAATACATCCTGGTAACGTTCGCCATTTGGTGGTCCGGTGGGCAGGCGGGCTCCGTAAAAACCCGACAGTTGCATTTTGTATGTTGGATTACCTGGTAAATAATCCTGGAAAAATAAGCTGAAATTCATCCACTGGTCAGTAGGGCGGGGAATCATTCCGTGCCCGTCGCCTTTAATATCTTCTTCGGTTTGCAGGAACGATAAACTTGCCCACGACTGTAGTCCGCTTACAAACTCGCCATTAATTTTAAAATCAACCCCGGTGGCATAACCTGTTGCTTCTTCTTCGGCCAGGTAACGTATACGAACATTATCTATTTGATAAGGAATCAGGCGGTTCATGTGTTTGTAGTAGGCTTCGGAGGTAAAGCGAAACGGGCGATCCCAGGCGGTGAACAGCAGGTCGGTGCCTCCAACAACCTGAAACGAACGTTGCGCTTTTGAGTCGTAATTAATGTAGCCGTCGGTTTGTTTCAACTCCTTAAAAAAGGGCGACTGATGATACCATCCTGCTGATAAGCGGAATGACATTTTTTTCTCCCATTCGGGGAAGTAGCTTAATGTGGCGCGTGGACTTACGAGCAACTCATTATTAAAATCCCAGTAATTGAAACGCACTCCACCTGTTAAATATAAATCGCCGCTTGCTGTGGGCATGCTCCAACTGTCCTGAAAATAGCCGGTTATCCGGTTCGAGCTAATTTTGTTTTTGGCATTAAGCGTATAAAATAATTTTACTTCATTATCAGAATAGGGGATCGAGTAACCCGCAGAATCTCGGTAGATCCATTCGTTTAATTCGTCGTTTATTTTTTCGTGCTGAAATTTGATTCCCCAGTTTAACAAGTGCTTCTCAGAGTTATAAGCTCCTTTGTGCGAGAAACTGTAAACTGTTGCATCCAGGCTGTTACGGGCATGATTGATAAAGGTGCCAACTCCCAAATTTAATGTACTGTCGCCAAATTCGTCCGAGCCCATATTTCTTTCCAGCTGATTTAAATAATATTGTCCTTGTATATCGTAAGTTTCTTTTTCGCGGGCATGGTAGGCCGATGCAATAAATTTCAGGTTTAGGTTGGCATTGGGGTGATAGTTAGCGGTTAACGCTCCCAGGTAGGTTTGAAAATCATCCTGTTCCTGTCCGTCGAAATATATTTTGGTGTTGAGCGGATTTTGCCACGTTCCAAAAGTCGTTTCGCGGGTTTGAGGAATAAAATTGTATTGGTTTTGTGCTACGTTACCCAAAAACGATAGATCGAATTTCTCGTTAAACTGGTAAGTTATATAGGTCTGAAAATCGAGAAAGCGAGGATCATATTCACCTTGTTCATCTAAAGTCCCAAGTATGTAACGGTTGGTTTTGTAACGAATTCCGGAAATGTGCGAAAGCTTTCCTTTTAACGCCACGTCTTCAAAATGCGCCGAAGCACCGAGCATACTCATTGACGCCGATCCACTAAAATCGCTTGGTTTACGGTATTTTATATCGAGTACCGACGACATTTTATCGCCGTATTTGGCATTAAAACCACCTGCCGAAAAATCGATGGTAGATACCATATCGCTGTTTATAAAACTCAAACCTTCCTGTTGTCCCGAGCGAATCAGAAACGGACGGTAAACTTCAACATCGTTTACATAAACCAGGTTTTCGTCGAAATTACCACCACGCACAGTGTATTGCGAACTTAACTCATTATTTGACGAAACGCCGGGCAAAGTTTTTAATCCGGCTTCAATACCTCCCGAAGCACTCGAAATAGAGTTAATGATTTTCGGATCGAGACTAACAAAACTTCCGCCATTGCGTCGCTGTTCTTTTACAATTATTTCTGCCAGTTCGAGATTGGCCTCCGGCATTGTAATCTGCTTGATAATCGTTTCCTCACGATTGGCATACACCGAATCCTGAAAGGTTTGATACCCCAGCGACGAAAAGATTATCGTGAGCTGTTTACGTGCCGGAATGCGGAGTAGGAATTCGCCGTCGGCATTTGTAGTGGTTCCAAGGGTTGGATATTCTCTTAATACCACATTTACCATATCTATCGGAACGCCGTCCTGATCATTGATAACACCTTTTAATGTTGCATTATTACTTTGTGCAATAGCAACCATTTGGGTAAGCAGTAATAGAAATAGAGTGGTTAAGTTTTTCATCATTAACACAAAGCTATGCAAAGGTGTTTTAAAATCAACATTTTATTGTTCAATAAATTGTGCTGACGGGATAATTTATTTTCAAGTTAATGGTTAAAATCCCCGAATTTAATTCGGGGCAGGCTCTGCATTTATTGCAGCCGCTTTTAGTTTCTATAAACTTTTGTTTTTGACCGAAGACCGAAGTTTTCTAAGAATTGTTGAATATTTTTCTTCGGTCTTCGGACATCTGTCTTCAATCCAATATTTTTTTATAAAATTCCATTCGAGACTTAAACTTATGTATTTCCAATGCAGAGTTGTTTAGTTTGTTATTCCCGGCCAGTCATCCGTTCTGAAAGGATTGGCTGGCAGAAGCTCCAGGTTATACAGGTTTAAATCATCAGGATTATCGGCCCAGCCAAAACGTACCGCCACCGGATCGGTAACGGCATACGAATAAACAACCACCGTGTTTTTATTGATGATCTCGGCTTTTGCCCAATAAAACTGACGATCGGCTCCTGCAATTGAAAATGCTTTTACATAGCCGTATTTGTCTTTCACTGCCAGTCCCGAGCCTGTTTCCGAAAAAGTAATGTAGGCTTTCCCGTCCTTAAATTCTACCGATTCGAAAGTCGGACCGGTGTATATAATGTCTTTATTGTATGCCACTTTAAAAGCATTCAGCGCCAGTCGCTTCCCAACATCCTGTTTGTTTTTCGGGTGAATATCATCAGCTTCGCCAATATCAATTGCTGATGCCATTCCGGTATTTGGCAGCTCCAGCGTTTTGGTTTGTGCTTCGCGTAATTCTGCCCACTCGCTATCTGTTGGATTTTGTACCGGTTTCATATAATTTGCCAACTGCACAAACAGGAAGGGGAAATCTCCCTGATTCCATTGTGCGCGCCAATCGTTTATCAAATTCGGAAATACGCGCTGATATTGTTTTGCCCGGCTGGCGTTTGATTCGCCCTGGTACCAGATTACGCCTTTTATCCCGAAAGGTACAATCGGATTAATCATTCCGTTGAATAACAAGGTAGGATACGAATTGGGTCCAAGGTCAATGTCCTGCATCACGGCTTTTGATATTTTGAATTTCCAGTCTCCCGAAATATCGATTTTTTCCTGCCCGATTGCCACGTACTGATCTTCCGGATCGCCCCACATACCACCGCCACCACCAGTGTCGTTCACTCGAACTACGATCATGTTTTTTCCCGGGTTTAAATATTTTTTGTCGATGGTATAAACTCTTTCTTTATCATACTGATTTTCGGTTTTTCCGATTTCAATCCCGTTTAGAAACGTAATATCAGAGTCATCAATTTTTCCCAAATGCAAATTTAGGTTCGTTTGTGTTTGGTCTTCGGTAAGGTCAAGCTCTTTACGGTACCAGCCAATTCCGTCAATGTCAATATAACCTTGTTCTTCCCACAAGCCGGGAGCGATAATTTTACTCCAGTCGGTATCGTTTAACTCCGGATCAGACCAAACGGGCTTTCCGTCTTGCATTCCTTTATCTTCGGTAGGAATTTCGCCGCCCAGTATTTTTCTAATCTCGACTTCCTTATTCTTTTTATACTCCTCAACATCCATTTGTTGCAGCTCAATCATTGGCTCCCTGAAATCAGGATCGTTTTGAATGGTTTGCGCACTGGTCCATGTTTCGGCTACGGTGCCGCCCCACGAAGAGTGAATCAGCCCGATGGGCACATTCAGATCTTCCTGCAAAGCTTTGCCAAAAAAATACCCAACAGCCGAAAAGTTATGCGCCGTTTGTGGAGTACATTCCAGCCATTCGCCACTTTCAATATCATCTTCAGGAAATTGTGCCACCCTACGCGGTACGGTAAATAATCGAATATTTGGGTGATTGGCAGCATACACTTCTTCATCCGCATTTTTTACCTGTGCCAGTGAAAATTCCATGTTTGATTGCCCCGAGCACACCCAAACTTCGCCAATCATTACATTCTTTAACGAAATGGTGTTTTTGGCTTTAATCATCAAAGTATAAGGACCACCATAATCTTGTGTCGGCAGTTTAACCAACCATTTGCCATTCGAATCGGCAGTGGTTTTAACATTGGCCAGGAGAATGGCTACAGTAGTTTTTTCACCGGTGTTGTAGTTTGATTTAGTTTCATATGCAAGAAGGGAAACAGAAATTTCTTCTCCTACGTTTGCCCATCCCCATACCGGAATTTCAATTCCTTGTTGAAGCACCATATTTGAACTAAATATTTTTGGGAGTTTTACTTCTGCTTTAGCATTAAAAACAATAGCAAAAAGTAAAATGTATAACAGAACGGATTTCGTCTTCATCTCGATTAATTTTCATTTTCTCAAAACTAATGAATTGAATGAAATATTCAGCCAATTCTATCTGCTTTAAAGTTAAACTAAGGATAATACGGTAGGCGAGATTATAGTTTACCCGATTTCTGGAAATATTCAGAAATGGCTTCAACATATTTTTCGTAGGCTTCAATTCCTTTAGGAGTAATGCTTAAAGTAGTAAGAGGATAGTTTTTACGAAACGACTTTTTAACTTTAATATAACCACCTTCCTTTAGCTTCGTTATCTGGAAACTGAGGTTGCCCTTTGACGTTTCGATGTTCTCGAGCAAATACGAAAATTCGGCCGACTTTACATTTAGCAAAATTGTCATGATAGCCAGCCGCACCTGTGAGTGAAGAAGTGGATCGAGGCTTTTAAACATAGGCCGGTTTTTTACTTTTCATATACATTAAAACGCCCGGAACAACAAAACAAACAAAGTTGGCTATTGCCCTAATCCAAAACTGGTCGGTCAGTTCAACACGGGCACACAATATTGCAGCAATCCACATAACAACACCACTGATTGATAATAGCTTGTACCGGTAAATTCCACCTGTTACAAAAAGAGCAAAACCAATCAACACCATTTGAAGAGGATGGAGCAGCGCAAAATCAACTTCCTGAAGCAGACTTTTGGTAACGATTACATTCAGGTTATGCGCAATAATAATTCCCAGCCATACATAACGAGTGGAAATGGCTGTATAGGTTCGGTAGTTTGATTTGCGAAAAAATAGATAATAGATGGTAAAACCGATTAAAAATATGGCTGCTACAATATTTAAAACGTCTATAATATTACGTTCCCAATAAACCACCAGGTGAGAAGATTTGTAATAATGCAGGAAGAATCCAATTGTAAATGATGCCCCCCATAAAATGAGCAGAATTCCATCTTCGTATAATGAATGTTTTGAAGTTGCTATGGCAGTTTTAAGTGTTTTCAACATTTCGTTGTCACTCAATTCCTGGTTTGATGTATTTGATTTCATGTTGTTTAATTTGTTTATAAAGTTAAACAAGTTTGCAATACAAACCAAATGTTCCTCAAAAAATGTTGTAAAAATAGGCTTGCTGAATTTATCGGTCACTGTGCTGTAGATAATGATCATTGGATTTAAATTCGACGTATATTTCGGGTTAAATTTTTCAGGTTTCCCTTTAAAATAAAATAGAAACAAGCGAATAGTTTTATCTTTGATGGAAAATTAATTTAACCGATTATACAATGGCAGATTTTAAATATCAAAAACCATTTCCAATTTTAAAAGACGATACCGAATATCGTTGTATTACAAAAGATTATGTGTCGACCATTGAAGTTGATGGTCGCGAGATTTTAAAAGTTGATCCGAAAGGTTTGGAAGAATTGGCAAAAGAAGCATTTTCCGATGTTTCGTTTTACCTGCGTGCTTCGCACCTTGAAAAACTGGCCAAAATTCTTGAAGACCCGGAAGCAACCGATAACGACAGATTTGTTGCACACACCATGTTAATGAATCAGGCTGTTTCGGCCGAGGGCGAATTGCCAACTTGCCAGGACACCGGTACCGCAATTGTTATTGGTAAAAAAGGTGAAGATGTGTACACCGGAGCGAACGATGCTGAAGCCTTGTCGAAAGGTATTTTTAATACCTACGCCGAAAGGAATTTACGCTATTCGCAGGTGGTGCCTTTTTCCATGACCAAAGAAAAGAATACCGGAACGAACCTGCCTGCACAAATTGATTTATATGCTGAGCAAGGAAATAAATACGAATTTTTATTTGTAACCAAAGGTGGAGGTTCAGGTAACAAAACCTTCCTTTATCAGCAAACCAAATCGTTGCTGACCGAGGAGAACCTAACCAAATTTGTTCAGGATAAAATTATGGACCTGGGGACTTCTGCATGTCCTCCGTATCACCTGGCACTGGTAATTGGCGGAACTTCTGCCGAGGCTACTCTTGCGACAGTGAAAAAAGCATCGGCTGGTTATTTAGATCATTTACCAACCGAAGGTAATGAAGGTGGTCAGGCTTTCCGCGATTTGGAATGGGAAGAGAAAGTAACCAAAATTTGCCAGGAAAGTGGAGTAGGTGCGCAGTTTGGTGGAAAATATTTTGTGCACGATGTTCGTGTTATCCGCTTGCCACGCCACGCAGCTTCGTGCCCGGTAGGTTTGGGTGTTAGCTGTAGTGCCGACCGTAATATAAAAGCAAAAATTACCAAAGAAGGTATTTTCCTCGAGCAACTGGAGAAAAACCCTGCTCGTTTCTTGCCTTCAAAAGCGCCTGCTATGAGTCCGGCTATTGATATCGATCTGGATCAAGGAATGGACAAAGTATTGGCAGAATTAACAAAATATCCAACAAAAACACGATTGAATTTGAGTGGTACTTTAATCGTAGCACGCGACATCGCTCACGCACAGATTAAACAAATGCTTGACGAAGGCAACCCAATGCCGGAATACTTTAAAAACCACCCGGTGTATTATGCAGGTCCTGCAAAAACACCAAAAGGAATGGCTTCAGGTAGTTTCGGACCAACAACTGCAGGTCGTATGGATCCTTATGTTGACGAGTTCCAAAGCCAGGGCGGATCGATGATTATGCTGGCAAAGGGAAACCGCTCGCAAGCTGTTACCGACGCCTGTAAAAAACATGGTGGTTTCTATCTGGGTTCGATTGGCGGACCGGCTGCTATTTTGGCTAAAAACAGTATTAAATCTGTTGAGGTGGTCGATTTTGAAGATCTGGGAATGGAAGCTGTTCGTAAGATTAAGGTGGAAAACTTCCCCGCATTCATTATCGTTGACGATAAAGGAAACGACTTCTTTAAAGAACTATAAGAACATTTGAAGTGATAATAGAAACCTTCGGAGTTTATCCGGAGGTTTTTTTATGCCCCGGATTGGACATTTTAAAAGAAAACGGAAAGCAGTCAGCATCCGCTCTCCGTTATAAATTGTAAAATCTATGCGAAAGATTTTGCGATAAATATAATTGATTATTTGATATTTTTAAAAATAACTGCTTGTATCTGCATTGTTGTTGAGTATGTTATAAAAGAGTAGATGGTACTTTTTATAAAGTTGTTGTGATGAAAACTCGAACTTAAGTTGTAGAAAGTCAGTCTCGAACGGTAAGATTATTTATCCTTTTATATTGATTAGAGATAGATATTTCCGGAATATGGCGTATAAAATTGATTTATTTTAAATAGTGAGTATCAATACTAATTATTGCCGAACAAATGATTTTGTTGAATGTGATGAAAACTTTAGCTTTGGCATACATAAAAAAGTCCTATGAAAAAAGATATTACAATTGGTTGGATCGGCACCGGAGTTATGGGGACTTCCATGCTGGGCCATTTAAAGAAAGCAGGTTATTCGTGCATCACCTATACCCGAACAAAAAGTAAAGCAGAGTCGTTGCTGGAAAACGGCGTAAAATGGGCTGACAGCCCGGCAGAGGTTGCGGCAGTTTCGGATGTGATTTTTACGATTGTAGGTTTCCCGAAAGACGTTCGCGAAGTATACTTTGGCGAAAAAGGTATTCTGGCAAAGGTAAAGCCTGGTGCTGTTTTGGTTGATATGACAACCACAGAGCCGAGTTTAGCTGTTGAAATTTATGAGGCTGCCAAGGTCAAAAATATTCAATCGGTTGATGCACCGGTTTCCGGAGGTGATGTTGGTGCCAAAAATGGGACATTGTCGATAATGGCCGGTGGCGATAAAGAAGCTTTCGATAAGGTTCTTCCGCTGTTCGAAATTATGGGAAAACAGATCGTTTACCAGGGTGAAGCCGGATCGGGCCAACATACAAAAATGTGTAACCAGATAACCATTGCCGGAACAATGATCGGGGTTTGCGAAGCTTTGTTGTATGGCCATAAAGCCGGCCTCGATTTGCCAACCATGCTCTCATCAATTAGTGGTGGAGCTGCCGGTTGCTGGACACTCGATAACCTGGCGCCACGCATTGTAAATCGTAATTTCGACCCCGGATTTTTTGTGGAGCATTTTATTAAAGACATGGGAATTGCCTTAAAAGAAGCCGAAGCAATGGGCTTGTCGTTGCCGGGACTGGCACTGGTAAAACAACTTTACCTGGCTGTTCAGGCGCAGGGCCACGGAAAATTGGGAACACATGCATTAAGCCTGGCTTTGGAAAAATTATCGGGCTTGTAATTGCAGTTTTTGTTTCTTATTCCTGAAGTGAAAACGGGGGGCGACTGGCATTGTTAGGGCGTCGTTATTTTCGTTTCAATTCATCAAGAGTCTTTCCGTTTTTATCTTTCCACTCAATCCAACCATTTGCGTTCCTTGCCAATACTTGCGAAGCTGCGGCACTTGGAGAACTAAATGAATAATCTTCATTGAATACAAATAGATTCTCTTGTTCAACTAGTATTTTATCTTCAATCAGTTTTGCTCTTAAGTTCTTAATTGTTGAATTACAAGTCGGAGTCAGCTTTTTATTCGCCTTACTTCCTTTATAAACAACAAAACCATCTTCCTGATATTCACCTTCTCCAAAAGCTTCTTTCCCTTTGCAGTAAAATATATTCTGACTTTTAGTTTCTTTCTTAATAAGTTCAAAAATTGTAAATCCTAACGTTGACAACAATATTTTAATCGTATCAAAATTGTCTAATAAATCAGCTTCTAGTGTTTCAGGAACTTTAAACTGTCTTGGACTCACTCCATTCTCTAAATTGTATCGGTTTGCTTCATATGCTTTTGAAATTGCAAGTTGTTCCAAGTATTCAATATGAGTCTGAGTAAAACTTTCTGTCTTTGAAACAATAACAACAGCATAATTCCAGAAGTCTTTCTTTTGGTCATGTGTTTTTATCCTATCAAGGCAATTTCTAGATTGTCCGATATAAGCAAAAGGTTTAGCTGATTCATTACTATCGCCAAACAAAAAATATACTCCAGGACGAGTCACTTCTGGTCTTGTAGTAGCTTCGTTTATTTTGTTTCTCGGAATAAAAATTGCTTGTTCAATATTACTTGTAATTTCAGCTAATTTAATTCCTCGCGGTGTTCCATCGGTTAGGAATACTTGTATTGTTTTTCCTCTCATATCAAGTATATTTTTCTCTATTTTGCTTACAATGTTCTTCTACTTCTTTAATCCAGTTATCATACCAATACCAAGCACCTTCAACACTCACTCCATAATTATTATTAGGATTTTTTCCATCTTTACTTTTCCAAAGGAGAGTATGTTGATGCATACCAAATTTTGCAAATCCCTTAGCTTTTATGCTTTCCACAATTTTGGATGGTAAATGCTTTTTCTTTTCTTTCTCCTTAATTAAAACATACTCTTTGTTTAATCCTTCCGCTTCTGGTGTGTTTGCAGGTATAAATTCTATTACCTTATCAGCTTGCCCTTTTCGATTTGCTGATTTTGGAACATACAAGACTCTATAAGAATATCTAATATCATTATAAAGGTCATCTGTTAATGTATCGTCATAATCATTAATGTATGTAGCTATATTTTTAGGTAAATCTGTAAACTCTCTTAATTTATCAGCCTGCTCTTCATTAATTGTCGAGAACTGTAACGAAACAGATAAATGTTTATCAATTGCATATTTAGTGTCAAAAAGTTGTTTAATGTATTGGTTGTAGTTTAAACAGCAGGATTGAAATCTTGCACTTAAGTAATCATCAATTCGTGTAGTCATTTGATGTTCAATTTCGTGCCTTAGCCCAATAAGAAACTTCAAGTTTGATTTAGTGATTTCATCTATTGGGCAATCATCATCATTTAAACACCTTTCTAATTCCCAGTATTTATAGGCACCTCGTTTCGTTTTATGAAATCTTTTTCGTTGCCCGTGTTGGTCAAAATACCTGTATTCAATATTATTTTGACGATAGTAGGCATGCATTAAGTATGTCCATGCGATATTTGAAAACACTATAAAACTTTCAGACTTAAATTGAATATTTGGATTGTTAAATATCTGAACAGCAGAAAGCATCGCCTCTCTAGATTTAGTAAGAAGTTCAATTTTTATCGATTTTATTCTTCTATTTCGTGCTGCCATTTCTGTCTTGGTTAATGCGCCCTAACTAGTATATATGTACACAAAAAGCTTACAATAATTCCAAATACGGAAAATATTATCAGCCTTAGGCATACAATATTCAATTTTGTAAAAGTTATTTTCTGTTGTTATTTCAGGGCGCGTATTCAACGGTTTTGGTTTTTAATTGTGTATAAAGTTAGCATAATAAAAAAATAAAACAACACTGGTTTAAATCCTCACATATGGTTTATCTCTCAGTATATAAATACTTAGCATCGGGGGCTAAAGCCCACTTTAGAAGCTGAGTTTACTAACCCCGGCATTAATGCCGGGGTTAAACATAGCACGGCAGAACAGGGCTTTAGCCCGTAAGGCTTATTGCAGGCGGATTTCCGAAAACCTAATGTTGTAAAAACATCTAACTGCCTGACTACGAGAGTTCCCATGATCTCTATTTGTAACTTTTGCAGGGCTGCGAAAGCTTCCCGGAGTGCTATTTACTGCTTTCGTAGGCGTACGAAAGCTTCCCAGAGTGCTATTTAGTGCTTTCGTACTGCTACGAAAGCTTCACCGTGTTCTCAAAACTACTTTCGTACGGCTACAACAGTGCTTTTGTCGGTTATTTGGTGCTTTCGTAGCTCTGCAAAGGGGCTTTAGCCAGCACTCCGGGTAGTTCATGAACATACAACAAGGGAATAAAGCCGGCCGGCAAACCATTGTTGTTCAACGCTAATTGTTTAGTCATCAATTTACTGCTAACGCCAAACAACACAAGCTCTGCTGTCGACTTTTGTACACATCCGGTAAAGTGTTGCGGGTATTTGCTTTTTCGCTTTACTCATTACGCATTGCTCAAGCGACGATAAAAGTCAGCAAAACAGCAGTGTAGTGCAGGACCGGGGCCTGTTTCCGTTTTCTTTATTTATTCCTGAACATTTGTGATAAGTCTTTGTTGTAAAGGGTGTTAGTAAAGTATCTAAAAATCGTGATATCTTACTATTTAAGCTTCGTAACATGGTTTAAAATCGATAAATAAATGGCAGTATTTAATCTAAACATCAACGGAAAACAGCATGAGGTGGATGTTGATCCGTCAACTCCCATGCTTTGGGTACTCAGAGATCATCTGGATTTAGTAGGAACAAAATTCGGCTGTGGAATTGCACAGTGCGGAGCTTGCACCATTTTGGTAAACGGTGTTGCAACGCGTTCGTGTATCACTTTTGTCGACTCGGTGGGTGACAAGGAAATCACGACAATTGAAGGGCTCTCGGAAAATGGAGATCATCCGCTTCAAAAAGCCTGGATCGAAGAAGATGTACCGCAATGTGGCTACTGCCAAAGCGGACAAATTATGAACGCTGCAGGATTATTAAACAGTAATCCAACACCCAGCGACGAAGAAATTGAGACGGCTATGCATGGTAACATATGCCGGTGCGGAACATACACAAGAATTAAAAAGGCGATCAAAACAGCCGCCAATTCTTAATCTGTACCATAAAAATTCCATTCTTTTTCGCATTCAATAACATTAAAATCATTTCACATGACAACGGTTAAAACAAAACTCGATAGACGTTCTTTCATACGAAGCTCAGCACTGGCAGGTGGCGGATTACTGCTAACTTTTAGTTGGCTGGCTCCGGCTTGCACTACCGATTCGCCCAAACAACTAACCATGCCCGATGAATGGTATGAGCTAAACGGTTTTTTGAAAATCGGAAACAATGGGGCAGTTACCATCATGTCGCCTAATCCCGAGATTGGCCAGAATGTAAAAACATCGATGCCGATGATTGTGGCCGATGAACTGGATGTCGACTGGAAATTTGTAATGGTGGAACAGGCACCGCTAAATACCGATATTTTTACCCGGCAGTTGGCAGGCGGTAGTCAATCCATCCGGCAAGGTTGGAACGGACTTCGAATGGCCGGAGCAACGGGCAGAAGAATGTTACGCGAAGCTGCCGCCCACGAATGGAAAGTTCCGGTAGATGAAATTACTACCGAAGCCGGAGTTTTATACCATAAAAACAGTGGAAAAGAAGCCGGTTATGGAGAAATGGCCTCTGCTGCGGCAGAACTGACCGTTCCTGAAGAGGTTGAATTAAAAGATATAGAGGATTTTACCATTATTGGTACCTCAAGAAAAAACGTAGATGGGCAAAAGATCGTTACCGGAAAACCTTTGTTTGGTTTGGATTATAAAGCAGAAGGAATGGTGATTGCTATGATCGAACATCCGCCGGCTTTTGGTATGAAATTAAAATCGTTTGATGCCACCGAAGCAAAGGCAATGCCCGGGATTATAGATGTTTTTTCCATAAAAACATATAACGACGACTACCAAATGCAGTGGTCTGATATAACATCTTTTACCGAATTGGTGGCAGTAGTTGGTAAGTCAACCTGGGAAGTAATGAATGCCAAACTGATGCTAAATGTGGAATGGGAACCGATCGGGGAAGACAATGCGCAGGGTGTACCTACAGGTTTTGAAAGCACTGCCGATCATTATAAAAAAATGGAGGAAGCAGCTGCCAAAGCAGGAAGGGAACAGCGTCGTGACGGAAATCCCGAAGAAGCATTTAAAAATGCTGCCAAAGTAATTGAACGTACTTATACTGCACCATTTCAGGCGCATAACCCGATGGAACCCCAAAACTTTTTTGCCGATGTAAAAGATGATTTTGCGGTGTTGGCAGGCCCTACTCAAACGCCGGAGTTTATGGAGAATACGGTTGCCGCCCGGCTTGGTTTGCCAGTGGAAAAAGTGGATGTACAAATGACCCGCATGGGTGGTGGTTTCGGACGACGCCTGTATGGTCACTTTATGGTGGAAGCAGCTGTTATTTCGCAGCAAGTGAAAGCACCCGTAAAGTTGATCTACTCGCGCGAAGATGATATGTCGTACGGAATTTATCGTCCGGCTTATCATGCCTTATACCGCGCAGCATTAGATGCTGATAATAATTTGATTGGTTTCCATGTACGCATGGGAGGAATCCCGGACAGTCCGTTGCATGCCAATCGTTTCCGGCAGGAAGTGTAGACAATTATCTTGCAGAAAGTTTCACTGTTGAATCCAATATAAGCACCGGAGCATTTCGTGCTCCCGGCTCTAATTTTAATGCCGTAGCCGAGCAATCGTTCCTCGATGAGGTGGCCGAAGCTGCCGGCAAGGATCCGATTCAGTTTCGCCTCGATTTGCTAAAACGCGCACAGGAAAACCCGGTGGGTAGCAATAACGATTATGATGCAGCTCGTTATGCCGGCGTTTTGGAGCAGGTTCGTGAGAAATCGGGCTGGGATACCAACTCAGAAGGAAAAAACCGTGGTGTTGCCGCTTATTTCTGTCACAATTCGTATGTGGCAAATGTGGTGGATATCGCCAACAAGGATGGTGAGCAGGTAATTGAAAAAGTATATGCCTCGGTGGATTGTGGTATTGTGGTAAATCCCGATGCTGCGGTTAACATGACGGAAGGAAGTATTGTAGATGGAATCGGCCATGCCATGTACAGTGGTTTGACATTTAGCGAAGGTTATCCGGAACAAAACAATTTCGATATGTACCGTTTGATCAGGCATGGCGAAGCGCCCAAAGAAATAGAAGTACATTTTGTAGAAAATAATATCGACCCTACCGGATTAGGCGAACCACCTTATCCTCCGGTGATGGGGGCACTGGCCAACGCCTTATACAAAGCCAACGGAGAGCGCTATTACCATCAGCCATTTGTGAAAAACAGTATTGGATAGATCTAAAATATAGAACGCAGATGACGCGGAATTAACTGATGATCACATATAAATCAGCGAAAATCAGTTCGATCAGTGTCATCTGCGTCCTATCTATACTCAAAATGATTAAATCGTTTTCCGAAGATTTCATTTAATAGCTTTTGTGTTTTGAGGTTTGTTTAAAAAATTGAACAGATAAATCAGTGAATATCTGCTAAATCAGCGTTATCAGCGTTCCATCTTTACTCAAAACCGAAACAAATTAAACCGATTATCGCGGATATTAAACACCAATAGTTTTCCGCTAATTACTTTACCGTAACCGGTTATTATTTTTATGATTTCGTTAGCCTGCAGCGTTCCGGTTATTCCGGGCAAAACACCTAAAAGTCCAATGTCATCTTCCTTGTAAATTCCGTCTTTTGGAGTTGTTGGAAACAGATTGGCATAAACAGGTCCGTTCTGATAATTAAATACACTTATTTGCCCCTCGTAATTTAACACCGAAGCAAAAGCCAGTGGCTTGTTTAAAGCTGCCGATTTTAAGCCGATCAATTGTCGGGTTTTATAATTATCGGTGCAGTCGGCAATCACATCGTATTGTTGAAAAAGCTCTTCCGCATTTGATTCATCCAGTTTTGTGTCAAATGGCTGAACCTCAATTTCCGGATACAAGGCCTTTATCTTTTTAGCAGCGATCTCCACCTTTTTTTGCCCCACTTCTGCTGAGGTATAAAGTATTTGTCGTTGCAGGTTCGAGGTGCTCACCACATCATCATCAACAATGCCGATGTTGCCAATTCCGGCAGCTGCCAGGTACACCAGCAACGGACTTCCAAGTCCGCCGGCACCAATTACCAGCACACGTGCATTTTTCAGTTTTAGCTGGCCGGTAAGGCCAATTTCTGATAAGGAAAAATGACGTGTAAACCGTGTACGGTCTTCGTTATTCAGCTCTTTCATAGTGGTGATTATGATGGTGGTGATGGTGATCGTCGCTTATGCAATCGCAGTTTTGGCCCCATTCGCTTGTTCCGTCAGCAAAAAACTCGTGCTTCCAGATGGGCACCTCATTTTTCACGCGGTCGATAATGTAACGGTTGGCATCATAAGCTTCTTTCCGGTGGCCTGAGCCGGTAATTACCACAACAGCGCATCCACTGATCTCAACACGACCAACGCGATGAACGCAGGCTGCCTGGTTAAGCTTAAAGCGCGATTTTGCTTCTTCCAGAATTTCGCTAATCATTTTATTGGCCATGGGCGCGTACGCTTCATATTCCAAATGTGTTACTGCCCGGCCTTTATTGTTGTCGCGAACTTCGCCGCTAAACAGTACCACCGCACCACTATGTGGATGCCTGAAGTTTTCAAACAGTTCGCTGTAATTAATATCTGTATTTTGGATATGCTTCATATCTATTTATTTTCAAGTTCATGGTTAAAACCCTGCAATTTATTGCAGCTACTTTTTTTTCAATAAATTTTAGTTTTTGACCGAAGACCGAAGTCGGGAGACCGAAGTTTTTAGAGAATTGTTAAATCTTTTTCTTCCGTCTTCTGACTTCTGTCTTCCGTCCAATATATATTCATCGAAATTAATTCGAGTCTTAAACCTATGTATTTCCAATGCATAGTGGTTTAGTTATCCTCCACTCGACGGGGGAATTAAAAACAAAGTGGGTTGGTCTTTTATCGTTTCGTTTAGCGGAACAAATTCTTCGTTCACCGCAATCCGGCAGCTGGTCAGTACCTCTTTTGCCTCCGGGTTTAATTCACCCAGTTTTTCAAGTAAGCTGGCATAACTTTCTTCCGGAGCCACTTCAACGCTGGTTTCGTCGCCAAAGAACTTTTTGAGTCCGGCAAAACATACAATCTTTCTATTCATATTAGCCTCCTATATTTCTCATTGATAATTCGCTGCCGTGGAATTTAACCGCTTGTTTAAGCAGCAGTAATCCTTTTAGTTTCTCAGCAAGCAGTTGGTCGTTATCGATATACGGCATCAGTTTTTCACCATGCGCATTGCTCAGACAGCCAAAAAAATAGCCGTTGCTATCTAATCGTAAACGGTTACAGTCGTGGCAAAATGGCATCGATTCATTGGCAATTATCCCAAAAACTCCACCGTTCGAAGTGCGCCAGTAATGTGCTGTTGATGCATGCTCACGCTTCATCTCTTCAATCTCGTATTTTTCCTGAATAGTTGATAAGATTTCCTCCTCCGAAAAGAAAAGTCCGTTCTCCGAATTATATAAATGCCCCATTTTCATTAACTCCAGGTAGCGGATTTTTACCCCCAACTCTGTGGCATAATCAAGTAGCGGAACAATCTGAGAGTCGTTTTTCCCCCGCATGATAACGGCATTCAGTTTTATATTTAACCCGGCTTTAATGGCTGCCTCAATTCCCTGGAAAACCCGCGATGTATCCGACCGGCGTATAATTTTGCCAAAGGTTTTGTTGTCGATGGCATCCACCGAAATGTTGATTGAGTTTACGCCTGCATTTACCAGTTTTTCGGCATTTTCTTTTAGGAAAAATGCGTTGGTGGTTAAGCGTATATCGTTAATTCCGAGCTTTTTAATGTTTTCAATAAGTGGGTAAAGATTGGAATAAAGCAAAGGTTCGCCACCGGTTAATCGAACACTTTTAAGGCCCGTTAAGCGGTGTACTGCCTGAATTAACTGTGTAAATTCTTCAACTGAAATGGGTTTATCAGAACCGTTTTGACTGAGTTGAAGGTTTGCATTTTCATCAAACTCATTATCGACACAATAAACGCATGAAAAATTACACGAGTTCAGGAGACTTATTCTTAGCTTTTCAAATCTTCTGCCCAGCTTATCTTCAATTTTCAACATGTCTATTTAACTTGAAAATCGTTGATTTGTTCAGTTAATTCAGACTATTTAGTATTTTGATTCCGGTCGTTTGTGTTAAGGCTGGAATTAGGCGCTGAAGATGAGTATTTTATTGAACAGTAGTAAACATTTTCGTGTTATAGTGTTGGTTTTTAAATATTTGATGTATTTTTATTTAGGTGAATTAAATTTAGCCGAACGAAACTAACCTTTAACGTTATTAATATGACGCACGAACTGAAACTACTGTTTGATACTTTAAAATCGTGGCAACTACTTGATAAAAAAGCTGTATTCGTTTCCGTGGTCGACCTTGAAGGTTCATCATACCGCAGACCCGGTGTTCGAATGCTGATTCGTGAGGATGGCGAGTATGCCGGAGCAGTAAGTGGCGGCTGTGTTGAAAGCGAGATTGAACGCCAGGCACAAAGTGTTTTCCGTACCAACAAGCCAAAAGTTATTACTTACGATGGCCGGTACCGGATTGGCTGCGAGGGTGTTATTCACGTGTTGATTGAACCTGTTAAGCTTTCCGGGGAACTTCTGGAAGCTTTTAAAAATCAGTTGGAAAGCAGGAAGCCGTTTCAGATGGATTCGTTTTTTTATACCGAAGTGGGCGAGTATAATGATGTAGGTTCGGTACTTCGTATTAACGGTAATGACTATTCGCTTAATCCCAATTTTAAGGATAATAAAACTGGAAGTCAAAAATCTTTCACTCAGACTTTCGAGCCTTTATTTCAGCTCTTTATTTTTGGTGCTGAGCATGATGCCGTTCAGCTAAGTCAGGCCGCAAAATTACTGGGGTGGGAGGTAACAGTGGTCGCTTCTCCGGAGGAATCGAAATCATGCGATTATTTTCCGGGGGCAGCATCATTGATCACTCCATCGTTTGATGATATCGACACTTCAGCCATCGATGAACAAACCGCAGTGGTTTTAATGACGCACAGTTTTAATAAGGATGTTCAGTATTTAATGGCTTTAAAAGATATCAACCCGGCATATATTGGTTTGCTGGGATCGGTAAATCGCAGGGAGCGTGTAATTTCGATGTTACTGGAACAGGTTCCTGATCTCCCTTTGGAGTTTATTGAGCAGATACATGGTCCGGCCGGGATTAATATAGGAGCTGAAAATGCTGCAGAGATTTCGATCTCGATTTTGGCAGAGATTTTAAGTGTGGTACGCAAACAAAAGCCCGTGGCTTTGCGCGAAAAAGTGGGTGCAATTCATGAATAACATTCCAATAGTATTGCTGGCAGCAGGTGCTTCCTCAAGAATGGGGCAGCCCAAACCATTGTTGCCATGGGCGGAACAAACCCTAATCGAGCATCAGGTAAACACTTTATCCGCAACAGGTCAGTCAGTGGTAGTAGTTTTAGGAAATCAGGCTGAAAATATTAGCCCAATTCTTAACGGTCTTCCTGTAAAATTCATTATAAATAAAAACTGGGAGCAAGGTATGGGAACTTCCATTGCTACGGGTGTTAGATTTGTTGAGCAACATTTTCCTGATTGTAATGGAGTACTGATTTCTTTGATTGACCAGCCGTTGATTACAACTGATCATTTAAATAAGTTGCTTACTAATTTCGAACCGGGTAAACAGCAAATTATCGTATCACAAGCCAATTCGGGCTGGCAGGGAGTTCCGGGAATATTCGATCGGTTTTACTTCAAAAATCTCTTAAACTTGAGCGGAAAACAAGGTGCAAAATCGATTTTCAGAAAATACATACATCAGGTAAAAGCTATTCCGTGCGGAGAGATTTTAGCAGACATGGATACTCCGGAGCAGTACATAAAACTCCGGAACAATCAATAGGTAAAAGATCCAGATCTTCGTAATTACACTGTTAGTCGTTTGCTAAATTAACAATATGGCAGGCAACTACACCGGCGGTCTCTGTACGCAGGCGGGCATTTCCCAATGAGATAGCTTCGAAGCCATTTTGCATAGCAAGTTCTACTTCTTCGGGACTAAAATCACCTTCCGGGCCAATCATAATCAGCACGTTGTCGCCAGATTTTACCACGTTTTTTAGATGAGGTTTTTCTCCTTCGTTACAATGGGCAATGAATTTTTTTGTTTCTGTAGCTTGTGATAAGAGATCGGAAAGTTTTGTCAACTCATTTAACTTCGGAAGGTAAGCCTTAACCGATTGTTTCATGGCCGAAACCAGTATCTTTTCTAAACGCTCGGGTTTTATCACTTTGCGTTCCGAATGTTCAGAAAGGAGAGGAGTGACTTCATCGATACCGATTTCTGTGCACTTCTCCAGAAACCATTCTGTGCGGTCTATATTTTTTGTAGGTGCAATGGCAATGTGCAAATGAAAATCTTTCTTGCCAAATTCAGTTTGCGAATCAATAATAATGAGTTGGCATTTTTTGGGATTGGCATTCTGAATTTTTGCTTTGTAGAAACCACCTTCTCCATCTACCAGTTCAATATCGTCGCCCTCTTTTAAGCGAAGAACACGAATGGCGTGTTTCGATTCGGTTTCATTTAAAATAACTTCGGCACCTGAAATAGTAGGAACATAAAATAACTGCATGGATTCAAAACTTTTTCAAATGCCAAAGTTAGTAAAAATGTTATTCTGATTTTTTCGAAACATAGGAGCGGAGAAGAAACAGAACAGTAAATTACGATTCCGGTTCTTCGCTAAACTTAAAAGTCTTATACAAAAATCCCATTGCAGGGAAAATAATCAGTACACCAACTATTAATGCAATCAATAAAAATAGCTGTACTTGTTCAGGTGCCTTTGCTGCCTGAATGGTAATATCGTGACCACTTTTTGTTTTTACCAGCACCGGAAACTGAATGGCAAACCATCCGGTAACGATCAGCGTAGTTTGAAGCCCCGCGGTTAATCGTAACCAGTTGCCTTTATTTTTATTCAGAAAATACCAGAATGCCGGAAGTGCCAGGGTAGCGATTACAATGCAGGCTACGCTTATGGGCGAGTTGATGAAGTCTTTCAACAGCGGATGACCGGCAACTTTCGCCGTTGCAAACACGATTGCTCCCATTACCACCAACGAGATCAGCAGGCGCTTGGTCATGCGTGTAAAATAAATGATGTAGTCTTTGTCATCAATTTCGCTTACGGTAAAAATACCCGCCAGAAAAGCAAATAACAAGACCATAAACAAGCCCATACTAACCGAAAACCAGTTTAGCCACGGGTGGATGTATACCTCGTAAAAGCCAAGCTGATAATCCATCGTTATTTCGCCTAATATCAGTCCTCCAACAGTTACTCCTAAAAAGAACGTAGTAAAAACACTGGAGTAGCGAAATATGGCCGAATAAATAGCTTTCGGACGTTCTTCATCAATATCGTAATGGCGGAATGTAAAAGCTGATCCGCGGGCGATAATGCCAAGCAGTACCAACAAAACTGGAATGTGCAAGGCCGTAAGAACGGTTGAATAGACAGTCGGGAATCCCACAAAAAGAATTACTACCACCAGAATTAGCCATACGTGGTTAGCCTCCCAAACCGGTGCTATGGCACGCGACACGATTTTTGATGCTTTACCTCTCGACAAAAGTTCGAGAATTCCGCCGCCAAAATCGGCGCCCCCAAGTAAAACGTAGAGCATTAAGCAAATTACCAGTATTATAAGATTAGCTTCAGCCATTTTTCAGATATTTTGATTGTAATAGTTGTATTTGGCGGCTCAACAGCCAGGTAACCACAAAAGTTAGAATGACATAAACCGCAGTAATGGTGTAAAAAGTATACTGGATGCCCGGCATTGGCGTTAACGAATCCTTTGTTTTCATAATGCCATAAATAATCCAGGGTTGGCGGCCTACTTCGGTAACAACCCAGCCGGCCTCAACTGCAATAAACCCAAGCGGGGTAGCAATGGCCAGCATGCGCAGCCACCATTTCTTCTCCAGCCAGTGTTTCCATTTGTATGTTCCTGCAAAAAACAGAGCGGCAATTAGCATCAGAAACATCCCGATTCCAACCATTAACTGAAACGAATAATGTGTAATCGGTACCGGTGGCCACTCTTCTTCCGGAAACTCTTCCAGTCCTTTAACTTCTGCGTTAAAATCACCGTGCGCCAGGAAACTCAAAAATCCGGGCAGTTTTATTGCGTATTTTACTTCCCGGTTTTCTACGTCAGGAATTCCGCCGATAATAAGTGACGCTTTTTCCTCGGTTTTAAAATGTGACTCGAAAGCAGCCAGTTTTGCCGGTTGTAATTTGGCTACGTTTTTAGCAGCCAAATCGCCACTTATAGGTTGTAAAATTGCCGCTACCGATGCAAATGCCAGCGCTATGGTTATGGCTTTAGCGTGAATCTCCAGCTTATTTTTCATGTATAAAACAGCATGCACTCCGGCCACTGCAAATCCCGTTGCCGAAAAAGCTGCAATAGTCATGTGGTGCGCCTGCGAGAACCATGCTTTGTTGAACATCGCTTTTACCGGATCGATATTAAAAGCTTGTCCGTCAATCCAGTCGAAACCTGCGGGAGCATTCATCCAGGCATTGGCCGAAACCACAAAAATTCCTGAAAGTACGCCGGAAATTCCTACAACCATTCCGGTGTAGAGGTGAACCCATTTGTTCAGGCGTTTCCAGCCGTAAAGGAATAATCCCAATGCGATGGCTTCTACAAAGAAAGCTGTTCCTTCCCACGAAAAGGGCATCCCGAAAATAGGCCCGGCGTGCTTCATAAATGTGGGCCATAACATACCTAACTCAAATGATAATACAGTACCCGAAACGGCACCAACGGCAAAAAATATTGCTACACCTTTTGCCCAGGCTTTCGCCAGATCGAGATAAACCGGATTTTTTGTTCGCAGCCATTTCCACTCGGCAACAAACATAAACCACGGCATTACCATCCCTATGCAGGCAAATACGATGTGAAATCCTAACGAAACGGCCATTTGCATTCTTGCGGCCATAAATTCATCCATGTCTTATCTTATTTTTCTGTTTTCATTGTATGTCATTTCTAACAACAATTTCCTCTTGTAGTTTGAGTTTTTTTGTCGATTTATCCATTCTATATAAGCAAACCGATCCAAAATATTGATTGATTGGAATATAGAATCTTAAAACGACCAGATTTGTATGCTAATTTAGAAAATCAAATTAAGTAATAGCAGGAACTTTCGTCGTTTTTAATAAACTAAAGTTTAAAAAACAGAGGTAAGGTAACTATTTAAACATACGGGGAATAAGATGAAAAGCCAGCTTGCCGCTTCTTGCTTCTACCTGTTCCCAGCTTTCAACATCGAAATTTATTCCAACTGTTGATGTGGTAGGCATGTCGCTGTAAAACTCTTCGAGCAAATTACACACGTAATAATAAAAACCCGGATTGTGCCCAAAAAAGAATACCGTGTTGGTGCTTGGTGGTAACTTATGTATCAGTTCCAAAAACTCATCGGTACTAAGCCCATCATATATATCTTCAACAGTAATAATGTCCTGGCGTTTAAAGTCGAGGTTTTCGGCAAAGATCATTGCGGTTTTAAAAGCACGTTTGGCAGGACTTGAAATAATGGTATCCGGAACAATTCCTTGTTTTTTCAAATCCTGACTTATCAGTTTTGCGTCGTTTTTACCCCGTTCGCGCAAGTCGCGCGTAAAATCATCTTCGTACCCGTAAGGTACAGCCTTGCCATGTCGTACGATTACTACCTGTTTCATAAATCTATTTTAAAAGGCCTGTCATAACAATTAATGAAAAGCCTGGTTAGCCTGTTTATACCGGTTTGTAAATATCAACGGTTACTTCTGCCAGTTTGCCTATTTTGGGAACAATAGTGGTAAAGTGCGAGCTGCTGTTATGGAAATCAATCGCAGCCTGATCTTTCCATTTTTCAATCAGGCAATAGGTTAAAGGATCGTCTACTTTCTTATGCAAAACATATTCAATGTTTCCATCCTCGGCGCGCGATGCTTCTCCCAATTCTTCAACGAGTTTTAGAAATGCTGATTCCTGTCCTTTGTGTACTCTAAATTTGGCTATAATTGTAATCATAGTGTAATTTCTATACGGTTTTGTTTAATGAATCTTCCCGGCCAAAACGGAATTATAAAAGGTAAATTCGGTTTTTATTAAGCTGTAGAAGTTGTCTAAAACAAATTTAACTTAATTTGTAGCAATAAGACAAATTTTAATGAGACGAATTGGACTGTTATCGGACACACACGGATTTATTCACGAGCGTATTTTTACTTTTTTTGATAAGGTAGACGAGATTTGGCATGCGGGGGATTTTGGAAATATTGAAACGGCGGATCGTTTGGCTGATTTTAAACCTCTGCGAGGCGTCTACGGAAACATTGACGGACAGGATGTTCGTGTGGTTCACCCGATGCATCAGCGTTTTAAATGCGAAGATGTGGATGTTTGGATGACGCATATTGGTGGTTATCCGGGACGTTACGAACGTTACGTAAAACCGGATATTTATACTAATTCACCCGATTTGTTTATTAGCGGGCATTCGCATATTTTAAAAGTGATCTTTGATAAGAAGCTCAATTTTTTGCACATGAATCCTGGAGCTGCCGGTTATAAAGGGTTTCATAAAGTTTGTACGGCTCTGCGTTTTGTTATTGACGGAAAAGAAATACGTGAGCTTGAGATTTGGGAATTGCCCCGGCACGAAGCTGTACCTCGCTTATAATTTTTCTATTTTAACAATAGCTGCATCTTTTCAAAATACATTTATCGGTGTTTTGTCAGATTTGCGTGAATACTATTTGTATCATGGATGCTTGTATGCTTAAGCTAAAAAAGGTTTAGCAGTTAACTGCTAAACCTTTTTATATTTTTGGTTACGATAATTTTTCCAAATTAAAGCGAATTGCTTAATTTATAATTGTTCTGATTCCTGTCTTGTCATTTAGTTTTGCTCTTTTTTCAATTTCGTTATCGTATTCCTGAATAATTCTGTTTTTATACTGCTGTTTGTATTCTGCATCTGTCTGTATTTTCATAAAGAACGGGTGATTTTCAACATCAACTCCGGCTTCCTGTAATTTTGATTTTGCTAATTCTATACCTTGTTCAATGTCATCTTCAGTTATTTTAAAGTAGGTAACACTGGGCTCACTCTCTTCTTCAGGAGCAGTTGGAGTGGTTGCAGATTTTTCAATTACATTTTTACCCGATTGCACATAACCGGCATCCATATTCGCAAGTAACTCATCCATTTTATCAAACCTGGCTTTTAGCATTTCAATCTCTTTTGCCTGCGCTTCAATCTTTTTCTCGAGTTTAATGGTATGTTTTGCCATATCGTTTGCATTTAGTCCAACGGCTACATTAACGTAATTTATTCCGTGATTGGCAGAGGATGACCACGCAATTCCAACAATATTTTGAAGTTGATTTACTTTAATATCATTTGGATTAACCGCGATACCAAATCCGTCATTATTTCCACTTGGTATTATGTAGTCGCCCTCGTTGACCCGACCATAAACTTTAACCGGAACCTGTCCCATAAAAGCTATTTTTTCATATTCGCTTTCATTTCCGGAATCAGGCATATTCCCAAGTACTATCGGATTGCTGGAAACAACCATACATGTGCTTGCATCTCTAGTTGAAGAGCTAATTTTTCCACCTTTCACCCCTACAATATCCCCCGGATGAAATTGCTCATTTAAGTCAGATTTCTCAAGCCACTCTGCATAATCACCGGCTCCTGATTGATAAGTTACACCAATTTGAGTGTGTTTAAAAATGTTGTAAGCAGTTGGTTCTGCAATCGCTTTTGCTTCATTGAGACCAACGAGAAAGAGATTTGCAGATTTTAAAGCAATATTTGAGGCTACCGTTATAGCCTGAGCCGGAGCGGGTGGGCACACTACTTCAACGACCACAAGGCCAAGTCCTTCACCTGCGCCTACGCAAATATTTTCAGATAAACCATAGCTTACTCCCTCGGCAATTGCCTGAACTTCCTCGGCAATAGCAATGGCCAGTTCTCCACCAGTTATAAATATATCGGCAGCGAACATCGTATTGTCAAAGATATATTCCGGATTTGTTAATAGTTCAAGGGTTGTTTCGCCTTCAATCCTTCCTCTTACATTATTATTTTTATCAAAAAATGTAACAAAGTTGTTTTTGTTGGCAGGTGTTTCAGCATTTACTTTAATTGCAATACCTTGTTCACTTCCTTCGACCCTGAGCGGATAAGCTCCGTAATTGCTTTCGCCGCCCGAAACATTTGCATTAATTGTTACCTGCCCGTTTGCAGTTAGGGTGTTGTTTATTGTTGTTGCTCCATCAATAGTTGTAGCATCGGCCACATTTAAAGTACTGTTCAGTACGGTTGCCTGTTCAACAGTTAGTGTTCCTGATAGTTTGGTTGCACTTTGATTATTAACCCTAAGTTCATTGTTTAAATCAGTTTCGCCGTCAACATTTAACTTATCCTGCAGGTCGGTAGCTTCAACTACTGTAAGTGTTCCTGAAAGGGTAGTAGGACTCTGATTATTTACCCTCAGTGCACTGTTTAAATCTGTTTCACCATCTACATTTAATGTGTTTTTAAGATCGGTAGCTCCGTGCACAGTCAGGGGGCCGTTATTAATTGTTTCTCCTCTCTCGGTATTCAAATAAACATTCTGTTTTACGGTTAGAGCTTCTCCAATTTCCAGACTTTTTCTAATAGAAATATCTCCATTGGCAAATATTCGTAGTCTATCCAAATTATCGGTCACCAATACCAGATCGGCAAAATCGGTGGTTCCCAGTTTATCTTTTTCGGCATCCGTTTTCGAATTGCCAAACAACGACCAGTTTTGAGAGGGAACTCCGGATTTACTACTTTTTAAAACAGTATTCTGTTCTCCGGTTAAAAAGGTAGCCGTTTGTGCATGAAAAGCATAGGGTACCGAAAGTAATTGGCTTGTACCCATTTCAATAAAATTGGCTCCACCATTTATGTCCATTTCTACTTTGATATAGTGGTTGGTTTGCCCCCATTCTATATCGCGTAATTTACCGATTTGAGATGATCCCGATCCTATCTTCAGGCTAAATACTCCAAAGTCGGAAGTGGTTACTTTATGAATTTCGGAAAATACCAAGAAACCATCAGACGAATTGCTTAAAATGCTAATCCGCAGGCTTATCGAAGTGTTTGCAATAACCTGGCCGGAATTATCACGAGCCACACCCTGATAATTCATAAGGTCAGGCTGAGCATATAGTTCTACGACAAATAATAAAAGGATTGTCAATATGGAAGTAAATTTTTTCATTTTAGTCTATTTTGAGGTTTTAATTATTTGAATTGCTGTTTTTTCATCATTGGTAAGATGTAGAAGGTATGAACCATCTGAATAGGGCTTCATATCTAATTGATAAACTACTTTAGTAGGAATCTCTTTATTAAAAAGTCTCTGCCCGGCCATGTTATATAGTTCAACGAGAACGTTATTTTCAACATTCGTGAATAATATATTTACTATATCTTTTGTTGGATTAGGATAGACAGAAACAGAAGGTGTTAATTGCTTCTTTAAAAGTGATTCGTTGGATGCTGATTCGCTTGAAAACGTTGAGTTTTGGATAAATGTTTGATGAAATCCCTGTGTGTGGATAATATCCTCGTTTTCATGAATGTCAACAACTGCTTCACCCAGTGTCCAGTTTAAATTTATTTTGCCTGCAATAAATTCTTCTCCCGAATTGGATATGATATCGGAAGAAATGGTTTGAGAATAACAGGTTGAGACATGTAAAAAGAAACTCATTACGAATAAAATGAGAATAAGGAGACGTTTCATTTCTTATTTTTTTTAGTTCTGATTTATTGCGAGTAATTTAGTTGTGAATGAAATTCAACTGACTAATTATTGTATACGCAAGTTACTTGTGTTCATTATGCTCTTACGATTTTGTAAGATAGAGGAAGATTAAACAGACCTATTACCTGAAATAGTAATTATCCGGAATCAAAAGGAGTTATTTTCATTTGTTTTGAGTTTTTAGAAATAGTTTAAATGTTTTTTAAGGAGGTAAGTTCATAATAAAATGTACTTGTATTGATACTATAAAACATAAAATTATAGCATTGTTTATTGATAATCAATGAGCTGGGATAATTAACAAGGAATTGGGATAATTAACAAAGCGTAACTATTGTTCGATTTTAGATAATAGCTCCTTTCCATACTTTCTTGACACCGGAATTACTAATCCATTTCCCTTTATGTTTAATTTGTATGATGAAGAATTGCCATTAATCTGATCAATCTTATCAATGTTAATTATGAAGCTATTATGGCACCTAAAGAAATTCTCACTTTGTTTCGTGATATCTTTTTCTACGTTGGAAATAGTATTCCTTATTAGTGTCTTTGTTAGAATGTTATTTTCAAGCCAGTTTACTTCAACGTAATTGTTCGCGGAGGCAATAAATAGTATTTGGCTTGACCTGAATCTAAAATGATTAAGATTATTTGATGTATTTATATCAATATTCTTACAATATGTTTTAGCAGGCACTATGCTATCTGTATGGTTTATGAGATTTACTGTTTTCGTATTTTTTGATAATGTGTAGATTTGATGTAACAAAACCAGAACAGTAAAAAGTATTAGTGAAGTTGAAATTTCCTGTACTGCAAAAACTGGATAATCCTTTAATTTTATTGCTTCGTTAAAGTAGAGATGGTGTAAAATAAAAATAGAAAGAGCTGTTAGCAGGTTGCCAGTAAATAGTAATAGTATTGTTGAGCCAATTGTGTAATGAATTTTTATTTTCACGGCAAATTGAAAAACAAGAAGGTACCATATGAGTGCTGAAGGAAGGCTGTATAATGACACAAGAATTAGCCTTTCCTTTGTGTTAAATGCTCCCATACCAAATGGTTGAAATACCAATAGAAATAGAAATACCAATAAGGGGCATACAAAACAAAGAAGTGACTTAAATAACTTTATTTCGAGTAGGCTGTAATTCTTTCTTAACAAACCAGCAAAATTCATTTCAAGTTGTTATAGATAGTGTAAATAGGTAATCCTCACGATGCAGCAAGTTAGCTACCTTGGGGCATAAAAACAAAATAAAGTATCGATTATATGTTCAAAACCATATATTGATTTAAGAATAGCTTATTGTTTTTATTAAACAATAGAAGATCTTACGCATTCTTATGGTCTTGAAATTTGGGAATTACCAGAACATGACGCAGTTCGTTTCTTATCATGTCGCTACTTGTAATTCGAATAGCTTTTTCCAAAGGCGGTTAAATTCTTCGTAGTATTGCTCTACGATCTCAAATTTTGTGGTAGCCACCAGGTTTTCCTGGTTGTGTTTGGTGGCGGTGTAGGTCCAGTTGAAGCTGCCGGTTATCGCAATTTTACCATCGATAACGCCAAATTTGTTGTGCATATGGTAATGCGAGTGATCGATTTTTACTGGGATTCCGGCTTTGGCAAGTTGAGCGATTTCTGAACCATTGTCCTCCATTTTTTCATCGTCGGTAATAATACGAACTTTTACACCACGCTTATGGCACGATATAATTCTTCGTGCCAGTTCGTTATCGGTAATCGTAAAAATACACAGGTCAACGGTTTGTGAAGCATGGTCGAGCAGCATTTTTATCTCATTTTTAATGTCGTTTCCCGGGCTGAAAAATACCCGATTAAAGTGAAACGCATGTTCGTTAATAAGCGTAATGCTGGTTTCCAACCACGAAATAACATGTTTATGACCGGAAGCTTCCAACTCTTTTCCCTTTTCTATCAGCAGCTTTTTTAAGGCCTCTCTGTCTTTACGATTGAGTCTTTTTAGTCTGCCAGTAATCGATTTTGGCACCTCGTTCTCATGCAACGAATTGCAGCGCTTCACAAAGTAATTAAAAAGGTCTTGCATGGTTTGTTTTATTAGATTGATAGTAGATTGAATGAGATTAAGAGGATTGATTAAAGAATAAGCTTTCAATCTTTAATCAATCTGTTTTCAATCTTCATCAATCTGGTTTTGTAAACGAATGTGCTACCCAGTTATTTTTTTCCATAAAACCGGCATCTTTCATTCCCAGGCTTTCGGCTTTTGTTTTAATATCCTCGATGTCTTCGGTGTAAAAACCACTCATTATCAATGTGCCGCCATTATTTAAAACTGCATGATAGGATTCCATGTCGTTCAACAAAACATTTTTATGAATGTTGGCAAAAATCAGATCGTATTTTTCATTTCCAAGCAGGCTGGCATCTCCCAGTTTTGCATTAATATTTGTGATCTTATTTAAGGCTGCATTTTCACATGTCCCTTCGTACGACCATTTATCGATGTCGATAGCCGTAATTTGTTTGGCTTCTTTCATTGATGCCAAAATGCTGAGAATCCCTGTTCCACAGCCCATATCCAGAATGCTTTTTCCGCTTAAATCGTTTTGCAAAATCGATTTGATTATTGTGGCTGTTGTTTCATGGTTTCCGGTACCAAAAGCCATGTTGGGCTCAATTACAATCTCGTATTTAGATTCTGGATAATCCGTGTGGAAAGGAGCTCGGATCAAACATTCGCCACCAATTACCAGCGGTTTGAAATAGTTTTTTTCCCACTCTTTGTTCCAGTTTTGATCTGCTATAAATTCAGATTCTATTTGGAATGAAAAATCACCTGAAAACGTTTCGAGAATTGCATTTAAGCTTTTTCCCGAATAAGACGTTGCAGGAATAAATGCATCGAATCCGGTTTCGGTTTCCACAAAACTATCAAAACCGATGTCGGCCAGCTGAGCATTTAGAACATCGCGCAACCATTCCTGAAACGGAGTAATTTGTATAATTATTTTTTGGTAATCCATTTGTCTGGTATTTGCGGCGAAGGTATAAAAAAACGGCCACTGATACTTTCTGTTGGAAGTTTGCTTCTTCTTTAATCGATAAATTTATTGGGAAAGATATTTACGGCGATAAAGCCAAATATTCCTGTAACTCCAATAATCAGCAAATCTATGATGCCTGCTTTAATTTTTTTCTTTCGTTTTCTAACAATGAAGTATTGTACGATAATTAGCAACAGGCTGATAACGAGCCATCTAAACGACTTGCTGATTTTTAAATAGAAATTTACGTAGCTGGAGTTATCATCAGCCATTTTTAGCTCGGCAGGGAAAAGCAACTGGGCAATTTTACCTTCGGTACCGGAATTATAAGTGGGGCGCTTTTCAATATATTCGTCAATCTTGTTATGGTCGCGGTCTACGACCTGTGTTCTTATAAACCCGTCGCCAATACTTATTACATTGAAATTAAAATAATCGCCGTAAATTCTAATCTCGTATTTATCCGGATTAATGTCATCCACATCAAATTTCTCCAGCATATAATCGTAAGGTGTCAGTACATACAGCTCGTTATTTTCGGTAAATAAGTAGGCATAATAAAGCTTGTCGCTAAAATCAACACATTGGATAGTTTTAAATTTCATCCCTTCAGGAAGCTCAACCTTGCGGACAAAAGGTATGCCCTTTGCCATTTTTATATGAAATAGCTGATTCGCTGAATCGATTACCAGATAACCTTCGTCGCACGATTTCCGGGTTGTTGGGATGCCGTTTATCGATTTTGCCGGGAACTTAAAATCCCGGTTATAGAGAACGGCGGAGAACATCCGGCTTTTTTCTTCGAGAATTTTGTTGGTTTTGGCATCGATAAACTCCATGCGCCAGGTTATTCGGAAAAAATCGTCGGGCATTTCCAGGTTTGCACGGCCCGATTGCGATTCATACAAAGGATAGAGCTTGGGTTTTGGAGCATGAATTTCATCGGGTGTTATTCGAAAGTTTGACCGAAATATGCCGGCATGCTGGATATTAATTTTCTGCCCATTTATAGAATCGGGCATTGTTCCATCCATAACCAATTGCCTTGTGTACATTAGCGGCAGTTTCTTTTCGTAGGTTTCACGTGTGAGTATTGTGCCTTCAGCGTTCGTCCATTTTTCGTCTGCATCCGGTCGAAAAATCATAAAATTATGGTCGATACAACTGTATTGTATCAACGGACTTCTGCTTGGTTTTTCAAATGCCATTCGGTAAAATTGTGGCAGTACAACCGATAAACCAACTACGGCAGTAAGAATTAAAATATATCTGCTGATTTTTACCATATTACATTTCTCCTTTTCTAAACCGGTATCCCGAAAACAACAATACAACTGACAATAAAAATGTAAATACAATTAACAACGGAAGGGCAGGAGAATAGGCTCTTGCTGTCGCTGCTTGAAGATATATAGGTACAAAGGTTGCAGTTACCAGAAAGTATAAAAAACGATATTTCCATACCGGCTCCAAAACAATTAATGCGGTTAAGAAATAAACTACAAATCCGCACAAAAACCAGGGAGCCACAGAAGTTAAGGCCGATTGAATAATTTCGGCAGGAAAATACACAAGGCTCAATCCTGTAAAAAGCAGAAGAATAACCGAAGCCATTGCAATCAGGCAAAATGTCCCGAAAAGCATCATCACTAACAATGCCTTGTTTTCGTTTATGGGCAAATGAAAAGTGAGCTTTATTCGTTTGTTTACGGTTTCAGGGAAATATTGGGCAAGAGCAATGGCTAATGCTCCCGCAAGCGGCACAAATTTGAATAAACTGTATTCGAAAAACTGATTTCCTTGGAAAAGGAAACTATACCAATAGTTTGCTGCGTTGCTGAATTCAAAATCGTGCTGAACTTTTAGAAATATATTTCCAACCACCAAAACACCAAGAGCAGCGTAAATAATGACAAAATATCTGATTTTTAGCCATTCTTTATATATGATCGATTTCCACATTTTGTTAGTATTTTCCGGTTAGTCCAATAAATGCATCTTCCAAACCCATTTCTACTTGCCTGAAATTTCTGTAAGCAATTCCATTATTTTTCAGAAAGGTTAAAACCTGGTCTTCCGGTTCGTATGTGTACAGTTCCAGTTTGTTGTTCACCTTCTCGCTGTTTTCTACAAAATCTTCGTTCGATATATCGATGGCTGGGTTTTCCAACTCGAGGTAAAACTGTTTAAACTCCTGCATAAACGATTTTATACTGCGTTGGGCCAATACACGGTTAAAATCCATAATCAGCAGATCGTCGATCAGGCGTTCCATATCCTGAATGATGTGAGAGGTGGTGAAAATGGTTTTATTCTTTTCTTTGGCATATTCGCGCAGGTAGTCGATAAACAGGCGACGATACCCGGGATCGAGACCCATTGAAAAATCGTCGAGGATAAGCAAATCGGGATCTTGTGCCAGAATAAGCCCGAGTGCAACCTGCGAACGCTGCCCACACGACATCGTAGAGATTTTCTGCTTTGGCGAAACCTGAAGTTTCGACATGAGTTGCCAGTAGGGCTCGTTATCCCATTTAGGATAGAATTTTGAATAAAATTTTTCGATTTGATGAATATTCATAAACGCATACTGAATGTGCCCTTCGATAAGAAAACCGATTCGCGCCTTGTTTTGCGGTGATAAGTTTTGGGTATTCTCGCCATAAATCAGGCACTCTCCATTTTGGGGTTGCAAAAAGCCATTTAAAATATTAATGGTAGTGGTTTTGCCCGTACCATTTTTGCCTAATAGCCCCAGAATACTTCCTCCCTTTACGTTAAAACTCAGGTTTTCGTATACCAGCTTTTTGCCGTAGTAATGGGTTAGGTTTTTACATTCAATTGCGTAATTACTCATAAGCTTAAAAGTTAACTCCGAATTGCAAATCAACAAAACTACGATTTGGATTTCCCGGCATTTGCGAGAACTGCTTATTGTAACCGGCATCCAAATACAATTGCATTTTTTTACTATAAAGCTTTATCGTTTTTCCCAAACTAGCAGAAAGTCCAGCTTCAGTCATTCCATTATTGAAATAATTAAAATCGGTTTCAACAAAATCAGTATTTACACTTTGCAGCAATATTTCGTCTACAACCAGTTGAAAACTACTGTTAAAACCATTTTGCCAGGCACCGTTAATTTCGATTATAATGTTGGCAAACGAAGCCATTATCTCTTTTCTAACAGCTGCATTCAGCTTATAATAATTCAGCTTCTGTTTATTCTTTTCTGGTACAAAAAAGTATTTCGATTCACTGGTGTAAATATTTCCTCCAAGACTTGTTCCCCAGTTAAAATGGTTGTTGTCAATCAATTTCAAATAGTCGTAAGTTAAACCTATCGTATTTTCCTTGTGCCAGTACAATACATATTTTGTAATAGCTTCCCACTGAAAGTTTTCCTGAACCAGTTTTGGTTCAACAACTGGTTCGTGTCCGTAAATATGCTTATCATTAAAAGAGAACTTTAATCGATTAATTGATTGTTTATTCGGATTGATGAGAAATACCGAATTAACATCAGTTTGAAATTTTTCCAGTAGCACCACCTGCAGAGGTATATCTACTCCACGTTTTATGTCGGTTTCTTTTTGAAAGAAACCTATCTCCGTCATATTCTGTAGTCTGTTACTTGTGAAACCGAATTGTAAACTTCCGCCAAAAGTTGTTGATTGATGTATTCTCGGATCACGTTCGAATGTTGATGAAAATGTACCCAATCCTTTGAAATTATAGTATGTGTATGTTGAGTCAGCTACCAGTTCTATATTAATATCTTCAGTGGCTGTTTCAATTTTGAAATTTAATCCGAGATTATATCGATCGAAAGTGTACACCAATCCGGGTTTGAATTTAAAATTGGTTTCCTTATTAACAGGGCGCGGATCTTTTCGTCGGGTACCAACACCGGTTTGGTAATTCATTTCAAAACCAAAATTAAGGGCGTTGCTGATATGCAAGGCGGCTTTTGCATTCATTTCAAAATATTCTTTCCGGTATTTTCCGCCAATATCATCGCCAATGGTGTATGGATTATCATTATAGGGATGCATTACATCCGTCCACAGAATATCCTTTTCAAGTTGTTTGTAATAACTAAAATCTCCGTAAAATTTCCATTGCTGAAAAGTTGTGTAGCCGTTGGTATAAAAACCATACTGAAGATTTTCCTGAGCTTCCTGAAAACGGTGAAAGTCGCCTTTGTTATTGTTATAAAAAAGCGATGCTGTTCCAAGTCGTTGCGGCATTTCAAAAAATTGCAATCCTGCAGCATTTTCGGAACCAGACCACGGACTTTTGAGCAATAGAATCGACTCGGTTGAAAGCGATGTTTGCAGCGAATCAGCTTCACTTGCAATTGCTTTATCGAAACAATTTGTGGCTGTCCAAACCACAATAAAAAGCGCTATGTACTTTGCTTTGCTCATTTATTGTGTTGCAATTACTCCCGGAGATGGAATTTGGTTGGTGAGAAAATCGTTTGAGGAATTATTAGTGTCCATGTAGATGGTTCGTCCGTTAACAACTTCTTTTACTTTTCGGCGGATAGAAACAGCCGAATGTCCGGCTTTGTGTTGAATATAGCCTGCATCAAGAATTCCGGGAAGGCGTTTGTAGGCACCACGATCGTCCAAACGTAAATTGTCAACACCATCGATTACCCATTCTGTTGGAACCATAAAACAATTAAAAGAGCCGCCTGGCTGAACCATATAGTTATCCGGATTGGTGAAAATTGCTTCCAGATTGTTGGTTGGTAAGCGGAATATAATAACCGGTTGACCCTGGTTATCAATTGCAATTGCTGTTCCTTTTGATATACGTTGCATTAGAATATTAGGAACAACAGGAGTATCAACGTATTTACCACCGTCAACTATCATTTCCCAATCGGCGAATGAAAGATCAATCGAGTTTGGATTTCCGTTGGGATCGTCGCGGTGGTTAATTCCCACAAGGGCGATAATTATCGATTGGCCTGGTTGAACCGGATGTTCTTCTCCTGAGCCGGGAACAATTGCCACAAAACTCCATATAGGGGTGCGGGGCAGCAGGTTCCCATTATCATCTACCCAAGGAGTAGGACGGTAGCTCACTGTGTTTATCACAACTCCAAAACATAAACCATCAGAATACAAAATTTGATCGGTATTGTTATAGATCTCCACAAACTTGTCGATGTTATAATGAGCTCCATCGGGCGTTAAACTTCCTGAAGTATAAAGCTCTTTTATAACAAAACCTTCATTCTTTATTGAATATTCGGTATTCAGGGTAATTGAAAGATTGTCTTCAGTTATTAGTTCGTTGGTTGTATTGCCAAAAATTATAAGGTCTCTCTCGTTTGGATAACCTGAAATATCGATAACATGTTCTTCAACAAATGAGATAGAAATATCGTAGTTTCCGCCGCGAACATTAAAAACTGCTTGTCCGATATCGTTTGTTTGCGCTTTATATTCCCTACCGGTTTGCTGGTCCTTCACTATTATCAGTTGGTTGGAAATGGGATCACCGTTATTAATTGTTGCCGGATAATAGGCTGAAACTTCAAATAAATAGGTTGAAGGCTCATCATAAATTTCGCAAGCGGTAAAAAATACTAATATCAGTACAAAAAGGTTTCTCATCTTATAGTTTCATCTTAATTGCAGCCCCAAAATAGGGCTCGTTATTTCTTCTTATATACTGGCCTTCGCGCTCGTTTAATTCCCACGGACGGATGTTCAGGAAGTTATTGGCATAAAACGATAACTGAAAGCGTTGTGCTATATCTTTTGATATTCTTATGTTACAAAGTAAAAGTGGTGACATGGTTAACGCTTCAAATCGGTATTGTTGGTTTAAATCAATAGCTTGTTGGTGCAAAGTGTTTTCAAAATCGTTTATTGAATATGCATGTTCAATACCATCGTAAGTTTGGTAACTGGTTGGCAAGTAGTAGTAAAAGTAGTTTTCGTTGTGCGAACTGAACAGCTCAGGCTGATCAAGATATTCGCGAAGTTCTTGCAGTGTATAGAATTTATAATCGTTGTATGTTTTGCGCCAGTCTTTTTCGTGCCATACCATTTGTGTTGTTAGGGTTACCAGCATTTTTATTTCCGGTATATGTGTAATGATACTTAAGTTAGTATTCAGCCTTTCTTTTACGGTACCATATCCCAGTCGGTTTGGAAATTTGACCAACAACTCTTGTTGTTTACTTGAATTCCCTTCGTAAACCGTATAAGGAACTTCTTTCCAATAAGGAGCGTTGGTTGTATGTGATTCGGTTTGCAGCCAGGCTCCGTTAAGCACAAACGATGTACGCAAGGCCTTTACTTTACCAAAGTCAATAGTGTATTCAATACCTCGTTTAATTCTGGTTTGTGCATTTCTGTACGTGCTGTAATTTTGCCATTTTTCATCCATTTCATATGTAACAGCAACTGTTTCTCCTGTCGCCGGATCGGGATAAAAAATGCCTTCTTCAGTAAAGTACGGGTGGACATCTGCCGGTGGTTGTTCGTAGTCCCGATACGGCATTAAATAATAATTCCTGTCGAGGGTAAAACCTCCGTTGTATTTTTCATAAAAAGCCGTAATTCTCGACATCGTATTTCCCAGTTTGATATCAATACCGGTTTCGTATTTTCGACCACGAGAAGCGTTTAAATCGTAATTTCTTGTGTCTTCAAATATTTGTGTGGTTGCCACAACCAAATCAGGGTAGTAATCGAAGTTTTTGATGTCGTTATATACAATGTCAGGATATAGGTGGGTGAGGGTTGGTGCTTTAGTAGTCCTTCCGTATCCCAATCTGAAATTGAGTTGGCTAAGAAAATGATCCCTGTTTCGGTCAATAATATGGTAGCCGATATTTAGTCGTGGATCAAAGGTGAGGCTCCCGTCGCTTGAGAAAGGACCATTTGGCTGAATATTATCCATGCGAATACCGGCCATAACATTTAAACGCGTTGCTCCTAAATCAATTATCATTTTATCTTCGGCAAAAATTGAAAGTTGATTTAACGATGGAATATCGCTAAACGGGCGTGGGCGAGAGTCAACGCCTGCCGGCGGATTATTTGCATCGAATATGCGGCCATTACCATTGTTCCCCGTAGTTCTCCATTCGCTTCCCAAAATCAAATTACCAGTGGTTTTATCGGTTTGATGCGTGAATTTGGCTTTAAGTTTGGCGTACAAATCAAATGGTTTCCCATCATACGTAACTTCCGAATAGTAGCTTGATGCTCTGTAAAGTGCCTCATGCTCTCCCTCGCTTAGCGACGAAATCACAACGTTAGGACCGAAACTGCTTGCCTCCAGTTTTTTATCAAAACCTTTTTGATCGGTTATGGTATAGCCTGCATCAAACGACAAACTTTTCAGTAAGGAATTATTTAACGACCATAATGCCGATAGTTTGGATTGAAATCTTCGGTCTTTTGCATAATGTTCTTCCTCGGCTTTCATGTCCGGATCCCATTTTTTACCATCAAGCGACTGGTTGTAGTTTACTTTTGCCTCGATCTTTAATGGATTTTGGTTTCGAAAGAATGTATTCGAATATTTTGTTGAGGCTATAATTCGCTTATACTCGTCGGTGTTTTTGTGAATGAACTGGTAAGAATTGGTATATCCCGTGTTGATATTGAGAACACCACGATCATTTTGCAACAGGTAGCCTTTCCCTATATCAAACTGTTTGGTGTGCGGATCGGCCTGTACTTTTACGATGTAGGGCGAAACTCCGGTTTTGGTTTTTATATGAACGGCACCCGATGTTAGGTTACCATATTCAACCGAAGGGATACCTACATCAACAGTTATTGATTCGATGTTGTCAACTGAAATTTCTCTTAAATCTGTTCCGCTTCCGGCTACAGATGCAAATCCACTTGTTTGTATACTTTGTTGCATATTTCCATCATTCGGGAGAGGAATGCCATCGATAATAATCGCAGTTCCGAGCGCACTGTTTACATCTGTATCAACTTCCCTGATGCTTATTTTTTTTGGATCTGAAAGGTCAGGGTTTTCCGAAAGATTGCCAGGGATTAGCTGCATGAGCTCTTTTAAACTTGTAGCCTGAATATGATCGATGGCTTCCTGGTTAATGGTAGCGGCCGAAGTTGTTGATGAACTGCTTTCGGCTGTTACGATAACTTCTTGTAAGCCAAGCGATTGTTGATAAAGTAAAATATTAAGATCAACATCTTCTGAGATGTGTAAGTTTTGGATATGTTTCTGATAACCAAGGTAGGTAACTGCAAGTTGGATTGTTCCTGTTGGTACATTTTTTATGGTAAATTCTCCCTTCTCGTTTGATGTGGTTCCAAGCCCAAGATCAGGCAGTGCCACGTTGGCATAAACGATGGGATTATTTGTTTCTGCATCAAGAACTATTCCTTTCACCGTTATTTTATTCTGAGCCGTTACTGTGAAAATACAGGCAAACAGTAAAAGAATAGTTGCGCTGATATAGTTTTGCAGTTTTTTCATTATTGGAATGGTCGCAACAAAAAATGTGATTATGAAGCTTTGTCCCGGAATTACACCAAATTGTTTCCGTATTATCTCAATATAACTTTATTCACATACGGTTTACCTTTTACTATTGAATGCACAATGTAAACTCCAGGTGTAAACTCATTGTTGTTTAGTTTAAAAACGCGGTTATTGGGCATCGATTTTTTTACCAGCGTGCCATTAATACTGTATACCGAACAGGCTTCAATATTATACTCTGACGAAATAAGCTCAACAGCATAGGAGTTATAGGCAACCTTTAGTTCTGCTTTTGTATAAAGTTGAGGTATTGCTGTTTTCAGATCAAAATTGTTTATATTGTTTGATACGGCGCAACTTCTGGCAAGTGCATAAAGTTTATTGTTATAAACGCCACCTATTTCATAAATCAATTCGCCCGGATCGCAGTCTAACCAGTTTGATCCGCCATCGTTTGTAAATATCGATCCACTCACACCCATAATGATATAGGAGTTATTATCGAACTTATAAATATCGAAAGCTCCTTTTAGGTTTCCTAATGTTTTAAAGGTGGCACCGTTGTCGCTGGTCATAAAACAACTGTCGCGGGTGGTAACCACAAAGAATTCATTCGTATTGCCCAGTTCAATGGCATTAATAAACATTTCATCATCTTCGTTACTATCCAGATTAGGATAGAGATCGGTGAATACAGGAGCGGGATCAAGGATTTTTTGTCCGGCATCTTCCGAAAAGAGCAGAACCTCCTCTCCAACAATATATACTGAGTCTCCTCTTGATTGAATATCCTGTACATTTTTGTATCCCAAATCATCAGTTATCGGAATCCAGTTTTTCCCGGCATCAATTGATTTGAACACTCTTGAATGTTCCACCATATTACCATTAGAATAGTCATTCCAAAGTGTCCAAAGTAAAACAGTTTCATCACCAATATAATGAACAACAGAAGTGTTTACTCCATTGCACGATTCATGATAGGGATTAGCCGAAGGATCTGCCTCATTTGCATCGCCTAGTTTGGCAATGTTAACCGATTTATAAGTTTGCCAGTTGTCGTTGGTATAAAATAATCCTCCCGACCAAAATACATCTTCCTTTCCCGAACTGGAAGGATAATCCATTAACTTATGGCGGTTAATACAAGCATAAGCTTCGTCACCAACACCACTTAATCCGTAGAAATCAATATTCTTGTATACCTCTTCGAGTGCCGGAACTTCTGGTATATGTTTTAAATCCCAGGTTACACCTCCATCAAATGACTGATGGAAATTTTGCTCTTTTCCTACAATAATCAAATTATCGTTATTGAAGACGGTTTTATAAAGCTTGTCGTTGCCTAAATTTTGTGTTACAAAAGTGTAATTCCCACTGATCAAATCCTGCATGGCACCTTTGTGTATAATACTCTCAGCTAATAGTATTAACGAATCATTGGCAACTCCACCTATTTCCCACTGAACTTGAGAAAATGTATGCTTGCCCCACGAGAGACCATAGTTGGTAGATACATATACGTCTTTTGAATCTATAACAACGATAGTAGAATCGTTTACTTTATAAATATCAGATGCCCCATCGATACCCTTAAAAGCGTTATATGAATTTCCCAAATCCGTTGTAACAAAAACACTGTCGGATGTAGTGGTGATTAATACCTCAGTTTCACTTACATTCTCAATGTCATAAACGTACACCGAGCCACTACCGGGGAATTCTGAGAAAATATTGACAACAGTATCTGCCGAAACTGTTGTTTTGAGAAGAATATTGCTGCCTCCAATAAAACCATTTTCGCCATTAAACGAAATACAACTTACTGAGCTTCCACCAAGGTCGCCACTTATATTTTGCCAGCTAATACCTCCGTCGCCGGTTTTAAAAACGGCAGAGTGAGACTCTTTTCCACCAGGTATATATTCGAACCAACGCGCCGCACAATAGGCCGTGGTATCATTTGCGGTTTCAACTGCCTGAAAATCCATCCCAAAACACAGGTCTGCCAGTGGATTAAGAGCAGGGTCATTTATTGTATCAAAAATGGGTTCTAAAGTGAGCCAGGTTTGTGCGTTATCAGTTGTTTTAAAGATAACACCATTTGTATAAACGTCCTGAGCGGCATCATAGAATTTTTCCCTTGAAGTAACAATATATCCCACTGATTCTTTAATACTGATATCCATTAAATCGTAGCTGGGTTTTACCAGGTTAATTGGGTTCCAGTTTTCTCCGCCATCGTTTGATGTTAGAAAAGTATTGTTGAATCCGGCAATAGTGGCATGGTCACCATTTATCGTCATTTTTTGTAGGGTGTTTCCAAGGCTAAGTGTGTCTTTTTTCCAATCGAAAATTGGGTTTTGTGCACTGCTATAGCCAGCAGTGAGGGACAGGAAAATAAAAAGCATAAATATTCTCATATACACATTCCTCGTTTTTTCATTTCGTTTTTGCCGGAACGTACTAAAAATCAATTTTATTAAACTTTGTCCGACTTACAAATTTAGGGTAAACTTTTAATCCCTGTAAATGCAACAAACTATTTCTGAATTTTCTCAAAAGATGAAGATACAAGAAATCTCTTATTTCTTAATAGTATTTATTGTAGTTTGGACTAAATATATTGTTTTTTTATGTTTCATAGAAGGTGTGGCGTGTAGATTGTGTTCGCTAATGAAATAAATATAACGGGAGAGTTTGCGATACTTAGGGATGTTTTTGTAGCATCACCAAAATCAGGTTAAGCTTATTCAGGTTTATAAATTTCCATTTTTTCGAGCACCTCAACGGCTTCGTCAAAAGTGAGGTAGAGGTCGCCTTCTTTTTCATCCCAAACCTGGCCTTTGTTTATTCCTTTCAGGTTGCGATCTGGTCCTTCGTAGAGAATTACCGTTTCAAGGGCCTTCATTTTTACCGAGTTTTCATCGATTTGAACTACTTTGGCTTTCACAGGTTTTCCTGTTATCGGTTTACCTTCTTTTGTTACCTGAACTACCAGCCCATAGCAGATTTTTCCTTCTTCCACCCAATCCGGAATTTTTACCCGCAAGGCATCATTCATTTCAACATTCTTCTCCTGGTAGGTGTATGTGGCTATCTCTTCCGAATTTTTAGAAGAATTACAACTGATAATGCATATTGAGGTGAACAAAATGACTAATAATACCAGTTTTCTCATGCAATAAAAAGTTAGACCTAAACGATATGTGCTATTCGTAATTAACAACCCGATCCTCGCAGATGTTTTAAAATAGTGGGAGTAAATGTAGTAAATATCAGTTTATAATGGCTAGTTAACAGCTTGTTGTTATTGAAAAAGCCATTTCCTGACTGTGCAGAAAATGGCTTTAAAATATTTCGCATTTTGATTGTTTTCTAGAAACCGTTGATGATTCCAATGAAATCTTCAGCTTTTAGTGCAGCACCACCAATCAAACCACCGTCAACGTCTTTGTTGGCGAATAATTCGTTTGCGTTACTTGGTTTGCAGCTACCACCATAAAGAATTGAAGTTCCTTCAGCAACTTCTTCACCAAATTTAGCTGTAATTGCAGCGCGAATGTTAGCGTGCATATCTTGTGCTTGCTCCGAGCTGGCAGTTACACCTGTACCGATTGCCCAGATTGGTTCGTAAGCAATAACGATTTTTTTGAAATCTTCGGTTGACAGTTGGAAAACTGTTTCTTCCAGTTGATTTACAACATATTCGTTGTGTGTACCGGCTTCGCGAATATCTAAAGCTTCACCACAGCAGTAAATTGGAGTTAATTCGTTTTCTAGTGCCAGAGCAACTTTTTTGTTCAGGATCTCGCTGGTTTCACCGTAGTATTCACGACGCTCAGAGTGACCTAAAATAACGTACTCAGCACCTGTTGATTTTACCATTTCAGCAGAAACCTCACCAGTGTATGCTCCTTTAGCTTCGGCAGCACAGTTTTGTGCAGCAACACCAATTCTGTCGGTATTTACTGTTTCAACTACTTTTGTAATGTGTGTAAATGGTGTTCCCAATACAACAACTACATCGTCAGCACCTTCACTCGCTACAATCGCGTCAACAGCTTTTCCCAACTCAACACCTTCTTGTAAGGTGGTGTTACATTTCCAGTTTCCTGCAACTATCTTTTGTCTCATATTATTGAATTTTAGTTTATTAGATTTTCAAAAATCGATCACAAATTTAACCGAAATAATTGATTCGCGGGGCATTGAATATAATGCTTAAATATTATTAACTATTTGTTTATTTAAATTGGAAGAATGAGATGCGATACTGGATGCTTGATACTAGATACTTGATATTAGATGCTGGATTCCGGGTACTTTAGCGTCACCATTGCTAAAATGCTAAATTGTAAAATGCGACTGTGACATTAACCTGAGACTGTGACTTTTCATTTTGTCGGTAGAATGAATTGCTAAACTGATAAAATGTAAAACTTAGCAGTCTGCTTTTTTACCCGCTCTGTGAAACTCCGAGAATTCTCTACGTAACTCTGTGGTAAAACTTAATTGTAGAATTGTATAACTGCTAAATTGTAAAACTGTGAACTGCGACTGCAAACTTATAGCTCGAAACTCGAAACTCGTCAATCTCTACTCAAATTCAGCTTCAATTTCTTCCGGCGAAGGAATATCGTTGTAATGCCATTTTCCCAGAATTGTTCCGCCTTTCATTACGATCAATCCCGGGTTCGAACGAATCATTGTTTTTAAGGTAATTTCGTCGCAATTAAAGAATTCGTAAGGTGCTTCATTCTCTTCAGCAAATTGCACAGCTTCATCCTGCAGGGTGGAGGTGAGGCAAACAAACGAATACCCTTTATCCAGCGCCCAATGCGCTAAGGTGTTAATCTCTTCCTGCGACTTGGTACTGGTTTTATGCAGGTCGTAAGCTACAAGCATAAACACATAATTCTCGTCGTAAATAAAGAAGTCTTTTATGTCATCTCCTTCGGGCGATTCAATGGTGAAATCATGAATTGGCGGTTCGTAACCTTCCTGCACCAGGTTCGATTCCATGTCGTTATATTCCCAGTTAGTGGTGTCTTGCCAGGGATAATTAGCTTCCGTGAATTCTTTAACCTCGCCGGTGTTTTTATTCTTGTAATAAAATGTGTTCTCATAGATTTCCTGTGGCGCATCGTCGGGAATGCTCATGGCTTCCGGAATATTGGTGCCCACTTTGTAAGGCCTGAAATCGAAAACCGGCAAGTGGCTGTACGAGTAATAAACAATGCCAAAGTATACAATAAAAACACCAACACTTAGTATACCCGGAACTATACTTTTTACCTTTTCGGCATACCAATTTCGGTTAACAACTACAATTATTGCCAGCGTAATAAATACAAGGTTTTTATAAAATGTTTCCCAGTTCGAAATTACCAGTGCATCGCCAAAACAACCACAATCGGTAACCGGATTTTTTAGTGCAATCCAAAGTGTTAATGGTGTAAAAAAGGCCATGAATAATAAGCCCAGCCATGAAAACAACCGCATCCGCCAGTTAAACATAAAAGCCACGCCAATGGCAAACTCGGCAAAAGCCAGCAAAACTCCCAGCGGAAAGGCTGCCCAAAGCAACGAATCGAACCCCATGGCATTAAAATAGTCGGTAAATTTGTAGGCCGATCCCCACGGATCGATTCCTTTTACAAATCCGGAGAAAATAAAAACAATACCAAAAAGAATTCGTGCGAGTTGCTTAACAATATTCATACGGTGAGTTTATTCTTTGTTTTCAAATTCAATTTTAATCATGGCAAACACAGAGTAATTGATCATATCCATATAATTGGCATCAATTCCTTCAGAAATAAGCGTTTTGCCCTGGTTATCTTCTATTTGTTTTGTGCGTTGTATTTTCATTAAAATCAAATCGGTGTACGAACTGATGCGCATATTTCGCCAGGCCTCGCCGTAATCGTGGTTTTTATCCATCATCAGCGTTTTGGCCTCGTTAAAATATTTGTCGTAAAGTTCCTGAATGGTTTCGTTTGGTACTTCCTGATCTGAAGTTCCTAATTCCAGTTGAATCAGGCCCATAATACAGTAATTAATAATACCAATAAATTCAGGTTTTACACCTTCGTCAACTTTTGTAACACCTTTCTCTTCAATGCTTCGTATGCGTTGTGCTTTAATGTAAATCTGGTCGGTAAGTGAGGTCGGACGCAATATTCGCCATGCTGTGCCATAATCGGTCATTTTCTTCGAAAATATATTACGGCAAATTGAAATTACCTGGTCGTATTGCTGGTTTGTTCTGTCCATTATTTTGTGTCTTTTTTCTTCTGGTTGAGCCAATTGTGCTCAATTCGCTAAGTTCTGTATATTTTTGTATGCTAAAATTGCCGGATAAAAGTATGAAAAAATGGCAAATTTGGCCTGTTTTATTCTACATTTGTAGTTAACGACAATTAATAGATAGTTAATGATTTGTTAAACATAAAAGCCCAGTTCTTATGTTGATTACGCAGTCTGCGGGTAAATTCCTAAAACGAAACAGTACCTTACATCTTGGCGAAAAAGAAGTTGATTTATCCATTCCGGTAGTTGCCGGAATTGTGAATATTACGCCCGATTCGTTTTTCGATGGAGGGAAAATGGAAGACGAAACCACCATGTTAAAAGCCGTTGAAAAAATGGTTGCTGATGGAGCAGGAATTATTGATGTGGGAGCGGTTTCTACACGTCCGGGCTCGAAAAATGTCTCAACAAAAGAAGAGCTGGTGCGTCTGTTACCGGCTGTAAAGGCAATTCATAAATCTTTCCCCGATATTGCGCTTTCGGTCGATACATTTCGCTCGTGGGTGGCTGTTCGTGTAATCGATGAGGTAGGGCCAATAATCATAAACGATATTTCGGGAGGATCGCTTGATAGCAATATGTTTGAAACTGTGGGGAAATTACAGGTTCCGTATATTTTGTCGCATATAAAAGGAACGCCCTTGAACATGCAGGAAGATCCTCAGTACGACGATCTGATTAAGGAAGTAGCACAGTATTTTGCCGAACGTGTAAAAAAACTAAACAAACTGGGCGTAACAGAAGTGATTCTGGATCCCGGTTTTGGTTTTGGAAAAACACTCGACCACAACTACGAGTTATTGAACAAGCTCGATGCGTTTAAAGTGTATCAACTTCCGGTGATGGTGGGATTAAGTCGTAAGTCGATGATTTGGAAGGCACTTGATGCCCAGCCCGAAACGGCACTAAATGGCACCTCGGTGGCCAACACCCTGGCGTTAATGGGCGGGGCCGACATCTTGCGTGTGCACGATGTAAAAGAAGCAGTTGAAGCCGTAAAAATATTTTGTGAAATTAAAGCTACAATCATTTGATGCTGGCATTTATAACCATACGATTTCTTGATATCCTCGATATTCTACTGGTGGCTTTTTTGCTTTACCAGCTTTACCGCCTTATTAAAGGAACGGTAGCTTTTAATATTGTTATCGGGCTTTTTTCGCTCTACCTGGTTTGGTTAACGGTGAAGGCCTTGAACATGGAGTTGCTGGGATCGATAATGGGGTATTTTATTGGGGTTGGTGCCATCGCTCTCATAATTGTTTTTCACCCCGAAATACGAAAATTCCTGCTGTTTATCGGTACCAATTATAATGTGAATAAAATATTAATGCTCGACAAGTTGTTCTCTCAGGGGAAACCCAAGAGTATTAACCAGCAACAGATTGATAACATTGTTGATGCCTGCCAGTCGATGGGGAAAACAAAAACCGGAGCACTGATTGTTATTGCGGGTGAAAACGAATTAAACGAACAGATTAATACCGGTGAAAAGATCAATGCAAAAATATCGTCGACGCTAATTCGCACTATATTTTTCAAAAACTCGCCACTGCATGATGGTGCCATAATTATTAAAGGAAACCGCATTGTTGCTGCGGGGTGTATTCTTCCGCTTACACAAAAAGAATTGGACAAAGCTTTGGGACTCCGCCATCGAGCTGCCGTTGGGATGACGGAAAATACCGATGCCCTGTGTATTGTCGTTTCGGAAGAACGTGGATCGGTTTCGTTAGCACAAAAGGGTGAAATTAAACGACGTTTATCAAAAGAAACGCTCGTGCAAATTCTGGAAGCAAACATCATTGAAGCCGACGAAACTGCCAGCCACAAAAAGTAGTTTCATGAATAGGCAATTCATTCCCTAAATATTTTAGCTGTATTTTTTTGAACCGTGCGACCGTAAAATCGTTCAGCTTTGTGTTAATTCACAATTTCAGTAGTTAATTTAATTGAAAGAGAAGTATGAATCGAATTTGTAATTTATTCAATATAAAATATCCCGTTATACAAGGGGGAATGGTTTGGTGTTCAGGATGGAAACTGGCTTCGGCAGTGAGTAACAGCGGAGGACTTGGACTGATTGGCGCCGGGTCGATGCACCCCGAAACGCTGGAGGAGCACATCGTAAAAATGAAGGCTGCAACCGATAAACCTTTTGGGGTGAACGTGCCATTGATGTACCCCGAAACCGAGCGGGTTATGAATATTATTGCCGCACACGAAGTGCCGGTGGTTTTTACATCGGCCGGTAGTCCTAAAAAATGGACCGGCTGGTTAAAAGATAAAGGCATTACAGTGGCGCATGTGGTTTCAAGCTCGTTTTTTGCCGGTAAATGTGAGGCGGCCGGTGTTGATGCCATTGTTGCCGAAGGTTTTGAAGCCGGCGGACACAACGGACGTGAAGAAACCACTACGATGACACTGATCCCATCGGTGCGAAAAGCTACCAATTTGCCATTGCTCGCCGCCGGAGGAATAGGATCGGGAGAAGCGATGTTGGCTGCAATGGTTTTAGGTGCTGATGGGGTACAGATCGGATCGGCATTTGCCGTGTCGGAAGAATCGTCGGCACACCCCGATTTTAAACGATTGGTAACTGAACTGGGCGAAGGCGGAACAAAACTGGCACTAAAAAAACTGGCACCGGTACGTTTGGTAAAGAACAACTTTTTTAATCGGGTTGATGAAGCCGAAAAAGCCGGACAATCACCTGAGGCGATGAGCGAACTGCTGGGGCGTGGCCGGGCAAAAAAAGGAATCTTTGAAGGCGATCTCGACGAAGGCGAGCTGGAAATAGGCCAGGTTTCTGCTCAGTTAAATCAGATTCGACCAGTTGCAGAAATTATGGGCGATATTATTTCGGCATACGAAGCTGCCCAAAAATCCGCGGGGCAGGGACGGTTTGAATTTTAGCCAAAGCTTCGTGAGACTGTGAGCACTATGACGATGAGGTTGTAAAATTGCTAAACTGACAAATTGAAAAATTGTTAAATTGTAAAACTGCCACTACGACTTTCATTCTCTGTGAAACTCCGTGACTTCTCTGCGCAACTCTGTGGTAAAACCCAATTATTGAATTGAAAAACTGCTAATTTGTAAAATCGCAGTTTGCGACTGAAAACTGTTTATAAAACACAGTTAGTTGTACACTCTCAATACTCTCGTTTTGAGAACCCGGTGAAGCTTTCGTAGCCCTACGAAAGTTACAAATAGAGCTCCGGGATGTTAGAAAATCAGTTAGTTAGCTAGCTATTGTTGTTGGTGATAGCTTTTAATTGCTTTTACTCATTAATAAAATCTACTTGTTGCCAGTCGAAATCGATCGGATCGTTTTGTTGCGGTACTCCCGGAGTACTTCGTCCTTCAACGATGTATTTCGTCAACAGCGCCTTTAGTTCATCAGCCTTTTCCTTGTTGGTTAGGTAGAGGTTGTTGGTTTCGCCCGGATCGTTTTCCAGATTATACAACTGGTACTTCGGGAGTGTATCAATAACTTCTTTGTTTTCCGGCCTCGGGTAACTCCATCCTCCCGAGCCTGGGCATAGATTCAGTTTCCACGGACCTTTCCTAATGGCAAAACTGCCGTTGATAGAATGGTGTACCATTGCCTCACGAATGGGCTGGTTGTGGATGGTTTCGTCGATCAAGGGTAACATACTGAAACTGTCTTCTCCTTCGTTGTCTGCCAGTTGGTAGCCAATAATTTCGGCGCATGTTGCCATCAGGTCGGTGGTGCAGATTGTATGGCCCGACAATGATCCCGGAGTAATTTTTCCCGGCCATTTTACGATAAACGGAACACGGTGGCCTCCCTCAAAAATGTCAGCTTTGTGCCCCCGATAAATGTAACTGGGGTAGTGGCCTTTTGCAGTCAGTTCCTCAATTTTTGCAGCCGGAGCGCAACCATTATCGCTGGTAAAAATCACAATCGTATTTTCTTCAATTCCTGCTTCTTTTATTATTTGTTGCATTTGTCCAACATAGTCATCAACCATCATCACAAAATCGCCGTAGGGATTTAGTCCACTTTTACCCTGCCACTCTTCGGTGGGTAAAATGGGCGTGTGAGGAGAGGGCAGTGCCAGGTACAAAAAGAACGGTTTCTCCTGCCCTGACATTTCTTTTATGTACGTAAATGATTTACGAAAAAAATTAGGCGTAACATCCTCGTGAATAAAGTCGGCCGATGTGGGCCCTTCACGCCACCACGAGTATTTGCCGGTGTTTACACTCATCGAATCGGGAACTTGTGTGGGCATGCCATTCTCTACATAAACGTAGGGAGCCATATCCAGTGAGGCGCTGTGCCCGTAAGAATAGTCAAATCCCAATTCTTTCGGGCCATTTTTCACAGGTTTCGAAAAATCGATGTTATCGAAATCTTCCGGACTCCAACCTTCGCCACCGTTATCTGCTTCATCCTTTATGGCCCAGTCCCAGCCCAAATGCCATTTCCCGATAAATGCTGTTGTATAGTTGTTTTCCTGTAACATTTTAGCCACAGTCTTCCGGCTTTGCGGAATTAGTGCTTTTGATTTGCCGGTAAGTACGCCCCATTTTAACGGACTCCGCCAATTGTAACGGCCTGTTAAAATGCCATAGCGGGTGGGTGTGCAAACTGCCGAAGTGGTGTGTGCATCAGTAAATCGTATGCCATCAGTAGCCAGTTTGTCGATATTCGGAGTTTGTATTTTCCCCTGCTCGTTAAAAGCTGATATGTCGCCGTAGCCAAGGTCGTCGGCTAAAATATAAATGATGTTGGGATGTTGTTGCTCGCTGGTTTTTGTTGAACATGCACTTAAACAAAGTACATTAATCACACAAATTATCAGGAATAAGTTCTTCATTGGTTTAGTTTAATTTCAGCTGTTAGTGTTGATACAAAGGTACAAGGTTCGTTTAAAATATTCTTGATCGTTTCATTTTTTGTATGTGTTTTAGAAAGTATTCGGAATTCTTATAAAACATTACTCTAAATGTCGAATATGCGATTCTCAAAGTGTAACAAAAACAATTTTGTGAATTATGGCGATTGTTCTTTAAATTTTAAAGGCATTCTACGCCGAAATCCTTTCACTTAGCGCATAATTCGTATATTTGGTCTGCTTAAAAGAAATTAATGAAACGGATAGCAATTCAAGGAATAGCCGGCTCTTTTCACGAGGATGCGGCCAGACGATATTTTGATGAAGAGATTGAGGTGGTTGAGTGTAAGACATTTACTACCGTATGCGAGATGATTGATAACGACCAGGTGGATTATGCCGTTATGGCCATTGAAAACTCCATTGCCGGTAGTTTATTGAATAATTACCAGCTGATTCGCGATTATCATTTGCGCATTATTGGCGAGATTTATATTCATATACAAATGAATTTACTCGTGAATGAAGGAGTGAAACCGGAGGATATTAAAGATATACACTCGCACCCCATTGCCTTGCGCCAGTGTATGGAGTACATCGAACACAATTATCCTAACGCGCAGTTGCACGAAAAACTTGATACGGCAGCATCCTCGAAACTGGTGGCTGATAAAAACTTGAAAGATGGTGCATCGATTGCTAACCTGCGCTCGGCCGAGTTGTATGGATTGAGTGTTCTGGATACCGGAATTGAAACCAACAAAAAGAACTACACCCGCTTTTGGGTTTTGTCGAAACATGGCAACCCAACAGAGGGAAGCAATAAAGCATCGGTGTGTTTTGAAGTGGGGCATTTTTACGGATCGCTGGCAGCGGTGTTGAATACCTTTGCCAAAAATGAGATTAACCTCACCAAAATTCAATCGGTACCAAAAATTGGTAAACCCAACGAATATATGTTCCATGTTGATATTGAGTGGGAAAAACCCGAAAACTACGATCGCGCTATTCACCAGGTGCTGAAATGTGCATCGAGCCTGTCGATTTTAGGCGAATATCAAAAAGGAAACCTACATAATGAATAAAACTAAAACAATACGATATGAGTAAAATAGCAATTTTTTACGGTCCTGAAGGTGGATCGGTGAACCGCGTGGCAGACAAAATACAAGAACTAATTGGCGAAGATAAAGTGGAGATGGTAGCAGTAAAAAATGCTTCGGCTGCCGACCTGGAGAAATACGATAAGATAATTTTTGGTCTTTCTACTGTTGGAAAAGACACCTGGGATTCGAGTTTCTCAAATAACGACTGGGGAAAATTCTTACCCGAAATTTCAAAAGTAGATTACAGCAACAAAACAGTAGCTATTTTTGGTTTAGGTGATCATGTAACCTACGCGCATGCTTTTGTTGACCATATTGGTTTACTGGGAAAAGAGCTGATGAAAAACGATGCTGTATTGGTTGGGCCGGTTGACACTGAAGGTTACGAGTTCGACGAATCGGACGCAGTAGTAGACGGAAAGTTCATTGGGTTACCGCTTGACGAAGATTTTGAGCCGGAGATGACTGACGAACGTGTGGCAGCCTGGATTGAGCAGATTAAACCTGATTTCGGATTATAAAGACCTTGAGCACAGCAACTGCGGGCCAGAGGGTGGTAGATAGAAAACTGCTTCTGAGACTTTTGGTCTTGCTGTAACACTGTGACTTTTCTGCGAGTTCTTTGTAATGACTGGAAACTGAACGCTGAAGTTGAATACCTTGAAATTTAAAGCATGAATAATTCACCTCTCGACAAAAAACTTGTTGAAGATAAGATAGCGCAATTGCGCATTCCCGATATTGGCAAAGCATCCATCCGCGAAATTGTAGCCCTGGTAAATATGGTTGAAGAAGCCAGCGATTTTAAATACATTCGCATGGAAATGGGTGTGCCCGGTTTGCCGCCGGCAAAAGTTGGTGTTGAAGCCGAAAAAGAAGCGCTCGACCGCGGTGTATCGGCTGTTTACCCAATGGTTGACGGAATAAAACCATTAAAGGAAGAATCATCGAAATTCATTAAAAACTTCCTGAATGTTGATGTAGCACCTGCAGGTTGTATCCCAACTACCGGATCGATGCAGGGAACATACGCTGCTTTTATGGCGGCCGGTAACTGCGATAAAAAGAAAGACACCGTTTTGTTTATCGATCCCGGATTTCCGGTGCAGAAACAACAAATGATGGTGCTGGGCCAGAAATACGAAACTTTTGATGTTTTTAATTACCGTGGCGAAAAGCTGAAGGAAAAACTGGAATCGTTTCTTGCAAAAGGAAACATCAATTCCATTGTTTACTCTAACCCGAACAACCCGGCGTGGATCTGCTTTACCGATGAGGAATTACAGATTATTGGCGAATTGGCCAATAAATACGATGTGATTGTAATGGAAGACCTGGCGTATTTCGGTATGGATTTCCGAACCGATTTTTCGAAACCGGGTGAAGCACCATACCCGCCGTCGGTTGCTCATTATACCGATAATTATGTGTTGTTTATCAGTAGCTCGAAAATATTTTCTTATGCCGGTCAGCGTATTGGCGTAATGGCCATTTCCGATAAATTGTTTAACCGCGATTATCCCGATCTGCAGGAGCGTTTTAAAGGAACAACCTTTGGAGCTACTATCACTTTACGTCTGTTGTATTCGCTTTCGTCGGGTACTTGTCATTCGGCGCAGTGGGCACTGGCTGCCATGTTTAAAGCGGCCAACGAAGGAGAATTCAATTTTGTGGATGGTGTAAAAGCCTATGGCGAACGTGCCAAAGAAATGAAACGCCTTTTCCATGAAAACGGTTTTAAGGTAGTTTACGAAAACGATTTGGGCGTACCAATTGCCGATGGTTTCTATTTCACAATTGGTTATCCGGGTATGACAGGAAACGAATTGGTTGCCAACTTACTTTTCTACGGAATTAGTGCCATTGCACTTGATAATACCGGTAGCGATGAAGAAGGTATCCGCGCTTGTGTTTCATTTGTGTTGCCGCATCAGTTTGGCGACCTGGAGGAGCGCTTGAAATTGTTTAACGAGAATTTTTCAAAATAAACTTTTTGTCATTTCGAATTCGGGCAGCGAGAGAGAAATCTGTTTTGAAATAGATTTCTCTCCGTTTCTCTTCGAAATGAGAGACGAAGATTAGAGCGAAATGGATAGACAAAAGATAATATCGCGATTTGAGCATACTCTGAGCCTGATTGATACTTTCGATTTGAAGAACGAACCGGTGGTGCTAAAAAAGGGCGAGTTATTTATTGACTACGGCGAGAAGAACAAGAAGCTGGGTATTTTGCTCGATGGTTTGCTTTACGCTTCTTACCTGTCCGACAGCGGTACCGAGTGGGTATCGCGTTTTTTCTTTCCTCCCAATAACTTTATTGTTAGCAATCACCGCGGATTTGTGTTGGGTAAAGATTCAAGCGAAGCCATTCGTGCCTACGAAGACTCACGCCTGATTTTTATTGAAAAGGATGAGTTTAAGAATTTGCTCGATGAAAATCATAAATTCGAACGTACGGTGCGTATTCTTGCCGAAGAAAGTTACATTCAGGCGATGGATCGTATTCACTCGTTCCAGTCGCTGAACGCCGAGCAACGAATTCGTAAATTTTTAGTAGAATACCCTGAGCTGGCACAAAAATTACAGCGGCAGCACATTGCTTCCTATCTCGGTATTCACAGAAACATCTTAACCCGTATCCTTTATAAATTGTAGATTTATTTTTTGCCTGTTGTTGTGTTCATAACCGGAAAAGGTTTCGTGGCTTCGCCGGAGTATAGAGTAACGTGCGGGAATGGAATTTCAATTCCTTCTGCGTCAAATCGGGCTTTTATCTCTTGGAAGATTGAGTTTTTTACTTTCAGGTAGTTTTGCTTCTCAAACCAAATTCCCAACAGGATATCGATTCCGCTGGATCCAAAATCTTTAAAAACAATAAGCGGCTCCGGCTCATCTAAACTCAATGGGTTTGCTTTTGCCACTTCTTCCAGTAAGGTTTTTACTTTTCCCAGATCTTCTTTGTAGGCCACGCTAACGTTAAAATCAAGGCGGCGAATGGGGAATCGCGTAACATTGGTCAGTTCAGTGGAAATAATCGATTGGTTTGGAATCCGCAACAGCTGGTTATCGAATGTTCGTATTTTTATTGAGAGAAGATCGATGCTAAAAACAACACCGGCTTTATCGCCAACTTTTATCACATCGCCAATTTCGAACGATTTTTCGCCAACCAGGAAAAAGCCACTAACAATATTGCCAATACTGGTTTGCGAGGCCACACCGACTACCAGCCCAATAACACCTGCGGCGCCAAAGAATGGTGTCGGGTCAATATCCAGCTGAGCAATGAGGATGAATCCCAGTAATATATAGCCTGAATAAGAAATCAGGCGCCGAATAATCATTTTTCGTTGCTGAGACAACGATTTAGGTAGAAGTTTTTTTGCAATGAATGCCACCAGGTAAATTATCGTTATTCCAACGATCAGGATGAGAAGTACCCACATCAATCTTTCAAAGTTCCCGGCATTAAAATATTTTGAAAAGTCAAAATTCATTATTCAGAACGATAAATGTTTTTAATAAAATGAAAGTTAATTTTTAACAGGCTTTTACCTTCAGTATTTCGTGGTTTGGCAATTATTTCGTGATTTTCGCCATGAAAAGCTTTCGAGAACCCATAGCTTGCTGAACTTAAATGATCTTTACCTTTATATTCCAGCTTTACATGGCTGGTAACCAGGTGCTCCTTATATTTTAACAGGTGCATTTGATCCACACGAATGATCAGTCGTTCGATTTCAAGAGGAGCATTGTCGTTATTATGAATTGTTATCGGACAAACGGCAAATTTCTCATCAGGCTCAATAGCTTTTAAATTCAGGAAATGTTCCGATTCAAGCGCAAATGCAGGTTCTCCGTTTACGGGTTCACCAAACCAGGTGTTCGATATTTGTTGCAAAGGGAACTCTGCTAACAGATTCTCATCCTGCTTTTTAAGGGTATATACCTGTAGTATTATCGGAATCCTCACAAAAAAAGTTAAACGCTGATTTGGGGAAACGACCATTCGGCTTCCTTTAAATACCATCGGTTTAGCAGGAAGGGCAGGAGACAGAATAAGTTTATTCGATTTCCCGGAGTGGTAGTATGTTCCGTCATTAATTTCTTCGCTGTCCGGGGCTTTTTCTTCATGTCTATCATCAACGGTCTTTAAATACCAACCTTCGTCGTTGCGTTTAATACCCAACGTAAATTGATCGCAGTTCTTTACGACACTTTCTCCGGGATTTATTTGGTTTGTTCCGTATATCGATAACTTCTCCATAATCAAAATTTGATAACTAAAATTACCATTTTTTTAAACTGAAAAATCACCATGCTAATAAAAATCAGGGGAAGCCCGATTTTTTTTAACATTTCATATTTTATTATAACCTGCTCAGTAACCTTTTGTTTGAGTAGGTATAGGAATAAAACAGAATGATCTGACTTATACAATTCTTCTTCCAAAGGGAGTAAGTGCCAGCGAGGCCATTTTAAAATGTTGTTTTGCCCACGGAATACCAATTATTGTTATGCCCAAAAGCAATCCAAAAAGTACGTGGGTTAGCATTATCCAGATACCTCCAATAATTAGCCATAAAATATTCATAATAGTTGACAGACAGCCTGGAGCATAATCCATATATTCAATTTTTTGACCAAAAGGCCACAGGGCAAGTATACCGAGTTTAAACGATTGAATTCCAAACGGGATTCCAACGATTGTTATACAAAGTGCGATGCCTGCAAGCATGTATTCGAGAAAGATGGCAAAACCGCCGAATATTAACCAAATTAAGTTTCCTAAAATTTTCATTGTTTTAATGTTAGCTGTATTTTATAAATCTAATTTTAATTCATATGATCTAATTCCTTTATTTCATTTTTCTAAATTAACAGAAAAACACGACGGTGACGGGAAGTAAAAGGTAAACTGCCGATTTTTAAGGGCGAGCGTTAAATAATTAAGCTCAAACAGGAATTATTGTTTCTGCGGGTTATAAATACTTTTTACTTTTGAGCCATTGAAAAGTGGACTCAGCTTCTGAATGAACAGATAGAGATAACACTTCCGGCTTTGGTCGCGAATACCATTTAAGTACGCGTCTAATTGAAGATTAATTACCGGATTTACCAGAAAAAGGATGGTTGCATATTCTGGTAGTACATTCATAGGAAGGAATTACACTGAACAAAAATGCCAATCCGATCGTACGTACAGATTTTGAGAATTTTATCAATAAAATGATTCCAGATAACGACCTTGTTTATGTGAATATCTGCGAGGTTGCTGATGATATTCGGAGGTATTTAAAAAAGTTATAATTGTGGTAAAAATATATGTATAGTTCTTATTATGTCATGGGCTAAAAGTGTGGTTCAATCTCGATTTAGGATGTTGCCAAATTCTCATAAAAACTGTGCATTCTAAATTCCCAAAACTATGTATAGTCCGATTCGAACAAAACCTTTTTTCAGGTAATACTTTCAGCATGTATATTAAAATATTTATTAATCACTTCAAAAAGTATGTCCTTATTAATTGGTTTTGAAATATAATCGTTACATCCGGCATCACGTGCTTTTTCTCGGTCTCCTTCGAGAGCATAAGCTGTCTGAGCAATGATTACAATATCCTTATTGAATCTTCTAATCTCTTTTGTGGCTTCAATTCCATCCATTACAGGCATCTTAAAATCCATCAGTATTAAATCAATTCCTGAATTATTTTTGCAAGCATCTATAGCTTCTAAACCATTCCTTGCCGAAATAATATTTTTAACCTTAGCTTTCAGTATTTCTGAAAGATGCATTAAACTAATAACATCGTCTTCAACAATTAGGACGTTAATATTTTTCATGCCAAAATCGGATGATTTTACTTCTAGTGGAACAATCTGTTCTTTCTTCTCTTCGTGTTCATGAGGTAACAAAACATAAAATGCTGAACCTTTTCCTGTTTCTGACTCAACCCAGATTCTTCCATCCAACATTTCAACATACGATTTAACAATAGCAAGACCTAATCCTGAACCTTGATGTGCATGTTTATCTTCAATATCTGCTTGCTCAAATCGATTAAATATCGCTTTTTGCCTATTTTTTGGAATACCAATACCCGTATCCTGACAGGAAAAAAGTACCTGGTTGTTTTCTATTTTTAAACCAACATTAATCGTTCCTTCATTTGTATATTTAATGGCATTTTTTATCAAATTTGATAATATGGAACTTAACTTGTTCTTGTCTGATGTAATCGTTAAATCATTTCCATCAATATTGTTTTGCAGAACAATATCAATGTTCTTGTTTTTTGCTTCATGTTTAAAAAATGCAACAAGTATATCTAAAAGACTGATTATATCGACCTTGGATTTTGTAACTTTTATTTCGCCACTTTCAATTTTCGAAATCTCTATTATATCATTAACGGTGTTTAAAAGGCGATTGCCACTTTTTTCAATTATATCAATATAGTTCTTTTGGTTTTTAACTGATAATTCAGCTTCTTGAAGCAATTCAGTAAAACCCAATATCCCATTCATCGGTGTGCGGATTTCGTGACTCATATTGGCTAAAAATGCAGATTTTAATCGATCACTTTCTTCTGCCTTTTCTTTGGCTTTAATCAATTCTTGTTCGTAAATAACCTGTTTTGTAATGTCTTCTATTTGTGAAATAAAAAATTGAGGCTGTTGTAAATTATTTCGAACTAGTGAAACATGAAGTTTTGCCCACATTGTTTCACCGGATTTTTTAATGTATCTTTTTGAAATATTGTAATGATTTATTTTTCCGTCAATACATTTATGTCGAAGTTCTAAATCTTTTTTCAAATCGTCAGGATGTGTTATTTCCTGAAATGACATATTTAATAATTCAACTTCAGTGTATCCCCAAATTTGACAAGCAGATTGATTAATTTTTAGCAAATTGCCTTTCAATGAAACCAAAGCCATTCCAATACCTGCATGGTCAAAAGCCTGTCTGAATTTTTTTTCATTTTCTTCTACTTTTTCTTTGGCTTGTATTAATTCATTTTCAGTTCTTTTTGCTTCTGTAATATCCCTTACTGCTCCAATCATGATGTTCTCCTTTGGAAATGGTTGAGACTTCCATGAGAGCCATTTAATAGTACCGTCTTTACAGATGTATCTGTTTTCAAATTTGTAGACTTCTTTGCCATCAACAATAACCGATTTGATATTTTCAGTATTATCTGCATCATCTGGATGCACAAAATCAAGCCAGGGTTTTGATAGTAATTCTTCGATAGACCAACCCAGAGTTCTTTCCCATGCAGGATTCAGATATTTAAAATATCCATCGAATCCTGCAATACAAAACATGTCAAGAGACAAATTAAATACTCTGTCACTTTGTTTTAATTTTAGTTCATTTTGTTTTTTTTCCGTGATATCTATTGTCGAGCCATAAATCGTTAATTTTTTGTTTTCAGGTATAACCTTGCCCGATGATGAGAACCAAGCCAGTTTACCATTTGCTTTTTTTACTTCATATTCAAGAGAAATCAGCTCATTGGGATTTTTGACAGCATTTTTTATAGCATCGTTAACTAAAACTAAATATTCGGGTAAAATGTAAGTGGAAAACTTATCCATTGAATTGTGAATACTACCTTCAGGTAATGCAAGGAATTCATCTGCTGCCTTTGAAATATAAATATTGGTAAAATTCCCATCTTTATCAAAATCCCATTTCCATATGACATTTGGCGTGTTTGCTTGAATTACTTTAATTTGTTGCAAACTGCTATTCGCTTGTTCTTTGGCTTTTATTAGCTCCGTTTCGTGCAGTTTTTGTGCCGTAATATCTTGAAATGTCCCATATAAACGTGTAACTTTTCCATTCTTTTTCTCTGGATTTCCGATCGTTCTTACCCACAAATGTTTCCCTTGAGCATTTTTAAAGGGAAGTTCAACATCGTATTTATTCCCTTTTTCAATAGCGGTCTGCAGTAATTTTCCTAATTTTTCCTGAGCTTCTTTAGTATAGTATTTTAATCCTTCTACTCCCTTTGGCGGGTCAGCATCTATTGGCAAACCATAAATACTTTTAGTTTCTTGCGTATAGTAGTAAGTCATTGTTTCAACATCCATCTCCCATCCGCCAATTTTAGCCAAACGTCCTGTTTCATTCAGCAACTGTCTATCTCTCAATTGTTTTTGTCTCAGTTTTATTCGATCTGATATATCCCTCCAGGAATACATGTAATAAAGAGTTTTGCCTTGTTTATCTCTAATTGGCGTTACATTCAAACTCACATAAATTTTTTCACCATTCTTTTTAGCTATTATCAATTCTTTATTGTTGATAATTCCTTTTTCTCTAAAAACTTCAAAGGCTTTTTTCGCTTCTTCGATTGAGTCCTGATGAAAAACTTTTAAAACAGGAGTGCCAATAATTTCCTTTCTGCCATAACCGATTTTCTCGAGCAATGTATCATTGCACATAAATATTTCATCTGTTTCTGGAAAAACCGATGCATACATATCTGGGGAATTATCGTAAAGTGCTCTGAACTCTAATTCACTACGCTCAGCTATTTCTTTAGATTTTAATAGCTCTCTTTCAGCAATTTTACGTTCTGTAATATCTCTATTATTTCCCCTTATTCCTAAAAATTTACCTTCTTCATCAAAAATTGGAATACACGAATGCTCAATCCAAATTTCTTTGTTGTTTTTATTTATTATTGGAAATTCTGATATATAGCGTGGTTGTTTCTTATTGAGATCATGGTAATGGTTAAAAACTTCATCCTTATAATCTTCTTTTATCAGCTCAATGAAAAGGTCTGGGTTTTTATAAAATTCTTCTTCGGAATATCCTGTTATTCGTTTACACGATGGAGAAATAAAAACATATTTATTGTTTTCATCCATCCAATATTCCCAGTCATTAGTGCTGTCTGCTAATATTCTGAATTTTCTTTCATTTTCTTTTAACTTTAGCTCTGACTCTTTAAATTTTGAAATGTCTTGTGAAAATCCAACAGCGGAAACTGCTTTCCCATTTTCATCGAAATTTATGTTAGCCTTTCCCCTTAACCATTTTATTTTACCGTCTGTAACAACTCTATGCTCAATATCATACGGTTTCCCTTTTGTTGCAGCAGTCCATTCATTAGTCACATATTGTCTATCATCTGGGTGAATACAGTTTAAAAATAATTCATCGGTAATTGGAGTTCCAAATTTTACACCAAAGTTCTTGTAATTTTGTTTATTCCAAATTCGTTTATTATTTACAATGTTTCGCTCCCATGTGCCAATTTTACCCATTTCCTGTGCCTTGGATAAATAATATTGGTTCTTCTTTAAAGCTTCTTCAATTAATTTATTTTCGGTTATGTCTTTAAAAACACAGTAGGTTTGTTTAAATCTTCCATCAGGATGCTCGCCAATATAACCTTCAAAAGAAATATCTAAATAATGTCCCTTTTTATGCTTAATTTTAAATTGTACGTCACTCACATAACCCCTTTTTTTAAAAGCTGGGAAATTGGATTCAAAATGATTTTTCCAATCAGGATGAAGAAAGTCAGCATAGTTTTTACCTAATACCTCTTCACTTTTATATCCAAGCGTGGAAAGCCATGCTGGGTTTACATCTATTATGTTACCGTTAATATCTAAAGATTGATAAGGAAGTGGTGCATTTTCGTATAAGGCCCGATATTTCGATTCGCTATTAGATAATAAAGATCGTGCCATTGCCTTCTCCGTAATTTCACTCATTGCTACAGCAAAGTGACCTTCTTGTGGTCTAAATGCTTTTACTTCCCAATATTTATCTAAATATTCTGAGTATTCAATTACTGTTTTTGGAATTCCTGTCAGCACAACTTCCGCATACAGGTTATACCATTTTTCTTCAATATTAGAAATTACATCTTTACCTTTTTTCCCTATTAAGTCTTTCTTCTTTAACTGGGTTAATTTTTCGTATTTAGGATTTACATCAACCCAAACAAAATCGATAATTTTGTTATCTCCATCAAATATCATTTTATGAAGTGCTACACCTTCTTCAATATTGTCAAAAAGCGATTTAAATTTTTGTTGACTTTCTGTTAATTCTAGCTCATTTTTTAACCTTTTTGTAATGTTAGAGAAATTTACGGCAATTTTATGCTGAAAAACTTGATAAGCCATAACCTCATAAGCACCTTTAATCTTACCAAAATCATAATCAATATGATTTGTGAAAAAATCTTTACCCGTTCTGGCTGTTTTTTTATACCCTGAGGGTATTTCAGTTTGCGCCAAAGAAGGGAAAGCCTCTTCTATTGTTTTGCCAATTAAACCTTTCAACTCTACACCTAAAATCGTTTCAGCCGATTTGTTATATCCCTCAAATATTAATTTACCATCTTCTTCCAAAGAATAAAAATGCACACCTAAAGGTGAAGACTCAATTATATTTAGGTATTTATCTTCAACCTTTTTAGATTTTTCTTTTATCTCCTGAACCTGATTTTTTAATTGGATGTTTTGTGCTAAAAGTTCTTCGTATGATAACTTAGGTTTATTAATATTACCCATTTAGTTGAAATTAAGGTGTTTTTGTATTGGTGCTCTAAATGTATGAAATTATCTGAAGTACAGTGGGATTAACGAATTATATTTCAAATAAAAGAGGCTTGTTGTACAACAATGCTTTGTACAACAAAAGCTCAATTAGTAAAAACGGATTAATAAACTCAAATAGTGTCAAAAGGGATTGTTCAATTTGTATAATAATAGTGGAAAGAATTTCTTTCAGCTCAATACTTCAACAAGTACATCCTTGTTAACCACAAAAACGTTGGAGTAACTAATCATCCCTTGTGCAATTCGTCAGGTTGAAATCAAGGAATTGAAATTATTGTTACATTCAACACAAAATAGAAAATTACAGTTAATGATTCAACAAACAGAAATAACACTTCCCGCATTTAGGCGCGGATACCATTTAATTACCCGTTTAATTGAAGAACAGTTGCCGGACTTGCCCGAGAAGGGATTGTTGCATATTTTGGTAAAACATACGTCGGCGGGTATAACATTGAATGAAAACGCCGACCCGACTGTGCGCACTGACTTTGAGAATTTTATCAATAAAATGATCCCCGAGAACGATCCGGTTTATGTGCATACCTACGAGGGAGCAGATGATATGCCGGCACATTTGAAATCGTCGGTGATTGGTGCTGAGGTAACGATACCGATTACCCGCCATCGTTTAAATCTAGGCACCTGGCAAGGAATTTATTTTGGCGAATTTCGCGATTACGGAGGTGTGCGGCGTTTGGTATTAACGATTTATAGCTAAAACAGAAAAACCGGGAAAATCCCGGTTTTCGTATTATTTTATGTGCTGTATTAAATTGCTTCTTTTACATCCCAGCCATAATCAACGTATTGCCAGCTAAAGTTTTCTCCACTAACATCAATCTTTAAAAATCCTTCCTCCATGCCAAATCGTTGGCCTTGCCACCACTGCGAAGAGATAGCTCCTCCGGTTATATAATGGATCCCATTGTATTCAATATCTTCGAGAAAATGCAAGTGTCCCTGTAAAACCAGTTTTGTATTGTGTTGTTCGAGAATCTCCCGAACCTGGTTCGCATTGGTTACAATTGAGCCTTTCGACATCCCTTCTGTAGGGCTTTGCATAATTTGCGATCCTATGCTTAACAACGGAATATGAATACTAACAGCTATTGGTTTGTCTCCGGCAGTTTTCAGATCCTCAGCTAGCCATTCCAATTGTTCTTCGTCAACATGTCCGTAATAGTGTCTGTCGTTTGTAAATCCAATCCCGTCGAGAACCACAAAATGCCAGTTTTTATAATCGAATGAGTAATATCGTTTGGCCAGTCGGTTTTCGTAAAGCTGTTTGCCGTATTCTTCATGCAACGGAGATACTCCGCTTTTTTCGTATAAACCGAAAACTTCATGATTCCCCATAGTGCTATAAACCGGAGCTTTCACTTGTGCTACCGTATTTTCGTACAGCTTGTAAAGGCTATCGCTGGCCTCATATGTCTGCCCAAGTGCATCCATAATATTGTCGCCTCCAGTTAATACAAAATCCGGATTCAAACTGTTTATGGTATCAATGGCCTGGCTAAAACCTTCTGTTGCATTTCGTTCTGGCGTAATATGGATGTCAGTCATAAATACAAAAGAAAAATCATCTGTTTCTGAATTCGCTTGCTGGTTGGAATTTTGCGTGCAACTAAAAAGCAGAAACAGGCTTAATGATAAATAGATAAGTTGTTTCATTTTGTTGTTTTAGATTATTCTGTGAATTTAACAGAATTAGCTAATAAAAATGTTGATTATAATTTAAATGATCATTAACTATAGGTGCATTCCTTCTTAAAACTTATTATGAAACAGACCGCTTTGGATTATTAGGAAGCAATATCGTTATTTATTATATCACAATCGATCTTATATTTTAATGAAACCAAATGAGAATGATTTTTTATCGAAAAATATCACAGATTTTTATCATTTTTGTTCGTAATTTGTGTGGAACTAAATTTAATGTAGATGAAAATTTCCGTTGATAACTATTCCGAAGAAGAGCTACAGGAAGAGGGAGTTTTTGAATGGCCAGTTCGTAAACTGGATGAAGAAAAACTGGACTGGTATTACGAGGAAACAGAGTTGTGTTATATTGTTGAAGGAGAGGCGGTGATAGCAACAGAGTTTGAACCGGTAACAGTGCGTGCCGGAGATTTTGTTACTTTTCCTAAAGGGCTGGAGTGTGTTTGGGACGTAGAGTCCGAATTAATAATGCACTATTCCTGCGAATAATCATATTTGCTTCTTAAATAATTAACAAAGTTTGCAGCCGAACTAACTATTGATTTAAATCTAATGCGAAAGATCTTATTTTTAGTAGTAGCAATCATCGTGTCACTTGGTGCAAACGCTCAGGGAATTAGTAAAGAAACTCAGAAACGAATGCAGTGGTTTGGCGATGCAAAACTGGGCATTTTTATTCACTGGGGCATTTATTCGGTAAATGGCATTGACGAGAGCTGGTCGTTTTTTAACGACTACATTTCGTACGACGATTATATGAAGCAGCTTTCAGGATTTACGGCCGATAACTATGATCCTGAACAGTGGGCTGAACTGATTGCTCAAAGTGGCGCAAAATACGCTGTGCTTACCACAAAACATCACGACGGAGTAGCGCTTTGGAATACCAAATGCAACGATTTAAATGTGGTGGACAAAACGCCTGCCGGTAAAGACTTGGTGGCGCCTTTTGTAAAAGCACTTCGCAAAAAGGATCTGAAAGTTGGATTATATTATTCTTTACTCGACTGGTCACATCCCGATTATCCAAATAAGACGAGAAAAATAAAACGCTATGAGAATGACTCGGTTCGTTGGGCAAATTTTGTCGACTTTAACTTTTGTCAATTGGAAGAGTTGTCGAAACAATTTAAACCCGATTTGTATTGTTTTGACGGTGACTGGGAGCAATCGGCAGAAAAATGGAAAGCAAAAGAGTTGAGCGAGTCGTTACGTAAATGGAACAAAAATGTGATTCTGAACAGCCGGATTCAAGGTTATGGCGATTATGCGACACCAGAGCAGGGATTACCGGTTACCCGCCCCAATGCACCGTATTGGGAATTGTGTATGACCATGAACGACAGCTGGGGATATCAACACAACGACCACAACTATAAAACACCCAACCAGGTTATTCGCATTTTGGTAGATTGTATAAATAAAGGGGGTAATTTGTTGTTGGATATTGGCCCTAAAGCCGACGGCACCATCCCGGAAGAGCAAGTAACTATTCTGAAAGAACTGGGCTGCTGGACCAACAAACATGCTGAAGCGATATACGGAACACAGGCCGGAATTCCATACGAACATTATTACGGACCAACCGCACTGAACAAAACCGGTGATATTCTTTATTTATTTGTGCCGCACAAACCAAATGGTTCGTTGGTGCTGAAAGGAATTAGAAATAAAATCAACCGGATGTGGGTGGTTGGCAACGGTACCAAGTTGAACTGGGATGTAAAAATGAAACAATATTGGAGCGCTGTTCCGGGAATTGTATATATTGATGTTCCCGAAAAAGTGTTGGACGAGCAGGTTACAGTAATTGCCGTTCTACTCGATGGAAAAGTTGATCTTTATCGCGAGCAGGGACAAGTGATTGAGAGTAACTAAAAAAGCTTTAACTAATTGTAAGAATATCACCGTTTTTCTGCACACTATATGTTTTTAAACTCGCAGTTGCAGGTCCGCTAACAACAGCTCCGGCGGTTGTAAAACGCGATGAATGACAAGGGCAGAGCACATCGCCACTGGTATGATTATAGGCTACAGTACATCCCTGGTGTGTACATATTTTTGAAATCGCCAGATAGGTACTTTCTCCGGTTCGGAAAATCATAATATTTCCTTCGTAAACAAAACCACCAATGGTTCCTAAATCCGAATAAGTTGAACTGCTTAGGTCAATGGTTAAATCAGTATCGGGTTCATTCGGATCGTTCGGAACAAAATCGTCATCGTCGCTTGAACAGGCACTTAAAATTACAGGCGCAGTTAACAGAATGCTGCCACCATAAGCAAACTTTTTGATGAATTCTTTTCTATCCATAATTGTTTTATAGATTGTTTGAAAGTATAAACACCAAAATGTATTTTATTGTTCGGAGTGAGTAAAAAACGGCAATTATTTTAACTCACATACTTTTTCTAACTCGCCAGTGTGCAGATACCACAAAAAGCCAGTTACCTTCGAAAAACCGGAGTTTTGTAAAACTTTCGCGTATTCTTTTACCTGGTAAAGGTACTTGTCTTGTCGCTCGCCGGTTTTATAGTCAACAACAATCGCTTCGTCGCCAGAGAACATTATCCGGTCGGGGCGTAGCAATTTGTCCGAAGTCAGCAGGTCGCGTTCGTTCAGCACTTCGTAACTACCATCAAACCACATTTTAACTTCAGGTATCTGAAGGTTGTTTTGTATGCTTGTTTGAATTTCATCAAACTCTTCTCTTGACACTTTACCATCGTGTAGCGCCTGTAAACAAGCAGCATTGGCATCTTCGGCCAAAACAATTTCAGATAAAATGTCGTGAATGATTTTTCCCGTATTTTTAACCGAGTGTTGTTGCTCGTTCTCCATTAAAAAATCTTCGCCATTCAATCGTAAACTAACCTTATCCGAAATGTCGTTAAAGTTGTATTGTTTAATCAGAATGGCTTTCTGGTCGTCATCATCCTGTTGTTGTAAATCAATTTTGCCAAATTCAAATCGATCTTGTTCTTCGTTAAAACAATCGGCAAACTCTTCCTGTTTACTTTGGTTTGTCAACGCTTTATGCAATAAATAATGAATTGGCTTGCCCGAACCCGAATTATTTCTGCTCTCTTTTGGCATGGGGCAATTGGCGATCAGCACCGATGCTGCACGCGTAAAAGCTACATAAACCAGGTTGAGCGTGTCGATATAATAATTCATTTTTTCCTCGAAATACATGGGTGCAAATTCCGATGTTTCCATGTGTTTGCCAGCCTGAATGGGTAGTAAAGGAAATTTATTAAATGGCTCAGAAATTGGTTTGCACCAAAGTAACGGTGCTGTTGTTCCGCTCCAGCTGGTTTTCCAGTCGAGGAAGGGGAGCAGAACAGCTTTAAACTCCAGTCCTTTTGATTTGTGCACGGTCATTAAGCGAATCGAACTAATCTCTTCGTTAACATTTACCGATGTGTTGCTGCCTTTTTCATTCCACCAGTACAACAGGTTCGACAAATCGTTTGATAAGGATATTTTTAATTCACCTGCTTTATCAATTAGTGTTTGCAGAAATGGCAATTCCGATTGAAAATTGAACAAGCCAAAAAGCGAACAAATATGTGTGATAGTTTCATCCAGCGAGGTGAGTAAAACCTTTCGTTTTACTTGTTCGAGTTTGCCGGTTAATTCCGCATTAAATTCTTCGTCAAAACCGGGCTGAAGGTGCCAGTCGGAGTAATCGTTAAAATCTAGCAGGCTTTGTCCGTTGTTTGATTGAACCGGAATGCCCATCGTTTTTAATCCGGGTTTTAGCCAGCTTTGCCACAGATGTAGCAAGGTCGCTTGCGTAATTTTATTTTCCGGATCGATCAGCAGTTCGATGGCACTTATCACAACCAGAACGGCTTTTGAGGCATGCAAAAACAACGATTCGTTTGACAGTACCGAAAGGTTATACTTTTTATTCTCTTCGAGTTTTGCAGCCGCTAAAAAAGCTTCAATAATCGGGCCGCCCTCTTTGTTTTTGCGAATTAAAATAGCAATGTCTTTGGCTTTAATTCCCTGATCCTGCAGGTATTTTACCTGCTCAACCAATTGTTCGGTAGCTGTTTTTTCAAAATCATCTTCCGGAAGAAAGTTGATTTGTGTGAAACCTGTTGCTTCGGCATTTGTCTTTCCGGCTTCCTGTTGGTACGACGAATAGATATGATCGAACTTTTGAATGTAAGCCTCCCGGTTTTCAAGCGAACCAATCAGGTAATCTGCAAAAGCAGTTTTTAGTTCGCCAAAAATAGCATTGTTAAAAGCAATAATATTTTTGTCGCTTCGCCAGTTCTTCTCCAATGTAAAATCCTGTTTTTGTTGGGGTGAAAACTGGGCATCCAGCTGCTCGGCCAAAATGCTCCAATCGCTGTTACGCCAGCGGTAAATGGATTGCTTTACATCGCCCACAATCAGGTTGGCATTTCCTTCGGCCAACGAGTTTTCAAGCAGCGGCCTAAAGTTTTTCCACTGCAGACCCGAGGTGTCCTGAAACTCATCGAGCATAAAATATTTGTAGTAATTCCCAATTTTTTCGTATACAAAAGGCGAATCGCTTTGCCCAATAATTTTACTTAGCAAAAGGTTTGAATCGGAAAGTTGCAAGGCCCCTTTTTCCTGCTGAATTTGTTTTATTTCCTCTTTCAGGTCGCTAAGAATTCCCAACATTCGTAATTGCCGAAGTGCAGCCTGAGCCGTGTTATACCTTGTTGTATTGGAAGTAAAAAACTCTACCAGGCCGATTAGTCCCGGTTGTAGTTTTGTGTCAACCAGGTTATGGATTTCTGCCGCTTGTTTGTGTTTTGCTGAATACCATTTTTCAGCGTCTTCGCATGCTGTAAGAACACGGGATCCGGGTTCTTTTATTTCGCCATTTGCAAGCGATTGAATGTAGCCGGCAACTCCCGATTTTTTATACGAGAAATCATCAACCGAAAATCCATTGCTAAAAATGTCGTTAAATAAAGCCTGTGCTTTATCTTTTATTCCTTTTTCAAATTTCTGTATAATTTGGCGCAGTTCTTTCCCAAACTCATTCAGGTTTTTGCGGTTATAAACCGATTCTCCTTCATCAGGAAAAAATACCTGGAACGATTCTTTAAAAAGCTCTTTTCCCAGGTTTTGTATGTCGTCGTCGATACGTTGGCTGCGGTTGGATTCAATTTTTTCTTTACTATAGTCGCGCAACCATTTTAACAGGTCTTTATCATCGTTTATTCGGGCCAGCAAGCGGTCGGAAGCTTCCTGTAAAAGAAGGTCATTATCGAGTTCTACCGTAAAATTTGGTGAAATTCCCAGTTCGCGGTTAAAGGATTTGATTACTTTTTGCGTAAACGAATCGATGGTGTTTATGGAAAAGCGATTGTAGTCGTGCAGTATATTTTTTAGCACCTCTTTCGCCCGTTGCCTAATAAATTGCTCAGTGTAATTATTGTCTTTCTGCAGTGGTTCTATATATGGCGAGTCTTTCTCAATGGCCAGCAAATGCAGCTGCTCGAGAATCCTTCTTTTCATTTCGTTGGTGGCCTTGTTGGTAAAAGTTACTGCCAGAATGTGTTTGTAATTGTACGGATTGTTCAGGATAATTTTGAGGTACTCAACAACCAGTTGAAAGGTTTTTCCCGATCCGGCAGAAGCTTTGTAAACTGTAAGCATGAATGTGATCTGAGTTTAAAGTTCAGTTTTTAAAGATAAGATTTTGCGTGGAGGAAGCAAGGCTAAAATCCCGGTGGTCCCTGTCGGTTTTGTTGAATGCTGATGCTGGTTTCGATTTTGAATTTCTTTGACACCTTGTATTGCATAAACATGGTAGAACCGTAGGCATCAAAATAGCTTGAATTCTGATTGGGAAGTGGTGCGGAATTAATTAAGTTCGCCCCGTAACTGTAACCGCCAATCACAAATTTGTCGCCCAATTCGAATGCTGCAGAACTTAGCATTTCAGCGTTGTAGTAATAGGGTGAAACAATATCGGAACCATGAAATGATAAACCGGTATAATTTAACTGAGGAAATGCTGCCAGGGCCAGCGTGTAGCGACTTTGGTAAAACTGGTTCATGTTGAATGCCGGAAGCTGTAGGTCATCCATCAGGTAACCGCCATCAATGCCGCCGTTAATCAGGTTGTAATATTCAATCTGGCGATGCATCAGGACTTCGCTCGAATCAACTTCGCCAAAATCCATTTGCAAACCTTGCTGGGCAACTGCCTGCAGGCCAAAAAACAGTAGAATTATAACTAAGACTGATCGCATAGCTTTCATAATATAATGCTCTACAAAAGTACCATTTATTACGAGGGGATTCAAAAATGTGAGCTTAAAAACTGTTAACGCATTATCAGTTCGTGACGCTGTTTTATCTCGTCGTAAAGTCCGTCGCTGATTTTGTATAACGGCAAACGAAGGATATTTTCGATGGTTCCCTGAATATTCATCAGCGCTTTAATTCCTCCCGGATTACCTTCGCGGAACATCAGTTGGAACATCTCAATCAGTTCGAAATGTATTTTTCGTGCTCCGTCAAAGTCATTGTCAAGCGCCAGGTGCATCATTTTGCTGATTTTTTCGGGATAAGCGTTGGCAGCAACTGATATCACTCCTTTTCCGCCAATGGCAGCAATGGTAATAGCCAACAGGTCGTCGCCCGAAATTACGGTAAAATCATCAGAAGTATATTTCCCGATTTTGGTCATTTGCGAGTGTTCTCCCGACGCTTCTTTAACCGCTACAATTTTATCCGATGCTTCCGCCAAACGTCCTACAGTAGTTGCTTCAAGGTTTATTCCGGTACGCGATGGTACATTGTAAAGAATAATTGGAACCGGACTGGCTTTTGCAATTTCAAGGTAGTGGTGGTACATACCTTCCTGCGAAGGTTTGTTGTAGTATGGTGTAACAACCAGAATTCCATCGATACCTTCAAAATTAAACTTGTCGATCTGGTTGCACATGGTACGGGTATCATTTCCGCCCATTCCAACAACAACCGGCAAACCATTGGCTTTTTCCTTTACCAGTTCAACCACATGTGCTTTTTCGTCGTTGCTCAGTGTGGCGGTTTCGGCAGTGGTGCCAAGAGCTACCAAATAGTCCATGCCACCTTTTACCTGGTTGTCGATTATGGTTTCAAGTGCTTTGTAATCAACCTGATCGTTAGCTGTAAACGGAGTAATTAGCGCTACTCCCGCGCCTGTGAAATATCGGCTCATGAATCTGTTCTGTTGTTTAGCTGCGCAAGATAGAAAATTTGTTGCTCGGCCAGAAACATTGCATCCTTATTTTGGTCAAGCTTAATATTCAAATCAAAGTATGAATTATCGGATTCGGAACTGCCAATTTTAAATTTAGCACGCGATAAGGCTGTAATATAAACGACGGCGTAATTTTTTTCGGCAGCCAGACACAGTAGCAGGTCGAGCTCCATTTCGATGAAATCGCTTACTTTATCGGGTTTCGGTATTCCCCACCAGTTAAGGTCGTTCACAGTTAGAGAATTGGCTTCGGCAGCCGGATTTGAATCGCTGTCGAAAATACAGTAATCGCGAAAAATAGCCCCGTGATGGTTAAAATAATCGCGGAGGTACTGCACCGCCGGTTTTTCCGATGGTTGCCAGAGTACTCCTACTTTCGAATGTAAAGCAAGATTTGGAATTACCGGTGTGCGCTGTTGCGTGGCCACCAGTTTATGGAGTTTTCGGTAAGCATATTTTTCTTTCAATCCCATAATGCAATGTCTTATTTTCTTTTCTTCTTTTTTGGATTACAGGTTTTGCAAAAATCACCCAGATTGTCGAGCTCTTCCAGCGACCATTTCATCCACTTATCAATTTCCGAATCGAGCGTACCGTTAAAAGTATCGCTTTCTACTTGCGAAAGCAGTTTGGCGTGCTCGGCGTACGCTTGCTGGTGCAGTTCCGACGGGCCTTTTGTTAGCATCGTTTTGCGTTCTTCAAAAAACTTTTTGCGCAGATTACGGGCCTGAATTTCATACAGGTTAAAAATCAGTTGCTGGTAGCGCAATAAACGTGCTGTGGCTTCCTCTGTTCCGTCGTCGATGTAAGAAGCGTCTTTTTGAAAGTGGCACGATACATTTTCATTCATGTTGCGGTTCATTACCAGGTTCAGACCTCCTGTTTCGTACTCCACCGAAAAACTTCCCGAGGCGGTTTGCATTTGTCCGCTATTGGGTGCTTCTGCCTGAAAATCGCTTTTTTGAAGTTGATAATCAGCCGACCACTCGATAATATTCTGAGCATTGGTCGCAACAGATAAGAGAAGTGCTATTGATAAAAGAAGAATTGTTTTTGTCATATTAAAAGCGGCGTATTTTGCGTCAACTATAATTATTTGATTCATTGTTCATGATAAACTATTCGATCATTTTTAGAAAATCTTCCTCGCTGATCATTGGAATACCCAGCTTTTCAACTTTTTGAAGTTTGCTGGGGCCAACATTACTTCCGGCAAGCATATAACTTGTTTTTTTCGAGATAGAGCCCACATTTTTTCCACCGTTTTGCTCAATCAGTTTTTTAAGCTCGTCGCGCGAATGTTGCTCGAAAGTCCCCGAAATAACAATGCTCAAACCTTCCAGTTTGTTGGTTTGTCCTTCCAGCTGGTCTTCGCTGATTGCAAACTGCAGTCCGTATTCCTTCAGGTTTTCGATAAATTGTAAATGTTCTTCGTTCGAAAACCACTCCACAACACTTTCCGCAATGCGGTCGCCAATTTCATCAATTTCTACCAACTGTTCTTTGGTTTGCTGCTGAATATTTTCAATTGTATGCAGCTTTTTTACCAGCGTTTTGGCTACTGTTTCTCCAACAAAACGAATTCCCAGCGCAAAAAGTACCCGCTCGAACGGAACTTCTTTTGAAGCTTCCAAGCCATCAAGAATTCGTTGGGCCGATTTATCCGCCATGCGTTCAAGGTTCAGGAGCTGCTCCTTTTGTAATTGATAGAGTTGGGTAATATTTTTAGCCAATCCTTCATTGTACAACAGTTCAATCGTTTCCTGTCCGATTCCGTCAATATCCATGGCTTTGCGGCTCACAAAATGCTCCATTTTACCTTTTATTTGTGGCGGACAGGCATCTTCATTCGGACAATAATGAGCGGCTTCACCTTCTTTTCGAATTAGCTTTGTTCCGCACTCGGGGCACGACTCAATAAACTGCACCCGCTGAAACATCGGATGTCGTTTGGCCGGATCAACACCGGTAATTTTCGGAATGATCTCACCACCTTTTTCCACAAAAACCGTGTCATCGATGTGCAGATCCAGGTTGTTAATAATATCGGCATTGTGCAGCGACGCCCGTTTTACAATGGTTCCGGCAATAAGAACCGGCTCGAGATTAGCCACCGGCGTAACGGCACCTGTTCTTCCTACCTGGTAAGAAACCGATTTTAAAATAGTGGCAACACTTTCTGCTTTAAATTTATAAGCAATGGCCCAGCGCGGCGACTTGGCGGTAAAACCGAGGTTTTTTTGCAGGCGACGTGAGTTTAATTTTATTACAACACCATCGGTGGCCACCGGGAGCGAAAATCGTTCGGTGTCCCATTTCTCAATAAAAGCGAAAACTTCGTCAATATTTTTGCAAAGATGAGTATGTTCTGAGATTTTAAAGCCCCACTCGCGTGCCTTTTGCAAACTTTCGTAATGTCCGTCTTCCGGCAAATTTTCGCCAAGTACGTAATACAAATAGGCATCCAGTTTTCGGGAAGCTACAATCGAAGAGTTTTTCATTTTCAGTGTTCCGGCAGCGGTATTTCTGGGATTGGCCAGCAAAGGCTCGCCTGCTTTTTCCAGTTCTGCATTCAAATTATTGAAAACATCGAAAGGCATTAATATTTCGCCACGAATCTCAAAACTATCCGGATAATCGTTGCCGCGCAATTTTAAAGGTACCGATTGAATAGTGCGCACATTAGCAGTTACATCGTCGCCTTTCACTCCATCACCACGGGTAACGGCGCGCACCAGTTCCCCATTTTCATAGGTAAGGCTAATCGATGAGCCATCAAACTTTAACTCACAAACATATTCAAAATCATCAGTCCCTATAATTTTTTGAATACGGCTGTCGAAATCTTTTAGCTCTTCCTGCGAGTAGGCGTTTGACAACGACAACATATTGTACTTGTGTGTAACCTGCTGAAAATCGGAGCTTAAATCGCTCCCAACGCGCTGTGTAGGCGAATTCGGGTCGTTAATATTGTATTGTTTCTCAAGGCGCTCCAGCTCTTTTAATTTCATATCGAAATCAAAATCGCTGATTGATGGTTGCGCCAGTACGTAGTATTTATAGTTGTGTTCGGCCAGTTCGGCCTGCAAATCTTTAATTCGTTGTAAATCCTGTTCGCTGCTCATTTGTGCACAAATTGTAAATGTTTCAAGATGATTTTTCAAAGATAATTTGTTGCATCAAAAAACGTAAGGGTTTTACAATTTTTAATGGTACAAAGCTTTGGTACGCGCGTCCCAGCCTTTCGTACCCAGATACAAGACCTTTGTACCACGGTACCAAGCTTCCGTACCTCGGTACGAAGCCTTCGTACCAAAGTACCAGGCTTTCGTACTTCGGTAATTATCTTTCGTACGCGGGTACCAAAGGCAAGTACCAGGGTAATGATTCCTGGTACCAAAGTACGGATTCTTCGTACCCACCGATTAAACAATTTGCACTCAAAATTCTTTATGTAGTAAAAGGAGATAGAATTATGGCATTTACACTCGAAATAGGAAAAAAGGCAATCGGTTTTGATCTTCCGGCTACCGACGGAAGCAGCTATTCATTGGAAAGTTTTAAGGACTCGAAATATTTGGTGGTGTTTTTTACTTGTAATCACTGCCCGTATGTGATAAACAGCGATGAAGTTACCCGAAAAACAGCTGAGCGTTTTAAGCCGCTGGGCGTGGAGTTTGTTGGAATTAACTCGAACAGTAAAAATACTTACGAAGAGGATGATTTCGACCACATGGTGGAACGGATGAAAGAACACCAATTTCCGTGGAAATATTTATATGACGAGTCGCAGGAAATTGCGTTGGCTTATGGTGCACTGCGAACTCCACACTTTTATGTTTTTGATGAAAACCGCGAATTGGTTTACACGGGAAGGGGAGTTGACAGTCCTCGCGATCCATCAAAAATAAAGGTGAACGATCTTGCTAATGCCCTGGAAGAGTTAACCAGTGGAAAAGAAATTTCTGTTCCGGTAACCAACCCTATTGGCTGCAATGTAAAATGGGATGGCAAAGAAAAACACTGGATGCCGGCCGATGCCTGTGATTTGGTTTGGTAGTGTTTCAAGGCAAAAGTTAAAAGTAGAAAGTTGAGCGTAGCGAAATCCCGACCGAAGCGTCGGGAGCAAAAGTAATTGTCATCTCGACGAGGAACGAGGAGAGATCTGTTACAAGTATTTGCTGTCAACAATTAATTTTTACCACAGAGTTGCACAGAGAAGACACGGAGTTGCACAGAGAGAGGAAAAGTTTTTAGTCGCAGTTCTCAGTCTCAGTTTGCAATTGTACAATTTAACAGTTTTTCAATTCAACAATTAATTTTTACCACAGAGTTGCAGAGAGAGAGGAAAAGTCTCAGTCGCAGTTCTCAGTCGCAGTTTTGCAATTTTACAATTTAACAATTGAATTCAATCTGTTCATCCATCTTTCTTAAAAGCTTGTTGATAACTCCCTTTTTCATCCCACGTCATTCTTGTATATTTGCAGCACTTATGATTGTTTGTATTGCAGAGAAACCAAGTGTTGCCAAAGAAATCGCCCAGGTGATAGGGGCAGGTTCGCGAAGAGATGGTTATTACGAGGGAAATGGTTATCAGGTAACCTGGACCTTTGGTCATTTCTGTACGCTGTGGCCGCCCGAGGACTACGACTCGAAGTGGAAACGCTGGGATTTGCAAACACTGCCCATGTTGCCCAAACGTTTCGAAACCAAAGTGATGACTGGCGACGGTGGGGTGACGAAACAATTCAATACCATTAAAAGCTTACTGGATAAAGCCGAACAGGTGATTAACTGTGGTGATGCCGGACAAGAGGGAGAGCTTATTCAACGCTGGGTGATGAAAGAAGCCGGTTACAAAGGCGAAGTGAAACGATTGTGGATTTCATCGCTAACTAACGAAGCTATAAAAACCGGTTTTCAGAAACTAGAACCGGCAGAAAAATTTGATCATCTGTATTATGCTGGTAGCTCACGCGCTATTGGTGACTGGCTGCTGGGAATGAATGCCACACGTTTGTACACGCTGAAATATGGTGGTTACAAACAGGTTTTGTCCATCGGGCGGGTGCAAACGCCAACGTTGGCGATGCTGGTAACGCGCCATTACGAAATCGAGAATTTTAACCCCGAACCTTACTGGGAGTTGCAAACCACTTATCGCGAAACGGTTTTTAGCAATACCGAAGGAAAGTTCTTTAAAAAGGAAGACGGAGAAAAACTGCTGAACCAGGTTTTGGGTAAGGATTTGTACATTACCGAAGTTGAAAAGAAAGACGGACAGGAATATGCGCCGAAACTTTTCGACCTTACCAGTTTGCAGGTGCATTGTAATACGCGTTTTGGATTAACGGCAGACGAAACCCTGAAGACCGTACAGCGTTTGTACGAAATGAAAGTAGTTACTTATCCGCGTGTTGATACCACTTTCTTGCCCAACGATCAGTATTCTAAAATACCCGGAATTTTAAAGGGACTAAAAAGTTATAGTGAGTTGGCGCAGCCATTGTTGGCAAAGAAAATCCGAAAGTCGACCAAAATTTTTAACGATAAAAAAGTTACCGATCACCATGCGATTATTCCAACAGGTGAAGAAAAATTGCTGGGCGGTAACGAAAAAAAGGTTTACGATGCCATTGCGCGACGTTTTCTGGCTGCGTTTTATCCCGACTGTAAGGTTGCAAAAACACAGGTAAAGGCTGAAGTTGATACGGTTCAGTTTGTAGCCACAGGGAAACAAATTCTGCAACCCGGTTGGCGTGTTGTTTTTCAGGATGAGAATTCGAAGAGTGGTGACGGCGATACTATTCTGCCTGTTTTTGAGAAAGGAGAACACGGGCCGCACGAGCCGTCGTTTACCGAAAAAGAAACAAAACCACCGCGTTATTACACCGAAGCTTCGTTGCTACGTGCCATGGAAACTGCCGGAAAAAATGTTGACGACGATGAGTTGCGGGATTTGATGAAAGCGAATGGTATCGGGCGACCGTCGACACGTGCAGCAATTATCGAAACCTTGTTCCGACGCAAATATATCGAGCGACAGAAAAAGCAGATACATCCTACAAAAGTAGGAATTCAGCTAATTGACATCATTCATAATGAACTATTAAAATCGGCAGAATTAACCGGACAGTGGGAAAAACGGTTGCGTGACATTGAGCAGGGAGAATACAGCGCTTCGAAGTTTATTTACGAGATGAAACGTATGGTTTACGATCTGGTCGTAGAGGTGATGCGCGATCGCAGCTCGGTAAAACTGGCTGCACCGGAACCGGAAAAGAAAGCCAAAGGTAAAAGAGCAAAGGCAAAAGGGCAAAAGGCAGTTGATACCGGCAGTGCAGAAATGACCTGCCCGAAATGCTCGGAGGGGAAAGTGTTGAAAGGTAAAAATGCTTATGGATGCAACCGTTGGAAAGAGGGTTGTGATTTCAGGCTGCCTTTCGTTTTTATGGAGAAAAAGCTCACCGATAAACAGGTTGAGCGCTTGCTGAAGAAAGGTGCCACCACAAAACTCAAAGGTTTTAAAATGGGTGACAAAAAGGTGGAAGGTATTCTGCAGCTTACCCAAGATTGTAATGTGGAGTTTGTGGATAAATCTCCGGCTGAAAAGAAAACTGCTGATACAACACCCAAATGCCCCAAATGTGGCGGGGCAATTATAAAAGGCAAAACCGCTTATGGTTGCAGCAATTGGAAAGAGGGCTGTGATTTTAAATTCTCGTTTGAAGCCATTCGCGAAAAAGCTGCAGGACGCAAATTGACAAAAGAGCTGGTGCTGGAAATAATACAGGGTTAAATGCCTTCTTCTTTCAGCAGTTGCTCAAAATAAACTATCGTTTTTATTAATCCTTCCCGAAGAGGAATGGTAGGCTCCCAGCCATTCAGTTTTTCTTTAGCCAAAGTAATATCCGGCTGACGTTGAGTTGGGTCGTCTTGCGGCAGTGGCAAGTGAACGATTTTGGATTTTGATCCGGTAATGTCGATAATTTCACTGGCCAGTTCAAGCATGGTGAATTCTCCAGGATTACCAATGTTTACCGGCCCGATAAAATCATCGTCGGTTTTCATCATACGAATCATTCCCTCAATCAAATCGCTTACATACTGAAAGCTGCGGGTTTGTTGTCCGTCGCCAAAAATGGTAATGTCTTTTCCCTGTAGGGCTTGCATAATAAAGTTCGAAACAACACGTCCGTCGTCCGGTTCCATTTTGGGGCCATAGGTATTAAAAATGCGGATGATCTTTATCAAAACGTCGTTCTGCACGTGGTAATTCACAAACAGCGATTCGGCACAACGTTTACCTTCATCGTAACATGAGCGCACTCCGATGGGATTTACATTTCCCCAGTATTCTTCATTTTGAGGATGAACATCAGGAACACCATAAACTTCGCTGGTTGATGCCTGCAGGATTTTGGCTTTTATACGTTTCGCCAAGCCAAGCATGTTTACAGCTCCCATCACCGAAGTTTTTATGGTTTTTATGGGATTGTACTGATATTGAATTGGTGATGCCGGACAAGCCAGGTTGTAGATTTCGTCTACTTCGATGTAAAAAGGCTGTGTAATATCGTGCCTTACCAGCTCAAAATAAGGATTTTCAAGCAAATGAATAATCTTTTGCTTTTTGCCGGTAAAATAGTTGTCGAGACAAATTACTTCGTTGCCATCGTTTAACAGCCTTTCGCAAAGGTGAGATCCAACAAATCCTGCTCCTCCGGTTACCAAAATTCGTTTCATCTGTTTAATTTTTTTTGATTTCTGAATGTTCAAAAAATATAAAGACATTCAGGAACTCACATAAATTTTAATCATTCATCTTGGTGAATTTAGAATGAAGAGAATTCATGTTCGTTTCATACCATTTATATTGTTTTTCAGCCGATTGAAAAATATTCAAAACCCAATTCTATATAACCTGTTCCTACAACAGAAATCTTCATAACTGAATTATATTTTTTAACGTGGATTTATTAAGCATGTCTATAATACTAATGGTTTGTCATTATCGGGCATAATTTATGCGTTAAACTGTTTCTTGTAAAACGGGAATAAAGATAATTGATTTCCTTAGAAACCATCAATGATAATAATTAGAATCCGCTTCTCTGGCTGTTTCTCCTGAATGAAAATTTACAGAAGGGCGATTAGAATAGCTGAGTAGAATCACCAGATTTCAAAATCAAAAATACATAAGTCAAAATATTGAACTTTTGCCAATACATAATGTTGTTTTAGTAACTTTGATAAAAATCAACTGGCTTTGTGAAATTCCTTATTTCGTTCATATTAGTCTGTGCCATCTTTTCATTTCAATTTTCTGAATTGTTGGTTTTGGCATCGTTCAAGATCAACCAGGATTATATTGCAAAAAATCTTTGTATTGAAAAGGATGTAGAAGGATCAACTTGCCAGGGGTGTTGCCAGTTGAAAAAGAAAATGCACGAACAGCAAGAGCAGAAAAAGGAACTTCCACCACAACAGACCGAAAAGCAGAATATTGATTTTTGTGTTCAGTCATTGGGGATAAATTGTGGTTTATACCCAACAATTGAGAACCTGATTTTTAATTCTTCTTCCAAATATTCATTTCTAAACGCTTTAAAGGTTTTTCATCCACCGAAATGTTACTGTTAAATAAGGCCCCAAACGATAATTTATTTAGTAACAAATCAATTTTGGAATGAGAAAGATCTTAACTAATTCCGGAATAAGAATGGTGTATTTGCTGTTATTTATATTGCTTGTACATTCTTCATTTTCGCAGGAAAAAACAATACAAATTATAGACAAAAAAACGGACGTCGGGATTCCGGATGTGCACTATCAGTACAACGAAATGACGGGATTCTCGGATAATAATGGTTCGATCGTTTTGCAAATAGAAGAAGGAGCCGAGTTGTTCCTGTCGCATCTGCAATACGGAAAGGTAGCCTTTAGTACTGAAGATATGGAGCAATTGGCAAACGCAGGAGTAATTGCTTTGGAGCAATTTTCAACCTACTTGCCGGGCACCGTGGTTTTGGTGCATCCAACAGCGGGCGACAAACGAAAGATGGAATTTACCGTGCAAAACAAATTGGCACATGATGCCGGAGATCTGTTAGAATCAGTCCCATCAATATCTACAATCAGGAAAAGTGGCGCTTATGGTTTCGATCCGGTACTCCGGGGTTTTAAATACGATCAGATCAACCTGGTGCTGGATGGAAGCCAAACGGCTTCGGCGGCTTGTCCAAACCGAATGGACCCGGCTGCCAGTCAGATTCCCATTAATATGATCGCCGAGGCGGAAGTGCTAAAAGGACCGCACACTTTGCGCTACGGAAATGCATTTGGGGGAACCATTAATTTTAAAAGTACTTCGCCGGAGTTTAAAGAAAAAGCAAGTCCTGTTGGGCGTGTTGGAACGAGTTACGAGAGTAACGGGAATATCTTCAGAACGGAAGGAGTGGCCGGAGTATCAGGTTCAAAAGTTGATTTCCGTATGTTTGGTGCCTATTCAACCGGCGATGATTATACCGATGGCGATGGAATAGATATGGCAGCACGATTCAACCGATTGAACTGGGGGGGGGAACTTGGCCTAAAACTCAGTCAAACGCAAAATATTGGAGTGCTGGTTTCAAACAATATTGCCAAAGATGTTGATTTTCCTGCCTTGCCAATGGATTTGCGCGAAGACAATACCTGGCTGGTAAATGCCAGTCATTCGGTAGTTTTTTACGATAAAGCGCTTTCCTCGTGGAATACCAGCGTGTATGGAACCATGGTAGACCACCTGATGGATAATTACGACAAAGTACTTGATCCACGAATGGTGGATGCAATAACGGATGCCGAAACACAGAATTACGGTGGACGAACAGAATTACGTTTCGATTTGGATAAAAGCTACCTTTATGCTGGTGCCGATTATCGTTTTGAGTCGGCCGATGGATATCGCGAGCGTACCATGCTGATGGGACCAATGGCCGGCAAAGTACTAACGGATAATGTTTGGCAGGATGCAGAAATAAATCGCACAGGATTTTTTGGCGAATGGCACATTGCCCGACCGGGATTTCAGTTTGTTGTTTCGGGGCGCCTTAATATCAATTCGTCAAAAGCCAATAATCCTGATCAGCGTTTTGAAGAAATTTATTCCGATCTGAAATCGTCGCAGGTGCATCCTTCGCTAAGTGTTGGTGGAATACGTTTGTTCAGTGAAAATATTTCGCTGGGCATGTGGGTGGGAATGGCCACACGCAGTCCAGGTATTGCAGAGCGTTACATCAATCAGTTCCCTATTGGGCTCGATCCTTACGAAATGTTGGGGAATCCCGATCTTGATCCGGAAATAAATAACCAGCTAGACCTGGTTTTTCGCTATCAAACGGTAAAAACGAACATTAATATAAACGTGTTTTCCTCGGTTTTGCGCGATTATATTTCATCTGAAATTCGTGAAGACCTTCAGCCTGCGATGAACACCTCACCGGGTGTCCGTCAGTTTGTAAATATTAAAAAGGCACTGATGACGGGGTTTGAAGCCAGTTGGACACAGCAGTACAACACTTTCCTAAGCCACGATTTAGGACTTGTTTATACACACGGACAAAATCAGGAGCTGGATGAACCACTGCCGGAAATTCCTCCGATGGAGTTTCATTACCACCTGATGGGGAATTTTGCAGATGGAAAACTAAAACCTGAATTGATGTTCAGGCACGCCATGAAACAGGACCGGATTGCAACATCGTACGGCGAAACAGAAACGCCAGCTTTTAACGTAGTTGATGCAAAGGTTTCGTGGTTGATGAATAACGTTTTTACAGCCACCGGTGGTGTGCAGAACTTGTTTGATGAAGCGTATTATGAGCACTTATCACGATCGGTTCGGGGTGCTGGTGCACGACCAATATATTCGCCCGGAAGGAGTTTTTATGGTACGCTAACCATTAGTTTTTTGTAAGTAGAATATAGTTGAACATAGAATAATAATTGAAGAATTATAACGATTTGAATCTTTAATGAATAAAAAAAATTCCGCTTAATTTTGAAGCGGAATTTTTTTTATGCTCAACTATTTCGGTCTATTTTTTTACTGCTGGAGTAGGAAAGGGGGGAGGTGTTATCTCTTTTATTCCTTGTTCTTGAACCAATTTTAATACTTCCTGTACCGCACGTTCTAACTGAGGATCTTTTCCTTTCTCTAGTGATTTAGTATCTTGCTGGACCTCAATATCCGGAGCAACGCCTTTGTTTTCAGCGATCCATTCGTTGTTAACAGGATCGAAGACTGCGTTGTCGGGAGCGGTAAGTGCTCCGCCGTCAACCAGACTGTAATGAACTGATGATTTTACCAGGCCTCCCCAGGTTGTTGAACCAATCAGTGGTCCGGCTTTTTGCTGACGGAAAACCCATGGGAAGAAATCGCCACCTGAACCGCCTTTTTCGTTTATCAATAAGGCTTTTGGTCCTAAAATTCCAGCAGGCAGTTTGAATGGTTTACCGTTTGGCACTTCGTTGGTGAGTCCTGCACGTAGATTGCGGGTCATCAGGTCGACCATGTAATCGTCCAATAAACCACCACCGTTAAAACGTTCGTCAATCACTGCACCCAATTTATCTTGTTGGGCAAAAAAGTAACGGTTAAACGAGATAAACCCAGGACTACTGGTGTTTGGTACCCAAATGTAAGCCAGTTTCCCGTCGGATAATTCATCTACTTTTCTACGGTTATCTTCTACCCAGGCGCGTTGACGTAAGGCATTTTCGCTACGAATTGGTTTAACAGTTATTGTCCAGGCGCTTTCAAAATCCGGTTTGTCGTTAATATGCAAAACAGTTTGTACTCCCGAAGTTCCATCTAAAAACTTAAAAGGGTTATCGGCTGCAGTCATTTCTTCACCATTTACGCCAACGATAAAATTATCTTCAGTAACTTTTAACCCGGGTTCTTCCAACGGACTCGACAATTCAGGATTCCAGCTTTCGGTACTATAAATTCTGTCGATTTTCCATGCTCCTTTTTCTGGCACTAAATCAGCACCCAGCAATCCTATAGAATTTCGCTCTGTTTCAGGATAATCGCCGCCCATAACAAAGCTATGGCCAACAGAAAGTTCCCCGTTCATCTGATCGAGAACGTAGGTAAGATCGGCACGGTGTTTAATAAATGGAATAAGCGGTGCATAACGTTCGTGCACTACTTCCCAGTCTCTTCCGTGAAGATTAGGATCGTAGAAGTAATCCCGTTCGTAACGCCAGGCTTCTTCAAAAATCTGGCTCCATTCTTTAGAGCGGTCGAGTTTGGTTTTTAAGCTGACATTTAATGTTTCACCATCTTTACCTGATGCTCCGCTTGTCGACATAATTTTCCACGACGAACCAACTTTCGCCAGCATTTTTTTCCCATCGGTTGATATGGTGAGGCTGTGTGCCCCACTTACAAATTCTTTAGCTTCCTTATCTTCAAGGGTAAACTTTTGAATGGTTACACCCGGTTGATTAGGAACCGATTCAGCAATAAAAACATTGCCTTCAGTGCCGGTAAGAACTGCACGGTAATTTCTGTTAGGCATTGGTAAAGGAATAGTTCGCTCAGCAATATTTTCAAAATCGATTTTTATCGATTCATCTTTTTCTTCTGATTTTGTATCGTCTTTTTTATCCTGTTTCTCTTCCTTTTTTGCGGACTCTTTATCTTCGGATTCTTCTTTTACTTCTTCTTCATCGCTTTTTAGTTTGAATGGCGAATCTTCGTCTTTCTGAAGATTTACGGCATACACACTGTATTTGGCATTTGCTGTCATTGAGCTGGTGTTCGCCCAGCCCGAACCTAGCGCCAAATCGGTACTTGCCAGGAAGTAGAAATGCTTTTTGTCTTTATCCCATGCAGGAGAAAAGGCGTCGGCAAAAGTGTTTGTTACTTTGTGGATGCTTTTATCGTCGAGCGACCACATGGTAATCTGCCTGAAATTATTCGAGGCAGATTTTGCATAAGCGAGCCATTTTGAGTCGGGTGACCAGGTAAGTCCCATGCTGCCACGTTCCAGGTTATTGCCACCAATATCAACGGTCTCAATTGTTTCATCTTCAATATTTAAAACTCTTATGCGCACATCGTCGTCGGTAAAGGCAATAAATTTACCATCGGGCGACCATGTTGGTTCCCAGCCCAGTTTTGATTCGCCAATTGATATACTTTTTGGTTCTTCCAGCCCGTTTTGATTGGCAATAAGCAAGGCGTAACCTTCGCCATTTTTATCTGAAAACCAAGCCAGCTGATCACCTTTTGGCGACCAAACAGGTGCACGGTCTGCCACATCCGATGATTGTGTGATATTACGGGTATCTCCATGTTCTTCAGGTACGGTAAATATTTCGCCACGTGCTTCAAAAATGGCACGTTTCCCGGTTGGAGATAACGATGCTGAACGTGCAGAAGAACTTAAATCTACCCATTTTGTCTCGGCCCAAAGAAAGTCGCCAACAACATTAATCGAAAGTTTTTCTATCGCTTTTGTGTTTATATTCATGAGGTGCAAATAACCTTCACGCTCAAATACCAGTTGGTCGCCTTTTCCGTCCAGCCATTTTACATCAGAGCCTTCAAACTTGGTCAACTGCTCCAATTGTTTTGTTGCCGGGGTATACGACCAAATATTGGCAACAAAATCGCGGTCGGAAATAAAGTAGATTTTATCGCCCAGCCAAAGCGGCTGAATATCAGTGGTTTTTTCATTCGGAATAAATTCTTCCGAAAAATCTTTCAGATCCAGTATTACAAGTGGTTTGTTTTGTCCGCCACGGTAATTTCTCCATTCAATATCCCAGCGCGATATACGATCGATAACAATTTTTTTTCCGTTGGGCGAAAAGGAGCCGTCGTTTCCAAATTGTTCGGTTAGTAAGCTTGCCGGGCCGCCATCTTTTGAAATCGTCCACAAACGTCCGAATGTGCTGGGAGCTGTTTCGCGTAACGAGGTGAAAAGAATATTTTCACCATCAGGAGACCAGCCACAAACTGTTGCCCCGCTTGGGTGCCAGGTAATTCTAATGGGAGTTCCTCCTTCAACCGGAACGGTGTAAACTGAAGTTACCCCGGAGCGGTTAGAGTTAAAAGCAATGGTTTTTCCGTCGGGAGAAAAACAAGGTTGGCTTTCAACGGCTCCTGTGCTGGTGAGTCGGATGGTGTTGTTTGATGCTAAATCGCTAACCCATATGTCACCTCCGTAGGTAAAAACAATATGGGTGTCGCTAATGCTTGGTTGACGCAGTAATCTGGTTTCCTGCGAAAAGGACAAAAAGCCCATAGCAAGAAACATCATTAATAGTGCTAGTTTTTGCATAAGTAATAATTTATTATTTATATGTATTGACGTTAAAATCTTTTTAAGAATACATAATTAAAACAAAGTTTGTTCACATTACTTCATAGGTAAGCAAAGCACCGGCCAAATTACAAGGTCAATCAATATCAAAAATCGAGGGTATTCTTTGATCGTTGATAGTGGCAATGTGTTTTTAACAAAATGAAACTCCTCGCAGAAATCAATAATTGTGTCGGCAGCAGGAAGTGTTTGTCCTTCTTTGCTACAGGATTTTGGGTTGCAGCAATAAAATTATTGGCAGATTTGATTTGTAAATACGCTACTGCATCCTCCAACTTAGAATTTTATTTCTTCGGACCTGAAAATTTTTATCATGATTTGCTTTTGTTAAGTATAGAAGCTACAAACTATCGCATTTCTGTTTTGCCATGATCATGAGCGCAATTAAATCACTTTTATTTTTAGCTATTTATCGTGCAGAAATTTAAATTCTGAACTCTTTTCTGCTTGAAATGTTAACAGATGTTAAAATATATAGCGTGTTTTTAGATTGTGTTTCGTATCACTTAACCATAAAATTTTATGCTTTACCTTTGAATTTTGAATTCCGGTAAGCGAACAAAACAATAAAAAAGTCCTTAACGGAATCGGATTGCTCGTCAGCTCTGCTGCGAGGAGTTTCAATTAGATTGGTTTTAAATACTACGGTTTAGTCACATAATTTTTAATTTTAACTGACCGTAAAAATAAATTATGATTTTTAATTCTTCATTTGAAAATATCTACCTTGTTTTACCTTTAATTGGCTTTTTAATAGGGCTTTTTGGTACCATCTTAGGAGGAGGCGGAGGCTTTTTCTTTTTGCCGGTGCTTACCTTAATTATTGGTGTGCCGGCGCACACAGCTGTTGCAACCTCGCTGGCAGCAACCTTGCCCATTGGTTTGGTGGGCTCGTGGGGCCACTACCGAAAAGGAAATATAGATATCAATACCGGTGCCTTGTTTAGCATTGCCGGAATTGTTGGAGCTTTAGTGGGAGCACGTATGACAAACTTAATTTCGGAGCCGCAATTAAAAATATTATTTGGGGTGTATTCCATTCTGATAGCCATAAATATGCTGGTTGCTGGAGTAAGAAAATACAAGGAGGTTGAAGACGAAGAAGGTAAAGCAAAGCTGAAGGCCGTTCGTATTGGAAAAGGCTCCTTTTTTGGCTTAACTGCGGGGTTGATTGCCGGAACATTTGGAACCAGCGGAACGGCACCTATTATTGCAGGATTGTTTTCGATGCGACTACCAGTAAAATTAGTGGTTGGCACATCGTTACTGGTGGTTTTAGTTAACACGGTTTTTGCGGTTGGAGCACACTTTCTAATGGGAAGTATCGACTTAACTTTAATTGCTTTTCTGACATCTGGTTCTGTAATTGGTGCGTTTTTAGGGCCGCGGCTATTCTCGAAAGCGAAGATCGGAAAATCAGAAAGAAAGGTGAAGTACGTGTATGCTGCTGTGGTTGCAGTAATAGGTATTTTAATGATAGTAAACAGGTAACATGATTTTAACCATATACATATTTATTTTGTCGTATTTTCTGCTTGGCGCAGTAGGTTTCTTTTTCATTAACCGGAAAAAGGAAAAAGAAGTGGCCCGAAAAAGCTGGACGAAATTCATTAGTTATTTTATTATTATTCACGTTTTGTTTTTTAGCATCACAATAAAACCGGTAATTTTTCAGGTTTTGATTGGAATAATATTGCTGGCTGGTGGTTTCGAACTTTTTAGGCTATTTAAAAGGGCAGATTATAAACAATCAGGCTTTGTAATCGTTTCCCTTGTAATTTACGCCGGGTTGGGCATAGGATTGTGGTTATTTGGGGCTATGGAGAATAAGCTGGTGCTTTTTGCATTTCTGATCTTATCGATATTTGATGCGTTTAGCCAGATCTCGGGACAGTTATGGGGAAAAACAAAGATTGCACCTGAAATCAGTCCGAATAAAACCATTGGAGGAACTGTTGGTGGTGCGCTGTTTGCTTTCGCAAGCGGCTTTTTTCTTCACGGATTATATAGCAACAAATGGTATGTGGTTGCCGGGCTTACACTCGGAATAATTGTGTTTGCCTTTTTGGGCGACATTGCAGCATCGTTGTATAAGAGGAAATTTGGAGTAAAAGATTACAGCAATTTAATACCGGGACACGGAGGATTTCTCGACCGGTTTGATAGTTTAATTGCCGGAGGTGCCTGGGTAACATTTTTTTTTCTAATGATTGGTTATTAACTTGAGCATTTCGGGAGAAGATAATGGCAGTTGGTCCAATAAAAAAAGTAGAGAAACTAATTTAACGATAACTTTGTTTATTGATAACTGTGCTGGAATTAATGGGAAGAATACCAGAGAGTAAAATATTTTTATGGGAAATACTATAACGCTGTCAGTAGTATATTTTATTGCAATAATATTATTACTGGCTTTTAACGAACTTAACTACCGACGACTAAAAGTAAAAGGCGAGTTTACACGAAAGTTCGCACACTTTACTGCTACTATTGCCGTGGTACCATTTCCATACATCTTTTCAAGCCATTGGTATGTGTTTGTACTGGCCTTAATATTTTTTGCAGCCTTGTTTATAACACAATACAGCAAGCAGCTGAATTCTATTCACGATATCGACCGGAAATCGATTGGAAGTTACCTGTTACCGGCATCCATTTATCTTACATTTTTAATGTCGGATTTACTCGAGAGTAAATTTATTTTCATCCTGCCAATGCTGATTTTGGGAATCAGCGACCCGATGGCAGCCATTGTGGGAATCAGCTTTAAAACAAACAACCATAAAATAAAAATATTTGGCATTGATACCGGAAAATCAATTTTCGGATCGGGTGCTTTTTTACTCACCAGTTTTGTTATCAGTCTGTTGGCCTTGTTTTTTAATCGTGGTGTTTTCGATTTGAAAACCTTTTATATTGGGTTGGCAGTTGCATTGGTTAGCACGCTGGCAGAATTATTAAGTTGGCGCGGATCTGATAATTTAACCATTCCACTTGGGGCAGCATTTACACTTTTACTTTTAATGTAAATATGTATAATGTAGTGACGATGTTGGTATTTCTGCTAAAAAAAGAGTAATTTGTATATAGTAAAACAGAAATTAGAGAAAACTGAATAGCTAAGTAGGGACTTTTTAAAGTCTCCGAATCAAATATTACGTCATGAAGAAAATTGTTATAAACGGAGCAAACGGTTATGTTGCTTCAAATTTTATAAACGAATTATTGTTGGAGAACTACAAGGTAGTTGCACTCGCGCGCAGTAATAAAAAATTTACTGCCGAAGAGCGGGTGAAAGCTGCTTTAAAAGAGATGAAAGGAGAAGGGGATGTTGATTTTACAAATCTTGAAGTTCACGACTATTCGTTATTTGAAGAAAATTTTGCGCTGCAAGAAAGTGAGTTGAAGACCATTTTCGGGGGAAACGTCGATTATTTTCACTTTGCGGCAAGTTTAAAATTTGATATAAAATCGAAAGAAGAGATATTTGGAACAAATCTACAGGGAGTAACCAATTCGGTTAATACATTTCAGAAATATTCGGCAAAAGAATCGCGCTTTTATTTTGTAAGCACAGCCTACTCATGTGGACGTATTAACGAGCCGTTCAAGGAAAAATTCTACGATAATGCTGAAATTGATGCATTCCGGAATTACTACGAACAGTCAAAACGATATGCCGAAAATGTAATAAAAGATTATATCGATAATAAAGGATTAAATGCTTGTATTTTGCGTTTGTCGCAGGTGGTTGGTAATAACAAAACCGGTGTGACAAAAACCGATTACGGTATTTTCGATTTCTCGAAACGCGTACAGAACCTGGCAAAAAAATACCCTGAAAGTGTAATTCGCTTAAAGGTTGATCCGGATTCAACTCAAAATCTTATTCCTATTGACACCGTAGTTACTTATCTGATGAGCGCCGTAAAAGCCGAACAGGTACCGGTTATACTGAATTTAATTGCTAAAAGCTCGGTGAAAAATGCCGACCTACTTGGAAGTATCAGCAGTTTAATGCCAATTAGTCTGGTGCCCGACATGACTCTGGAGAAAGAACAAATGAATTCGCTCGAGCGGATTATGGCAATTGGCATGTCGTTTACAGGTGCTTATATCGAAACCAATATTGCTTTCGACACAACCAATCTCGATTCGATTGTTGAAGAAGAAGTGAGTGAGGTAACTGCCGAATCGATACATCGTATGCTTAGCTATTTCCTGAACGGTGATACCGATCAGCAGGTAACTGAAATAAAAGCTGCGGTATAAATCATTTTTATTACACAAACTAAATTTTAGGTTTACACCAGTTAAGTTTAAACGAGGATTATGAAGAAAATTTTTGTACGTGGCGAGAATATCGTAAATCTGCCAAATGCGATTAGTTTATACCGTTTGTTAGCATTTCCGGTAATTTTTTATGCCGCGCTTGTAGGTAATGAGCCACTGTTTGTATGGTTGCTTTGTATTAGCCTGGTAAGCGATGTTGCCGACGGAAACCTGGCACGTTATCTTAAACAGCAAACACATTTTGGTGCCGCACTCGATAACCTGGCCGATATTTGTACGTATGCAATGGCCATTTTAGGTTTGTTTGTATTTAAATGGGCCGATATTGAACCACACAGCTGGTTTTTATTCCTTTTCCTGGGATTATTTGTAGTTAGTTACATCGTGTCGTTTGCGCGCTTCGGAAAAATTCCGGGACTACACTTGTATTCAGCCGTTTCAGCCGGATATGTACAAAGTGTATTCTTTTTTGTATTGTTTGTCTTCGGGTTCTACGCCTGGTTTTTCTACCTCGCAGTAGGATGGGGGATTGTAGCCTACACCGAAAAGATATTTGTACTCTTTAAACTCGACGATATAAAGATCGGGGTGAAGGGACTCTACTGGATAATGAAAGCTGAAAAAGAAGCTAAATAATTGCAAAGCCACATTTTAGGATGTGGCTTTTTTCTGAAAGACGATTAAAGAGAGACAGCTATTTTTCGTTCGGAAATACGGGCAACTCATGATCAGCTACCTATTCCGGACGATTTCTTTTCAGCCATTTTCACCCCGGCGCTACCACCGGGTTAATCACATTCGACACTTTCAGTGCCATAATAGCTAGGAGTCAAACATCGCTGTTCAATTAGCTCATATTAACGTTGTAATTCTGTCTCATATCCCGAAGTGATAAAATGTGATTAACCTCGGGTGAAACCCGGAATTAAGGATTACGGGCTAATTCTCTGTTCTGATATGCACAAAACAAGTGTGAGTTAAGATGTTGATATTAAGCAGGAAATCCGCAATTAAATTTATAAAATGTTAGGTTGCGTTTTTGTTTCTTCAAATAATCATGTCCATATCGGAATTACTTAAACTTAACCATTTTAATGCTTCATCCTTTGTCGAAAAAATACTATAAACAATTTTGCGCTCATCTAATTTTTCATAAAGAGTTGAATAAACAACTTGCTGTGGCGTATTCGTAATTACGGCAACTTTCTTTTCGCTCGATAGAGAACCTATTGTTTTCTCAAATGCTATATATTGCTTCATTTTTTTTTCCAATTCACTAGAAAAAACTATATTATTATCTCTAATATCAAGTATAAAATTAAAATTTGGATTAAAATCTTCATCTTCTATTTGGTTTGTTTTAAATTTGATATATTCATTTACAGTAATTGCCCCTTTTAATATCTCGACGATAACTCTCTTTTCTTTAATTATATAATATCCTAAGAATTTATCCATTCTATAAGCTTAGATTAAAAATATGTTCTAAATAACTTTTCAAATATACAATTTGTTTAAGTCTTCCTGCATGCTAATGTGTGAAGTCAGCTTTCTAAGAATACTGCCATGTCTGTAACAATTTTCTAATCATAATTTCAAAAAAAAGAATAGCCAATAAACAGCAAAAGTTTATACAACAAAATTAGCCGGACATATTTAAACGTAAGTTTAAATGTCGCCTGCTAGTTAGTGGAGGCTTAAACAAACTTTTAAGCCCAAAAAATGGGATGGTTAGGGCTTAAACTAACCTTTAAACGCCAATATGTCCATGGTTGGGACATAAACGTACGTTTAAATGGCAACTTTTCCATGGTTGGGACATCAATGTATGTTTAAAGCTCAAACAATCGACGGCCTTGGTTTAAACTAATGTTTATGCTGAAAAAAAGGAACTTGTGTTCAATAACATAAGTATCAGGTCTTTCCTTTTTGCCTGGCATGTTGTAACTTTGAAATGCTTCGTGCTCCTGAGCTCATTAAAATAACCCATTATTAAGCTTAAGCACCCGGCCCAAAACAACAATATGAATGTTTAAATCCTAAACGTTATGATTGAAAAAATTATAGTTAACAGCCGCACTACCGAAATTCACGGAACAACACGCACCATTAACACTTCGTATCAGCAATCGGGATTAACCGAAGATGTTACGCTTGCCGAAATTTTTACCCGCCTGGTAACTGCGAACGATAAATTGGGCGTAGCTATCGACCGTTCGAAAGTCGAAAGCATACTGGCCGACAAAGACGATGTGCGCGACGAAGCCGTGCGCGCTGTGGGTTACCTGGTACAAGGTTACCTGTATTCTCCTCGTGAGGCAGTACGCGAAGCAGCGGCCACGGTAAAAAAAGTGTTCGACAAATATGGTTTCGCCGTAACTCAGGAGAGTTATGTGGTAGAATCGTCGCACATTTCATCGATGTTGGGCGATTTGGCTGCTCCCGATGTGCTGGCTGCCATTGATCAGCTTCGTGGGCTAGACGAAAATATTGCCAACCTACAGGCTGCCGAAGACGATTTTGAAAACACACGCGCCCAATTTGCCGAAGAAGAGGCCGAAGAATCGACACAACCCAGTGCAACCACCTTAAAGAAAAACGTTGTGGCTATTATAAACGACGACCTGGTGCCGTTTCTGCGCTACGGCGAACGGTTTCAGGCATCTACCTATGGCAATTTTTCCGCTACTGTTGCTCAACTTATTAACGATAATAATGAACAGGTAAAAAAACGTACAAAAAAGATAAAGGCGAATAGGGACAGTCTTTAGTGAATTACGTTGAAGGTTTGAGGGCAGCTCTCGTTCGGGGCTGTCCTTTTTTTATGGCTTGTAAAAATGTTTTTCGCAGATAAATTGCTTATTTCCGCTTTTTACGCCTCCAATAAATGTACAGGATAATAATTAAAACCGGCAGAACAATAAAAACGATAATATTGGTCAGGTTCAACTCCAAAGGCTCTGCTTTCCCTGTAGGAATTCCACTGGGAGCCTGCGCCATTGCCAATGCTGCAACAAATAGTAATAATGTGAATATGCTTGCTTTTTTTATCATGCGCTATAAAGTTTATTATTCTTACTAGTAAAGCAAGTTGGCGGGGTGGTTTGTTCAATTGTATTCAAATAATTATGAAATTTATGATCAATATTTTTGGGCATAAAAAAAACCGCTCCGTCGGTTGACGGAACGGTTCTTATATTTAGCGCAAAGTATTCTTACTTCTTGTAGATTTTTTTGTATCCGTAGATAGCACTTGCACCCAATTCTTCTTCAATACGAAGTAGCTGGTTGTATTTTGCCATACGGTCGGAGCGGCTCATAGAACCTGTTTTAATCTGACCTGAGTTGGTAGCCACCGCAATGTCGGCAATTGTAGAATCTTCAGTTTCACCCGAGCGGTGAGAAGTTACTGAAGTATAACCTGCACGGTGTGCCATTTCAATGGCGTCCAACGTTTCAGTCAACGTACCAATTTGGTTTACTTTAATAAGGATTGAGTTCGCAGCTCCCAATTCGATACCTTTTTTCAGGTATTCAACGTTTGTAACGAAAAGGTCGTCGCCAACCAACTGGCATTTGTCACCAATAGCTGCGTTCAGTTTTACCCATCCGTCCCAGTCGCCTTCGTCCATACCGTCTTCAATTGAATCGATAGGATATTTTTCAATCAATTCAGCCAGGTAGGCAGCTTGCTCTTCCGAAGAACGTTTTACGCCGTTTGGCTCGAAAATGCTGTAATCGTAAACACCGTCTTTGTAGAACTCTGATGAAGCACAGTCCATAGCGATAGAAACATCACCACCGTCTTCGGCACGACCTGCTTTGTAACCGGCGTCTTTAATAGCAGTAAGGATTGATTCGATAGCTTCTTCAGTTCCACCCAGGGCTGGAGCAAAACCACCTTCGTCGCCAACGGCAGTTGAAAGTTTTTTAGCGGCCAGTACTTTTTTCAGTGCATGGAAAACTTCAGCACCCATACGCAAACCTTCGCGGAAAGTAGGCGCACCAATAGGGCGAATCATAAATTCCTGGAAAGCAATGGTTGCATCGGAGTGCGAACCACCGTTAATGATGTTCATCATCGGAACAGGCAATGTTTTTGCGTTAGTTCCACCGATGTATTTGTATAAAGGAAGCTCAGAGTACTCGGCAGCTGCTTTTGCAACAGCTAATGAAACACCCAACATAGCGTTTGCACCTAAGTTCGATTTTGTCTTAGTACCATCGAGTTCCAATAATTTGCTATCGATAGCCACCTGGTCGGTAGCATCCATACCAATAATTTCTTTTGCAATAACGTCGTTAACGTTTGCCACTGCTTTTAAACAGCCTTTTCCTAAGTAACGGCCTTTGTCGCCATCACGTAATTCAAGTGCTTCATTTTCACCGGTTGATGCTCCTGACGGAACAGCTGCACGGCCAAAAGCACCACTTTCGAGTGTTACATCAACTTCAACAGTTGGGTTACCACGAGAATCGATAATCTCTCTTGCTTTTACGTCGCTAATTAACATTGTAAGTAGTTTTTATTTATTTAACTTTTCCAGATTGCTAGTGCAATTACTGCTTTGTAAACGCTGAGGCGCTTAAATTGTTTCACGAAATTACGAAGATTAACGAATAGTTTACTCCTTTTTTATGTGAATTTAAGATCATTAATTTGGTTTACAATATATTGTGTTAATTGAATGAGGAGGCGGATCGGTTTGAGATCAGTTTTTCACAGGATTTACTTTTAACCTGTTGTTTACCTTAATACACGAATCAGGAGGAGTATTCTTAACTAAATCTCGTTGTTTTCTTTCAGAATATCATAAACAAGAGCTGTGGCATCGCCAACAACTTTGCGGCAAATAATTTTGTGGTGTTTGCGGTCTTTTACCTGGGCTTCGGTAGCGTGTTTGATTAATAGCTGGCGGCAATTTGTAGTACCATGTATGTCCTCTACCAGTTTATTTAATTCGCGAACTTTTCTGTAGCTGTTTAGTTTGGTGTCCATGTCTTTGGGGTCCTCGTTACCAAATGCCAGTCCCATCACCATAAATCCGCCGGTTACTGCTCCACAGGTTTCGCGCAAACGTCCCATTCCGCCGCCAAAAGTGGCCGAAATACGTTTGGCCATGGTTTTATCCAGTTTAAAATGATCGGCAAAAGCAAGTAATACCGACTGCGAGCAGGCATAGCCTTCATCGAAATGTTTTAGAGCCTCGTCAATAATAGATTCTTTTGTAGTATTTATCTCCATATGCACATATGCTAAAAAAAGAAAGGCACAAAGCTATGGATTTCTCCTAAACTTTGTGCCTTTAGTTATATTTTTTCACAACAAATTGTTGCGAATAGAATCTGAATTAAGCTTGCGAAACAGCAACAGCCACAGCCACAGAAGCTCCAACCATCGGATTGTTACCCATTCCAATCAATCCCATCATCTCAACGTGAGCTGGAACTGAAGAAGAACCGGCGAACTGTGCATCAGAGTGCATACGTCCCATCGTGTCTGTCATACCATATGAAGCAGGACCGGCAGCCATGTTGTCCGGGTGTAGCGTACGACCTGTACCACCACCAGAAGCAACTGAGAAGTATTTTTTACCTTGCTCTAAACATTCTTTTTTGTACGTTCCTGCAACCGGGTGCTGGAAACGAGTTGGGTTAGTTGAGTTACCGGTAATCGATACATCAACACCTTCTTTATGAAGAATGGCAACACCTTCGCGTACATCGTCGGCACCATAGCAATTTACATCGCCACGAGTTCCTTCAGAGTATTTCTTACGGCTAACTTCAGTTACTTCACCAGTTTTGTAATCAAACTGAGTTTGAACGTAAGTAAAACCGTTGATACGTGAGATAATTTTTGCAGCGTCTTTTCCTAATCCGTTAAGGATTACACGTAAAGGCTCTTTACGAACGCGGTTGGCGAAGTTGGCAATTTTAATTGCACCTTCAGCAGCAGCGAATGATTCGTGACCAGCCAGCAGTGCGAAACATTTTGTTTCTTCGCGCAGCAACATAGCAGCCAGGTTACCATGACCGATACCTACTTTTCTGTCATCAGCAACCGATCCGGAATACAGAAAGCCTGTAATCCTTCACCTAAAGTTGCAGCAATTTCAGAAGCTTCAGTCTGGCCTTTTTTAATGGCAATTGCAGCACCTACAATATAAGCCCACATTGCGTTTTCAAAAGCAATAGGCTGAGTGTCTTTAACAACGTTATAAACGTCAACACCTTTGTCGTCGCAAATTTGTTTTGCTTCTTCTACCGAAGCAATTCCGTATGAATTTAAAACAGCTTCAATCTGTTTAATCCTTCTATCGTAACTTTCAAATAATGGCATAATTTTTCCTCCTATTCTTTACGTGGGTCAATGGTTTTTACTGCATCGGCGAAACGTCCGTAAGTTCCGGTAGCTTCTTTCAATGCTTCGTTAGCATCTTTACCCGACTTAATCATGTCCATCATTCTTCCAAGCTGAACAAACTCGTAACCGATAATCTCGTCGTCGGCATCTAAACCGATTTTAGAAACATAACCTTCAGCTACTTCAAGGTAACGAGGACCTTTTGCCGAAGTTCCGTAAAGTGTACCTGTTACACCACGTAAACCTTTACCTAGATCTTCAAGACCGGCACCAATTGGCAGACCACCTTCAGAGAAAGCTGTTTGCGAACGACCGTAAACGATCTGAAGGAATAACTCGCGCATTGCAGTGTTAATAGCATCACAAACAAGGTCGGTATTCAATGCTTCAAGGATTGTTTTTCCAGGAAGAATTTCTGAAGCCATTGCAGCTGAGTGAGTCATACCGGTACAACCGATAGTTTCAATCAACGCTTCTTCAATAATTCCTTCTTTTACATTCAATGTTAATTTACATGCACCTTGCTGTGGCGCACACCAACCAACACCGTGGGTTAAACCCGAAATGTCTGTAACTTCTTTGGCTTTAGTCCAACTTCCTTCCTGAGGAATTGGAGCCGGGCCATGATTTGCTCCTTTGGCAACGCAAATCATACCTTCAACTTCGTGTGTAAAACTCATATTAATATATATTTTCGGTTTTTTGCTGAAACAGCTAAAAAGGCTCGTTATTTCGAGCTTTTAGGTCTGTCTTTAACTGCGGCGTGAAAATATTAAATTATTGTTCTACAGTGCCTCCGGAAAATGTTTAAAGGATACAATATTTTGTTTATTAACGTTTAGTTAAAATGTTGAATGTAAAGGATTAAAAGGTCTTGAATTGCTTATTGTGGTTTGGGTTTTATATGGTTAACAAAGAGGATTTAATTGATACAACACGTTGTTGCCAATGAGTAAAATGAGGAAGGGGGAGAGCATAGTAGATTAATGAAATTCTTCGCGGTATTTAAGTCCTCTTTCGTAACGAACGACATCCAGCTCCTGGAAAGTCACTAGTCCACCCCGTTGGCTGTTGTCCAGTATTTGGTTTAGCCTTTCAACAAACTGGTCAATCTTGTCGATGTTATCAATGATTTCAATGGTAACGGGTAAATCGCTCGATAGTGCAAAGATTTTCATGGTATGTATGCTGTGGCTGGCACCAAACGACATTACGCCCTTATAAACAGTGGCGCCGGCCAAACCCGCATTTCGTGCTTCAAACACAATTTCCTCAAACAATAATCGTCCATTTATTTTATCCGATTCTCCGATGTAGATTTTCAGAATCCCAGTTTTTTCTGTTGTTTTCATCGCGTTGTTAATTTTAGGTTTTTCACTACAGGGTTTTACAGAAAACAGCGCGAATTAGTTTCAAATTGTAAGGATTTATGGCATTCAGAATTTTTAAGTGCTTATTCTGTCAAATTAATACTTTAATCGCTGAACAATTGATTGAAAGTGAATGTTTTAAAATAATACCATAAGGTGTTCTAATAAAATTATTTTCTCACCAAAAACTACAAGATGAAAAAGATTTTAATTACTGGTTGCAGCTCAGGTTTTGGTTATTTATCAGCAAGGTATCTGGCAGAAAAAGGGCATCATGTTATTGCTTCTATGCGAAATGTTAATACTAAAAACTCACAACCGGCTTCGGAACTGACTGATTTTGCCAAAAGCAACAACTACAAAATGGTGGTGCTTGAAATGGATGTTACCTCGGATGAAAGTGTTAAGAAGGCAGCTGCTCAACTTCCCACAATCGATGTGTTGATAAACAACGCCGGGTTAGGATATGGTGGGGCTATGGAAGCCTTTTCTCCAGATGCAGTACTGGATCAACTTGATTTAAACATTGTAGGAAATATTCGGGTAGCTCAGGCGGTTTTGCCAGGCATGCGCAAACAGAAATCGGGACTGATTATTCAGCTCAGTTCAGTCGCCGGCCGCGGTGCATTTCCAGCTTTTGGCGTTTATAATGCCAGTAAATGGGGAGTAGAAGGGTTGAGCGAAGCCATGCGCTATGAGTTGGCTCCATTTGGAATTGATGTTGCCATTGTAGAACCCGGACCTTTTGAGACGAAATTTTTTGGAAATCTTGTTCAGGCAGAAAATGAAGAAGTAGCCAATGCCTACCAGCATGTAAACGATTTTGCCGATGGTTTTGCAGCGAATGTTATGAATTTATTTGCCGATGAAAATGCGCCAACAGATCCGATGATTATTGTTCGGATTTTTGAAGACTTGATTAATGCTGAACCCGGAACACGACCATTGCGAACAATTGGCGGACTGGATTTTGGATTACAGAAATTGAATGATGCCGTGGAACCAATAAGAAAAGAATTACTCGAAGGAATGGAAATTTCTTATTTGGATGGCGTAAAACAATAAGAGTATAGAAAGATAAGTAGTAATAGATCCGGTGTGCTTAAAAGTGATTCGGATCTTATTTTTTAATGAAGAACCGCCCGCACCAGAATCATTCCGAGGTAAACAGCCAGCAGTCCAAAAAACAAACTACCGCCCACGTTTAGGATAAATTGTCCGTAGGTTTGTTCTTTTAACATCGTGAGATTATTGTAAGCAAACGACGAAAAAGTGGTGAATCCGCCACAAAAACCTACAGCCAAAAACATGCGCCACTCGGCATTCAGTAAATTGCCTTTTTGCGCCAGCGCGAACACGATACCAATAATAAAACTACCGGCCATGTTGGCAACAAATGTTCCCCACGGAAAAGTGGTACTCATCCCTTTTTCAACAAATAGTTGAACCAGGTAACGTAAAACACTTCCGATAAAACCTCCGGAGCCGACTATTAATATTGTTCGCAGCATTTTTTTGTTTTTTGATATTAATTGATTGAATTTGTCATACAAATTAATTTCAATTCGTACAGTCAAGCCAAACAATCTGTTAATTTTAGGCTTTCAAAAATAATAAAAAATGCAGGTGCGAAATTTTTCTCTACTTTTTCTTTTGATTTTAAGTGGGCAGATTCTGGCTCAAAACAGTTTTGAATCGGCAGTTGAAACACTGCTTCGGCAGGAAAATTACAAAAATGCCTCGGTTGGAATGAATGTGGTCGATCTCAATTCCGGAGAAACTATTTTTAGTCTTGATCCCAATAAATTGTTAGTTCCGGCTTCAACCATGAAAATGATCACTTCGGGAACAGCGCTGGAAATTTTAGGGGCTGATTACCGCTTTAAAACACAAATTTCTTATATCGGAAAAATTGATAAAAATGGCGTTTTAGATGGCGATTTGGTACTGATTGCAGGAGCCGATCCGGCTTTGGGATCAGAGTATTTTCAGGATCATTATTTTGAGTTTTTGAAAAACTGGGCCAAACAGGTAAAAGCATCGGGAATAAATAAGGTGTTGGGGGATTTGATTCTTGAAAGTGGAATTTACGATACGGAACGAATTCCCGATAGCTGGGTGTGGGGCGATATTGGAAATTATTACGGTGCCGGCCCAAATGCTTTTACGGTTTTTGATAATATGTACCGAATCACATTTTCGTCGCCTAAAAAGGCAGGAAAGCTAACAAAGGTGACTCAAACCTATCCTAAAATTGATGGTTTGCAAATTGTTAACGAAGTGCTTTCAGCGGATAATAACAGCGATAACGCCTATGTTTTTGGTGGCCCTTTTGACAAAAACAGAGTAATTCGTGGTACCATTCCGCGAAACCGTAAAGCTTTCACCATTAAAGCATCTGTTCCCGATCCTGCCGAAGTTTTGGCCGGTGCATTCCTGCAAAATCTCTTAGATGAAGGTGTTTTTATTGATGGAGAAATACGCTTCGGGAAAAATGTGAGCAATAAAACAAAGTTGATCTTTACCCAGGAATCGCCAACATTAGCAGATATTGCGGAAGTACTGAACCATGAAAGTGTAAACCTGTTTGCCGAGCATTTTTTGAAACAGATTGCTGTTGAGAAAAATGGATTGGGAAACCGATATGATGCCATTGATCTGGTAAAAGCCTATTGGGAAGAGCAAGGGCTAAGTATGGAAAACATTTTTATGGAAGACGGTAGCGGACTGTCGCATTTTAATGCGGTTTCTCCGGCATTCTTTACTCGTTTTTTAACAAGAATGGCATCAAACGATGCTTTTGTTGAGTCGTTGCCTGTTGCAGGTAAAGGTACTTTTAAGCGTTTCGACACCGAAAAACTACCCGGGAAAACTTTGCAGGCTAAAAGTGGCTCGATGACACGTGTACGTTGTTATTCGGGCTACCTGACCACTGATAAAGGACACAAGCTGGCGTTTTCGTTTATGTTTAACCATTTTGGTGGTTCGCACAGTGCATTGATAAAGGAAATTGAGCAACTTTTTGTGCAGCTAAAAGAAAACTATTAGCGTTATATCTTTCTTAATAATCATTTCTATTGTTAATAATAATTTTGTAAATTATTGATTGTTAGCTTTTAAGACGTGTTGTCTTATTTAGATTTAGTTTAAGTGTTGACTTATAACTCTTATTGTCGTAACTTGTATTCACCATTAAATGATTGAAGCTCCTAAAAGTTTCATCAAATACAGAAGATAATAACCACAGCCCTTTTCGATTATAGGATTCCTTCTTTAAGGACGCAAATAACTATGTTTTACTTGTAAATAGTAGAAACTGAAAAGGTGATTATGGTTTACGAAACTCTTCAAATTCTCAAAGAACAACTGGAGAAATATCTGGACGATGCCGGATTGGGAAAGATTGTCGTTCTGGAAAATCTTGCGCTGTTAGATTCCGGAACCGATAAAGCTAAAAATCTGGAAGGAAAGGTGATTATCTCTTTGCTGAGTGTTCAGGAAGAATCAACGTTAAAGAATCTTCCCACTAGTCATGTGGTTAATAATAAAGCCGAATATTATAATCCGGCAGTTAATATTAACCTCTTTTTTATGGTTAGCGCCAATTGCGACATTTATTCCAATTCATTGATCAGTATTACAAAAACACTAGAGTATTTCCAGGGGAAAAAGGTTTTTACCGCACAAAATACGGTGTATAACCGCTCGAACCTGTCGATGCAGGAACTCGATGATTTTAAGTTTGTTGTAGATCTTTATACTCCGGGTTTCGAGGTGTGGAATCACATTTGGGGAACCCACGGTGGCCGCCAGTTACCCTCGGTTATCTATAAAGTACAACTGCTACAGGTTGACCGACGCAAGAAACAAGCAAGCACAGAACTAATAACAAAAATAAAAGGAACCCTAAAGGATATTAATTAATGAGCTTTTCATCCATATATAAGCCTTTATTCGGTGTAAATATTTTACACAAATACTTCCTGAATAAAGGAACTGAAGATTATTTCAGTATGTCTTATGTTGAAAAAGAAAAACAATTGGCCGGCTATCCTCTTTCCGACCTCTTTTCTATCGTTCCTTCAGCAAATACCAGCCAAAAACTTCACGGTCATAAATTGATCCTCAAGAACACCAACCGGGGTTTTATGGTCTGGACAAAAGTATCGGAGAGCGACTCTAGCAGTCCCTTTATTCCATTAAACGATTCTCTGAACTTGACTTTTTTACTGAAAACTTTTAACAGCACATTCAATCACTTTACACAAGTCGGGTTGTCGAATGCCGGTCATTTGTTTTTCTTTTCCAATAATCGTTTATCAACTGAAGATCCTGGTTTCCCTTTAATCAAAAAATCGAATAGCAACGCTGCAATCGACGATACTTACCGATTAAATACGGAGAGTATAAAAAATGAAATGCAGCAACTAACGCGTGAAGAACAAAACAATCTGATTGGTATTATCCGAATTAGAATGATGGGGGACAACGGCTCGTATCATGTAATTAAACCAAACGGAACCTTGCGAAACGACCCGCGCGAATTCAATATTGTTTTTGCCAACCGGAAAACAACCTGGCGCTATTTTTTCAACACCAACCAGCAAACGCATAACAGCGACGATGTTAAAAAGGAAAATGGAAATGGCCACCAGTTGGTAACAAAAACAGAGCATCCGCTAACTGCAAAAGGTTTTATCAGCATAAAATTGGGAGATCAGGAATTGCCTAATCCCGATGTGCTGCAAATAAATGCAAACAGCACATTAACAAAAATATACTCAGAAATATACATGTAACACATTAAATCAAAACAGTTATGGCAACAACTTACAAAACACCGGGCGTTTACATCGAGGAAATTTCGAAATTGCCTCCATCGGTAGCGCAAGTTGAAACAGCTATCCCTGCTTTTATTGGTTATACTGAAAAAGCGACCAATAAAATAAAAGGCGATCTTAAAGGTGTTCCTACAAGGATTACCTCGATGCTGGAATACGAAACTTATTTTGGCACTGCGAAACCTGAAACCTCTATTGGTATTACGATTAACGATACCCTCTTGAATGGTGTAACAAAACGCGATCTGGTGGTAACACAACCCGCATTAAGGGAACCTTTCCTGATGTATTATTCATTGCAACTTTATTTTGCCAATGGCGGCGGGCCTTGTTATATTGTTTCGGTTGGCCGTTATGGAACCGATTTGGATGACGACGACACCCAGGTAACTTCGATAAACAATTCGGATGATTTTAACGACGGATTAGCCGAGGTTGCCAAAGTAGATGAGGTTACTTTACTGCTATTTCCTGATGCGACAGCACTTTCAACTCCATCAGAATTTTATAGCCTGTACAACGACGCTTTGGCGCAGTGTAACAAACTTCAGGATCGGTTTACAATTATCGATACGCTGAGTTATGATGCAGCCAGCCCGACGGATTCAAACATTGCCGATTTGCGCAAATTTATCAGTTCAGATAAAGCTTACCTGAAATACGGTGCGGCTTATTATCCGTTTCTGAAAACAATTCTGAATTATCAGTTTGATGCAAAGAAGATTATCGTTTCGCATTATTCTTACGATGCTACCGCTTATGAAACCATCGACGCCAATGTAACGGCTATTGAAAGTCCCGCATCGGGATTGCCCGCTACTGTCGCCGATTTGGTTGATCTGACAACCACGCCCGGAGATATCTCAGGAGCAGTGAGCGACGTACTGTTACAAATGTACAGTGCCAGTGGCTTCGATCTGGGAGGAACTTTTTCGAGCGACAGCACCAAAAAAACGGCATTTTTGGAGGCGGTGGAAACCATGCTCGGATCACTCGGCGAACTCAATGATTTTAAAACAAAACTAAACACCGAAGCCAAAGCAGCTTCCGATACCATTTCGGATGAAGACCAGACAATTGCCGACGGTATTGATGCAGCACTTATTACGTTTAATGCCGATTTTGAAGGTGCAGGAAAGATCGATGAGGTTTACAGTAACCTGAAGGAGTTGTTTGTAAAAATGCAAAACGCCGATACTTCTACAAAAATCAAAAATTTGTTGGATGTAAATGCAGTAAACTTCGATGCAGAACTGAAAAAGCTTGAAGATTACACGCCATTAAATACGCAAACAGGCATCACATCAAACTTCGATGCTTTTGCAAATGTGGTTACCAACATGAACGCGCTGATCACCGAGATCAGAAAAGTAGAAGGCAAAGACAAAAATAATGGTGCCATGAACGGACGTAGTTTGAATGCCGTTGAACAGGTGGATGATGCAACGTACAATAAAATTCTTACCGAGATTGGAAACCTGCCGCTTGAATTACCACCAAGTGCCGCCATGGCTGGTGTTTATGCCCGTGTTGATGGCGAGCGTGGTGTATGGAAAGCGCCTGCAAATGTGAGCTTGAATTACGTTTCGGGATTAACAGTTAAAGTAACCAACGATGTTCAGGACGACCTGAACGTGCATACGCAGGGCGGAAAATCCATTAATGCAATCCGGGCTTTCACGGGCAAAGGAATACTCGTTTGGGGGGCACGAACTCTGGCAGGTAACGACAACGAGTGGCGCTACATTTCTGTTCGTCGTTTCTTTAATATGGTGGAAGAGTCGGTACAAAAAGCAACCGGCGTTTTCGTTTTCGAACCCAACGATGCCAATACCTGGGTGAAAGTAAAAGCCATGATAGACAATTACCTGGTGAATCAGTGGAAAGCCGGAGCATTGGCAGGTACAACACCTAAGCAGGCTTTTTATGTGAAAGTTGGCCTGGGAGAAACAATGACCGCGCAAGACATCCTCAACGGATATATGATTATTGAGATCGGTATGGCAGCTGTTCGTCCGGCCGAATTCATTGTGCTGAGATTCTCTCATAAAATGCAGGAGATTTAAATCAACAAAACTTTAAAAGAATAAATTATGGCAACTACATATCCATTACCAAAGTTTCATTTTAAGGTGAGCTTTGGCGACACCGAGTTTAACTGCACCGAAGTTTCTGGCCTTGATTTCGAACGCGAAGTGATTGAGTACCGCGCCGGTGCCGATGCCGAATACCACAAAAGCAAACAACCCGGTTTGTCGAAATACAGCAACATTACATTAAAACGCGGAACCTTTGCCGATAAGGGACGCGAGTACTACGAGAAATGGGTGAAAACCGTTTATTTCCAGGAAGAAGGTGAGAAATATCGTGGCGATCTGGTAATCAGCTTATTGAATGAAAGTCACGAGCCGGTGGTGAGCTGGAAAGCGATCAATGCCTACATCACCAAAATTCAGGCTACTGATTTTAAAGCCGATGGAAACGAAATTGCGATTGAAACGGCCGAGTTCGTACATGAAAAACTCACTATGATAGAATGAGCGAATTCCATCCACCCATAGGATTTCATTTCAGCGTTGAGTTTCCTGATATCTCTTCCAGTAGCAGCGATCAGCGTTTTCAGTCGGTTTCAGGACTGACTGTTGACGTGGATACCGAGGAAATTGCCGAAGGGGGAGAAAACCGGTTTAAACACAAAGTTCCCGTTCGGACCAAGTATCCAAACCTGGTTTTGAAACGCGGATTACTGGTGGATTCGGAGGTGATAAAATGGTGTCGCGATGCGGTTGAAGACTTCAGCTTTAAGCCAACCAACCTGGTAGTGAAATTACTCAATGAAAAACATGAGCCGCTGATGAGCTGGAACGTCGTTCATGCTTACCCGGTAAAATGGAGCATGAGCGACTTTAATGCCGAAGAAAGTAAACTGGCCATTGAAACGCTTGAACTGACTTATAACTATTTCAACGTAATATAATTATGCCGATAGAAATTAAGGAATTACACATCAAGATCAATGTTTCCGGCGATTCGGAACTGCCACGTAACGGTGGCGGTGAAGAGGAAAGCTCAAAAGAGAAGATCATTGAAGCCTGTGTGGAACAGGTGATGGAAATATTATCGAAAAAAGAAGAACGCTGATATGTCGGGAGAACTTACAAAACTGCAGATAAAAGCATACCGCGACGAACAGTTCAACAACGAAGTCGCCAATGGCGAATTTCAAACTTTATTGAATCCGGAAAAGTATGTTTTCAAGTATAAGGTGGAGCAAAACAAACAGCAGGCGTCGGGAACGAGTTCTTCTTCGCCGCGTTATAATCGCACACCACCCGAAGATCTGGAGCTGGAGTTTATTTTCGACAGGACCGGAGTGCTGGTGAATTACGGTAATCCTTCAACCGCTGACGACAACGAGCTTTCGGCGGATAAAGGAAACGGGATAAAGGAAGATATTGATCAGTTTAAACGGGTGGTTTTTGATTACAACGGCGACGAACACCGCCCTAATTACCTGGTCATTTTGTGGGGAACGCTTTTATTTAAAGGAGTTTTAACCGAAGTCGACATCACCTTTAAACTGTTTAAATCCGATGGTACGCCACTGCGTGCAACCGCCAACGCAAAATTTAAAGGTTTTGTTGAAGATACTTTGCGTGTGGCTACCGAGAACAATAATTCGCCCGATCTTACCCACATTAGGGAAGTGAAAGAAGGCGATACCTTGCCTTTGATGACCCACCGGATTTACGGCGACTCGAAGTATTACCTCGAAGTGGCGAAAGCAAATCGAATCACCAATTTTAGAAAATTGAAGGTAGGACAGAAAATATTCTTTCCTCCCATTCAAAAAGTATCATAAATATGCCTGAAACGCGAGTCATACCTACTTCACGGTCGGCTGACCTGGTAACCTACAAAATTCTTGTTGATGGGGAAGAATTATCTTCTGTCAACCAGGTTTTGAGCATCACGGTACAAAAGGAGATCAACCGGATTCCCTGGGCAAAAATCATATTGCTCGACGGCGATCCTGCGGCACAGGATTTTGTGTTGAGCAATGAAAGTTTCTTTGTTCCCGGAAAGGAAATTGAGATAAAAAGCGGTTACCATTCCGAGGAAGAAACCATTTTCAAAGGGGTTGTAATCCGCCATAATCTGAAGATCCGGTCCGACAAAGCACAGCTTGAAATTGAATGCAAAGACAAGGCGGTGAAAATGAGCATCGGCCGGAAAAGCAAATATTTCTACGATAGTAAAGACAGCGATATTCTGGAAGGAATTATTGATGCGTTTGGTTTGGAATCCGATGTGGAGGAAACCGGCGTAACCTATCCTGAAATGGTGCAGTACCGGGTTAGCGACTGGGATTTTTGCATTACACGTGCTCAGGCAAACGGAAAAGTTTGTGTGATCGACGATGGAAAGTTTTCGGTGCTGGCTCCTGATTATTCGCAGCAAGAAAAAATGACACTCGTTTACGGGGCGACCATTCTTGATTTTGATGCTGAAATGGATGCCCGGAATCAGTTTGCCAATGTTACCAGTTTTGGCTGGGATGTGGCCAACCAGGAGATTGTGGAAAAGGAAGCCAACAATGCCGATGTGGAGCTCAACGGAAATATTTCGCCCGATGAACTGGCTTCGGTAATTGAACTGGATAAACTGGAGTTGCGCGATGGAAGCGCCAGTACTGATGCAGGTTTACAGGATTGGGCCAATGCTAAAAAGTTATTTAACCAGCTGTCGAAAACACGAGGACGAGTTCGCTTTCAGGGTGTTCCCGATGTGAAACCCAACACCACCGTTGTATTAGCAGGTGTGGGCGATCGATTTAACGGCAAAGTCTACGTTTCTGCTGTTCGTCATCAAATCACTGATGGCAACTGGACCATTGATACCCAATTCGGAATCAATCCAAAATGGTTTTCCGAAACGGTTGATATTAATGAAATGCCGGCAGCGGGATTGATTGGTGCCGTTAGCGGATTGCATGTTGCAAAAGTCACGCAAATTCACGACGATCCTAACGGCGAGTACCGTGTAATGGTTCGAATGCCCATTATTAACAACGACGAACAGGGCGTTTGGGCGCGGGTGGCCACACTCGATGCCGGTGATAGTCGCGGATCCTTTTTCCGCCCTGAACCTGACGATGAGGTAATCGTAGGTTTTCTAAATGACAATCCAAACGATCCGGTGATTTTGGGCATGCTACACAGTAGTGCATTGCCTTCGCCGCTTGAGCCCGAAGAGCCTAATAATGAAAAAGGATTTGTGACCCGAAGCGAGTTAAAATTCCTGTTCAACGACGAGAAAAAGTCGATAGTTCTTGAAACGCCCGGCGGCAAAATCATTACGGTTGATGATGATGCAGGAACTATAAAAATCGAAGACGAATCGGGGAATGTAAGCACTTTCGATTCCAGTGGGATAACACTCGAAAGCAGTGGCGATATTTCAATAAAAGCAACGGGCGATGTAAACATCGAAGGTACGAATGTTGGCCTTACTGCCACTGCTGAATTTAAAGCCGAAAGCGGCGCCGGTTCAGAACTGGCATCGTCGGCCATAACAAAAGTTACAGGATCATTAGTACAAATAAATTGATATGCCACCAGCAGCAAGAATAAATGATATGCACACCTGTCCGATGGTTAATCCGGGGCCTGTCCCTCATGTTGGAGGACCGATTTTACCACCCGGTGAACCAACGGTACTGATTGAAGGAATACCGGCCGCCCGGGTAGGAGATATGGCTACCTGCACAGGCCCGCCAGATACCATTATAATGGGATCGGGAACGGTATTTATTGGTGGAATGCCCGCCGCCCGTGTTGGTGATCTTACTGCACACGGCGGAACAATAGTAATGGGAAGTGGAACAGTAATGATTGGAGGTTAACATGCAGGAATACAACTCATTTTTAGGACGCGGATGGAGTTTCCCCCCGGAATTTAAAAAGGGGACAAAAAGTGTAAAACTTCTGGAGAATGAAGAGGACATTAAAAGTAGTCTGGAGATATTATTGTCGACACGCCTGGGCGAACGAATTATGGTTCCCGATTACGGGTGTAATCTCGACGAATTGCTCTTTAAACCTTTAAATCTTACGCTGAAAACCTATGTGATCGACTTGATAAAAAGAGCCATTCTTTATCATGAACCGCGGATTGATGTGAATAAAATTGCCATCGATCCGATGAATGAACTGGAAGGCGAACTGCTGATCAATATCGATTATACCATCCGGTCGACCAACTCGCGAAAAAATATGGTATTCCCGTTTTATAAAACCGAAGGCAGCGAAACATAAAAGAAACTTAAATGGTAAATTGCGGAAAGGACATATTACTTCCCCGTGAGGGAACCGAACAACAATCACGGTTTATTGATGCGCTTGATCCGGCCTGGGTTAAACTAAACGATTTTGGGCTGGAAGAGTGGATGAAATTTGCCTGGAATTTTGCGGGTCATATTAACTATTTCGATACAAAAAACGACCAGGTTCCGGCCGATAACTGGCAGGACTTTTTTATCGCAAAAGATGAACTGACAAATTTTCTGAAAGAGTTGGAATCCGGTTCGGAAATAACACCGCATCTGGCTTTGTTCGTTACTTTTATAAAACTGCTGGATACCACTAAAAAACACTTCAACCATTTAACACAACGGCACCTCGATTTCTATTACAAAAGGGTATTAAAACTTGAAAAACAAGCGGCAACACCCGATACCGTTCATGTTTTGTTTGAATTGGCCAAAAACGCCGAATCAGAAATTATTGCAGAAGCAACGGCATTGGATGCAGGGAAAGACGCAGGTGGAAAAAAACTTATTTATAAAACTGCTGATGAACTGGTAGCCAATCAGGCAAAAGTAACGGCGCTAAAAAGTGTTTACAACGATCACGAATATCAAAAGATAAAGGCTGCCGAAGTTGCGAATTCGTTCGATGGTGCAGGCGCTGATTTCCCGGATAAAAACATAAAATGGTGGCCTTTTGCCTATTACGAAGTTCCACCGGAAACTGACGAGCCTGACCTGCGCGAATATCCTGAATTGCCGGATGCCAAAATTGGTTTTGCCGTTTCGGGCGAAATTCTTGAATTACAGGAAGGAGAGCGCTATGTTCAACTGACTCTCGATTTTAATACCGTACTTTCAAAATCATATTCATCGGAGGATTTAAAAGCTAACCTACAAATTTTATGTACCGGTGAAAAAGGCTGGCTCGAATCTGCAGAAATCATTGAATCGTTTACGAATAATGCTATCGGAGCTAACTTTTTATCCGGTTCCGATGCCACGGATTTAAGTATTCTTCGCATACTTTTCCAAATACCAAAAGACGAAAAGGCCGTTGTGGCTTACGATAAAAAAATACATGCCGGGAATTTCGAAACAGAATTTCCGGTTTGCCGTGTGCTTATCAATACAGGAAGTAAAACAGGGCATGAACTCTATCGCGATTTGGTGGACAAAAAACTTAATGAACTCTCGATAGATGTGGCGGCGGTTGGAGTTGAGAGCCTGAATCTTTACAACGATATTGGTGCAATAAATTCAGTGAAACCCTTTTATCCCTTCGGTACACAACCCGTAAAAAAATCGAAGTTCTATTTGGATTATGCCGAGTTGTTTAAAAAGAAATGGAACAAACTGAACATTAATATTGAATGGAAAAATACGCCGGATGACTTTTTGAGTTGGTACGCCGCATACCGAAAACCATTTCTTACACAATTAAGTGTATTGGATTATTCCGATTTGATATTTAGCAAAGAATACAAATTGAGTTTGGGAGATCTGCCAAGAGTAGAAGCGAGGAAGAGAGAACTGCCGGGTAGAGCTAAACCTGAAATAGAAATTGAGAAGTATAAATTTGACGATCGCATTATTGATGATTTGAATGATTTTAATGCAAAAGTTGAAATCTGCAAACACGAAGATTGGGAGACGGTTGGAGGTTTGAAAAATCTGGCACTTTTTGCCAAACATACGCGTGAGGATGAAATTTTCTATACTCTGGATTTTGGCGTTTCAAATCCTGTTCCGACGTCAGAAAAATCGGGTCCGGTACGTTTGTCGCTAAACCGTACGTTTTTGCATGAAATGTACCCGCGTTTGTACGCTGCCGCGATGAGCAATGAAGATAAAAATGTACTGATCCCCAACGAACCCTACACGCCGTTTGTAGAAAAACTAACGCTGGACTACTTTGCTTCAGCGCAACTTAAACCGGAACTGGGCGCATACAAGTTTAAAGATTTTAAGCTCTATCACGAACATCCATTTGGACAGGCTTTGGAAGATATTGAGCAAAAATTGTCCAATAAAATTTTATCCGACGCCGACGCAAAAATTCAACATGCAGTGCCAACTTATTGTAATGGTGGCGAATTGTTCATTGGGCTTGAAAATGCTAAGGCGCAGCAAAATGTATCCCTTCTGATCCAGGTGCTGGAAGGCAGCGAAAATCCGGAAGCAGAATCGTTTGTGGGCAAACAAAAAGTGGAGTGGTGGATGTTGTGCAACAACGAATGGAAACGGCTCGAGCGTTCATCAATCATTGCCAATGACACCGATAATCTCTTAAAATCGGGCATTTTTAAGTTCAAAATTCCAAAAGAAGCCACCAGCGACAACACTTTGCTTCCTGGCGGAATGATGTGGCTGAGAGCGAGGATTCACAAAAAATACAATGCGGTTTCAAAAGTTATAGGCATTCATGCACAGGCTGTTGAAGCCAAATTTGAAAACAACGATAACACGCTGGATCATTTGTCTGTTGGTTTGACTTCCGATACCATTTCGAAAATGGTAGTGAGGCCGCCAAAAATTAAGTCGCTTTCGCAACCTTACAATTCATTTGGAGGCCAGCCAACGGAAAGTGATTCAGCTTTTTATCGTCGGGTAAGTGAACGCTTACGGCATAAAAACCGCGCCATTACCCTTTGGGATTACGAGCATTTGGTGCTGCAGGAATTTCCTGAAATACACAAAGTGAAGTGCCTGAATCACACCTCAACGAAAGTAGAGAAAGGTAAAAGAAAAACAAGCTACCTGGCACCCGGGAATGTGGTATTAGTGGTCATTCCAGATATTGTGAACAGAAATGTTTTTGATATATACAAGCCAAGAGTTAGCAAGGCAACACTAAATCGTATTGAAAATCTGATCAAAAAACTTAACTCACCATTGATCGCTACAAAAGTGATCAATCCGGAATACGAGGAAGTACGAGTTGATTTGAAAGTACAATTTCATGAGGGATTTGACGAGGTTTATTATAAGACGGTGCTGAAAGAGGATTTGACTCGACTGCTTTCACCCTGGGCTTTCGACAACAAAGCACTTATTCAATTTGGCCTCTCCTTGCACAAAAGTATTGTTATTGATTATGTCGAGAAACTGAAATACGTGGACTTTGTCAGCGATTTAAAATTGTTTCAAACCAATGCTGCAACAGGCAAGGAAACAGAAGTGAAACTCGCGCGTCCAAACAGTCCGGAAGCCATTTTGGTGTCATCAAAACGACACGATATTGGCGACGCTGAAAACTATTGTTCAAACAAAAACATTGAACCCGCAGAATCATGTCAGAGTTAAACGAACATATTATTCCGAAGAATGTTGCTACGGGCGACGATCTGGATTATGCTTTTCTGCGCCAAAAAGGACAGGAATACATCGAAAAGCTCGCCGGAAATATCTGGACCGATTACAATGAGCACGATCCCGGTATTACCATTCTGGAAATGCTGAGTTATGCCATTACCGATCTCGGGGCACGCATATCCATGCCCCTCGAAAATATTTTAACTCCTTCAGGCCCGGGCTCGCTTAACGATCAGTTTTTTGATGCCCTGCAGATTTTACCTTCAAAACCGGTTACTGAAGCCGATTACCGAATGTTATTCATCGATATTGACGGCGTAAAAAACTGCTGGCTGAAGAAATATGAAAAAACAGTTCATGTAGATTGTAAGAATGACTTGCTGAGCTACGATCCGAAAGATTTTGAGCAACTGGATAAACAGGAAAAGAAACAGTTCATAATTAACGGACTGTACAAAATAGTGGTGGATTACGACGAACGTGTGCTTCAAAAGGCGGAAGATAAGGACGATAAAATTGAAGCGATAAATAAATGCATCATAGAAACTTACCATGCCAATCGTAACCTTTGCGAAGATTTGGTGAAAGTAGAAAAGGTGGAAACGCAACCCATACAGGTGTGTGCCAGCATAGAACTCGATCCGGAAGTGGATGAGGAAAAAGTTCATGCACAGGTTTTGCGCGCCATCGATGCTTATTTTTCACCAAAGCTCTGGTTTTATTCGTTACAACAACTATTCGATAAAGGGTATTCAAGCGACCAGATTTTTGAAGGACCGGTTCTTGAGCATGGTTTTATCGATCCGGAAGAGTTGGAGAATGCCCGCCTGCGAAAAGAAATTCGTCTGTCCGACCTTGTTCAGCTGATCATGAAAATTGATGGGGTAAAACTCATCAAAGACATCTCGATAAACGATTGCGATTACCCGGAGGAAGAAAAGGATGTTTGGCTGGTTTGTGTGGATGAGGGGAAGAAACCTGTTCGCTGCCACCTGAGTGCTTTCAGTTACTATAAAGGCGTATTGCCTGTAAACGTGAACAGCAAAAAAGTAAAGGAATACATTGCCGAAATGGATGCCGATGAAGCCGACCGACAAGAACTTTCTGCTTTGGATAAAGATATTCCGGTGCCTGAAGGCGAGTATTTGGAAACCGGTGAAACCACAACCATTCAAAACGATTTTCCGGAAACTTATGGAATCGGTCAGGTGGGACTGAATTCAAGAGCATCGGTAACACGCAAAGCGCAGGCGAAGCAGTTAAAAGCTTACCTTTTGTTTTTCGATCAGATATTTGCCACCTACTTCGCACATTTGGATAAGGTAAAAGAAGTGCTTTCGGTAGACAACAGTTTGAGCAGCACGTATTTTACACAAGCGGTAAAAGACATTAACGGTTTTGCCGATTTGGTGGAGGGCTACCCAAAAACAAATGATGAAATACTGACCAAACAACTGCTGGCGGACCTTGATGATAATATTGTCCGTAAAAATCAACTCCTCGATCATTTACTGGCGCGCTTTGCCGAAAACTTTAGTCAGTATTCATTTTTAATGAAACAACTATACGGGAATTATGCCGGACAAGCGGTGATTGACGCCAAACAAAAATTTCTTTCGGAATATGGCGAGATCGTAAAGGTGCAAAACGGCGTAAAAGAAGTTAAAAATAAAGGCATCAGTAACTGGCGCGGCAGTGCATTCAATTATTTCGATCAGAAACCTGCTCAACTCTGGAATACAATAAATGTGGCAGGTGCTCAAAAACGAATAGCCCGGCTGTGCGGTGTTCAGGATTTTAGCCGGCGCAATCTGTCGGCTTCTTTTGCAGAGATTTACGAGCTGAAAGATGCCGATGAAAAAACAGTTTATCGTTGGCGGATACGAAATGATGAAGGCGAGGCCGTACTTTCGGCAACCATAAACTACAAAACGCCGCGAGCCGCCCGCGAAGAAATGTACCTGTCAATAGTGAAAGTGGTGGAAACCGATCCTGAGATCATTAATAAAGGCTTTGAGAAAACGATTAATGACGAGGCTGAAGTTGGCAATTTTGAAATACAAAAAACAGAGAGTGGGAAATATTCGTTTGATGTAATAAACCTGAATGCCGATCCAGGTAGCACCGACCGTATTATTGCCCGGCAATTTCTTTATTACGATACACAGGAAGAACTGAAACAGGCGATTCTGGATTTGATCCATTTCTTGCGCAACGATTTTAAAGAAGAGGGGATGTACATTGTTGAGCACATTCTGCTGCGCCCGGATGTAACTGCTGAAGAGGGATTAAAAGACCAGTTTATGTCGGTGTGTACCGAGAACTGCGAAAGCTGCGAACCCATCGATCCGTATTCGTACCGCGTAACAGTGATACTACCCGGCTGGACGTATCGCTTTGGAAATATGGATTTCAGAAACTTTATGGAAGACCTTATACGCCGGGAGTTGCCCGCGCATGTTCTGGCGCGTGTTTGCTGGATTGGCGAACCAAAAGGTTGGGTGGATGACGATAAGAACGACATGGTTCAGTTTGAAAAAGCATACAAAGATTTTCTGCTTTCGAAAACAAAATCAGGACAGAAACAAGTGAAAACAAAACTGAAAAAGCTAATAGAATCGCTCGAACAGCTGAATTCGATTTACCCGGCAGGCCGGTTGATCGATTGCGATGATGAAGAAGATTCGTTGGAAGGCCGGATTATTCTGGGCCGAACAAATATTGGAAACCTTTAATTACAGAAGTGATGGCATCGAAATTAACAGAAATCACAACCAAGTATCATACTTTTGTCGAAAACCAGGTATTGACTGAAAACCAGTTGAATGAGTTTATTACATACTTCGACGACCAGGACCGTTTGACGCGTGTTTTCCTGAACGGAGTTGGACTTGTTTGCGGATTCAAGGTCAGCAAAAGCGGAACGAAAATTACTATTTCGCAAGGTGTTGGTGTAACTACCGATGGCGATTTAATTCAATTGCAGAAAGCCGTAAAAAAGTCGCCTTTAAAGAAATTAGCGACCGGCTCGCTGACGTTTTCCATGTACAAAAAATTTAAGGATGATGCCGCTTCCTATTCACGCTTCCGAAAACTAACAGGAGGTGATGAAATGGCCTTTGAAGTGATCGATCTGTATGAACTTCATCCTGAAGATACAGATGTTGAAGATGTTAGTCCGTTAAGCGAACTGCTGGATTTGAATAATATGGTTGTTTTGCTTTACCTGGAATCATTTGCCGATTATGGCGACCTGTGTACGGCCATTGATTGCGATAACCAGGGGGTTGCCCAGATTAATCGTCTTCGGGTATTACTGGTTTCGAAGGTCGATGCCGAATTTATTGCTTCCAACGATGTAATTTATACCAATCACGACCGCTTTGAGCAGTATTTCAATCTGCCTGAACCGGCGGTAAAACGTGTGGTGCTAAATCAAATTAATACCTCGAAATACGAAGAATTGAAACGCGCGTACTACGATGCGATTAAAGGCAGCACCTTCAGTAAAACCAATACGGTTACACAACTCGGACAAGGCATCAGTTTGATCGTAAAAAACTTTGGTAAATTGTTACAGGTCAGTATTTCCAAAACGTCGCTGAGTTCCGCGCTTTCAAAACTAAACAGTTATTATTCTTTTAGTCCATATGGAGTGCCTTCCGATATTCAATACCGTTACGATCTGCTAAAAGATCTGGTAGATACGTACAACGAATTAAAAGATTTGCTGCTTCAGCTCAAACAAATTTGTTTGCCCGATATTACTGCGTTCCCAAAACACCTGATGCTGGGATTGTTGTCGGAAATCAATAACGAACCCAAAGATCTTCGTCACGTTTTTTACCCTTCGCCTGCTTCCGGCTGCGACTGCAAAGAGATTGAAAAAGCTAAAAGCCTTTTGCTGAGATTATTTGAATTGATTAATAATTATAATATCAAATCGGGTGAGATCAGGATTACTCCTTCGAATAAATTGCCTGAACTAAGTAAACGCAGCATTCCGTTTTATTACAGGCTTGATGCCAACTTTTTAAAGGCCTGGGATTATTCGAAAACAAAATTATTTAAACACAACTACAACCTTGGATACCGGACTGAAAATCTGGCATCGGCGCCGCAGGTTCAGGATCCGCTGAACTATAACATGGATACCTTTGATTTTTACCGTATTGAAGGCCACCAGGGAAAAGATTACCGCGATGTATTGGAGGAGCTCGATGATCAGAAAAAAAAGTACGGTCTTTCATTCGATGTAAAAGCACTTTCTGTAAAACTTAAATCGGATGACCTGGATATTGACGATTACGAATGCGAATTCGAGGATTTGAAAGTGATGCTAAAAGCCTGGACAAAAGAGCAGGATTGTATTCTTGCCGAAGTGGCAAGTTTCTTTTCTGCTTTTAGTACCAAAATACCAGGTGCCAATATTCGCGAAAATGAACTCGATCTGAAAAGGGCAACTGCTATCAATACCAATTTCGATGTAAATTATACTGCTGCAGTGGCGTACCAACCCGTTTACTACAAAGCAAGTGTTGGAACGGCAACAAAAGCATTGTACGAGGAAGAGGTAAAAGGCAAGGCTGTGGAAGATAATATTACCACCGTTGAAGATACCATTGGCGTGGAGATGATTAAGGCGATAGAGGAGACCAAAGGGGGATCGGTAAACGATATTATTGCCAATGCCAGCAAAAAACTGGAGGTGAAGGTTGACACCGAAGAATGGAATGCCGAACCCGAATTAAAAGAATTTGTTGTGGATAAATCGGTGGAATTGATGGCACACACCTATGTGCTCACTCAACGAATGCCGGTTGCGGTTAACCTGGTCGATGTAAGCCGGGTAAACGATTATAAACTGTCGTTAACGCAGTTGTGCAGCCTGGTGAAAAAATTAAAGGCGAAATATCGAAGTACGAAACTTTCGGTTGGCTTACAGTCGTTCACAGGCTTGTTGATTAACCAGTTATCTACGGTATGTTGTTCAGGTAAAAAACTCGAAGTATTGCTGGATGAAGTAAATGCACGAAAGGAACAGATACTGCTGCGTTTACAGCTTTCGAAATTTATTGAACAGCATCCGGGGCTGGAACATAAAGCCGGTGTTGAGCCGGGCGGAACGCTTGTTCTGGTGTACAAAAACAGTAAAACAACACGTGATGTACGTAATGTCCTTTCTGACACGAAACTTTCCAGACCATCGATTGCGACTGAGGAGCTTATGGCATCGAAAGCAATGATCTCGGATAAGATCATGAACCTGGAGAGTTTGTCATTAACAGAGCGGTCAACCGTGTTGAAAAGTGCCACAGAACTGATAAAATATGAAGACTATACTTCACGTTTAAGAGAAATTAATGTGCTCGACCGGTTGATTCCAACTGAACAAATTGCTGATAACACAGTGGTAGCTGATTTTGCGTTGCCTTACATGTGTTGCTCTGATTGTGCACCGATCAATTACATCATTTCAAAACCGCCGGCAACATTACGGCTTTCCCGCAATACATATTGCCTGTTAACGGATACCGATCCGATACTTTATGAAGTTTCACCAAGCGATGGAGAAATTGGAATGAACCCTGAGGTTTCAGGAGTGAGTATTGAAAACGGCAAAATTTCTATTGTAGCCGATAATTTTCCTGAGGAGATGTTCGGTCAGCTCATTCACTTTACGGTTGACAACCAGGTAACAGATGCCGTCCTAACGGTTTACCGGGGAATTCAGGTTGATTTTGATGTACCTGCCGAACCAACTACCGAGGCAACTCATCGTTTTGTTCCTGCCGGCGATCTGAAAGGCACGGGCTTTTTCTGGGAATTTGGAGATGGAGCAACTTCTACCGCTCAAAATCCTTCACACACCTATAAATTACCTGTTAACGATGAGAACAAAGTTACGGTGCGATTAACGGCTACAGCAGCCAACGGCATATGCAAGACAACTGTTGAACACGATATTGTTTTTGCTGAAATTAAACCCGAAATCAGTCTGGATCCTGATGCATTCTGCGCCAGCGATAAAACGGAATATCCGTTTAAGGTGACACCGGAAGGAGCTAAAGTAGAAATATCGGGTGATGGAGTGATTACGAATAATGCCGGAGGATTTAGTTTTGTTCCGGCGGCAGCAAAACCCGGAACGATTACCTTCTTGTTAAACGGTGAAGATTCTGGATTATCGGTTACTGTTCATGCAGCACCGGTAGCAGCTTGTACGCCTAAACAGCTTGAAAATCAAAATCTGCTGGTTATTAGCAACGAATCTAAAAACGCTTCAACGTTTGAATGGAACATAAATGGTTCACCACAGACGACAACAAATCTCGATTCATTAACGATCAATATTAAACCGGATGATCCTTCGGAATGGAAGATTACGCTGATTGCAAGAGGCGCAGATGTTTGCCCGGCAGATCGTATGAGTACATCAATAACAACCAAATATATAGAGGAAACGCCGGTAAATACCTGTGTTGAAGAAACAAAAGCTGCAATACTGGGCGATGCGAGAATCCTGGCAACCATTAAACCCGATCCGGATGGGATTCTGGCAAATATACTTAAACAAACTCGCAGTATTTATGGCGGTTCCAGCGATTTCAACAAGGGTGTTCTCGATCGTATCGACGAGTTTTTAAAAGGCGAAGCAAACGGCGAGCTGGAGGTTATGTTCCCGAAACTATTGAATGATACCTCAGGAATGGTAGTGGAGCTGGCAAATAATCCGGAATTGCAGAAAATGGCGTTGACTTTGCTCGAGTTACAATTGCGACTCTTTTACAACATTCTTGGGTGCCAGGACAACGAAGTGATCAAAAAATTTGCTGATCTCATTGACAGTATTTTAAACCAGATACTTGGGATGTTGAAAAAGTTGCAGGGAATGCGAATTATTTTCAGCGATACCATGAAAAAATTTATTGATGTGTACGCTAAAAAAGTAGCTGAGCTCATACTTCTGGGTGAACACATGAAAATCATTATTGCGAATAAATTTATTTGATTTTGAATGCCGACCGACATATCATTGATAAGGTTTTTCTCGATATCAATGCGATAAACGAGACCGAAGCTTACTGGTTAAAAGACCACATCAGTTCGTTTCTGAATGATCAGGTTTTTCCGGACCTCGAACAACTTTTTAATGAAATGGATGTCGATGACAGCATCTCACGTTTTGAACGAATCGATTTGGATATTTCGTTGGATAACTGGGATAATCCTGATGCCTTGCGAAAAGAAATCGAAAACCAACTTCGGCAAAAAATGTCAATTGCAGCCATCGAAAAACGTTATCCGGTATATGGTGATAACAATCGGTCAAAAGGCATTTCTGAGTACCATCAGGTCAAAAAAATATCCGGTGGGCAGAATCTGCAAAGTATATTTTTCATCTTTCTGAAGAACGGTAATTTACCGTGGTACGGGCATAAATCAGATATCGATAAGCTGATATCGGAAAAGGAATGGATAAATAGTTTGGAAACGGAGCGTTTTGTTACAGGAATAAAAAAGCTTCTTAATGCCGATGAAACAGCCCTTGAAAGGTTTGTGTTGCAACTACCGGTTCGAAATGTATTGCAGTTTATAGACTTACTTGGAGAATTTGATCTGTCTGATAATCGCGAAAGGAACACTTTTGTTGAACGCCTGAATTATCCGCTCAGAAATCAGTTTATTTCTGTTTTACTGAAGATCGGTTTACAACAGCCTGAAATGATTTGGAAACCTGATCTGCTGCATTTTTACGCAGCTTACTTAACAGAGAATTACCCCGAAAAATCAATTGACGAACAAATTCATCAGCTTAAAAATATTTCTCTACACACAAGTTTAGTGCTTTCGCAACAAGATTGCGAAGAGGTTTCAGTTTTGTTAAAACAGAGCACTCGAAATCAACTTACTGAAAAAGGGGTAACAAAACAAAAAGAGCGTAAAATTGAAAATGATCCAACCATTATTTCACGAAACAACAATTTTACGGAGGAAAAAGAACCGCTGTTTTTTGAGCAAGAGGCCGGCGATATTATCGTTCAAAATGCAGGGCAGGTTCTTTTTCACCCTTTTTTGAAATTGTTTTTTCAGCAATTTAACTGGCTTGATGAAGAAGGAAACATAAAGTTTGAAGATCGGTTTAAAGCTATACAGGCGCTTCATTATTGTGCCACAGGAAATGAACAGTTTTTTGAAGGAGATCTGGTGCTGGAAAAATTTCTGTGTGATGTGCCCCTGCAAAAAACAGTCCCGGCAACCAGTTTGCTCAATGAAAGCATAAAAAAGGAGGCTGATAACCTGCTTCGCGAACTCATCAAAAACTGGCCGGTCTTAAAAAATACTTCTCCTGATGGTTTACGCGAAATGTTTGTAAAACGAAGTGGCAAGCTCATTCAAAAAGATCGGAATTTTAAGCTGATCGTTGAACGAAAAACACAGGACATCCTGTTGGAGAAATTACAATGGAACATTTCCATTATTAAACTGCCGTGGAAAAAGGAATTAATATTTGTAGAATGGTAAGCGTATGAAGACTAGTGTAATAAAACAAGATGCTGCAAAGAGTAGCGAGAACCGGACTCCATTTTTTTCGAACACAAAAGCTGATTCGTTTTTTGCCTCGTCTGATTTAAACAGTAAAATGTCGGTTCAAATGCAGCCGGAAGAAGAGGAAGAACCTGTTCAAACACAACGAAAAGGAAATCTTCAATTTCAGGAAGAAGAGGAGGAAGCAGTTCAGACGCAATCATCGGAGGAAGAAGAGGAAGAGATGGTTCAACCAAAGATGCAAGCGTCTCAACCCGGAAGTCAGATACAACAAACTGCACGTACAGGATTTATGGGAAGCCCGGTAGCTTATCCGTTTTTCAATCAAATTCAAACATCTTTCGGAAAGCATGATGTGTCAGGCATACAGTCTTTTACGGATTCAAATGCAGGGAATGCAAACCGTAAAATGGGATCATTGGCCTATGCTGCAGGAAACAAAGTTGCATTTCGTGGGGCGCCTAGTCTTCACACGGCAGCACACGAAGCGGCGCACGTAGTTCAGCAACGGAAAGGGGTGAGCTTAAAATCGGGTATTGGCAGGCCCGGTGATTCGTACGAACAACATGCCGATGCAGTTGCCAATAAAGTAGTTCAGGGAAAAAGCGCTGAATCAATCCTCTCAACTATTCCGGGAAGTGCCAACGCGAGCTCCAGACCTATTCAGTTTGCTGTTGCAAGTGGAAGTGATTGGCTCGGTGAATTCTGGGATGCCTATGTTTATCCCGGACATCAGCCCGGCACCGATCAGGGGGGGCGCGATGTGGGACGACAGGTAAGGTCGTTTCAGCGGCTGAGTAATCGCTCGACACATGAAGAAGGAGGGCAAACGATAATAGATGTAAATGACCGCGGGCTTACAGGCGGACAAACATTAAATGATTCGGAGCAAATTGTCGGACCGGCAGCCAGCGGCCCACGACAGTGGACTATCGATTTAACCACGCATGAATTGTTTGATCCTCAGCCAGCCCTGGCTGATGTGATACAAAATGCAATTGGAGATTGTTATTTGCTGGCTACCTTGCAGAGTATGGCTTCCAGAGGAGGAGGGCGTACACAACTGGTAAACGCTGTTAGTGAATCGGGAAATGGTTTTAATGTCGAGTTTTATCGAATAAAAATTATTGGAAACAAGGCACTCGTTGATTCAAACTCAAGAATACGTGTTTCGCTGGGGCGGAATCATAATCCAAATGGAGTTCAATTAAGGGAAAAAGCTGGAACAATGACACAGGCTCAGGCACGCGAGCTTATGCAGAACAGCAGTTACGCTTCACAAATTCAGGCAGGAGATTCTTTTAATGTGAATTGGACGAAAAGAATAGTTTGGCCATGGGCTATTGAACGTGCCTATGCTGCGGTGGCCGGTGGTTTTAATCGTATTGAGGGCGGTTTCTCAGCATTGCCAATAATGGCATTAACCGGCGAAACGCCATTCCAGGTTTTCAATTTGACTTCTTACAGCCTGGCCCAACTTGCTAATGTTTTAACCATTTTGAATAATGCAACAGACAATGATACCATTATAACTTCGTGGACATATAACACGCTGAATACGATTTATAACAGAAGTTTTGTTGTTGATTCTGCTGATAGAAGACGTGGAATTCGCCTTATCGGAAATGATGGAGTAGTGACTGCGTGGATTCCCTGGCGTGAAATTGCAAATTACATTTCCGATTTTGTTATTTTGGATCCATTTGGCCCGCTTAACGGAAGGCCTGTTCTAACTACTAAAGCAGACCATCCGAATTGGATACAGGCAATTATTAATGCATCAGCCACGGGAGGCGCCGTGATAAGTGGTACCTTGTCGACAATATGTCTGGGACAGGGATTATTATTAGCTCCGGCTCATATTTATTCCATCACATCGTTATCGGCTGCCGGTGCCCAAACTTCTAATCCTTGGTCAATTCTGCATCCGGGGTTGGTTTCTCCTTCGCAACTGCGGAAGGCCTTTGGAAGGCTAACATTTAAACCATAAGAATTAATTATGCTGCAATAATGATAAAAGCTGTTATAGATTATCTGGACAAAGTTGTACGACTTCGGTTTGATGACGCAATGAAAGGAAATAAGTCTGTCATTCCTGAGTTTGTCCCTGTCGGTCATGCTAACAATTCTTTAAAAAATTTTATTCAGGAAGATGAATTAGGTGGAGCAGAAACAATTGTTCTTTTTATAGCATTGGTTCCGCACCTTTCTCCTGAATTCTTTAATAATATCATTGCTGAATACCTGCCAAATGGTGGCGATTTCCCCGAATTTGGAGGAGTGAAAGGAAAAAACCACCGCGGAATATTACCAACCGGCGAAACCGTTTTATATATTCTTGCAGGAAGTGACATTGAGAAACGAATGGAGGTAGCAAAACTGTTTGATGAGGATCATTTGTTTTTCCAAAAAAACGTGTTGAACATTGAACCGGTTCCTGCGGGCGAACCCAAAATGAGTGGCCGCCTTGTTCTCGACGATGAATATGTTGATCTGTTTGTTTCCGGTAAAATTTCACGACCAAAACTTAGCAGTGACTTCCCGGCTCAGCGAATCACAACCAAGCAGGAATGGAGTGATTTGGTTTTAAAAGAAAAGACATTCGAAGAAATTAAAGAGCTTGAAACGTGGTTAAACTACAACGAGCAGTTAATGGAAGAATGGAGCATGCGTGATAAAATTAAACCGGGATTTCGGGTATTGTTTTATGGCCCGTCTGGCACCGGAAAAACTATGACGACTTGTTTGCTTGGAAAATATACCGGAAGAGATGTTTATCGTGTTGATTTGTCGATGGTAATTTCGAAATATATTGGTGAGACCGAGAAAAACTTGTCGGGATTATTTAACAAGGCAGAACACAAAAACTGGATATTGTTTTTTGATGAGGCCGACTCGCTTTTTGGTAAACGCACCAATGTTAGAGATGCTCACGATAAATACGCCAACCAGGAAGTTTCGTACCTGTTGCAGCGCATAGAAGCCCACAACGGGTTAGTGATTTTGGCATCGAATATGAAAGGAAATATCGATAGTGCTTTTACCCGCCGTTTTAATGCTTTTATTGAGTTCGATCCTCCTACGGTTGCTGAACGCCTGAAACTCTGGCAGGTGTATATGCCCAAAAGCAACAAGTTGCACAAGGACATTCGTTTGGAGGAGCTGGCCAAAAATTACGAGTTAACAGGTGCAAACATTGTCAATATCATTCACTATGCCGGTTTGCTTTCCATACAGAAGGGCAATGCGATGTTGAATATGGAAACTCTGCTCGCCGGAATCCGAAAAGAATATAAAAAAGAGGGTAGAATTCTACAGCAATGATCTAATTTGATAATCTTTCTATTCGCTGAAATCCAAAAGAATTGCATTGGGAAAATAAAAATCCACAGAATCCTTTGGCATAACAACAGCAAATTGCCAATTTTAAGCAGTATTGATTCAATTCACAGTTATCGACCATGAAAAAACTCAGCTTGTGCCTGCTCTTTTTTGCTTTCCTGTTTAATGTGTCAGCCCAGTTTGACGCCAACTACGACGAAAGTAAAGTTCCCGAATTTAAGTTACCCGATCCGCTAAAAATGTTTAACGGGAAGAAGATTCGGAACTCTAAAAAGTGGGAGAGCAAACGACGCCCGGAACTGCTGAGTTTTTTCACAGAGAATATGTTTGGAGAAGTGCCCGGTGCACTGGAAATTGCATCGGTTGATGTTTTGGAAGAGAGTAACAATGTATTAAACGGAAAAGCAGTACGGAAACAGGTCGACCTGGTATTTAAAAACCATGGAAAGACACTCGATTTTACCATCTTAATTTATCTGCCAAAAACAGAAGAGCGGGTGCCCTTATTTGTGGGGTACAATTTCTACGGAAATCATACCATAACCGATGATGTTGAGGTAATTATTTCGGAAGCTTGGGCAAGAAATAATCCTTCGTTTGGGATAATAAACAACCAGTTAACCGAACAATCGAGAGGAGTGAGAACCGACCGATGGTGTGTGGATAAGATCATTGAGGCCGGATTTGGTTTGGCTGTAATTTATTACGGCGAAGTTGATCCCGACAAAGATGATTTTTCGGATGGTATTCATCCTTTATTGTATATCGACGATCAGCAACAACCTGCTGCTAACGAATGGGGGGCGATTGCTGCGTGGTCGTGGGGCTTAAGCCGGGCGATGGATTATTTTGAGCGCGATGAGGCCATCGACGAATCGAAAGTAGTGGTTTTTGGTCATTCCCGATTGGGAAAAACAGCCTTGTGGACTGGTGCTACCGACGAGCGTTTTGCAGGTGTAATTTCTAATGAATCAGGATGTGGCGGTGCTGCACTTTCGAAACGTCGGTTTGGCGAAACATTATGGCGAATAAATGATCGTTTTCCGCACTGGTTTTGTAAAAACTTCAGAAACTACAGTAAAAATGAGGAGGCCTTGCCGGTTGATCAGCATGAATTGATTGCTTTGATTGCACCGCGTCCGGTGTATATTGCAAGTGCCGAAGAAGATCGGTGGTCGGATCCAAAAGGCGAATTTCTTGGGGCCTTATACGCCACTCCGGTGTTTGAACTTTACGGAAAAAAGGGAATAGAGCAAACAGAAATGCCGGGAGTTAATCAGCCCATTCAAAACACAGTTGCTTATCATATTCGGACAGGCGAACATGATGTAACTGAATTCGACTGGGAGCAGTACATAAAATGGGCACAGAAATTCATTCATTAATCAACTAAATTTGCTACTGTGAAAAAACTTAGTTTATTACTTATATTGGCAGGATGTATTGCCTGTAACAAGGAAAAGGCACCTGAAACAATACACTTGTTTAACGGAACAGATTTATCGGGTTGGCATGCTGATGTGCCTGATGCTGACAATAACTCCAATATTGAGAAATCGTTTGTAGTTCGCGATTCTTTGCTGGTAAGTATGGGTGATCCGAGGGGCCATTTAATTACTGATTCGGTTTATCAGAACTACCGGCTGGAAGTGGAATATCGCTTTGCAGGTAATCCGGGTAACTGTGGCGTTTTGGTACATGCTTCAACACCCCGGGCTTTATATGATATGTTTCCTCAATCGTTGGAGGTACAAATGCAGCATGGCGATGCCGGCGATTTTTGGTGTATTGTTGAAGATATTGAAGTGCCGGATATGGTTGTAAGACGCGGACCAAAGGAAGAGTGGGGGATTACTGAAGGTAAAAAACGCCGGATACTGAACCTGACAGATGATTCGGAAAAACCTTTGGGTGAATGGAACAACATGGTAATTGAATGTGTGGCTGACACCATAAAAGTTTGGGTAAACGACGATCTCGTAAATCACGGTTATAATTGTACTGTCACCAAAGGACAAATTGCCGTTCAAGCGGAAGGAGCAGAGGTTGAATTCAAAAAGATTGATCTAGCTCCTATTCTCAAAACCACACCGATTGATTAAGCTACTTTGAAAGGCGTAAAAAAGCAAATCATGATTTCCGGGAATCACTGACAGAATTAAAATAAGGACAGATACACGCTCATAAAAAAAGGGAACTTTGCAGTTCCCTTTTCAATATCGTAGTGATTGATAATTATTTATCCACTTCAACTTTTGCCAGATGTTCACTTTTGTAAGCTCCCGAAAGTAATTTCTCGCGTGCTTCTTTAAATGCTTTCAGCGTAAGTTCTACATCCTCTAAAGAATGCATTGCCGTTGGTATCAGGCGTAAAAGAATTTCTCCTTTAGGAATTACCGGGTAAACCACCATCGAGCAGAAAATTCCATAATTTTCGCGAAGATCGTAAACCATTTGTGTTGCTTCAGCTTCGCCTCCTTTCATGTAAACCGGAGTAACTTGCGTATTGGTTTTTCCAAGGTCGAAACCGGCTTCTTTTAAGCCGCCTTGCAACGCATTAACAATTGTCCACAGTTTTTCGCGTAACTCAGGCATGGTACGTATCATATCCAAACGTTTCAATGCACCAATTGTCATCGGCATTGGTAACGATTTCGCAAAAGTTTGCGAACGCATATTGTAACGTAAAATGTAGCAGATATCCGTTTCGCAAGCAACAAAACCACCAATCCCGGCCATTGCTTTTGCAAATGTTCCGAAGTAAATGTCAATTCCATCCTGAACGCCAAAATGCTCACCCGAACCGGCACCTGTTGGTCCCATTGTTCCAAAACCGTGTGCATCGTCAACAAACAAACGGAAATCGAATTCTTTTTTCAGTGCAACTATCTCATCAAGTTTACCAACCTGACCGGTCATACCGAAAACCCCTTCAGTAATTAATAAAATACCACCTCCGGTTTCGGCAGCGCGTTTTGTTGCGAAACCTAACATCTTGCGGCATTTCTCCATATCGTTGTGTTGGTACACAAAACTTTTTCCACCTTTTGCTTTATGAAGGAAAACCCCGTCCATAATACAAGCGTGCGATTCCGAATCGTAAACAATAACATCGTTACGGCTGGCAAGCGCGTCGATTGCAGAAACCATTCCCTGATAACCGTAGTTCAATAAAAATGCATCAGGTTTGCTAACAAAAGCAGCTAACTCACGCTCCAGTTGTTCGTGTTTAACTGTTTGTCCCGACATCATTCTAGCTCCCATCGGATAAGCCATACCATACTGTGCTGCAGCTTCAGCATCAGCTTTTCTAACCTCTGGGTGGTTGGCCAATCCCAGGTAGTTGTTCAAACTCCATGTCAATACTTCTTTACCACGGAAATTCATTCTGGCTGCAATTTCGCCTTCCAGTTTTGGAAACGCAAAATAACCGTGAATTTGGTCCATCCACTTGCCAATATCACCTTTATTATTTCTGAATTTATCAAATATATCCACGATGATTTGTTTTTAAGTTTAAATTATAAGGATGCAAATGTAATCTTTTTTAAAATCTCAGCAAATGTGTTAAATAATACTAACACATCAACTTAACGTTAGCAATTAGTCCTATTTTCACACACTGTAATTAGAGGTATTATAGCTATGCAATTGTTAATGAGTGAAATAACATATTTGGGAAAAGCTGTAAATTCCTTAAATTTTGACGATTAATTCGTTTCAATTAATTAAAAAAAGTATATTTTTGCGCCATGTTTATGAAAATGAGATTTTTGGGGATCGGACTACTAGTAATTTTATTGATCACAGCTTCGTGCGGAGACTATAACAAGATTGTAAAAAGTACCGATTACGAGTTTAAATACAAAAAAGCTGTTGAGTATTACGAAGACGGCGAATATGTTCGTTCAGCAACTTTGTTTAGAGAATTGGTGAACATTTACCGCGGAACCTCGCGAGCCGACAAAATTTATTATTACTATGCTAAAAGTATGATCGGTCAGAAAGACTATTTAATGGCGGGTCATTATTTTAAGTCGTTGGTAAAAGAGTTTCCAACGAGCGAATATGTGGAAGAGGCACAATTTATGATTGGCTACTGCTCTTATTTATTGTCGCCAAAACCAAGGCTCGATCAGCAGGTAACTCAACAGGCTATTGATGCCTTACAATTATACATTAACTTGTATCCGTATAGCGACCGTGTTGACGAAGCTAACCGTTTAATTGACGAATTGGTTGATAAGTTGGTATACAAATCGTTTTTAAGTGCTAAATTGTACTACGATTTTGAGCAATACAAAGCGGCGGTAATTGCTTTAGGTAATAGTCTTGATAAATACCCTGAAAGTAAATATCGCGAAGAACTGAAATTTATGTTGTTAAAATCGAAGTATTTGCTGGCTGAAAAAAGTATTGTTGAAAAACAAAACGAACGATATACAAATGCACTCGACGAATATTTTTCGTTTATCGATGAATATCCCGACAGTGAACACAAAAAAGAGGTAGATAAGTTTTACGAAACAGCCTCTGAGATATTGAATTATAAAGAAGAAAATGATTTAAACATTAATTAGAATATGGATTACAAGAAAACAAAAGCAGCTCCGTCAACTATTTCCCGCGATCTTGAAGTTTTAACTCTGGAAACCGGAAATATTTACGAAACCGTAATGATTCTTGCTAAAAGAGCAAATCAGATTTCGTCGGAATTAAAAGAAGAGCTTAACCAGAAATTACAGGAATTTGCTTCGTATACCGACAATTTGGAGGAAATCTTTGAAAACAGGGAACAAATCGAGATTTCTAAATTTTACGAGCGTTTGCCAAAGCCAACTCTTATTGCGTTTGAAGAATTAAAGGAAGGTGAAATTTACCACCGTAATCCAACGCGCGAGAACAAAAAACGTATCTAATTTTTCTGATGCCCTGATATGAGGCTCAAAGGAAAAAATATAATACTCGGAATAACAGGAAGTATTGCAGCTTATAAGGCAGCAATGCTTCTTCGGCTTTTTATAAAGGAGGGTGCCGAAGTGCAAGTGGTAATAACACCTGCAGGAAAAGAATTTATTACACCCGTTACTTTATCAGCATTGTCGGATAAACCTGTTATTAGCGAGTTTTTTGGAGCAAACGATGGTACGTGGAACAGCCACGTTGATCTGGGATTGTGGGCCGATGTAATGGTTATAGCACCGGCTACCGCATCAACCATGGGGAAAATGGCCAACGGAATTGCCGATAATATGTTGATAACAACCTATCTTTCGGCTAAATGCCCGGTAATGGTGGCACCTGCCATGGACCTCGATATGTTTGCGCATCCTTCAACGCAACGAAATATTTCTATTCTCAAAGAATACGGAAATAGTATCGTTGAACCCGGCGAAGGAGAATTAGCCAGCGGTTTAACCGGCAAGGGCAGGATGGAAGAACCTGAAAAAATACTCGAAGCAGTTATTCAACAGCTTGGAGTAAAAAAAAAACTGCTGAATAAATCCTATCTGGTAACTGCCGGACCTACTTTCGAAAAAATTGATCCTGTTCGTTTTATTGGTAATTATTCTTCAGGGAAAATGGGGTATGCCATTGCCGAAGAACTAGCCGAACAAGGTGCCGAAGTAACTTTAGTATCGGGTCCTGTTTCAGTTACTACTCAGAAAACTGGCGTAACCGTGGTTCCTGTTGAAGCGGCTGAAGAAATGTATAATGCATCGATTGAGCATTTTAAAACTGTTGATGGTGCAATTATGTGTGCAGCAGTAGCCGATTTTACTCCTGCAAAAAAGGAAGAGGAAAAAACAAAGCGGGGCAAAGAACACTGGCATATCGAGTTGCAACCAACAAAAGATATTGCTGCCGAATTGGGTAAATTAAAAACCAACAAGCAGCTTTTGGTAGGTTTTGCGCTGGAAACCAACAACGAACTGGCAAATGCAGCGAGTAAGCTTTTAAAGAAGAACCTCGACTTTATTGTTCTGAATTCGTTAAAAGACAAGGGCGCCGGATTTGGTGTTGACACCAATAAAATAACGATCATCGAAAAAGGCAATAAACAAACCGATTTTGAGTTAAAAGATAAAGCTGAGGTAGCAAAAGATATCGTAGCAAAAATTATAGAATTGAATAATTAGCATATGATAAAACAAATCGTAATAGCGCTTTTCTTTCTGTTTATTTTCATTGGAGAAGGTGTAGCTCAGGAACTTCGTTGCAACGTAACTGTTTCGGCACGGGGAATTCAGGGGGCAAACCAAAACCTGTTCCGTACCATGCAGTCTGACTTGTATGATTTTATGAATAACCGAAAATGGACTGATCATGTGTACAGTTACGATGAAAAAATCAGATGTAATATTCTAATACGTCTCGACGAGCAAATTTCTGCTGATGAGTTTAAAGGATCTATACAGGTTCAGTTAACTCGTCCGATATTTAATACCAGTTATACGTCAACTGTTCTTAATATTAAGGACAATGATTTTCATTGTAAGTATGTTGAGTTTCAGCCGCTGGAATTTAACGAAACGTCGAACCGCGACAACCTGACCAACATTATGGCGTTTTATGCCTATGTTATTTTGGGTTTTGATTACGATTCTTTTTCTGAAGAAGGAGGAACAGAGTTTTTTCAGAAAGCGCAGGGCATTGTAAATAATTCGCAGAATGCACGCGAACGCGGCTGGAAAGCTTTCGAAAGTGAGCGAAATCGCTACTGGCTGATCGAAAATGTGATGAATAAATCGTACTCATCCTTCCGCACTTGTATGTACAATTATCATCGTAACGGATTGGACTTAATGTCTGATAAGGTAGAAGAAGGTCGTGCAAACATTGCCGAAGCCCTGCGTGATATTCAGAAGGTATTTCGTCGTCGTCCGTCTACATATATTCTTCAGATGTTCTTCGATGCCAAAGCTGATGAGTTAGTCAACATTTTTTCAAAATCATTTCCGGATGAACGAAATCGTGTATTGGCCATTTTAAATGAGGTTGATCCTTCAAACGGCAGAAAGTACGAGAAGATTGCCGAAAATGAAGGCTTTTAGCAAGATCGGCTAAAAAGATATACCCATTTTTTCCAGAAAGTAATTACGTGTCCTCATTTTGGCTATTTTAGCCAAAGAAAATATTAATGAAGATCTTTTGTCATTATGCTATCCAGATTATCCATTTCGAATTACGCACTCATAAATAAATTGCAGGTTAATTTCCATGCCAATTTAAACACCATGACGGGTGAAACCGGTGCCGGAAAATCAATTATTCTGGGGGCTTTAAGCTTAATTCTGGGTAATCGTGCCGATCTTTCGGTACTGAAAGAGAAGGATAAAAAGTGTATTGTTGAAGGACAGTTTGAGGTAAGTAATTATCCGATAAAACGCTTTTTTGAAACCAACGATTTAGATTACGATACTTCCACAATTTTACGTCGCGAAATTACGCCGTCAGGAAAATCCAGAGCTTTTATAAATGATACTCCGGTTAACCTGAAAGTAATGCGCGAACTGGGATTGCAGCTGATCGATATCCACTCGCAACACCAGAATCTGGAGTTAAGCAACCAAAAGTTTCAGTTGAATTTGATTGATTCGGTTGCAGGTGCCGGTGAGGCTTTAACAAAGTACAAAACTCAGTTTTCAGCATACAAAAGCACAAAAAAGGAACTCGGGCAACTGCAGGAAAATGCAGAGCAGGCGCAGGCCGATCTGGATTATTACCAGTTTCAGTTTACGCAACTTGAAGAAGCAAGGCTGGAAGAAACAGAACAGGAAGATCTGGAAGCTGAACTGGAGCAATTAAATCACGCTGAAGAAATAAAAACAGCCCTTACAGAGACGGTGGCTTTATTAGATAGCGAAACATTCTCGGTGTTACAGAGCGTAAACGACAGTCATCGTACGCTGAATAAAGTTACTGCCTACCTGAAAGATGCCGAAAGTTTCGCTGAGCGTTTGGAAAGTGCAGCCATCGAGTTGAGCGATATTCACCAGGAACTGGAAATGCTGGCAGAACGCGTGGAATTTAATCCGGCCCGGATTGAAGAGGTAAACGACAGGTTAAACTTACTGTATTCGCTGCAGCAAAAACATCATGTGACAACGGTAGCCGAATTAATTATTTTACGCGACGAGTTCGACCAAAAGATTAATAAGGCGGTAGGTTATGGTGATGAAATCGAGTCTCTGAAAAATAAACTGAAAACCCAGAAGGAAGAATTGGAAAAGCTTGCTCAAAGTTTAAGTAAAACGCGGCAAAAGGCTTTTAAAAAGATTGAAAGTTTGGTAGTTGGCGACTTAAACCAGCTGGGAATGACGAAGGCCAAATTGCAGGTGGTGCATAATTACCTGGAGGATTTTCAGCCGGATGGTAAAGATGAGATCGCATTTCTTTTTAGCGCGAATCCTGACTCAGAACCTGATGAAATCTCTAAAATTGCGTCGGGTGGTGAAATGTCGCGGTTAATGCTGGCCATTAAAAACCTTCTTCGCAATTCAAAAGCGCTGCCAACAATTGTATTTGATGAAATTGATACCGGTGTATCGGGCGAGATTGCTCTTAAAATGGGCACCATTATTAAATCATTCTCGGCTAATACACAGATTATAAATATTACGCACCTGCCACAAATCGCTGCAAAAGGAGATACACATTTCAGGGTGTACAAGTTTGAAGAAAAGGGTAAAACTTTTACATCGATTAAAGCACTTGATGCCGCCGAAAGGGTAGAAGAGCTGGCAAAAATGGTAGGAGGCGAAAACCTTACGGAAACAACAATTAAAGCAGCAGAAGAACTGTTGCGAATTTGACAAATTCACTCATGGCAGAAATAGGAAAATTTAATACCCTGGAAATTCTCAGGGAAACAGACAATGGTGTATATCTCGACGGTGGTGAACACGGCGAGATTTTAATGCCGCGAAAGTATGTTGAAGATGAAATGAAAGAAAAGGGAACTGCGGAGGTTTTTGTCTATACCGACTCGGAAGACCGCCTGGTTGCCACAACTGAAAAGCCTTTGGCTACGGTGGGCGAGTTTGCCCGTTTAACTGTAAAAGCCACTGCCAAATTTGGTGCATTTCTCGACTGGGGCCTGGCAAAAGACCTGTTGGTTCCGTTTAGCGAGCAGCGCATTAAAATGCAGGAGGGAAACAGTTATTGGGTATACGTTTATCTCGATCTTTTAACAAACCGTGTTGTGGCATCGGCAAAGCTGCATAAGTTTTTAGATAATACGCCGCCTGAATATACTAAAGGGCAGGAAGTTAGCCTGATAATTCTGGAAGAAACAGATTTGGGTTACAAAGCCATTGTAAATCTGGAGCATACCGGAATACTTTATAAAAATCAGGTATTTCAGAAACTGGAAATTGGTAGCCAAACAAAAGGCTACATTGCTAAAGTACGAAGCGATGAAAAGATCGATTTGATTCTGGAAGAGCCGGGATACGAAAAAGTTGATACTATTTCGGAAAAGATTCTGGCAGAACTGGAAGCCAGTGGTGGCTTTATGGCTGTGTCGGATAAGTCGTCGCCGGAAATTATAAAAGCCATGTTTGGAATCAGTAAGAAAAATTTTAAGAAAGCAATTGGCGGATTGTATAAAAAACGGCTGATTACCTTCGTTTCTGACGGGATTAAAATGTTAAAAAGCTAAATTCCTTTTTTAAAACATAAGTTTGAATTTGGAACTTTACAACTAAAAGTTCTAAATTTAAAACAACAATATTTTCATGTTGTGATTTTTGGTTAAATATGGAGGGAGACAGTGGTTTCCCTCTTTTCTTTTAACCCATTTCCATTTCGAAATTTACTTGTCTCCAAATTGTAGCTCCAGAAGTTTCATATCGGCTTGCCGGGTACTCAGCAACCTGATGTATTCCATACAGTTTTCGGCATGAAGTTCATTCTTCTTTGGCCCGAAAATGTGATACGATTTTACCACCCAAGCCAAAGCTGCCTCAAGATCGCCTTCCATCTCACAAGCTAAACCCAGGTTGTACATGCATTTGGCCACAATGTTCTGGTTCTCGTTTTCAAGTTGTTTGCTCCATAATTCTGCCACATCCAACCATTGAGCATTCTGAATAAGTTCGTCGGCATGCTGCAGTTCCACATGCCCCGACGAGTAATACATTCTCTTTACCTGCACCCAGTGAGGGACAATTGTTAACGCAAAATTTTCTGCTGATATTTCTGCTGCATTGTAAATGGCATCAGTTCGCGGGGGTAGAATGTCGGCCGCATTCTTAAGGCCAGAGGAGTATTCCATCCACTTCACAGTGTCGGTTTTTGAATAAGCCAACACATATTTCATTTCAACAAGATCGTAAAAGCTCCACTGTGTCCAGTTGATAACCTGTTCGCTGCCAAGTTCAAGCTGTCGATCGAAATAACGACCATCACTGGCTCCAAAATAATCAAGCGAAAGTAACAGGTCGGCGTCGGTGTTTTTTCGAATAGTTTGAAGTTGCCCGGGAGTATATAAACCGAATTGCGGATGCATAATCAGCGAATCGCTTTTCGGATGAACCGACGTTGTATTGGCTTTCAGAAAATAGCTTGAATTCAGCACATTGATTTGTTCGGCTGCCATTATAACACGAGTTGCTGAATCTTCGCGAAAATAAGGTGTATAATCGATTGTATCAACAATTCGGATTGTTGAATAATTGCGCTCGTCTACTATAATTAAGGTATCGAAAAATGCCTGCTTGTTAAGCTCCGAAATAAAGGTTTCGAAATAAACAATTGAGGCAATACTATCCGAGTTTTCGTCCTCTGTTTTTTGCGTACCAAATTCTTCGTACTGGTTTAAGTACTTGTTTGGCGAGCAATTAACGTTGTTGTACTGGACCGCAATATTTTTGAATTTCGGGGAGATAGTCAATGTTGAAGGTTCAACAATTTCAATATCAATGGTTTTTGTATTGTACAGCGTATTACAACTTGCGAAAACAATCAACACTAAAACGCCTAACAACAAAACAGGGCGGTTTTTCATCTTTTAAAAATTGTTTGTTTGCTTCTGAATAAGATGCCTGCCTGTCGGCAGACAGGGAACTTGCATGCTTTTAATAAATCGGCTATCTGTGAAAGTCTTTCTCATGCTCGTTTCATTTGCTATTGGTTTAAACGCAATATATCTTTTTTTCTTTTAGCAAGTAACCGTTGGTATTCAAAAATCATTTTCAGTTCTTCTTTACTATTGTATGAAGTTGCTATTTGCAAAGCTGCATTTAACCATTTTTCGGCTGTATCAAAATCGTCTTTCATTTCGTAACCCAGTGCCAGGTTGTAACGTGCGTTAATGGCCATTTTCCCATTGCTGTCGTCGGCATAACGTTTCCAAAGCAAAATGGCATTGTCCCAATCACCTTTTTGCACGTATTCGTCGGCCATGGCAAAATCAGGGAGTGGCGGAACAGAATACATCCTGTTCACATTTTCCCACGAAGCAAAAAAGCGTTTTGAATAGTTTTCACCAGCCATTTGCGAGGCGATCTTCAGCGCAGTGATACGTGACGGCAATTTGGTTTTTCGGTTATAATTTCCATTCGCATCGTAGCCGTTCCAGAAAATAGTGTCGATCATTGTTTTTCTCTCAATGAGTCGCTGCTCAACAGGACTGTAAACAGCCCAGACTGCTGCGGTAATCACTTCATTCGATTTTGTTGGCATTTCGCCTGTTGATGAATATTCGGAGTAAAAACAGGAATAGGTTTCCAGTGAAATTACAAGGTCGGTATTGGTTTTATCAGCCAGTCGCTGAACCATTTCCATATTCAGTGCCGGAAGTTTGTCGCCCGTATGTGGTTCGAAAAGTTCAGGGAATATTCGAATTTCCTTAAACGAATTTTTCTCTTTCAAATTTTTCGCCAGCTCGGTTAAACTTAAATTCACCAAAATACTGTCGAGGTTTTTTGGATCTTTTTTGGCTTTTTTCAGGCGGAAATCATCTTGATAATAGTGAATCAGCGTGTCGCTGTTGTATTTAAAATTCCGGTAAACAATGGCAACATTTTCGGCATTGGCCGGATAAGCAATTTCACCGGGTTTATAAATTTCTATCGGATAATCTTTATAAACGGTGCACGAAACCGTACTCAGTAGAAGTAAAGTCCATAAGATTAATCGGTTCATTTTGGTTGTTTTTTCTTGTTTTTTAGCAATTCGAGGTACTGATAAGTAATGGGGTGGTAGTCTGTTTTATACGATTCGAGGGCGTACTGAATGGCACAGTCGATATCTCCCTGTATTTCGCAGGCGGTAGCAAGATTAAATAATGCTTTGCTTTTTTCGCTTTTCGATCCCGATTCATTGGCAATTTTTTGCCATGCTTCAATGGCTGTTGCCCAATCTCCGTTATCGGTAAGTATGGCTGTTTCCTTTAATGCGGTACTTCCTTTATCAAATATTACCCGGTATTCACTTTGCCAACGTGTACTTATTGTTTCTGAAAAATCGAGTGCCACAGCAATTCCGGTTTCTGTAAGCGCCTGTTTTACCGGCGTAAAATCCGAGAACAGATTTCTTATACTAAGTGCATAATCTTCCCAAAGCAATGTGTCCTGAAATACTTCACGAGCCAGAATTTTTTCCTGCTGCGGATCGTAAATGCGAAACAGGGCATCATAAACAATAACCATTTTTGCACCAACTGCCGTTCTGAAAAATCCCTCATTCGGATCGAAAACTGATTCTTCAGAGAGTTCAGTTGCAACGCGTGTTTTAAACAGATCCATCGATAGAACAGCGTCGGTCTGGTAAAGGTCGCAAAGTTCCTTCGCCTCCTGCCAGCTCATTGAACTGGAGAAGAATGCATTTTTATCGGCTTTCAGAAAACGGTCTTCAGGAATTACATAATCAAACCTTCCGGATTCGAATAGCAATTCACCCAAAGCTTTTAACGAAGTATCTACAGCGGTGAGATTGTATATGGTAGTATCAAGATTAAAATCCTTTTGGTAAAATATTTTTTGCAGCGAATCAGTGGGAAGGTCGTTGTATTTGTTGTCAACAGTGCGGTTAACCAGAAGCAGGCTTTGAATATCCTGCGGAATTTCGTTTTTTGGTTTTTGCGGAAACTCAACCATAATCCGCTTAGTTGAGCTACAAGCATACGACAATAGAACAATGCTAACGAGTAGAATGTAATTTGTTTGTTTAAATATGCTCATCGTAAAATGAATGTTGTTTAATAAATTCCCCAGTACTTTCTCAAAAACCATTCCGTACTTAACAGCAATAATAAAACAACAAATAACCAACGAAGGTTTATCAGCTGATTTACCATTTCCTGAAAGTAAGTTGTTGCTTTTAATTTACTGGTTTGTTGCAATTCGTCAACCAAATCGTTGGCTTGTGATGGCTGGTAGAATTTACCGCCGCTTAAGTTAGCCATCTGATAAAGTAATGTGTGGTTAGCCTGTGTTATAACATTCTCAACATTAACCGGAACCACTGTAAAACTTCCTGTTTCGGTAAAAATTTCGTTGCCAATGCTTACTTCTGCTGTAAACGAATAGTCGCCCAGAGGCAGGTGTCCCGCGTTGAGGTAGTAATTTTTATCCTGCACATCAAATGTCAGGTTGTATTCTTCGTTATTTTCATTTTGAAATTTAATGTTTACTTCTTCCGAACTTATCCGTTCAAAAGCATCGTTGTACACTTCGGCAGTTAAAACCACGTCATCTACTTCGGTGTAAACCGGGTTGAATTCAACAATAAAATTGTCCTCGTTTTCGCGCAAGGCAAGGTATTGCACCAGTTGATTTATCAGCTCGTTAAAATGGGTGTGTTCCTGGTTTTGGTAATAATCGAACAGTCGCCAGCGCCAAATTCCTTCTCCGAAAATATAACCACGTTTCTGCCCTTCCAGTTTCCCGGTTGCGATTAGTGGTTTTCCGGTTGTGATGCCTTTAAGTTTTTGATACAAAAGTGGCGAGAATTCCGGATTCAACTCGTAATTGGCAAACGGAACCTGCACCGGAGGAAATTGAGGGATCATTTCGATCAGCTCTTCCGAGAGATTAAATGTGGCGTAATTTGAATTGAAAACCGGTTGCGCCTCTTCTCCGCTTCCGGCCAGTGGTTCAATGGTTACTCCCTGGGTTAAAATATTTAGTTGCTGCAAAAATGTTTGGCTGCCAACAATAAAAAGAATGGGCAAACGATTGTTGTTCGCTTTTTCAATAATTTCGGCCATCGACTTTCCGGTGCTTGGCAGCTGATTTAAAATAAGCAGGTTGTAATCACTCAGATCGGCAGGATACGGTTCGTCGGTAAATACCGAAACCTCGTATGTTTTTTGCTGGTCGAGCGTATTTTTTATGGCGCCAATATCGGGGTGCGATCCGTTGGAAATGATCAGTATTTTTTGTTTGTTCTCCAGTACATTGATCACAAAACCGGCGCTGTTGTTTTTGGTGTTTCGCTCGTTGGTTGCAGCCTGAATATGTATTGTGTAGTGTTTCAATCCGGCAGAACCGGCTTCCAGAACAAATTCTTTTGTATCGAAAAAATTATCGTTCGAAGGGGTGATCATCACACTTTGCAGCTCTTCATCATCTTGAAGAAGAGAAAGTTTAAGCGGCGTGTTTTTTAGTTTCGAAAACATCAGGTCTACCTCAACCGGGAATTTATTTCCGGAGAAAGCGGTGCGGTTAACACGGATATTTTGTACACGTGCATCGGTAATTACTGTAGTCTCGCCAAGTCCGAAAGTATAAACAGGGAAGCTCACCTGGTCGAGCATATTCAGTGGATTTTTTCCCTGGTTGTAAATCCCGTCTCCGGCAACAATCAGCGCTCCGATATTCTGATTAAAATGATTGTTCGTTATCGTGGCTATTAAATCGCTATAATTCGATCCTTTTTCAGTGAAATTTAGGTTGTTACCTGTTTGCGTTTCTTCCCCAAAAGTATAGCTCACCAGTTCAAAATCGGCCGCTAATTGCTGTTCAATCTTTGCTTTTTCTTCGCTAATTGTTTTGGCAAGTTGTAGCGAATCGGCATACGAAACAACTGAACCCGAATTATCCCATGCAGTTATGATTACAGGGTTTTGAGTTACCTTTTTAAGATTGCGGATAAAAGGCGATAAAAGCAAAAAGGCAACAAGGAAGAAAGCCAGAAACCTAAGCACCATCAACAGACTTCGTTGAAGTTTCGAAAGTTCTTTTAGCGCTTTATTTTTGTAATAAAGTAGTACTACAACACCTGCCGATGCAACGGTGATGGAGAGCAACAATATAAACCAGTATTTTATGCCGAATGAGATCAAAATGTTTATTTTTTACGAAGTGGTAAATATACACATCTCCTTTTTTTATATCGCGTTTTATGGTTATTATTGCTATGCATTTGTCAACTCTTTAGAAGTGTGTACAAAACATAAAACCAAAAATATTCCTCGATGTTTTCAAAACCAAAAATAAATTTCGTGTTTATGAAGAATTTCGTATTTGCTGCGCTTGTAATTCTTATGGCAGCTTGTGGCCCTAAATTCGACAAAGAAATAACGATTGAAGATATTCATGACAATATCGATTATCTGGCTTCCGATTCGTTAAAAGGACGCAAATCAGGAGAACAGGGCGATTTATTGGCGGCACAATACATTGCTGAAAAATTTGAGGCTGCCGGTTTGAAACTGTTATTTGAAAATGGATTTCAGGAATTTAACCTGGTAACATCAGCCGAAATTGCCGATGGAAATCAATTGAAGGTGAATGGAACAGAATTCGAAGTCGAGACTGACTTTTTGCCTTATGCTTTCTCTGCAAATATAAATGCTGAAGCCGAAGTCGTTTTTACAGGTTTTGGTATTGAAGTAAACCGCGATTCACTGAAATGGAATGATTTTGATGGAGCTGATGTCAGTGGAAAATGGATGTTGGTTCTTCAGGGTGATCCTGATCTTGATAATCCAAACAGTCCGTACCTTGAGTTCTCGAGCGAACGCGCAAAAGCATTAAAAGCATCGGATAAAGGTGCCGCGGGAATTATTTTGGTTGCAGGTACAAAATTCAGCGAAGAGGATGAATTGTCTTCGTTGTTTTTTGATAAAAACAACAGCCGTTTTTCTATACCGGTTATTCAGGTAACACGCACGGTTGCCAATGAAATTTTAAAAGCCATCGATCAGACGGTTGAAAAACTGGAAGCCGAAATAATGGAACAAAATGCTGGGTTAAACCTCGGGGTTCCGGCAACAGTTAGCACAACTGTAAAAGTTGAATTAAAAGAAACATCTACCCAAAACGTGGTGGCGATGCTACCAGGAAACGACGATAGCTTGAAAAATGAATATGTGGTTGTGGGTGCCCATTTCGATCATTTGGGAATGGGCGGACTAGGTTCCGGATCGCGCGCAATCGATACCGTTGCCGTTCACAACGGAGCAGATGACAATGCCTCGGGCGTCTCTGCAGTTATTCAAATGGCAGAGAAATTAGCAGGTGATAAAAGCAATAAACGCAGTGTAATTTTTGTGGCGTTTGGAGCGGAAGAAATGGGGTTATTGGGCTCGAAAGCTTTTACTATGAAACCTCCGGTTGAAACCGATAAAATGGTGGCCATGTTCAATTTTGATATGATTGGCCGCCTAAAAGACGATAATAGTTTGAGTATTGGCGGAACAAAAACTGCTGAAGAAACCGAAGATTTGTTAAATGATCTGAATCCGGATTTTACGGTGGCATTTACCGGCGAAGGAATCGGCCCATCAGACCATGCTTCGTTTTATCTGGAGGATATTCCTGTAATCTACATTTCCACCGGTGCTCATCCCGATTATCATACACCTCAAGACGATGCCGAACTGATCAATTATGAAGGCGCACAAAAAGTGATGAACTATTCGGCAGCTTTGGTTGACGAGGTGGTGAACCGTGCTGAGAAATTAACTTTCCAGGAAGCCGGAAGCAAGTTCCAGCGTAGCAGAGGAGGCCGTTTTAAAGTGACGCTGGGAGTAATGCCCGATTTTGCCGGTGTGGAAAAACGCGGAATGCGTGTTGATGCCATTTCGAAAGGCAAACCGGCATATGCTGCCGGAATGAAAAAAGGAGACATTATTGTTGCCATCGACGGGAAAAAGGTGAGTAATATTTATGAATACATGGATCGTCTGCAAAAACTGGAAGCCGGTGCAACTATTTCTGTTGATATTTTGCGCGATGAAAAACCTACTGTTTTAATTGTTCAATTGTAGTATTTATATCCAGCCCCTAAGTTTGTAGTAGCTGAGTGCGACTATTTCGCGGGCAATCAGAATCTCATATTTTAAGTGGTTCCACATTTGGTAACGCATATTAATGTTGTTCCCAACATCTGGAATCAGGATTGTGTTGCCGCCCAGCTCATCGTCGGTAAACGAAAAATCGGCTTCGGCAGCATTTTCAAAAGCGGGCAGGGCGTTCACTTTTTCAAAGCCAACTTTTTTGAAAGCCAAAACGGCACGACGCATATGCTCCGGAGAAGTAACCAATAAAATGGGGTCCTGCATTTTTATTATTCCCTGACATTTCAATGCCTGCGAGCGGGTGTTTGTTCCTTCGGCTTCGAAAGCAATGCGTTCTGCAGAAATACCTCTCAGTTCGAGTTCCGATTTCATTAATTGAGGTGTACTCAAACTGTCGCTTAATAAGCCGGGCATGGCTACAATTACTTTTGATTCGGGAAATGATTTTGCCGCTTTTTCGGTGTACCAGCTGCGCATCAGGTTGCTTTGGCTTGGCATTCCACCGCCGCCCAATAAAATAATAGCTTTAGGTTCCCATTTTAATTCTGATTTGCTTGTACCCAGCCAGTGGTACCCCCGGTAAGGTTGTTCGGTGAAAGAAAATACGAGACAAACAACAAAGAAAATTCCAATCAATACAAAGAATTTTCGTAGTAATCTCAAAAAAAGGATATTTTTGATTTTTGTTTTAAACATAGCTAACGTTTAAGACCATAAATGTAGTTTTAATTTAAAAATTCGATCATTGAATACTTCAGAAAAAAACGAAATAGTCCAACTCTTTGAGAGTCATTTTAACGAAAAAGTTGAACGTTTTGAATTGCTGCCTCCGTCCGGATCGTACCGCCAGTATTGTCGTTTGGGCAACGAACACCGAACAATAATTGGTGCCATCAATAACGATGTAAAAGAGAATACGGCTTTTCTTTCGTTCAGTAATCATTTTTATAACAAAGGAATAAAAGTGCCGAAAGTGTACGCTGTTAGCTCCGATTTGAAAAAGTATTTACTGGAAGATTTGGGCAACACTACTCTTTTTGAATTCCTGACAAAAACACGAGAAGAGGAAGGTTTTTCGGAAAATATAATTTCGAAATATAAGAAGGTGCTGCAGGCGCTGCCAAAAATCCAGATTATTGCCGGAAAAGAAATGGATTATTCGGTGTGTTATCCGCGCGAAGCTTTCGATAAACAATCGATGATGTGGGATTTGAACTATTTCAAATACTATTTTCTGAAGTTGGCAAAAATACATTTTGATGAACAGGCATTGGAAGATGATTTTCAGTTGTTTAGTAATTACTTACTGAGTGCAAGTTCCAACTATTTTCTATACCGCGATTTCCAGTCGCGCAACGTGATGCTGAAAGATGATGATGTGTATTTTATCGACTACCAGGGCGGACGTTTAGGGGCGCTACAATACGATCTGGCATCCTTGCTTTATGATGGAAAAGCCGATATTCCTGAAAGCGTTCGTACTCAACTTTACAACTATTATATTTCGGAACTAAAGAAATACATGAAAGTTGATGAAGAGAAGTTCTCAGCTTACTTTAAAGGTTTTGTGCTCATTCGTATTATGCAGGCGATGGGAGCTTACGGATTCCGTGGCTTTTACGAGAAGAAGGAACATTTCCTGAAAAGTATTCCTTACGCCCTGAAAAACCTGGAAGTTTTGCTTGCCGATTTGAATTTGCCGGTTGATTTGCCGGAACTGACCAATGTATTAAAGCAACTTACGCACTCGGAAGTTTTAAAGGAAATAGGGCAGGAAAAATCGAACCTTACCGTGCGAATTACCAGTTTCTCGTATAAAAAAGGTTATCCTGAAGATCCTTCGGGTAATGGTGGCGGCCATGTTTTCGATTGCCGTGCTATAAACAATCCGGGGCGGTACGAAGAGTACAAACAGCTTAGTGGTAAAGATATGTCGGTGCAGGAATTTCTGGAGCAAAAATCAGAGATCAGGCTTTTTATTGATGCAGTAAAAATTCTTGTCGATCAATCGGTGAAAGTTTACCTCGAGCGTGGTTTTACACATCTTTCGCTTGGTTTTGGTTGTACGGGCGGACAGCACCGCTCAGTATATTCGGCCGAGAAGATTGGAGAGTATTTGCAAAACAATTATCCTGTGAATGTTGTTGTAGTACATCGTGAACAGGAAAATTGGAGATGAGTAAAAAAGCATGTAAAAAAAAAGATTTTCAAGATAAAGAAGATCCAAAATACAGTTGCAAAAAATGTGGCGCCAAAGTAAAAAAGGAAGATAAGGTTTGTAAACCGAAGAAGATTCTTTATTAGGTTGATCGAACTAGTATAATTATCTTATAAATCATGAACAGAAATTGTTACCGGAACCGAAATAACGGTAAAAAACACCAGCGTTGTTTTTGGTAATTAGGTTTTCTGTATTTACTTTCGCACAAAATTTCAAAACAGACTTATTCATGGGAAGAGCATTTGAATACCGGAGGGCAGCGAAGGAGAAACGCTGGGATAAAATGTCGAGGGTTTTTCCAAAACTTTCGAAGAAAATAACCATTGCAGCAAAAGAAGGTGGGCCTGAAGCGGATTTAAATCCTGCGCTGCGTACAGCAATCATGAACGCCAAAGCGCAAAATATGCCAAAGGCGAATATCGATGCCGCCATTAAACGTGCAGCGGGAAAAGATGCAGCAGCATATATTGAAACTACCTACGAAGGAAAAGGCCCGCATGGCGTATTGGTTTTTGTTGAGGCAGCAACCGATAATACAACGCGTACAGTGGCTAATGTAAAAAGTTATTTTAATAAAGCCGGTGGTGGTCAGGTTCCTAATGGTTCGCTGGAATTTATGTTTTCAAGAAAAGCTGTTTTTGAGTTTGATATGCCGGAAGGAATGGAACTGGAAGATATTGAGCTGGAGCTGATTGATGCCGGTTTGGATGAAATTGAGGAGAACGAAGGAACGTATTATGCTTATGGCGAATACACCAGTTTTAGCGACATGGCGCATAAGTTTGAAGAACTAAATATTGACGTTAAAAAAGCAGAACTTCAACGTATTCCAACCACTCCTGTAGAATTTACCGAAGAACAGATGGAAGAAATTGAAAAGATGTTGGATAGAATGGAAGAGGACGAAGACGTTCAGGCTGTTTATACCAACATTGCATAATAAATTGCAAGTATCATTTCAGACGGCACGGAAATCCGAATATCGTTTGAAATGATACTTACAGTTTTTAAAACCCATTTAACCCTCAAAATTCCTACGGTCATCTAATAAATTGCATGCATTTCTTTTATATCCGCTAATTTCGGGGAAAACAAAGATTTATGCTACCTGTTCAGGATTACATCGACCATTTTAAAGAAATGTGGGAGCGGAGCCCCGATACTTTTCCGCAATTTCATAACACTTATTCAGCAGAAGAAAAGTTCACTCACGAACGCAACTTTGATGGTTTTCAAAAGAAGTTGAAAGACCTGCAGAATGTTCGTAAGGCACAACAGGTGCAACGTGATCCTGCGAAGTCATTTTTTCCTATGTTCCGGTCGTTCCTGGAGACTGTTTTTGATTTTAATCCGGGGCACCTTGAAATTATCCTGTCAGAGGAATTCAAAGATGTTTCGAAAGATTTTTTCTATCGTGCACGTGCATTCGGTCCTGAGTTAGAACCTGAAGATATTTACCAGGGAATGCGAAATGTGTGGATAATGAATGGTCTGCAACTCATGGCTGAAAAGCCGGTAAAGATTACGCCGTCGGTATTTGCTTATTCCATGATCTACCCGTACAGCGATAATTTACTGGACGATCCTGAGCTTAGTAAAGTTGAGAAACAAGCTTTTTCAGCTCGTTTCGATCGTCGATTGCATGGCTTGCCTGAGGAAGCGGTAAATCATACCGAAAAGCAGTTGTTCCGTTTAATTACCATGTTTGAGGATGAATTTCCACGTGGCGAATTTCCAAAGGTGTATGAAAGTTTGTACGCCATTCAGCAGGGGCAAACCAATAGCCTGAAAATGATCGCACAGAATGGCCTGTCTGATGATGAGATATGTACTATTTGTTTTGAAAAAGGCGGAGCATCAGTTTTAGCCGATGGTTACCTGGTGGCCGGTGAAATGACCAGAGAGCAGGAACAAGCGCTTTTTGGTTACGGAGTTTATTTGCAACTTCTCGACGATATTCAGGATGTAAAAGAGGATTCATTAGCTTCTACCAAAACCATTTTCTCTTGTTTACCTGAAAAGGATCTGGGGCGCTATGTAAATAAAACCATTCATTTTGGGCGCGAGGCACTGGAAGAAATGCGTTGTTTTAATGGCGTTAAAAGCGATGATTTTTTGGGTTTAATGAATCGGAGCATTGAGATGATGACTGTTGAATCGGTGGGTTTAAATCACACGTGGTATAGTAACGATTATTTAGAAGAAATTGAAAAAGTATCGCCCTTGCATTTCGATTATTTACGTAAGAAACGCACGCAAAGCAAGTCGCAACGCTTTGCATTATTTCAAAAATATTTTGATATGCCAAAAGCAAAGCAAAAAGTGGCGTAAAATCTGACATCAGGCTTCCTGAATTTTTATTCAGTGAAACTCGATTTTCAGAAGCGTAGCGCACTGAAATTTGTAAGTTGAACTAATCCCGATAGCGAAGCGTATCGGTACCAGGAGGTAGATTACCCCTTTGCACTACATCGGAAAAGTGGGGCTTGGATTCTATCTTGGTGTTTTATACTTTTGATTTAGTTTGTACATTTAGCCTTCAAACTAAATCGAAAAATCATGAGTAAAATATACAATTGGGCAGTATTAGGATGTGGTAAAATTGCCAATAAGTTTGTTAACGATTTGAAATTGCTGCCAAATGTCAAACTGTATGCGGCAGCATCGCGCGATTTAAGCCGCGCGCAGGGCTTTGCCAACGAACTGGGATTTGAAAAAGCCTATGGCAGTTACAACGAAATGGTTGAAGATCCAAACGTTGATGTGGTTTATATCGCAACACCGCATTCCCATCATTTTGAACATACCATGTTGTGCCTGACGCATAAAAAGGCAGTCCTTTGTGAGAAGGCATTTGCCATGAATCAGCACGAAGTGGCACAAATGATAAACTGTGCAAAGGACAACAATACTTTCCTGATGGAAGCTTTCTGGACCATGTTTCAACCCAGTTTTCAAAAAGCGCTGGAGATTATCAATTCAGGAGAACTGGGTAAATTGAAAATGGTTCGGTCGGATTTTGCCTTTAATGCTGAGTTTAATGTAGACAAACGCCTCTATAACGTAAAATTGGGTGGCGGCTCACTTTTGGATATTGGTATTTACCCGGTATTTGCAGCACTGGCATCTTTGGGTGTTCCTGATCTGATTAAGTCTTCTGCCGATTTTAGTCCCACCGGAAGCGAGGAAAGTATCCAAATGATTTTCAAATACAAAGGAGGAGAGATGGCCAGTTTGTCCTCAAGCTTTGCGGTACATTCACCGGTTCAAACTGAATTTTGCTGCGAAAATGGATACGTAGTTTTGCATCCACGCTGGTTTACACCAACCGATTTAACCGTTTGGAAAGGCGACGAAGAGCGAAAATTAATTCCAAACGAGACAAAAGAAGGGGCAGGGTACCAGTACGAAGCCAAACACGTTATGGAGTGTTTGGATGCAGGGTTGATCGAAAGTCCGAAAATGACATGGAAAATGAGCGAGGATTTAATCCAGACGCTTGACCGGATTCGTATAGATGCAGGAATTTTCTTTCCGGATCATGATAAGAAATTATTTTTCTGAAGTCTGTAGATTAGGGATTAAAAAAAACTTTAATTACTACATATTTTTTAATTGATGACTAAATCTTGCACCGATTGGAATATTGTGTTTAATGAATTTTACACCATTCTTTGTAAATTGCAAACTGCTCTTTGCAATTGAAAATCAGCAGGATTTACATGTTAAGTTTTGGTGAATAATCATACAATTATAATAAAGAAAAAATTCTCTATTATGAGTTATTACTATATTTGAATCGAACTAAATGACAAAAGCTACAAAAGTGATCGCAGTACGAAAAAATAGAAAACAAGTTCCGGAACCAACATTAAGAAGGTTGCCGGGATATTTATTTTTTCTTGAAAAAGTTCGTGAGAAAGGGGTGATGAATATTTCAGCACCTTCGATTGGAAAGGAACTTAAGTGCGATCCTACACAAGTGGTAAAAGATTTGGCATTTACCGGAGTTAAAGGAAAACCAAGGGTAGGGTACAATACTTACGAATTGTGTCATGCACTGGAAGACTTTTTAGGATTCAATCATGTAAACGAAGCTTTTCTGGTTGGAGCCGGTAATTTAGGTTCTGCTTTGATGGCCTATCAGGAGCACCAAACGCTGGGGTTAAAGGTAATAGCAGCATTTGATGTAGATGAAAAGAAGATCGGACAACACATTGGAAATACTCCGGTTTTGGAGTATAACAAGCTGTTCCATCTGTCGAACCGGCTGGATGTTGAGATTGCCATTTTAACCACGCCAAATAATGTGGCCCAGGAAGTAGCTGAAGATTTAGTGAACTGTGGTGTAAAGGCGATCTGGAATTTCACCCATGAAATATTGGACCTGCCGGATCACATTATTATTCAGAATACATCGATGAGTTCCTTTGCCGCTGTTTTGTTGCAACGGTTGAACGATTCAAAGAAATAACTCAAAAAAAGCGAAAAAATGAAAAAGATTAATTTGTTCTGTAGATGTGCGGTCGATCAAATAAAGAAAAAATTCTTTAAAAGCGTAAAAAATGACATTAATCATGCTTGTGTTGAGCTGCAAAATCTGCAAGATGAAAGCAAAATGACAGTTGAAGAAAAGGAGCGCGAAGAATATGCTCAGAATTATAATATAACAACCCGCTGGCAAACTATTTAATTGCTCTTTTCCAAACGCTTTAAATAAAATCAATATTCATTGATTAATCATTCAGCGGGAGTCTAAAATTACGCGGATTATACACTTGGTATTTTCTCAAACACGCATCGCTATTAAGACCTATGCCGTATAAGTTTAATTGTTACATTTGTTTTTCTGAAACAACTAAATTTAATACGATGAACAAATCAGCCCTATCTTTTCTGCTATTATTGCTATTTACCTTTTCGCTAACTGCACAGGAGGTAAAACGCCCTGAACCTCAGCCGGCACCGGAAACCAATGAATCGTTTAAGCTTGGGATGGCCGGTTATACTTTTGTGCATTTCGATTTGCAAACAACATTGGAAACCATGAAACGGTGCGATGTGCATTACCTTTGTATAAAGGATTTTCATTTACCTGTTAATAGCACCTCGAAAGAAATTGAGGCATTTCATAAAAAATGTGCAGAGTATGGTGTTACCGGTTATGCGGTTGGACCACTTTATATGAAAAGTAAAGAGGATATCGATAAGTATTTCGATTATGCGATACGGGTAGGAGTTAAGACGATTGTTGGTGTGCCCGATTATGAACTGCTTCCATACGTAAATAAGAAAGTAAAGGAAACCGGCTTATATTTTGCCATTCATTTGCATGGCCCTGATATCGATGTGTATCCAGATGCTGAAGATGTGTGGGAACATACAAAAGATTTGGATCCACGCATTGGTATGTGTCTCGATATTGGTCACGATACCAGAAATGGAAAAAATCCGGTGGCCGATTTGAAAAAATACCATACCAGAGTTTTTGATATTCATTTAAAAGATGTTACCGGTCGAACCAAACAAGGTTATTCCGTAGAAGTTGGGAGAGGCATAATTGATTTTCCGGCTTTTGTAAATATGCTTCGCGAAGTGAATTATACCGGAGCTGTAAGTTTGGAGCATGAGCGAAATATGGATGATCCGTTTATGGGAATTGCTGAATCAATAGGCTATTTCAGGGCAATGATTGTTGCAACAAGATAGATTTAAACAGGATATAGAAAAGAGTTCTCCATGGTTGGGGAACTCTTTTTTTTGTGTTTATTCCGGATCATGTTCAACATAAAAAAGTTAGTATTCTCTTTGAATTCCGGCTTTTATCGCAGCTAATTTTATATTTTTGCTGCAAATGAAGATTGGAGAGTTATACAGAAGAAATATTTATGGAGTAATCGGTACGCTGGTATTTCATATTCTTTTGTTTTCTGCATTTTTATTGGCCGATGTAGATATAAAAGGTAACGTAAAAGAAGAAGCTATTCTAATTGAATTCCCGGAAGAAATGCTCGAACCTGAGATTGCGGAGCCCGAAACACAAGAAGAAAATACGGATCAGCCAAATAGCGAACAAAATACCAATACCCGAACAAACATTGCTTCAAATCGATCTGCAACAGAAAATACAACTACCTCAACCGACGAGTTTTTCGACGATGACTATTTAAAAGAGGTGGAGGCCGCCAAACAGCTCGTTTCGAATGTCAATAATAATCTTGCTAAAGAAACAGTTGATTTGAGTGACATAAAAATGCCGGTTGAAACTACAAAAGGCATGGATCGCGATTCGATAAAGAATGTAATTTATGCCGGTGAAAGTAATATTGTTTACTACCTGGAAAATCGTTATCACTTGAGTTTGCCCGTTCCTGTTTATCTAAGTCAGGGCGGAGGAACAGTAATTGTCGATATTGTTGTAAACCGCCAGGGTCAGGTTGTTAATGCCGAACCTCGCGAAGATCGGTCTATCCGGGATAAGCAGCTGTTTGCCTATGCAAAAGAAGCAGCAATCCGAACTATATTTAACAGCGATAACTCAGCTCCGTACAGGCAAAAAGGGACAATTCAATATACCTTTGTAGCACAGTAAAAAAAATGTTAATTGTGGCCGGGTTTAACACCATTTAACATCTTTTACTTGTCGGATTTACAATATGCCTTTATCTTTGTGGTACGTTTATTTTCATAAGTTTAGGTTTAGTTAGGTTAGTTAGTTTAATGAGAAAAGGATGGGTTGTTGAACCCGTCCTTTTTGTTTTATACCCCCTCCCAAACAATAAATCGAAAAGTTTTCTTCTTTTTTTAATTTAATTTTTATCTTTATCAGATCTTGTAACGGCTTGTTAATAAGCGAAATTGCATGTTTAAAACAAGGCTGGTTATTAAGTTGTGGATAGAATAATTTTAAATAGAGGGTTACCTTTTACCCAATAATCGAATAATATATTAGAAGATGATAAATTATACGGATGCGCAAATCCTGAAAGGAATCTTAAGGCACGATAATTTAATTTTGCAGTACATATACAAACAGTACTACTATAAAGTAAATTATTTCATTAAGAAAAACCAAGGAAGTGAGGACGATGCCAGTGATCTTTTCCAGGAAGCTATTATCGTAATTTACAGAAAATTAAAGGAAAACGATTTAATTTTCGAAAAGAGTTCTTTTCAAGGTTATTTATTCTCAGTATGTCGATTTTTGTGGTTAAAGCAATTAGAGAAACGACGGATTGAGAAAGAAAAGCTGAACGATTCATTACCGTTTCAGGAAGACGTTTACGACGACAACCTGGTAGAATTGGTCGATAAAAACCAGAAATACGGTTTGTATCAAAAGCATTTCAAAACCTTGAGTACAGATTGTCAGAAGCTATTGCAGATGTTTTTTGAAAAGGTCCCATTAAGAGAAATTGCAAAAATAATGGGCTATAAATCTGAAAAATACGCTAAAACAAGAAAGTATAAATGTAAAGAACTGTTGATAAAGCGCATAAAGCAAGATACAGAATTTAAAAAGATACTTGAAGATGACACCTAAAGCAGAATTATTTGGACGCATTGAAGATTACTGTTTAGATTTATTAAACAACCCTGAGAGAGAAGAATTTGAAAAAGAGTTAGAATTAAACCAGGAATTAAGAGAAGAAGTTGAACTTCAAAAGAATATTCAGTCAGCCGTTTTGGAGATGGATGTTCTTGATCTTAAAGGGAAACTCGAAGAAATTCAATCAAACAGTACCAAAAATGACAAGTTAAATGGCTCATTCGAGCTGTTAGACGACTTCAGCGAATTTGAAGAAGCCACATCAGAGTTAACACCCGAAGAGCTTATTGAAAGTTTCGAATCGCTCCCAAAAGTTCATGTATATCAGCATGAGCGAACAAGCAACGAAAACGTACACCATTATTACAAAGAGCAAAACGGTTCCGAGCAAGTCACTATGGAAGATGACTTGAATGGGTTTGATATGGAAGGTCTGGAAGGCCTTGAAGAGGCTGTTTTGGAAACTGACATTTTGAACTTGCGCGAAACATTGCAGCAGGTTGCAAAATCGGTTGAACCTCAATATTCAGTTGAAAATATCGACGCATATCTTGAAGGAGAAATGGGCGATGATATTTTGGCCGAATTTGAAGGTGAACTGAACCAAAATGAACTGTTACAATCTGAAGTTAATCTGCATAAAGAGCTTGAATTCGCAGTTGCAGAAAACGATGTAATGGATCTTAGAAGTGAGTTAAGCAATATCATGGAGTCTGAAACATCGTGGAATGTAAGTGAGCAAGCCATTGAAGACTTTATTGATGGAGTACTGGAGGAAAGTTTGTTAGAAGAATTCAGTGCTGAATTGAAAGAAAATACCGATCTGATGGCGGAAGTGGCACTTCGCGAGAATATAAACTCTGCCGTTTCGGAAATGGATATAATGGGCTTACGCCAGAAACTGAAAGACGCAAGAGACGAGTCCGAGAAGAAAGAGGTGAAATCTATCATAATGCCTCGTATCGAAATCGGTTCTACCAAATTCTGGCGCAGCAGCGTAGCCGTTATTTTGGTACTGGTTGGTTTACTCGGCGTAATGCGAATGAATACCAATACGCTTGACAATTCGTACGATAAGTACTTTGAATCGACAACCTGGGCATCTGAACGTTCGGTTGACAGCGATGTGAGTGTAATACAACAAGCTCAATTGTATTTTCAGCAGAATGAGTTCCAAAAAACTATTGATCTGTTGAATAATGTAACTGTTAAATCTGATGAGCAATTTGTTCCGCAGTTTTATAAAGGTTTGAGTTATCAGAATTTGAATAAATATCCGAAAGCGGTTACCGAGTATACTAAAGTTATTGATCACGGAAATAACATGTTTATCGAGGAAGCGGAGTGGTATAAAGCACTTTGTTATCTGAAAATGAATAAAAATGCAGAAGCTAAGAAAGAATTGCTTGCAGTTATTGATCGTAAAGGTCATTACGAAAAAGATGCCAAGGCAATTTTAAGAAAGCTCAGGTACTCTTTTAAATAATCGAAGAATCGACAAATAGATTAATTCGAAAACATATACACATTCAATTAAGCCTGTCGGTTACGACGGGCTTTTTTTATGCGAATTCCCTGATCAATAGAAAAAGCTATAATCAGAAGAATAAGAATTGCAAAAAAGTAAAGATCGTAACTGGTATAAACCGGAGAGTTATCACCAATACATTTAAAACTCATCCAATAATGTGGGTGAGCAAGTCTTGAGTTTGATTCTTCAAGGTATTTTAGTTTTGCCAGCCGAAGTGCTTCATCTTTTGTTTTTCCAGCTTTTAAGTATTTATAAAAAGTGGTCATAATTTTTGTGCCGGCCGCATCTTCAACTTCCCAAAGCGACATTACAACCGATGGACATCCGGCATATAAGAATCCTCTGGCCAAACTCATCAGTCCTTCTCCTTTTTGAAGTTTCCCAATACCGGTGTTACATGCACTTAGTACCGTCATGTTGGCGTTTAAATCGAGATTATAAATATCTGCTGTATTTAACCATCCGTCATTATCTAATGCAGAAGAGTCAATGGTTTGACTAAAAGCCAGGCGTGAGTAGGCTGGCATTGAGTCGTTTATGTAGGCGTGCATTGCCAGGTGAAGAATATCAAAATTCCCACTTTCTTCTCTGAAATTTTGCTCAGTTGCTTCTTTACTTCTGAAGATTGTGGTGTTAACTGATTTTGCAATTTCGTCAACTTCTTTTTGTACGCCCGGTAATGGTGCAAGTTTATAGCTTGCGCCTGTCATTTCAAATTCCTCAGAATGGTATTCTGGAGCAAATGCCAGGGTATGGTTTCGTAGTTTGGGTTTTGAAGCTTTGTTCTTCAGAAAAATGTTTACAGAATTTGCGTAATTAATATTTACATCCTTTACCAGGTAATTCAATTTGTTAAACCTTATGGCCTCAGTTGTGTCGGGCAGAGTTTTTAATAATCCGTCGAATGAGATATAATTAAGCTTGCCATCGGGTATTATTGTCAGGTGTTTTTCGTTCAGGTCTTTCTCGAAAGGAGCAATCAAAAGGTTGTAAAGCTGGTGTGATGAAACACAGTATCGTTTTGCATCTTCGTTGTGTGTAAACATGTAATCGGTTGAAGCCATAAACCGAAAGGTTTCTTCTAAAGCTTCCATTTCAGCATTACTAAGTGTCTTTTTTTGAAATTCAATATTGTCGCTGGTAATAAAAAACGTATACAGCGAAGTTAGTGTGTCAGTATTACTGCTGTTTTCAATCTTCTCTGTTGTCGGTTCGGCTAAAAAATACTCAATAATTGCTTCCTTTCTTTCAAGCCTGTTTTGTATGTCATATAAGCTTAGGGTAGAATTAGAATATTTTAACTGATAGTAGTCGGGGTAACTTTCTTCCATATAACGATTCAGCTCATCTCTTTGCCGCGATGCATTAAAAATCTCATCGTTATATTCTTCCAATAACGAACTATCAGGGTCATCGTAGCTTAATTCCTCGTACTGTAATTCGGCATAGTTGGCAATTGTATTGTTTAATCTTCGTTCCAGTTCTAAAAGGCTATCAGGGATCAAACTATTTTCCTGAGCCAACTCACTGGCAATTTTATCGAATAGTGCACTGCTTTTTAGCTGTTCCGAATTGTTAAACGCGATATCAAGAAACTCCTGATTACCGGAGTAATTATAGGCAAGGTGTGCCGTTTCAATAATTTTACTGATGGTTTGGTATTGCACATTAGACAGTTGGATTTTGCTTTCATCGTTCGAAATTTCTTTACGCGCCTGTTGAACGAGATTACTGGTATTGTTATAACAGTTTAGCGCATAGTCAAGATTTTCGCTGAAGTCATTGCCTTTATTCTCATTATCAAGGAGCGCAATTTCGAGATATACATCTCCAATTGCTTTTATCAGGTCAAGACAATCCATCAGCGAACGTGTTTGTTGAATTTCTATGTCCGAATTTTCAGGATTGGTTTGTTTTACTTCCAATGCAGCTAATCCTTTTTTATAGGAATCTATTGCTTTTAAAAGATTTTGTCTTTTTTCACTTCTGAATCGATTTATTTCCTGAGTATTTATAGCCCGATTTCGGTAAATGTTTCCTTCATATTCGTAGTAATTGGAAAGTTCTTTTCCAAAAGTCCTTTGATCTGCTTCTAATATTTTATATGCTAAAGATAAATTCTCGATAGCTTTTTCATATTGGTTGATTCGAGAGAGAAAATCTGCATAATTCATGTAAGCATACGCTAAATCTAGGTTGATGCCATAATACTTTTGAGAGAGTTTAATTGCATGTCGATAATAGTAATCAGCTTTATTATTGTTGTTCAAATTATAGTAGCTTCCTCCTAATATATTATCGAAGTATATTTGAATAGACGTGTCGGCGTAGTGGTAACATTCACTAGCAATGTCAATAACTAAATGATGATTAAGTGTGGTATAATAAATTTCTGCAATAGCATAGTATGCATTAGTTATATCTTCAATATCAACAGGAATTTGACTTTGGTATACACTTAATGCTTGATTGTAATACTTCAAGGCATTATTGTAATCCAATTGGGCTCGATATACATTACCCAGATTTAAATAAATACTTCCCAACAAACCTTGCGGGGGGTCTGAACGAAGAAAAAAATTTGTTTCAGCAAGCTTATAACTACTAAGTGCCATATCATTTTCACCTAGATTTTTATAAGTAATACCTAACATCATGTAGGGCTGAGTTAAAAAATAATCCTCTTCTCCGTAAATTTTTTTTCGTTCATTTAGAAACAATTTAAAAGTATCTAAAGCTTCGGTGTACTTCCCTTCGTTGCCTAATTTAGCCCCCTTTTGTCCTAACTTGTTGGTTGTTAGTCTTAAGGAGTCTTTGTTGACTGCTTGGCAAAGTATGATTTGCGGTAAGAATAATAGGTAAAAAACGAAGCTAATTCTCTTAAAAATTATCATCTGATGTTGTGATTTATTCTACCAAAATAGAACTTTTTTCAATTTTTTTCAAAAAAGGGGGGTTACCTTTTTCTACTTATCAGAATATATTAGTGAATGTGTGTTTAAAAGTTTAACGAATTAATTTATTATACGATGAATAGAGTACAGTTTGAATCAACAGAAAATACTTTCGAAGTTAAGGGTTTTGAAGTAATCAGCGAAGAAGCAATGAGCGAAGTTCGTGGTGGCGGACAACCAAAATCAAGAGACAAAGATGTTTATGATTTTGAAGAAGAATAAAAAAGTATTTAACTGTTAAGATTTAAAGACATGAAAGTTATAGCCAATTTTTTTACAGAGAGCAATAGAGATTTTGAGGTATTGTCTGAAGAAGCGATGAACGAAGTTCGTGGAGGCGGACAACCAAAATCAAGAGATAAAGATATTTACGATTTCGAAGAAGAATAAGTTAAAAAAATTACAAGATGAACGCTATAACTGCAGTATTTACATCAACCAAATTAGATAATTTTGAATTTGAGGTTCTTTCTCAAAACGAACTAAATGAAGTTCGAGGAGGAGGACAACCAAAATCAAGAGACAAAGATATTTATGATTTTGAAGAAGAATAGCCTATATACAGAACCAATTGAGTTGTTAGTACAGGGGTTAAAACAAGGACGGTTTTAACCCTTTTTTTATGTCCTTATTTTCCCTTTCCCTCAAATAAGCTGTAATTATTAAACTTACATTTTAGCGCCCCGTTAAATAAATCAATTCGTTGAGACGGTTTCAATCCAACAAATTTTAAGCTTTCGAACGCTGAGCTAAGTATCCATGCACTGTTCCCTGCGTATTGGTGCTTTAAACGCTCTCCAATCATCGAATAAAGACCGTCAAGGTCATTTTCTCTCAGCCTTTCACCATAAGGTGGGTTGGTTAATATCGTTGCATTGTTTAAATTAATATTCAAATCTTTGAAGTCGGTACAGGCAAATTGTATTTTATTAAATACTAAAGCTCTTCGTGCATTGGTTTGTGCATTTAGCAAATTACTTCCTGATATATCCGAAGCATAAATTTTATGCCTGAATTCTCTTTTTTCAACCGGCTCCGTAACTTTTTCCCAAAGCAAAGGATCAAAATCATTCCAGAGTTGAAAAGCAAATTCTTTCCGGAATTTAGCTGCAGGAATGTTTTGTGCGATCATAGCTGCTTCAATAGGTAGAGTGCCTGAGCCGCACATAGGATCCATAAAATCCGAATTTCCAAGCCATCCGGAGAGATAGATCATTCCGGCAGCCAAAACTTCGTTTAAAGGTGCTTCACCCTGTTTTACGCGATATCCTCTTTTGTGTAATGATTCGCCTGAACTGTCAATCGACAATGTACAGTTATCCTGGAATATATGAACGTTTATAATAATATCCGGATTTTCTGTGTCTACACTGGGCCGTTTCCCAAAATTCTCACGAAAATAATCGGCAATGGCATCTTTTACTTTAAGAGAGGCAAACATTGAGTTTCTGAAATCGCGAGAGTTAACAACAACGCTGTTAATCACAAAATTCTGATCGACACTAAAATAGTTTTGCCATTTAATTCTTTTGCATTGTAAGTAGAACTGATCTACATTTTTAAAATTAAAATGTTCAATCTCCTTTAAAATACGTAATGCTGCCCGAAGATGATAATTTGATTTATAGATCAGTTCAAGGTCACCATCATAAAATACGGCACGTTTTCCGCGTCGTACGTTTTTACCGCCAATGCGCTTCACTTCTTTTGCTAAAACATCTTCCAGTCCGGAAAAGGTTTTTGCGATTAATTTATACTCTTTCAATGATTTGATTTTTTGTTTTTAAATACCTGCTCCGTCCATAAAAGGAATATCTCGCGGGCGTTTTTGAACCACTCGAGAATTGGCCGGCAAATCGTTGGTAACCCATACATTACCTCCAATAACTGAGTTTTCTCCAATTGTTACGCGGCCCAGAATGGTTGCACCTGCATAAATAACTACATTGTTTCCCAAAATCGGGTGACGAGGAATTCCTTTAATCGGGTTGCCATCATCGTCGAGCGGAAAACTTTTTGCTCCTAAAGTAACTCCCTGGTATATCTTAACATGATCACCAATAATACACGTAGAACCTATAACAACGCCTGTGCCGTGGTCGATAGTAAAACTCTCACCAATTTGAGCACGAGGATGGATGTCTATTCCGGTTTCGCTGTGTGCCATTTCGGTAATAAAACGCGGGATAAGTGGGACGTCCAGTTCCAGAAGTTTGTGAGCAATTCGGTAATTAGTAATTGCCCTTATACCCGGATAGCTAAAAATAACCTCACCAAAGTTTTTTGCTGCCGGGTCATTCAAAAAAGTTGCTTCAACATCGGCGACCAGTCTGCGTCGTATTTCTGGTAAAAATTCGATAAAAGCTACAGCTTTTTCCTGCGCTGCAACTTTATGCTTTTCAACTCTTTCTTCCGACTCGTCAGTACATTCAAAACACAAACCGGCCAAAATTTCACCGGTAAGCATTTCAAGCAGTTCATCAACATAAACACCCATATAATGAGGAGTAATTGACGTTTTTAAAGTGGTACTTCCGAAATAGCCGGGGAAAAGAATTTCACGAACCAGATTAATAATGCGTTTCAGCTTCTTATTTGATGGCAGCGGTTCTCCCATCATGTGTTTATGACAAACCAACCTGTATGATTCCGGGTTGCTTAACTTACTTACTGTATCCAATATTTTTTGGTCCACGTGGTTATTTGTCATAGTGCTCAATTATTATACAAAACTAATTACAAACATTGAAGAATTGTTCTTTATAACGAATAAAAGGAGGTTCTTGTTGAAGAATTTTAATCTAAATTTGAAATGATTTCAACCGCAGCTTCTTTCCGCTCTTCAAAATTACCTTTTATTATATGGTAAGGAAAATGATAATTATTGAGCTCCTCAATATAGATTTGCTGAAGTCTTTCGCGATCAGTTCCGCCGTTCTCACGAACACTATCAGGTACCCAGGGTAAATCAGTATCACAAACCAAGAAAGTGTCAATACGGGTTTCTTTTATCGCTTCGTCAATCCATGCGGGAACTTTCCCGTACACAACATCCAGCCAGATTTTAGTAATGAGAAGCCAGGTATCTAAAATAATTAGTGGCGGCTGATGTTTAACCATTTCGTTGTATTGATCTACCTGATTTTGCGCTATCAGAATTACATCATCGTAGGTGTACGATCGATTAAGTTGTTCGATATAACTTCTTGCAAATTCCGGCACGAACGGTACATTATAATGCGTTGTCAATGCGTTGGCAAGCGTACTTTTCCCGGTTGATTCGGCTCCGGTAATAGCAATTATTTTAGTTTTTTGCTTCAATATTTTTCAGGTCTTTTTTCCACTCAAGATAGCCCAATAAAGCCATAACGGTGTAAACAATAAATAAAATAACAGTTGCCCACAAACCTTTATACACATATAATCCTGCAGAAAATGCATCGATAAATATCCATAGCAGCCAGTGTTCAATGTATTTTCTTGCGAGCATCCAGGTTGCAACAATGCTAAGTGCTGTTGTTACTGAATCCATATGCGGAACATCGGAATTGGTATAATTGCTCAAGATAAAAAAGAGTAAAGCATAAAGAGCAATTGAAACTACTGCCAGTTTTAGCCACAATATTTTTCGGGTGGTTTTTACGGCAACTTTCTTCTCGTTTTGTTTCTTACCTTTTAGCCAAAAATACCAGCCATAAATACTTATTATTACGTAATAGGCCTGAAGCCCCATGTCGGCATATAGCCTGGCATTAAAAAAGACAACAACGTATAGCGCTGAGGTTAATAACCCGGTTGGCCACGTTAAAATATGTTGTTTAATGGAAAAGAAAATATAAGCTAAACCAAGAATGGCTCCCAGTATTTCAAAATAATTACCTAAGAGCCATTCCAAAACTATTTCAGTCATAAAATTTAATCAACTGTATCAACTGTAACCAAAAGCGCTGCATATCTGTCCTGGTTGTCAAAAACTTCAAGAGCTTTTAAAATTGCATCGTCTTCTTCGTTTAAAACTTTGTACATGTCGTTTCGTGAGTACACGTCTCGGGCTATCAAAGCTTTAAGTTCCCGTTTAAGGTCATCTTTTAGGATGGACAAACTTTCTTCGTCTTTTTCAATTCCTTCTTCGATACCTTTGGTAACTACCTGCTCAATATTCTCATCGGAAATCTCAAATTTTTCATTGAATTTTTCAAATTTTGGATATTGTTTCACAATGTCTTCACGATGAAGATCAACATAATCTAAAACAAAATTATAGGTAACACGCTTTCTTCTTAGTTTATTAAAGTAGGCATAATGCGAAGATGTGTCCAACGGAACAAAAATATCAGGCATAACACCGCCACCACCATAAACATCGCGACCGCTAACCAGTGTTTTGTGTTTTAATTCATCGTCAAAATGAATACTATCGGCACTAAACATTTCGCCATTACTAATTCGGTTGGCATAATCTTTACGGTATTCACTAATGCCATCTTCATAAGGCTTTTGAATACATCTGCCACTTGGAGTGTAATAGTGAGCCGTTGTTAAGCGAATCATCGACCCGTCATTCAGGAAGAATGGTTTTTGAACCAATCCTTTTCCAAACGAGCGACGGCCAATAATAACTCCGCGATCCCAGTCCTGAACAGCTCCGGAAACAATCTCACTTGCAGAGGCTGAACCCTCGTTTACTAAAACAACAACTTTCCCTTTTTCAAAGGAACCTTTTGCTGTTGCTTTATAGTCTCTCTTAGGGTCGTTTGTTCCGTCGGTATAAACAATCAACTGATCATCTGTTAAAAACTGGTCGGCTAACTCAATGGCCGATTTAAGGTATCCACCACCGTTGTTTCTTAAATCGAGAACAAGATTTTGTATTCCTTCACCTTTTAAATCCGACATTGCCGATAAAAACTCTTCGGTTGTTGTTGCCGAAAATTTATTCAGTTTGATATATCCGGTCGACTCATCCAGCATGTAAGAAGCATCCAGACTGAAAATTGGAATTTTATCTCTTTCAATTGTAAAATCAAGAGGACTCGTTTCGCCTTTGCGGGCAATTGTTAAGTCAACTTTGCTGCCCTTTTCTCCTCGAAGCAAATCAAAAACATCTGAATTTTTCAATCCTATTCCTGCAATGTTTTCACCATCAACCTCAATAATCCGGTCACCGGCACGCAAACCAACTTTTTCAGAAGGTCCTCCCGAAATCGTCGTAGTCACCATCAAAGTATCTTTATATATATTGAACGAAATTCCGATCCCTTCGAAGTTTCCTTTGAGCGGTTCGTTCATTTTATCCACCTCTTCTTTTGAAATATATGTTGAGTGTGGATCGAGCTCTTCAAGTAAATGTACAATGGCCTTTTCTGTTAAGTCACCAACATCTGATGAGTCGACATAATAACCATCAACCAAGCGTAGTAGTCGGGCAAATTTTACCTGGTTTTCCTGTACATCGTTTTGTGCCTGCGTACTGACAGGTCCTATCAGGAATAACGCTAAAAATATACCTAATCCAATTGTTTTAATATGTTGAATTCTTGTTACAGCCATAATTCTAATTTTTTATTTATAACGAAACGATTACGCAATAAGTCTGCCAAAATCGATTTCGTTACATTCTGCAACAACTATTCCCACTCAATTGTTGCAGGTGGCTTCGAACTAATATCGTAAACAACGCGGTTAATTCCACGAACTTTATTAATGATTTCGTTCGACATTTTTGCCATAAAATCATAAGGGAGATGTACCCAGTCGGCTGTCATTCCATCGGTTGAAGTAACGGCACGTAATGCAACAGTGTTTTCATAGGTACGTTCGTCGCCCATAACACCTACTGATTGAACGGGAAGCAACATTACGCCAGCCTGCCAAACTTCGTCGTACAGACCCCAGCTTTTTAATCCGTTAATAAAAATGGTATCGGCTTCCTGGAGCATACTAACTTTTTCCGGAGTAACATCGCCAAGAATACGAATTCCCAATCCCGGTCCGGGGAACGGATGACGGCCAAGCAGTTCTTTTTTTATGTTTAAGGCAGCACCTACACGACGCACTTCATCTTTAAATAGAAGGTTGAGCGGCTCAACCACTTTTAACTTCATTTTTTCTGGAAGACCACCAACATTGTGGTGCGATTTTATAGTTGCTGAAGGCCCGTTAACCGATACCGATTCAATTACATCGGGATAAATTGTTCCTTGCGCCAACCATTTCACATCTTGTATTTTATGTGCTTCTTCATCAAAAACTTCGATAAAGTTGCGACCTATAATTTTTCGTTTTTGTTCCGGATCCGTAACTCCGGCCAAATCGTCCCAGAATTTTTTACGGGCATCAACACCAATTACATTTAGGCCCATGTCTTCGTACGAATGCAAAACATCTTCAAATTCGTTTTTACGAAGCAGACCGTTGTCAACAAAAATGCAGGTAAGATTTTTCCCAATGGCCTTGTTTAATAATACGCCGGCAACCGATGAGTCAACACCGCCCGAAAGACCAAGTACAACTTTGTCGTTGCCCAGTTGATCTTTTAATTCCTGAACCGTTGTTTCAACAAACGAATCCGGAGTCCAGTTTTGTTCGCATCCACAAATATTTGTCACAAAATTCTGTAACAACTGCTTTCCTTCTGTGGTGTGGTAAACCTCGGGATGGAATTGAATTGCCCAGGTGTTTTCGTCATCAACTTTATAAGCTGCGAAATTTACATCTTCAGTTGATGCAATTACCTTATAATTTTTCGGAAGTTTTACAATGGTATCGCCGTGCGACATCCAAACCTGCGAGTGCAGACTAATATTTTCAAACAGAATACTATCATGATCGATAAAACCCAGATTTGCTCTTCCGTATTCACGTGTGTTCGAGGGAGCCACTTCTCCACCATAAAAATGAGCCAAATACTGCGCTCCGTAACAAACACCTAAAACCGGCAATTTGCCTTTAATTTTTGATAAGTCTGGACGAGGTGCTTCTTCATCGCGA